>NZ_JBLUQC010000010.1:0-241807 GCF_048068435.1 Pseudomonas sp. NY15437
CGAGCAAGCTCGCTCCTACTGGGAGGGCATGACGCTCTTCGTAGGAGCGAGCTTGCTCGCGAACCCGCCGGACTCAGTCGCGCAGCGGCGACTGCGGATCGAGCAGCGAGGTGCGGATGAAGTGCAGGTAGCTGCACACCCGGCGCAGGGGAGAGGAGTCGAAGTGCGGCGGGCGGCGATCATCCGTGCTGCGGGTCGCGTGGATGGCATGCTCCACCGCCGCCAGGGCGCGCTGGCGGTTGCTCTCGCTGGGCTGGAGGAACAGGCGGACCAATGACCGGCCCAGCGCGCGGATCGCCCGGCGCCAGGGCATGCGCTCGGCGTACCAGGGCTCCTTCGGCAGGGCCTCCTGCTCGCGGCGCAACTCGATGATCGACAGACCGATCTCCTGCACCTGGAAGGTCCAGCGCAACAGCCGGCGCTGCACGTCGGGGCGGCCTGTGGATAACCCGTAGGCCTGGTTCAGCAGGTCGCGGGTGCCGCTTTCGAAGTTCGACGACAGCCCCTTCAGCGGATCGCTGATCACCCGCACCACGCGCAGGCGCAGCTCGGCTTCCAGGCGCTCCCACAGCCACGGCCGGTTCGGCGGCAGGATGACGATGGCCGCGACCACCGCCATGCCCATGGAGAGCAGCATCGCCAGGTATTCGTTGATGAAGGTGTAGGCGTCGTAGCGTGCCACGTTGGCCGGCAGCGAGGCGATGCAGAACCACACCAGCAGGCCGACGCCATAGCCGCTCCATTGGGGCCGGGTGATCAGGAAGGCGCCCAGGGCGAACACCGGGGCGAGCACGAAGCACAGCAGCGGGAAGCCATCGATATGCGGCAGCACGCGGAAGGTGAGAATGAAGCCCAGGGTGGCGCCCAGCAGGGTGCCCAGGGTCAGTTGCAGGGACTGGCGCTTGGGATTGGGCGAGGCGGAGGAGAGCGCGGCGATCAGCACCGAGGTCAGAGCGAAGGTGGCGCCGCTGAGCCAGGACGTCTCGATCCAGAATACTCCGCCGACGATCACCAGCAGCGCACAGCGGAAGCCCGCCACGGTGGCGGCCAGTGCATTGGCCTTGGGCGTGAAGCGCTCCTTCCACTGCTCGCGCTCGTGCTTGTGCGCGGCCAGCGAGGCGTGGGTCTGGGCGTAGTTGTGCATGTCGTCGGCGAAGCGGTAGAGCAGCTCGGCGGCGGTTTCGAAATCCAGCTGGTCGGCTTCGCGCGGGCAGGTGTGGCCCAGGTTGGCACGGGCCTCGCGGATGCGCGGCATCAGGTGATGCTTGCACAGTTCCAGTTGCACGCTCAGGCGCTCGGCGTCCGCTTCGCCGAGCGGCCGCCCATGCCAGCTGGCGAGCAGTTCGCTGACGTCGATCAGGCAGGGCATCAGCACTTCCAGCACGTTGCTGGCCTGGCGTTCGCGCAGGCGGTCGAGCAGGCGCTGCAAGGCGTGGAAGCGGGTGGTCAATTGCATGAATTCGCTGTTCAGGCGCGCCAGGCGACCGCTGCGCAGGCGCATGTGCGGGTCTTCGAAGGCGGTGACGTTGCGCAGGCTTTCCAGGCCCACCACCTCGGCGGCGAGCCGCGCGCTGGCCTGTTCGAAGCGCTCGCGCTCCAGCGTGCCGTTGAGGCCCGCGCTGGCGAGGCCGGCGAAGTCGCCGAAACGGGTGTTCAGCGCGTTGCGCAGGGCGGCGCTGCTGGTCTGCGGCAGGACCACGGCGCTGACCACGCCGGTGCAGAGAATCCCCAGGGTGATCTCGATCACCCGCCACAGCGCCTGCATGAAGGCGCCCTCCGGGTGCAGGGTGGCGGGGATGCCGATCATCACCGCGGTGTAGCCGGCCAGCAGGCAGGCGTAGGCGCGGAAGTCCCGGTAGCGCGCGGCGCCCGCCGTGCACAGGCCGACCCAGATCGCCACGCAGAGCAGGAACAGCACGCGCTCCTGGGCGAACAGGGCGATGAAGGTGACCATCACCGTGAGCCCGGCCAGCGTGCCGAGGATGCGGTAGAAACTCTTCGCCAGCACCTGGCCGCTCTGCGGTTGCAGCACGATGAAGGCGCTCACCAGCACGGTGTTGGGCTGCGGCAGCTCCAGCCGGTAGGCCAGCCACAGCGCGGTGAAGGCGGTGATCAGGGTCTTGAGGATGAACATCCAGGTCACGCCGTCGGTGTGCGCCCAGTCGGACAGGGCGAAGCGCACCGCGGCGGCCTTGGGCAGGCGCACGGGCAGACTGCTCATCGGGCTTATCTCGGCAGGCGGTAATCGGGCTGGATCGGCTGGAAGGCGTAGCGAAGGGGTGGAAGCACGTTGCACGAAAGGCGGAGCACGGCTGCTTGTCCTGGGGCGTGGCGGGAGACCGCGTTGGGGAGGGCGATTCTAGAAGTGCGCCGGGGACAGGATAAGCTGACGGATGGGCGAATTATTGTTACCTGAAAGTACAATAATCCCCGGCGGGCACCTGTGCGACAATTCGCCGCCTGTCATGAATCTGTAACAAGGCGTTGCTTGCCATGCACCGTTGCAGAGGCCGCCCGCCGTGGCGTGGACAGACTCTTCTGGAGAACTGATGGACCTGCTGCACAACATGCGTGCCTTCGTCTGTGTCGCCGAGACCGGCAGCTTCACCGCCGCCGCCCAGCGCATGGACCTCACCACCGCCTACGTCTCGCGGACGGTGGCCAAACTCGAAGCGCACCTGCGCACTCGCCTGCTGCACCGCACCACCCGCCGCATCGCCCTTACCGAAGCCGGCCAGCGCTACCTGCAGCGCTGCCAGCAGATCCTGGGCTACATCGAGGAAGCCGAGGCCGAGGCCGGCGACGCCCACGCCCGCCCCCACGGCAAGGTGAAGGTGCATGCCATGACCGGTATCGGCCAGCACTACCTGATCCGTGCGATCGCGCAGTACTGCGAGATCTACCCCGAGGTCACCTTCGACCTGACCCTGGCCAACCGCATCACCGACATCCTCGACGAGGGCTACGACATCTCCGTCGTGATCGCCCAGGAATTGCCGGATTCGGGCTTCGTCTCCAAGCGCATCGGCAAGACCTACAGCGTGCTCTGCGCCTCGCCCGAGTACGTGGCGCGGCACGGCATGCCGACGAAGCTCGGCGAGCTGACCGAGCACCGCTGCCTGCGCCTGGTGAACTCGGTGATGTCGCTGGACAAGTGGCTGTTCGACGGCCCCGACGGCCAGGAAATGGTCGGCATCAACCACAGCCATTTCCAGGTCAATACCGCCGACGCCATGACCGAGGCGGTGCGCGCCGGGATGGGCATCGGCGCGCTGCCGGTATATTCCGCCGTGCACGGGTTGCAGGATGGCAGCCTGGTCCGCGTGCTGCCGGCCTACAGCCTGTTCCATCTCAACGTCTATGCGCTGTATCCGTCGCGGCAGTACCTCGACGCGAAGATCCGCACCTGGGTGGAGTTCCTGCGCGACTGCGTGCCCGGCATGCTCGAAGAGCACGAGCGGATGATGCTCGAGCACCGCACGCGGCTACCCGCCTGAGGCCCGTTCCCCGGCCCTGAACCCAGGAATACTCCAGTGCCCGGCCCCTGCCGGGCGCTGCTTTTTCTGCCTGGCGTTTTGTCTGTACGAACGCCGCTTTGGGAAAAGACGAATTCTCCGAACGCCAGCATTTGCGTCAGTCTCCTCACGAGCCTGCCGCCAGGCTCACCTCGCAAGCACAAGAACAAATTGAGGGTGACGCGATGTTTGGATCGATAGGGCGGGCCTTGCTCGCCGTCCTGGCGTTGGCCTGCGCCTCAGCCAGCCAGGCTGCCGATGAACCGCAGGCTGCCAACGAACCGATAGTGATCAAGTTTGCCCACGTGGTCGCGGAGAACACGCCCAAGGGGCAGGGCGCGCTGCTGTTCAAGCGCCTGGCCGAAGAGCGCCTGCCCGGCCGGGTGCGTGTGGAGGTGTACCCCAACTCCTCGCTGTTCGGCGATGGCAAGGAGATGGAGGCGCTGTTGCTGGGCGACGTGCAGATGCTCGCACCGTCCCTGGCCAAGTTCGAGCAGTACACCAAGAAGGTGCAGATCTTCGACCTGCCGTTCCTCTTCGACGACATCGACGCCGTCGACACCTTCCAGCGCAGCCCGCAGGGCCAGAGGCTGCTGACCAGCATGCAGGGCAAGGGCATCCTCGGCCTGGCGTACTGGCACAACGGGATGAAGCAGCTGTCGGCCAACCGCCTGCTGCTCGAGCCCGGCGATGCGCGCGGGCTGAAGTTCCGCGTGCAAGCCTCCGATGTGCTCAACGAGCAGTTCCGCCAGTTGCGCGCCATCTCCCGCAAGATGTCCTTCGCCGAGGTCTACCAGGGCCGGCAGACCGGCGTAGTGAATGGCACCGAGAACACCTGGTCGAACTACGAGAGCCAGAAGGTCAACGAGGTGCAGAAGTACTTCACCGAGTCCAACCACGGCCTGGTGGACTACATGGTCATCACCAACGCGGCGTTCTGGAACGGCCTGCCGCCGGACCTGCGTGGCGAGTTGGAGACGATCATGGCCGAGGTCACCGTGAAGGTGAACGCCGAAGCCGAGCGCCTGAACCGCGACGCCCGCCAGCGCATCCTCGCCAGCGGCACCAGCGAGATCCACCCGCTCACCGCGCAGCAGCGCGCCGACTGGCGCGAGGCGATGCAGCCGGTGTGGCAGAAATTCCGCGACAACGTCGGCGCCGATTTCCTCCAGGCCGCCGAAGCCGCCAACCGTCCCCATTGATTCCGCCCGGCCCTGCCGGCTGGCGGGGCGACCTGGCGTTCCTTCGTTGTGGAGAATTTTCGATGAACCGACTCGTGCGCGTGTGGAACCACGTCGAGGAAGGCGCCATAGCCTTCCTGCTGGCGGCCATGACGCTGGTGACCTTCGTCTACGTGGTGGTGACCAACGTCTTCACCCTGTTCTATGACCTGGGCGATCGCCTGCCCTCGATCCAGGGGCCGTTCTACGCCATTGGCGATGCGATCCTGGGCGTTGCCCAGGACATGTCCTGGAGCAACGCGCTGACCAAGGCGCTGTTCGGCTGGCTGATCTTCCTCGGCATCGCCTATGGCGTGCGCACCGCCGGCCACCTGGGCGTGGATGCGCTGGTGCGCCTGGCGCCGCGCCCGGTGCAGCGCGGCATCGGCGTGCTCGCCTGTCTCTGCTGCCTGGGCTACGCCGGCCTGTTCATGGTCGCCAGCTACGACTGGGTGAAGACCCTGTTCATCGCCGGCATCGGCGCGGAAGACCTCGACCACTTCGGCATCCTGCAGGCCTACGTCGCGGTGATCGTGCCCATCGGCTTCGGCCTGGTGGTCCTGCGCTACCTGGAAATCCTCGTCAACCTGTTGCGCGGCCGCCAGCTCGGCCTGGGGCTGGCCGACGAGGCCGCGGAAGCCTCGAAGCTGGCCGGCGAAGACGCCGTGGAGAACCGTCCATGACCGTGATGATGCTGTTCCTCCTGCTGTTCGTCTTCATGTTCATCGGCGTGCCCATCGCCATCTCCCTGGGGCTGTCCGGGGCGCTGACGATCTTGCTGTTCAGCCCGGACTCGGTGCGCTCGCTGGCGATCAAGCTGTTCGAGACGTCCGAGGCCTACACGCTGCTGGCGATCCCGTTCTTCCTGCTCTCCGGCGCCTTCATGACCACCGGCGGCGTGGCGCGGCGGCTGATCGACTTCGCCAACGCCTGCGTCGGCCACATCCGTGGCGGCCTGGCGATTGCCGCGGTGCTGGCATGCATGCTGTTCGCCGCGCTATCCGGCTCCTCGCCGGCGACCGTGGCGGCAGTGGGCTCGATTGCCGTGGCGGGCATGGTGCGCTCGGGTTACCCGCGCGAGTTCGGCGCCGGGATCATCTGCAATGCCGGCACCCTGGGCATCCTGATCCCGCCGTCGATCGTCATGGTGGTGTACTCCGCCGCCACCGAGACCTCGGTGGGCAAGCTGTTCGTCGCCGGCGTGGTGCCCGGGCTGCTGCTGGGCGTGATCCTGATGGTGGTGATCTACATCGTCGCGCGGGTGAAGAAGCTGCCGGCGCAACCGCGCGCCAGCCTGCGCGAGTGGCTGTCCGCCGCGCGCCGGGCGATCTGGGGGCTGCTCCTGCTGGTGATCATCCTCGGCGGCATCTACTCGGGGCTGTTCACGCCCACCGAGGCGGCGGCGGTGGCGGCGGTGTACTCGGCCTTCGTCGCGCTGTTCGTCTACAAGGACATGCGCCTGCGCGACTGTCCCAAGGTGCTGGTGGAGTCGGGGCGGCTGAGCATCATGCTGATGTTCATCATCGCCAACGCCATGCTCTTCGCCCACGTGCTGACCACCGAGCAGATCCCCCAGCAGATCACCGAGTGGGTGATGCAGGAGGGGCTGACGCCGATCGGCTTCCTGCTGATGGTCAACGTGGTCCTGCTGGTGGCCGGCAGTTTCATGGAGCCTTCGGCCATTGTGCTGATCCTCGCGCCGATCTTCTTCCCCATCGCCATGCGCCTGGGCATCGACCCGATCCACCTGGGGATCGTCATGGTGGTGAACATGGAGATCGGCCTGGTGCACCCGCCGGTGGGGCTCAACCTGTTCGTCACCTCGGCGGTCACCGGCCTGCCGCTGGGTTCGACCATCCGCGCGGCGCTGCCCTGGCTGATGATCCTGCTGCTGTTCCTGATCCTGGTGACCTACGTGCCCTATATCTCGCTGGCGCTGCCCCACGCCCTTGGTATGTGACAGGTTGTCGCGGCCCCATGCGCCCGCTGTGAAAACAACGGCTTATGGGGCCCATCACTACGACTAAGGATTGGTAAGACCATGGTCGTATGGTTCGGGGGAGGGTGTCGCCGTTACAACTGATGGCAACAAAAACAACACTCTTCACCGAGGTAAAACGCCATGACAGCGGCATCCGTGTACCCCGTGCGTCCCGAAGTGGCCGCGACCACTCTGACCGACGAGGCCACCTACAAGAAGCTGTACCAGCAGTCGGTGGTCAACCCCGACGGCTTCTGGCGCGAACAGGCCCAGCGCATCGACTGGATCAAGCCGTTCACCAAGGTCAAGCAGACCTCCTTCGACGACCACCACGTGGACATCAAGTGGTTCGCCGATGGCACGCTGAACCTCTCCTACAACTGCCTCGACCGCCACCTGGCCGAGCGCGGCGACCAGATCGCCATCATCTGGGAAGGCGACGATCCTTCCGAGCACCGCGAAATCACCTACCGCGAACTGCACGAGCAGGTCTGCAAGTTCGCCAACGCCCTGCGCGGCCAGGACGTGCACCGTGGCGACGTGGTGACCATCTACATGCCGATGATCCCCGAGGCCGTGGTGGCGATGCTGGCCTGCGCCCGCATCGGTGCGATCCACTCCGTGGTGTTCGGCGGCTTCTCTCCCGAAGCCCTGGCCGGCCGCATCATCGACTGCCGTTCCAAGGTGGTGATCACCGCCGACGAAGGCGTGCGCGGCGGCAAGAAAACCCCGCTCAAGGCCAACGTCGACGACGCGCTGACCAACCCGGAAACCAACAGCGTGCAGAAGATCATCGTCTGCAAGCGCACCGGCTCGCCCATCAAGTGGAACCAGCACCGCGACGTGTGGTTCGAAGACCTGATGAAGGTCGCCGGCAACAGCTGCGCGCCGAAGGAAATGGGCGCCGAAGAGCCGCTGTTCATCCTCTACACCTCCGGCTCCACCGGCAAACCCAAGGGGGTGCTGCACACCACCGGCGGTTACCTGGTGTACGCCTCGCTGACCCATGAGCGCGTGTTCGACTACCGTCCGGGCGAAGTCTTCTGGTGCACCGCCGACATCGGCTGGGTGACCGGTCACACCTACGTCGTCTACGGCCCGCTGGCCAACGGCGCCACCACCGTGCTGTTCGAGGGCGTACCGAACTACCCGGACATCTCCCGCGTCGCCAAGATCGTCGACAAGCACAAGGTCAACATCCTCTACACCGCGCCCACCGCCATCCGCGCCATGATGGCCGAGGGCAAGGCCGCGGTCGAAGGCGCCGACGGTTCCAGCCTGCGCCTGCTGGGTTCGGTGGGCGAGCCGATCAACCCCGAAGCCTGGCAGTGGTACTACGAGACCGTCGGCCAGTCGCGCTGCCCGATCGTCGACACCTGGTGGCAGACCGAGACCGGCGCCTGCCTGATGACCCCGCTGCCGGGCGCCCATGGCCTGAAGCCGGGCTCCGCCGCCAAGCCGTTCTTCGGCGTGGTGCCGGCGCTGGTGGACAACCTGGGCAACATCCTGGAAGGGGCCACCGAGGGCAACCTGGTGATCCTCGACTCCTGGCCGGGCCAGGCCCGTACGCTGTACGGCGACCACGACCGCTACGTGGACACCTACTTCAAGACCTTCAAGGGCATGTACTTCACCGGCGACGGCGCCCGTCGCGACGAGGACGGTTACTACTGGATCACCGGGCGTGTGGATGACGTGCTCAACGTTTCCGGCCACCGCATGGGCACCGCCGAGATCGAGAGCGCTCTGGTCGCCCACCCGAAAGTGGCAGAGGCCGCGGTGGTTGGCGTGCCGCACGACATCAAGGGGCAGGGCATCTACGTCTACGTCACCCTGAACGCCGGCGAGGAATCCAGCGAGCAACTGCGCCAGGAACTGCGCGCCTGGGTGCGCAAGGAAATCGGCCCGATCGCCACGCCGGATGTGATCCAGTGGGCGCCCGGTCTGCCGAAGACCCGCTCGGGCAAGATCATGCGCCGCATCCTGCGCAAGATCGCTACGGCCGAGTACGATTCCCTGGGTGACATTTCCACCCTGTCCGATCCGGGTGTGGTGCAGCACCTGATCGACACGCACCAGGCCATGCGCGCGGCCTGATCCGCCGCCCGCCGAAGAACGCCCCGCTTGCCGGGGCGTTTTTCATTGTGCGGATCTGCAGCGAACCGCCTGCCAGTGGGAACGGGCCATGCCCGCGATCACGCGCTCCTACAGATGGGCGCTTCTCTTGTTACCGCGGATTCCCCCGTGAGGCCTTTCGCGCACAAGGTCCGCTCCTACGGTGTGCTACTCACCCACCGGTAACATTTCCCCGCGACAAAATGAGGCGCCCGGAAACATTTCGCACAGGCTCGGTGCGTCTTTTCTGTTGGCGCAGAATGAGTCAATATCGCGCACCCCGCGTGGGGCCTGGGATTTGTTATTTGTGGCCCAATTACTGCAGGTAATTCAGGTTTTACTACCCGCTTTCGGATCACGTAAAATCCCCGCCGTCAAGCCGCTGGGGCCCTGTCGCCAGCGCTTCTATAATTACTTGTCGCATTGAAGAAATAACCGCTTCGGGGCTGTCGCTAGAATGCCGCTCACCCCGGTAGGCGCGCTTTTCAAAAGAATCGCGCCGGCAATGCGCAGACGAACAATAACCTTCACTTCTGCACGGGCAGCCTGGGCCAACCCCTTTCTCCTGCCAATCGAAGTCCTACCCTCGAAGGAGTTACTGATGAAGAAGTTTGCACTTCTCGGTGCGCTGGCCCTGTCCGCGCTTTCCCTGGTTGCCCACGCTGACGACAAGCCGGTACGCATCGGCATCGAAGCCGGCTATCCGCCTTTCTCCTTCAAGACTCCCGACGGCAAGCTCGCCGGTTTCGACGTGGATATCGGCAACGCCCTGTGCGAAGAGATGAAGGTCAAGTGCACCTGGGTCGAGCAGGAGTTCGACGGCCTGATCCCGGCGCTGAAGGTTCGCAAGATCGACGCCATCCTCTCGTCCATGACCATCACCGACGAGCGCAAGAAGTCCGTGGACTTCACCAACAAGTACTACCACACCCCCGCGCGCTTCGTGATGAAGCAGGGCGTGACCCTGAACGACCCGCTGGTGGACCTCAAGGGCAAGAAGGTCGGTGTGCTGCGCGCCTCCACCCATGACCGCTACGCCACCGACGTGCTGGCCCCCGCCGGCATCGAAGTCGTGCGCTACAACTCCCAGAACGAAGCCAACATGGACCTGGTCTCCGGCCGCCTCGACGCGACCATGGCCGACTCGGTCAACCTCGACGACGGCTTCCTGAAAACCGACGCCGGCAAGGGCTATGCCTTCGTAGGGCCCGAATACAACGATCCGAAGTACTTCGGTGGTGGCGCCGGCATCGCCGTGCGCAAGGGCGATACCGCCCTGGCCGAGAAATTCAACGCGGCCATCGCCGGCATCCGTGCCAACGGCAAGTACAAGGAAGTACAGGACAAGTACTTCAAGTTCGACGTCTACGGCGAGAACTGATCCACGTCCAGAAGTGGCACAGACCCAGGCCTGATCCTGAAGTTTGTGCCACTTTTTTATTGGGGGTGAGCCAGCACCTGCGCTTGCCCTGAGCGTCCGTGTCGTTGCGGGCGGCGTCCGGTTTCACGAGGTACGAAATTATGCTCAATGGCTACGGAGCCACCATCGTCGATGGTGCCTGGCTGACGCTTCAGCTGTCCCTGCTGTCGATGGCCCTGGCGATCGCGCTGGGCCTGCTCGGCGCGGCCATCCGCCTGTCGCCGGTGAAGTGGCTGGCCTGGTGCGGCGACCTCTATGCCACCGTGATCCGTGGCGTGCCGGACCTGGTGCTGATCCTGCTGATCTTCTACGGCGGCCAGGCCGCGGTGAACTGGGTCGCGCCGATGCTGGGCTATGAGGACTACATCGACCTCAACCCCTTCGCCTCCGGCGTCGGCACCCTGGGCTTCATCTTCGGCGCCTACCTGTCCGAGACCTTCCGTGGTGCCTTCATGGCGATTCCCAAGGGGCAGGGCGAGGCCGGTTTCGCCTACGGCATGAGCCCGCTTCAGGTGTTCTTCCGCATCCAGGTGCCGCAGATGATCCGCCTGGCCATTCCCGGCTTCACCAACAACTGGCTGGTGCTGGTCAAGGCTACCGCGCTGATTTCCGTGGTCGGCCTGCAGGACATGATGTTCAAGGCCAAGCAGGCCTCGGACGCCACCCGCGAACCCTTTACCTACTTCCTCGCCGTGGCGGCGTTGTACCTGGTGGTCACCACCGTTTCCCTGGTACTGCTGCGCATGCTTGAACGCCGCTATTCGGTTGGCGTGAAAGTCGCCGAGCTTTGAGACCGGGAGCCTGATCATGATTTTCGACTTCTCCGTCATCTGGGACAGCCTGCCGCTCTACTTCAGCGGCCTGCTGGTGACCCTCAAGCTGCTGGCGATCTCGCTGTTCTTCGGTCTCGTGGCGGCGGTGCCGCTGGCGCTGATGCGCTGCTCGAAGAACCCGGCGGTGAACCTGCCGGCCTGGCTCTACACCTATGTGATCCGCGGCACCCCGATGCTGGTGCAGCTGTTCCTGATCTATTACGGCCTGGCCCAGTTCGAAGTGGTGCGCGAAAGCTCGCTGTGGCCGCTGCTGTCCAACGCCACCTTCTGCGCCTGCGCAGCGTTCGCCATCAACACCAGCGCCTACACCGCCGAGATCCTCGCCGGCAGCATCCGTGCCACGCCGCACGGCGAGATCGAGGCGGCCAAGGCCATGGGCATGTCGCGGATCAAGATGTACCGCCGCATCCTCCTGCCGTCGGCCCTGCGCCGCGCGCTGCCGCAGTACAGCAACGAAGTGATCATGATGCTGCAGACCACCAGCCTGGCGTCCATCGTGACCCTGGTGGACATCACCGGCGCCGCGCGCACCGTGTACTCGCAGTATTACCTGCCGTTCGAGGCGTTCATCACTGCCGGCATCTTCTACCTGATCATGACCTTTACCCTGGTGCGCCTGTTCAAGCTGGCCGAGCGCCGCTGGCTGGCCTATCTCGCGCCGCGCAAGCACTGAGGAACCGACCGTGGAACGTATCGATCATCTTCTGCCGTGGAGTAGCCTGGGTAGCGAGCGCCGCCTGAGCGTGTTCCGCTACGGCAAGGGCCCGCGCAAGGTCTACATCCAGTCCAGCCTGCACGCCGACGAGTTGCCCGGCATGCGCACCGCCTGGGAGCTGAAGCAGCGCCTGGCGGACCTGGAGTCGCGCGGGCAGCTGAACTGCGTCGTCGAGCTGGTGCCGGTGGCCAACCCCATCGGCCTGGGCCAGACCCTGCAGGCCAGCCATCTGGGCCGTTTCGAATTCGGCAGCGGGAAGAATTTCAACCGCGATTTCGTCGAGCTGTCCGCGCTGGTGGCCGAGCGTGTCGGCGCCCAGTTGGGTGCCGACGAGGCCGCCAACGTCGAACTGATCCGCCAGGCCATGCGCGATGGCCTCGATGCGCTGCCGCCGGCTTCGTCCGAGCTGCAGGGTATGCAGCGCCTCCTGCTGCGCCACGCGTGCGACGCCGAGGTGGTGCTCGACCTGCACTGCGACTTCGACGCCGCCATCCACGTCTACGCGATCCCGCAGCACTGGCCGCGCTGGCAGTCATTGGCGGCGCGCCTGAAGGCGGGCGTGGCGTTGCTTGCCGAAGATTCCGGCGGCAGCTCCTTCGACGAGTCCTGCTCGCTGCCCTGGCTGCGTCTGGCGCAGGCCTTCCCGCAGGCGGCCATCCCGCTGGCGTGCCTGGCGACCACCGTCGAGCTGGGCGGGGTGGGCGACACCCGTGTCGACCAGGCGCGGGACAACGCCGAAGCCATCCTTGGCTTCCTCGCCGAGCAGGGATTGATCGCCGGTGACTGGCCGGCGGCCCCGGGCGAATGCTGCGAAGGCATGCCCTTCGAAGGCACCGAATACCTCTACGCACCCCATGCTGGCGTGGTGAGTTTCCTGCGCAGGGCAGGGGAGTGGGTGGAGAAGGGCGACGCGCTGTTCGAGGTGGTCGACCCGCTGGACGACAAGGTCAGCACCGTTTGCGCCGGTACCTCCGGCGTGCTGTTCGCCATCGAGCGTGGGCGCTATGCCCAGCCAGGGCTTTGGCTGGCCAAGGTGGCCGGGCGTGAGCCGTTCCGCAAGGGCCGGCTGATCAACGACTGAATTCGAGAACCGACACCATGTACAAACTGGAAATCCAGGACCTGCACAAGCGCTACGGCAGCCACGAGGTGCTCAAGGGCGTCTCCCTGGCGGCGAAGGCAGGCGACGTGATCAGCATCATCGGCTCCTCCGGCTCGGGCAAGAGTACCTTCCTGCGCTGCATCAACCTGCTGGAACAACCCCACGCCGGCAAGATCCTGCTCAACGGCGAAGAGCTCAAGCTCGTGCCGAACAAGGACGGGGCGCTCAAGGCCGCCGACGCCAAGCAGCTGCAGCGCATGCGCTCGCGCCTGTCGATGGTGTTCCAGCACTTCAACCTGTGGTCGCACATGAGTGCTCTGGAAAACGTCATCGAGGCGCCGGTCCATGTACTGGGCGTGTCGAAGAAGGAAGCGCTGGAAAAGGCCGAGCACTACCTGGCGAAAGTGGGCGTGGCGCACCGCAAGGATGCCTACCCGGCCCACATGTCCGGTGGTGAGCAGCAGCGCGTGGCCATCGCCCGTGCGCTGGCGGTCGAGCCGGAAGTGATGCTCTTCGACGAGCCGACCTCGGCGCTGGACCCCGAGCTGGTGGGTGAAGTCCTGCGTGTGATGCAGGACCTGGCCCAGGAAGGCCGCACCATGGTGGTGGTGACCCACGAGATGGGCTTTGCCCGCGAGGTTTCCAACCAGCTGGTGTTCCTGCACAAGGGGCTGGTGGAAGAGGCGGGCTGCCCGAAGGAAGTCCTGGCCAATCCGCAATCGGACCGCCTGAAGCAGTTCCTTTCCGGCAGCTTGAAGTAAGCTGTCTGTTACCGTCGCCTGGTGATCTAGCCGAATGACCGCACAACGCATCGGATTCCTGCTCTGGCCGCACACGCGGGCGCTGACCCTCGGTCTGGCCGAGGAGGCCCTGCGGGTGGCCCGCCGGCTGCACCCCGAGGCGCTTTATGAGCCTGTGTTCATGAGTGCCGAGACGCTGGCGGACGCCGATGGCTGGCGGCTGCCGGGGCAAGCCTGGAATGGCGCGCTGGAGCAATGCCAGCGCATCTTCCTGGTCGCCGACGAGGTGCCGCAGACGGTGTCCGCGCCGCTGGCCACGGCCCTCAAGCAGCTGTCGCGCAGTGGCGTGAGCATCGGCGCACTGTCCGCCGGCATCTACCCGCTGGCGCAACTGGGCCTGCTCGACGGCTATCGTGCCGCCGTGCACTGGCGCTGGCACGACGACTTCACCGAGCGTTACCCCAAGGTCATCGCCACCAACCACCTGTTCGAGTGGGACCGTGATCGCCTGAGCGCCTGTGGCGGCATGGCGGTGCTGGACCTGCTGCTGGCCGTGCTGTCCCGCGATCATGGCGCCGAGCTGGCGGGCGCGGTCTCCGAGGAGCTGGTGGTGGAGCGCATCCGCGAAGGCTCCGAACGCCAGCGCATCCCGCTGAAGAACCGCCTCGGTTCCAGCCACCCCAAGCTCACCCAGGCGGTGCTGCTGATGGAGGCGAACATCGAGGAGCCGCTGACCACCGACGAGATCGCCCAGCACGTGTGCGTCTCGCGTCGTCAGCTGGAGCGCATCTTCAAGCAGTACCTGACCCGCGTGCCCAGCCAGTACTACCTGGAACTGCGCCTGAATCGCGCGCGGCAGATGCTGATGCAGACCAGCAAGTCGATCATCCAGATCGGCCTGTCCTGCGGCTTCTCCAGCGGCCCGCACTTCTCCAGCGCCTACCGCAATTTCTTCGGCGTGACCCCGCGCGAAGACCGCAACCAGCGCCGCGGCCATAGCGCCGCCGAAGCCCCCCAGGTGGTCGCCGAGCGCGGTTGACGGCTCTCGGGTAGGCGCAACTGTCTTTCTCTGAAAGTCCGTGCCTGTATTTCCCTCTCCCTAGCCCTGGCTACGCGCCCCGCTCCGAAGGGAGAGGGGATCGCATGATGCAGGATGAAACCTCAGCATCAGCCGGCACGGAGAGCTCCCTCTCCCTTCAGGGAGAGGGCGGGGGAGAGGGCGGGCCCCGGCGTGAAGCGGTTCGCGAGCAAGCTCGCTCCTACAGTGCCTCTTTCTGGTTGTCCTGCGACCACGCGTCTGGCCTAAAGGAACCCTCTCCCTAGCCCTCTCCCGCAAGCGGGAGAGGGGACCGTTCGGCGCCGAATGAAGGCATGGCGTGAGCCGGCACGATCTGCCGCTCTCCCTTCGGAGCGGGGCACGTAGCCAGGGCCGGGAGAGGGGCGCAATGCTGTAGGGCGAATAACCTGGAACAGGTTATCCGCCGCAATGACCACCGCGGATAACGCTGGCGCGTCATGCGCCCTACGACGCTGCTCTTCGTAGGAGCGAGCTTGCTCGCGAACGATCTCGCCGGGTGTGCCGACGTAAAGCGGCTCGCGAGCAAGTTCGCTCCTGCAAAAATCTCCCTCTCCGCTCTGTTGCTGACCGTTCGTTCATCGCGCGAACAAATTCCACGCGTCCGTGTACCCGCAGCAGGCCGCAGGCCTTACACTGCGCCTTCCCGACGCTTTCTGTCGCATTTCCGTAAGCCTCGGCAATCCGCGGGTTGGCGCTATAACAAGTTGTCGCATGGCGGCAATGCCGGCCCGCTGTTCGTCCCTACAATCCATCCATCGATAGCCGCCTCAACCAGGCAGGAGAACACCGATGTCCGCTCCGCAAGCTCAGGTCCAACGCTCCGACTTCGACCAGGTCATGGTTCCCAACTATTCGCCGGCTGCCTTCATTCCGGTGCGTGGCCAGGGTTCCCGAGTCTGGGATCAGAGCGGCCGAGAGCTGGTGGACTTCGCCGGCGGCATCGCGGTCAGTTCCCTGGGCCACACCCATCCGGCACTGATGCAGGCGCTGACCGAGCAGGCCGGCAAGATCTGGCACGTCTCCAACGTCTTCACCAACGAGCCGGCCCTGCGCCTGGCCAGGAAGCTGATCGACGCCACCTTCGCCGAGCGTGTGTTCTTCGCCAACTCCGGCGCCGAGGCCAACGAGGCCGCGCTGAAGCTCGCTCGCCGCTACGCCCACGATGTCTACGGCCCCGAGAAGTTCGAGATCATCTCCATGGTCAACAGCTTCCACGGCCGCACCCTGTTCACCGTCAACGTCGGTGGCCAGGCCAAGTATTCCGATGGTTTCGGCCCGAAGGTCGAAGGCATCACCCACATTCCGTTCAACGACCTGGAAGCCCTGAAGGCGGCCATCTCCGACAAGACCTGCGCCGTGATCATCGAGCCGGTGCAAGGCGAAAGCGGCGTGCTGCCGGCCGACAAGGCCTACCTGGAAGGCGTGCGCAAGCTGTGCGACGAGAACAACGCGCTACTGATCTTCGATGAAGTGCAGAGCGGCTTCGGTCGTACCGGCTACCTCTACGCCCACCAGCACTACGGCGTGACCCCGGACATCCTCTCCAGTGCCAAGGGCCTGGGCGGCGGCTTCCCGATCGGCGCCATGCTGACCACCGCGAAGATCGCCGAGCACCTGGTCGTCGGCACCCACGGCACCACCTACGGCGGCAACCCGCTGGCGTGCGCCGTTGCCGGTGCGGCGTTCGACGTGATCAACACCCCGGAAGTGCTCGAAGGCGTGAAGGCCAAGCACGAGCGCTTCAAGGTCCGTCTGGAGAAGATCGCCGCCGAGTACGGCATCTTCACCCAGGTGCGCGGCATGGGCATGCTGATCGGCGCGGTACTTAACGATGCCTTCAAGGGCAAGGCCAAGGACGTGCTCAACGCCGCCGAGAAGGAAGGCGTGATGGTCCTGCAGGCCGGCCCGGACGTGGTGCGCTTCGCCCCGAGCCTGGTGATCCCGGACGCCGACATCGACGAAGGCCTGGATCGCCTCGAGCGCGCCATCGCCAAGCTGACCCGCGGCTGATCCCCCGGCTACGCTGAATCGGCGGGGCCCGCGCCTCGCCGCCTGACCGGCCGGATCGTCCCGGCCGGTTCCCGAGAATGCCCTGATGAGCGCGGCACAGGCCGTGTCGCGCCCGCAAATCATGAACCTTTGTCTGGTTAGAGGAGTGACGCCATGCTGGTGATGCGCCCCGCCCAAGTGGCCGACCTGCAGCAAGTGCAGCGTCTCGCCGCGGACAGCCCGGTCGGCGTCACGTCGCTGCCGGACGACGCGGAACGCCTGCGGGACAAGATCCTTGCCTCGGAGGCCTCGTTCGCCGCCGAAGTGAGCTTCAACGGTGAAGAAAGCTATTTCTTCGTGCTGGAGGATACCGACACCGGCCGTCTGGTCGGCTGCTCGGCCATCGTGGCCTCGGCCGGTTTCTCCGAGCCGTTCTACAGCTTCCGCAACGAGACCTTCGTGCACGCTTCCCGCGAGTTGAAGATCCACAACAAGATCCACGTCCTCTCGCTGTGCCATGACCTCACCGGCAACAGCCTGCTGACCAGCTTCTACGTCGAGCGCGACCTGGTGAACACGCCGATCGCCGAGCTCAACTCCCGTGGCCGCCTGCTGTTCATGGCCAGCCATCCGGAGCGTTTCGCCGATGCGGTGGTGGTGGAGATCGTCGGCTACAGCGACGAGCAGGGCCAGTCGCCCTTCTGGAACGCCATCGGGCGCAACTTCTTCGACCTCGACTACACCGAGGCCGAGAAGCTCTCGGGCCTGAAGAGCCGTACCTTCCTCGCCGAGCTGATGCCGCACTACCCGATCTACGTGCCGCTGCTGCCCGACGACGCCCAGGAAGCCATGGGCCAGGTGCACCCGCGTGCGCAGATCACCTTTGACATCCTGATGCGCGACGGTTTCGAGTCCGACAACTACGTCGACATCTTCGACGGCGGCCCGGCACTGCACGCGCGCACCAGCAGCATCCGTTCCATCGCGCAGAGCCGGCAGGTGCCGGTGCGCATCGGCGAAGGCGCCAAGGGCAACCGCGGCTACCTGGTCACCAACGGCCAGCTGCAGGACTTCCGCGCCGTCGTGGCCGAACTCGACTGGGTACCGGGCAAGCCCGTCACCCTGAACCAGGAAACCGCCGACGCCCTGGGCATCGGCGAGGGCGCCAGCGTGCGCCTGGTTGCGATCTGAGGGGAGAGAGCATGATCGTCCGTCCCGTAACCAGCGCCGACCTGCCGGCTCTCTTTGACCTGGCGCGCAGCACCGGCACCGGCCTGACCACCCTGCCGGCCAACGAGCAGCGCTTGCAGCACCGCGTGAGCTGGGCCGAGAAGGCCTTCCGTGGCGAAGCCGAGCGCGCCGACGCCGACTACCTGTTCGTCCTCGAGGACGACGCCGGCAAGGTCGTGGGGATTTCCGCCGTGGCCGGCGCCGTCGGCCTGCGCGAGCCTTGGTACAACTACCGCGTCGGCCTGACCGTCAGCGCGTCCCAGGAGCTGGGCATCCACCGCGAGATTCCCACGCTGTTCCTGGCCAACGACCTCACCGGGCAGTCCGAGCTGTGCTCGCTGTTCCTGCATGCCGACCACCGCAGTGGCCTCAATGGCCGCCTGCTGTCCAAGGCGCGCTTCCTGTTCATCGCCGAGTTTCGCGAGCTTTTCGGCGACAAGGTGATCGCCGAGATGCGCGGCATGTCCGACGAGGACGGCCGCTCGCCGTTCTGGGAAAGCCTGGGCCGGCACTTCTTCAAGATGGAGTTCAGCCAGGCCGACTACCTGACCGGCGTGGGCAACAAGTCCTTCATCGCCGAGCTGATGCCCAAGTTCCCGCTCTACACCTGCTTCCTCTCCGAGGATGCGCGGGAAGTGATCGGCCGGGTGCACCCGCACACCGAGCCGGCGCTGGCCATGCTCAAGGCCGAGGGTTTCAGCTACCAGGGCTACGTCGACATCTTCGACGCCGGCCCGGCCATCGAGGCGCCGACCGAGAAGATCCGCGCCATCGCCGACAGCCAGAACCTGGTGCTGGCCATCGGCACGCCGGGCGACGACGCCGAGCCCTACCTGATCCACAACCGCAAGCGCGAGGAATGCCGCATCACCGCGGCCCCGGCGCGCGTGGCCGCCGGCTCGCTGGTGGTCGATGCGCAGACCGCCAAGCGCCTGCGCCTGTCCGCCGGGGCTTCGGTCCGCGCGGTGCCCCTCTCCGGAAAACGCAACTGACGCCGCCCGGCGTCAGGGGAGCCTGATGATGAATACCCACTACATTGCCGGCCAGTGGCTGGCGGGCGAAGGCGAGCCGCTGCAATCGCTCTGCCCGGTCAGCCAGGCCGTGGTCTGGTCCGGCCGTGCCGCCTCCGAGTCGCAAGTGGCCGCCGCTGTCGCCGCCGCGCGCAACGCCTTCCCGGCCTGGGCCCGTCGCCCGGTGGAGGAGCGCATCGCCGTGCTGGAACGCTTCGCCGCCGCCCTCAAGGGCCGCGCCGAGGAACTGGCCCGCGCCATCGGCGAGGAAACCGGCAAGCCGCTGTGGGAAGCCGCCACCGAAGTGACCAGCATGGTCAACAAGGTCGCCATCTCGGTCCAGGCCTTCCGTGAGCGCACCGGCGAGAAGAGCGGCCCGCTGGCCGACGCCACCGCCGTGCTGCGCCACAAGCCCCACGGCGTGGTCGCCGTGTTCGGCCCCTACAACTTCCCCGGCCACCTGCCCAACGGCCACATCGTGCCCGCCCTGCTGGCGGGCAATGCCGTGGTGTTCAAACCCAGCGAGCTGACCCCGAAAGTCGCCGAGCTGACCCTGCAGGCCTGGATCGAGGCAGGCATTCCCGCCGGCGTGATCAACCTGGTGCAGGGCGCCCGTGACACCGGCGTGGCGCTGGCCGGCAACGACGACATCGACGGCCTGTTCTTCACCGGCTCCAGCCGCACCGGCAACCTGTTGCACAGCCAGTTCGGCGGTCGCCCGCAGAAGATCCTGGCGCTGGAAATGGGCGGCAACAACCCGCTGATCGTGGACGAGGTGAAGGACGTCGATGCCGCCGTCTACACCATCATCCAGTCCGCCTTCATTTCTGCCGGCCAGCGTTGCACCTGCGCCCGCCGCCTGCTGGTGCCGCAGGGCGCCTGGGGCGACGCGCTGATCGAGCGCCTGGTGGCCGTGGCCTCGACCATCAAGGTCGGCCGCTTCGACGAGCAACCGGCGCCGTTCATGGGCTCGGTGATCTCGCTGGCCGCCGCGCAGCACCTGATCAAGGCCCAGGAGCAATTGCTGGCCAAGGGCGCCAAACCGCTGCTAGCCATGACCCAACCGCTGGACACCGCCGCGCTGCTGACCCCCGGCATCCTCGACGTGACCGCCGTCGCCGAGCGCCCGGACGAAGAGTTCTTCGGCCCGCTGCTGCAGGTCATCCGCTATGCCGACTTCGACGCCGCCGTGCGCGAAGCCAACGCCACCCAGTACGGCCTCGCCGCCGGCCTGCTGTCGGATTCCCGCGAGCGCTATGAGGACTTCCTCATCGAAAGCCGCGCCGGCATCGTCAACTGGAACAAACAACTGACCGGCGCCGCCAGCAGCGCGCCGTTCGGCGGCATCGGCGCCTCCGGCAACCATCGCCCGAGCGCCTACTACGCGGCCGACTACTGCGCGTACCCGGTCGCCTCGCTGGAAAGCGAGAGCCTGAGCCTGCCTGCAACCCTGACCCCGGGAGTGAGCCTGTGATGACCGCCTATGAAATGAACTTCGACGGTCTGGTCGGACCGACGCACAACTACGGCGGCCTGTCCTACGGCAACGTCGCCTCGCAGAGCAACAGCCAGGCGGCGTCCAACCCGCGCGAAGCGGCGAAGCAGGGCCTGTCGAAGATGAAGGCGCTGATGGAGCTGGGCTTCAAGCAGGGCGTCTTCGCCCCGCAGGAGCGCCCGGCCGTTGCCTCGCTGCGCGCCCTGGGCTTCTCCGGCACTGACGCCGAGGTGATCGCCAAGGCGGCGAAAGACGCGATGCCGCTGCTCGCCGCCGTCAGCTCGGCGTCCTGCATGTGGACCGCCAACGCCGCCACCGTCAGCCCCGGCGCCGACACCGCCGACGGCCGCGTGCACTTCACCGCGGCCAACCTGAACTGCAAGTTCCACCGTTCCATCGAACATCCGCAGACCAGCCGCATCCTCGCCGCGATGTTCAACGACGAGAAACACTTCGCCCACCACGCCGCGCTGCCGGCGGTCGCCCAGTTCGGCGACGAGGGCGCGGCCAACCACACGCGCTTCTGCAAGTCCTATGGCGAAGCCGGCGTGGAGTTCTTCGTGTTCGGCCGCAGCGCCTTCGACAGCCGCTTCCCGGCGCCGCAGCGCTACCCGGCGCGGCAGACGCTGGAAGCCTGCCAAGCGGTCGCCCGCCTGCACGGCCTGAGCGACGACGGTGTGGTCTATGCCCAGCAGAACCCGGCGGTGATCGACCAGGGTGTGTTCCACAACGATGTGATCGCGGTGGGTAACGGCGAAGTGCTGTTCCACCACGAGGACGCCTTCCTCGACACCGAGCGCGTGCTCGCCGAGCTGCACGACAAGCTGGGCCGCCGTGGTGGCCGCTTCCGCGCCGTGTGTGTCCCGCGCGACCAGGTCACGGTCGAGGACGCGGTGAAGTCCTACCTGTTCAACAGCCAGCTGCTGACCCGTGCCGACGGCAACATGCTGCTGATCGTCCCTGAAGAGTGCCGCAAGAACGAGCGCGTCTGGAGCTACCTGTCGCGCCTGACCGCCGAGGACGGCCCGATCCGCGAGGTGAAAGTGTTCGACCTCAAGCAGAGCATGCAGAACGGCGGCGGCCCCGCTTGCCTGCGCCTGCGCGTGGCGCTGACCGACAAGGAGCTGGCAGCGGTCAATCCGGGCGTCATCATGACCCCGACCCTGCACGACACCCTGGTCACCTGGGTCGACAAGCACTACCGCGATCGCCTGTCCGAAGCCGACCTGGCCGACCCGCAGTTGCTCATCGAATGCCGGACGGCGTTGGATGAATTGAGCCAGATCCTTAAACTGGGCTCGGTTTATCCCTTCCAGCAAATTTGAGTAACTGACATGACCGAAAGCCTCCCGCTGATTCTCGAAGACAACCAGGGCGAGCGCCGCGAGACCCACACCGCACGCCTGGCCATCCGCCTGGAAGGGCGCGAGCTGTGGCTGGAGGCCGACGGCAAGGGCGGCCTGGTGATCTACGCCGACTCCCACGAGGACGACGCCGAGATCCCGCTGCTGGTGGTGCGCCCGCAGGCGGTGAACCAGTTGGGCCTGAGCCTGGAGCTGGAAGCCGCCGAAGTCCACGAACATGGTCCAGACTGTGGATGTGACCATCACCACTGATCGCGGAGTCCGCGGCTGCTCCGGCCGCGGGGAACGATGGAGGCGTCCGCATGCTAGCCCTGGGCAAACTGCTCGAACTGACCCTCGCCGGCCGTGAGCCGACGGAAAAGATTCAGCTCACCGCCGACGGCACCCGTCTGCACTGGCTGGCCGAAGGCGCCCTGGAAGTCACCCCGCCCGTGGCGCGCGACAACGGTCGCGACCTGCTGCTGTCGGCTGGCATCCACGGCAACGAGACGGCTCCCATCGAGCTGCTCGACCGCCTGGTGCACCGCATCGCCCGTGGCGAGCTGAAGCCGGCGGCGCGGGTGCTGTTCCTGCTCGGCAATCCCGAAGCCATGCGTCGCGGCGAACGTTACCTGGAGCAGGACATCAACCGCCTGTTCTGCGGTCGCCACGAGGAGGGCAGCGGCAACGAGGCCCTGCGCGCGGCGGAGCTGGAGCGCCTGGCCGCCGCGTTCTTCGCCCGCGAAGGCCGCCCGCGTCTGCATTACGACCTGCACACCGCCATCCGCGGCTCGAAGATCGAACAGTTCGCGCTCTACCCCTGGGCCAGCGGCCGCGAACATTCCCGCGAGGAGCTGGCGCGCCTGCGCAGCGCCGGCATCGACGCAGTGCTCCTGCAGAGCAAGCCGGGCATCACCTTCAGCGCCTACACCTACAGCCACCTGGGCGCCGAGGCCTTCACCCTGGAACTGGGCAAGGCCCGCCCGTTCGGGCAGAACCAGGGGGTCAACCTGGACCGCCTGGAAGCCATGCTGCAGGGCGTGATCAGCGGCCAGGAAGGCGATGGCGCGCAGATCGACGGTCTGCAACTGTTCGCCGTCTCCCGCGAAGTGATCAAGCACAGCGACCACTTCCGCCTGCACCTGGACGATGCGGTGGACAACTTCACCGAGCTGGACCACGGCTTCCTGCTCGCCGAGGACATCGGCGGCACCCGCTGGATCGTGGAAGAGCAGGGCGCACGGATCATCTTCCCCAACCCGCGGGTGAAGAACGGGCTGCGCGCCGGCATTCTGGTGGTCCCCACCGAGCTCTGACGGTCTTTTCGTAGGAGCGAGCTTGCTCGCGAACCGCACGGCGCCGAAGCCGCCGCAGAAACGTTCGCGAGCAAGCTCGCTCCTACTGTTGCTCCAAGCCTTGTTCCGTCTCTGGCGAGCGCTTAGCATCGGCCTTTCCGCCTGATTGCCTAGGAGCTCCGCCATGTCCCTCATCGACCTTCGCAGCGACACCGTGACCCTGCCCACCGCCGGTATGCGCGAGGCGATGGCGCGCGCCGAGCTGGGCGATGACGTCTACGGCGAGGACCCGACGGTCAACCGCCTGGAGGCCACCCTGGCCGAGCGCCTGGGCTTCGCCGCCGCGCTGTTCGTGCCCACCGGCACCATGAGCAACCTGCTCGGCCTGATGGCCCATTGCGGCCGGGGCGACGAGTACATCGTCGGCCAGCAGGCGCACACCTATAAATATGAAGGCGGTGGCGCAGCCGTGCTGGGTTCCATCCAGCCGCAGCCCATTGATGGCGAGGCCGATGGTTCGCTCGACCTGGCCAAGGTCGAGGCGGCGATCAAGCAGGATGATTTCCACTTCGCCCGTACCCGCCTGCTGGCGCTGGAAAACACCATGCAGGGCAAGGTGCTGCCGCTGACCTACCTGGCTGCCGCGCGGGAGCTGACCCGCCGCCGTGGCCTGGCGCTGCACCTGGACGGCGCCCGCCTGTACAACGCCGCGGTGAAGCTGGGCGTGGATGCCCGCGAGATCACCCGCCACTTCGACTCCGTCTCGGTGTGCCTGTCCAAGGGCCTGGGCGCGCCCGTGGGCTCGGTGCTGTGTGGCGATGCCGAACTGATCGGCCGCGCGCGCCGGCTGCGCAAGATGGTCGGCGGCGGCATGCGCCAGGCCGGCGGCCTGGCCGCGGCGGCGCTGTACGCGCTGGACCATCAGGTCGAGCGTCTGGCCGAGGACCACGCCAATGCCGAAGCGCTGGGCCGTGGCCTGGCTGAACTGGGCTATGCCATCGAGCCGGTACAGACCAACATGGTCTATGTCGGCATCGGCGAGCAGGCCGGCGCGCTGGGCGCGCACCTGGCCGAGCGTGGCATTCGCGTCAGCCCCGCGGCGCGCCTGCGCCTGGTCACGCACCTGGATATCAAAAGTGCGGATATTCCGGCTATCGTCGAAGCTTTTGCCGCCTTTCGTCGTTCCTGACCGCAAATATTGCGCGATAAGCGTTAACTATCGCGCAAAGACACTTCAACCTTGTTGCGGGGCCGATATAATGCGGCCCTTTGCCGGCGATTCGTGGCCGCATTTTTCCGTGGAAGAACCTATGAAAAGCGCTGAAATCCGTGAAGCCTTCCTCCGCTTCTTCGAAGAGAAGGGGCACACCCGCGTAGCGTCCAGTTCGCTGATCCCCGCGAACGACCCGACCCTGCTGTTCACCAACGCAGGCATGAACCAGTTCAAGGACTGCTTCCTGGGCCTGGAAAAGCGCGCCTACACCCGCGCCACCACCAGCCAGAAGTGCGTGCGTGCCGGCGGCAAGCACAACGACCTGGAAAACGTCGGTTACACCGCTCGCCACCACACCTTCTTCGAGATGCTGGGCAACTTCAGCTTCGGCGACTATTTCAAGCGCGACGCGATCACCTACGCCTGGGAATTCCTCACCTCCGACAAGTGGCTGAACCTGCCCAAGGAAAAGCTCTGGGTCACCGTCTACGCCAGCGATGACGAGGCCTACGACATCTGGACCCAGGAAGTGGGCATCCCCGCCGAGCGCATGGTTCGCATCGGCGACAACAAGGGCGCGCCCTACGCCTCGGACAACTTCTGGGCGATGGGCGACACCGGCCCCTGCGGCCCGTGCACCGAGATCTTCTTCGACCACGGCGCCGACATCTGGGGCGGCCCGCCCGGCTCGCCGGAAGAAGACGGCGACCGCTACATCGAGATCTGGAACAACGTCTTCATGCAGTTCAACCGCACCGCGGACGGCGTCATGCACCCGCTGCCGGCGCCCAGCGTGGACACCGGCATGGGCCTGGAGCGCATCAGCGCCGTGCTGCAGCACGTCCATTCGAACTACGAGATCGACCTGTTCCAGAGCCTGCTCAAGGCGTCGGCCGACGCCATCGGCTGCGCCAACGACGACGCGCCGTCGCTGAAAGTGGTGGCCGACCACATCCGTTCCTGCGGCTTCCTCATCGCCGACGGCGTACTGCCGTCCAACGAAGGCCGCGGCTACGTGCTGCGCCGCATCATCCGTCGCGCCTGCCGCCACGGTAACAAGCTGGGCGCCAAGGGCACCTTCTTCCACAAGATCGTCGCCGCGCTGGTGGGCGAGATGGGCGAAGCCTTCCCCGAGCTCAAGCAGCAGCAGGCGCACATCGAGCGCGTGCTCAAGACCGAGGAAGAACAGTTCGCCAAGACCCTGGAGCAGGGCCTGAAGATCCTCGAGCAGGACCTGGCCGAGCTCAAGGGCAGCGTCATCCCCGGCAACGTGGTGTTCAAGCTGTACGACACCTACGGCTTCCCCGTGGACCTGACCAACGACATCGCCCGTGAGCGCAGCCTGACCCTCGACGAGGAAGGCTTCGAGCGCGAAATGGAGGCCCAGCGCGAGCGTGCCCGCTCCGCCAGCGCCTTCGGCATGGACTACAACAGCCTGGTGAAAGTGGATGGCGACACCCGCTTCCTCGGCTACCAGGGCGTTTCCGGCGCCGGCCAGATCATCGCGCTGTTCAAGGACGGCAAGGCCGTCGAGCAGTTGGGCGAAGGCGAGGAGGGCGTGGTCGTCCTCGACCAGACTCCGTTCTACGCCGAGTCCGGCGGCCAGGTGGGCGACAGCGGTTACCTGGAAGCGGCCGGCGTGCGCTTCGACGTGCGCGACACCACCAAGGCCGGCGGCGCGCACCTGCACCACGGTGTGGTTGCCCAGGGCAGCCTCACCGTCGGCGCTGCGGTGAAGGCCGAGGTCGACGCCTCCGTACGCCAGGCCACCGCGCTGAACCACTCCGCCACCCACCTGCTGCACGCTGCGCTGCGCCAGGTACTGGGCGATCACGTCCAGCAGAAGGGCTCGCTGGTCGATAGCCAGCGCCTGCGCTTCGACTTCAGCCACTTCGAGGCGATCAAGCCCGAGCAGCTCAAGCAGCTGGAAGACATCGTCAACCGCGAAATCCGCCAGAACTCCGAGGTCGAGACCGAAGAGACCGACATCGAGTCCGCCAAGAACAAGGGCGCCATGGCGCTGTTCGGCGAGAAGTACGGTGATCAGGTGCGCGTGCTGAGCATGGGCGGCAGCTTCTCCGTCGAGCTGTGCGGCGGCACCCACGTGTCCCGCACCGGCGACATCGGCCTGTTCAAGATCACCAGCGAAGGCGGTGTGGCGTCCGGCGTGCGCCGTATCGAAGCCGTCACCGGCGGCGCTGCGCTGGCCTACCTGAACGGTGCCGAAGAGCAGCTCAAGGAAGCCGCCAGCCTGGTCAAGGGCAGCCGCGACAACCTGCTGGACAAGCTCTCCGGCCTGATCGAACGCAACCGTCAGCTGGAAAAGGAGCTGGAACAGCTCAAGGCCAAGGCCGCCAGCGCAGCCGGTGACGACCTGGCGGGCTCCGCCGTGGACGTGGGCGGCGTGAAGGTGCTGTCCTCGCGTCTTGACGGTCTGGATGGCAAGGCGCTGCTGGCGCTGGTCGACCAACTGAAGAACAAGCTGGGCAGCGGCGTGATCCTGCTGGGCGGCGTGTTCGAGGAGAAGGTCGTGCTGGTGGCCGGCGTGACCCAGGACCTGACCGCCAAGCTCAAGGCCGGTGATCTGATGAAGCAGGCCGCTGCGGCCGTGGGCGGGAAGGGCGGTGGTCGCCCGGACATGGCCCAGGGCGGTGGTGCCGATGCCGGCAAGCTGGACGACGCTCTGGCGCTGGCAGTGAAGTTTGTCGAACAGGGCCTCTAAAGGCCCTGAAATACGGGGCCCGCAGCGCGTCCGGCGGGCCTTGGCAGCATGCGGTGATGCATGTTTAATGGGCGCCCTTCAGGAATCAGGCGGCTTTTGAAATGGCTTTGATCGTACAGAAGTTCGGAGGGACCTCCGTCGGCACCGTCGAGAGAATCGAGCAGGTAGCCGAGAAGGTGAAGAAATTCCGTGAGGCGGGCGACGACATCGTCGTGGTGGTATCCGCCATGAGCGGTGAGACCAACCGCCTGATTGGTCTGGCGAAACAGATCATGGACCAGCCGATTCCGCGCGAGCTGGACGTGATGGTCTCCACCGGCGAGCAGGTGACCATTGCCCTGCTGAGCATGGCGCTGCTGAAGCGTGGTGTGCCGGCGGTTTCCTACACCGGTAACCAGGTCCGTATCCTGACCGACAGTTCCCACACCAAGGCGCGTATCCTGAGCATCGACGATGCGAACATTCGCGCAGATCTGAAAGCCGGCCGCGTCGTCGTGGTCGCAGGCTTCCAGGGTGTGGACGAGCACGGCAACATCACCACCCTGGGCCGTGGCGGTTCCGATACCACCGGCGTAGCCCTGGCGGCGGCACTGAAGGCCGACGAGTGCCAGATCTACACCGACGTCGATGGCGTTTACACCACCGACCCGCGCGTCGTGCCGCAGGCGCGCCGCCTGGACAAGATCACCTTCGAAGAGATGCTGGAAATGGCCAGCCTCGGCTCCAAGGTGCTGCAGATCCGCTCGGTGGAATTCGCCGGCAAGTACAACGTCCCGCTGCGCGTGCTGCACAGCTTCCAGGAGGGTCCGGGCACCCTCATTACCCTTGATGAAGAGGAATCCATGGAACAGCCGATCATCTCCGGCATCGCCTTCAACCGCGACGAAGCCAAGCTGACCATCCGTGGCGTACCGGATACCCCCGGCGTTGCTTTCAAGATTCTCGGTCCGATCAGTGCCGCCAATGTCGAAGTCGACATGATCGTGCAGAACGTCGCGCACGATAACACCACCGACTTCACCTTCACCGTGCACCGCAACGACTACCAGGCCGCCCTGGAAATCCTCAAGCAGACCGCCACCACCATCGGTGCGCGCGAAGCCACTGGCGACACCAACATCGCCAAGGTGTCCATCGTCGGCGTCGGCATGCGCTCCCACGCGGGTGTCGCCAGCCGTATGTTCGAAGCGCTGGCCAAGGAAACCATCAACATCCAGATGATCTCCACCTCGGAAATCAAGGTGTCCGTGGTCATCGAGGAGAAGTACCTCGAGCTGGCGGTTCGTGCCCTGCACACCGCCTTCGAACTCGACGCCCCCGCCCGACAGGGCGAGTAAGGCGGGTTATATCGAAAGGCGCGGCTACCCCGCGCCTTTTGTCGTTTTTGACTCTCTGTCAGGAACTTTCTTTCCGACAGGACTGGTCAATACTGGGTGAAGGATTCGCGCACTTGATCTATACGAATCTGCCACCATTTCTTTTTTTGCAGACTGCTTATCCGTAACACGTAAGGAGAAAGGAATGCTGATTCTGACTCGCCGGGTCGGAGAGACCCTGATGGTCGGTGATGACGTCACCGTGACTGTACTGGGCGTCAAAGGAAATCAGGTGCGTATCGGTGTGAATGCGCCGAAGGAAGTTGCTGTGCACCGTGAGGAAATCTACCAGCGCATCCAGAAAGAGAAAGACCAAGAACCAAACCATTAATTTTTCTAAAATTTTTCTTTGCAAACGGGGAAAACATGGATATCATGCGCCCCGTGTTGCGGAGAGGTGGCCGAGTGGCCGAAGGCGCTCCCCTGCTAAGGGAGTACACCTCAAAAGGGTGTCGGGGGTTCGAATCCCCCCCTCTCCGCCATTGCATCCTCTGGTGCGATGAGTTGTCCGGTTACGTAAGTGACTGAAAAGATTGAAAAATCTTGTTGACAGGTCAGAAAAATCGCCCTAGAATTTGCGCCCTCATCAGCGCACTCATAGCTCAGCTGGATAGAGTACTCGGCTACGAACCGAGCGGTCGGAGGTTCGAATCCTCCTGAGTGCGCCATATACCGAAAGGGCCTGCAGAAATGCAGGCCCTTTTTCTTTGCCGTCGAAAAAAACCGGCGCTCACCGCTTCGCCTTACCCATCACGCAGCCGTCCTCATCGAAGGTCACGGTTCGCGCGCCGTGCTTCCGGTCCGCCTCATAGTGATAGCGCAGCGTCTCGTTGTGCTGGCTGACCCGGTCGGGCCTTCCCAGTGCGCTCTCCACGTCGCTGCGGGTCATGCCCGTCCTTATCCGTCCCTCGATGATCGCCTTGCGCCGCGCATTGCCGGTGACGCGGTTGCCGCAGCCGTTCTGCTGCTCGCCGACCACCACCACGGCTTCGCGCTCGGCCTGCTCCTGGCGCTGCCCTTTGCTGCGCGCCGGCGGTTTCGACACGATGGGTGCCGGCGCAACGGCCATCGGCACTGGATCGCCACTGCCCGGCGTCGGATTGCTTGCCTCCTGGATTTCCTGCCGCCGTTGCGCAGGGCAGCCATACTGACTGAACAGCACGCTGCCATCGGCCGCGGTGCAGCGGAACACCGAGGCTGCCTCGCTGGTCGGTACCAGTGACATCAGGAGAAGGCAGAGCAGGGCAGGCAGGCGCATGGGTTCCTCCGTGATGGCGGGCCTGCGTGCAGCCTAGGAGGGGAAATTGTCAGCCGTAGCCGGGTGTCCTGTGGGAGCTTTCGGGCGTCGAACCGGGCAGTGATTCGGCAGTGAACTTTCGCCCGCAAGCGATTGTTCTAGCCGCCATTTTGTAACGCGTAATACACCCCGGAGTGTTATCATTTCCCGCATCTGCCCTCGATGGGCGCATGGGACACCACCATGGACTTACCCAGTAGTTACTCAGAACCCCGATTGCGTACACACGACCTGATGTATTGATCCCCTCTGGCCCGTTCTGCCACTGGGGGTGGAGCGTGCTATGACCGAAGTAGAAGCCAAGAAGCCGCAGGAAAGCCTGCAGGACCGCCTCAACCAGGTGGTCGACCTGCTGCACAAGCACAAGCTGGTCGAAGACCTGACGCACCGTCAGGAAGGCCAGCATCACGACCTCGTCGAAAATCTCGTGCACCGCCAGAACCTGGCGGAACTCCAGCGCAAGCTGGATGAACTGCACCCGGCCGACATCGCCCACATCCTCGAATCGCTGCCCCTGGATGACCGCCTGACGGTCTGGCAGTTGGTCAAGGCCGAGCGCGACGGCGACATCCTCCTCGAAGTTTCCGATTCCGTACGGGAAACCCTGATCGCCGACATGGACGATCACGAGATCCTTGCGGCGGCGCGGGAGATGGATGCGGACGAACTCGCGGACCTCGCGCCGGAATTGCCGCGCGATGTGGTCCACGAGCTCATGGAAACCCTCGACCAGCAGCAGCGCGAGCGTGTGCGCTCGGCGCTGTCCTACGAGGAAGACCAGGTCGGCGCGCTGATGGACTTCGAGATGGTCACCATCCGCGATGACGTCAGCCTGGAAGTGGTGCTGCGCTACCTGCGCCGCCTGAAGGAGCTGCCCGGTCATACCGACAAGCTCTTCGTGGTCGATTACGACGGCGTGCTCAAGGGTGTGCTGCCGATCAAGCGCCTGTTGGTGAACGACCCGGACAAGGACGTGGCCGAGGTCATGGCCACCGACCCGGTGACCTTCAGCCCCGACGAAGACGGCTACGACGCCGCCCAGGCGTTCGAACGCTACGACCTGATTTCCGCCCCGGTGGTGGACAAGAACGGCAAGCTGATCGGCCGCCTGACCATCGACGAGATGGTCGACCTCATTCGTGAGGAAAGCGAAAGCGAAGTCCTGAACATGGCCGGTCTGCGCGAGGAGGAAGATATCTTCGCCTCGGTGTGGAAGTCGGTCGGCAACCGCTGGGCCTGGCTGGCCACCAACCTGGTGACTGCCTTCATCGCCTCGCGGGTGATCGGCCTGTTCGAAGGCTCCATCGAGAAGCTGGTGGCGCTGGCGGCGCTGATGCCCATCGTCGCCGGCATCGGCGGCAACTCCGGCAACCAGACCATCACCATGATCGTCCGCGCCATGGCCCTGGACCAGATCCAGGTCAGCAGCGCCAATCGCCTGCTGCGCAAGGAACTGGGCGTTGCGCTGGTGAACGGCCTGATCTGGGGTGGGGTGATCGGCCTGGTGGCGTTCTACCTGTACGGCAACTGGGAACTGGGCGCGGTGATGACCGGCGCCATGACGCTCAACCTGCTGCTCGCCGCGCTGATGGGCGTGCTGATTCCGATGACGCTGCTGCGTCTGGGCCGGGACCCGGCCATGGGGTCCAGCGTGATGATCACGGCGATGACCGACAGTGGCGGTTTCTTCATCTTCCTCGGGCTGGCCACGCTGTTCCTGATGTAGGGCCAGCTCCGCCGAAAGGGCCGCCCGCGAGGCGGCTTTTTTGTGCCCGGCGAGGAGAGAGGGCGGTCAATCGCAGGCATGAAAAAGCCGGCTCGGGGCCGGCTGTTTCGGAGGTCACGAACGAATCAGGCGTCGTTCTGTGCCATCTCGGCATCGTGTGCGATCAGGGCGATCAGGGCGTTCTGCTGACGGTGGGTCAGCTGGCGGAAGCGTTGCAGCAGCTCGCGTTCGTGCAGGCTGAGTTCCGGGCTGTCCAGACGGATGCCCAGGTTGTCCTGCAGCGCGCCTTCCTGCAGCAGGCTCTGTTCGAGACGCGCAATGATCTCGGAGTTCATGCTGCGGTGGTGGCTGCGAGCGACGTCGGCGATACGCTCACGCATGCCTTCGGGCAGACGTACGACGAATTTGTCAGCAGTACGGCTGGAGTAGGTGGGGGTTGCCTGTTTCAATGGGCGCATACTTTAAACCTGTAAGTCAGGGAGGCCGATGCCATGGGTCAGCGTTCGTTCAGGCCCTTTGACAGCGATTTCCAGTGGCCGTTCAGCGCGTCGTCAAAGCTTTTGCAAAAATATCCAATAACTTGACGTCAAACCTTCGGCATATTGTGTCTCGGGTGAAGGCTAAATGCCAGCACCAATCGTCCGAAATGAGACCGTCTAGGCAGACCTTTCTTTAGATGGGAGTTAAGGGAAAACTGGCGATGTGCCCCTTGGGTTCAGCGTAGTCGATAGATGCAGGGCCCCTCTCTGCCGTTGAGCGACCTGATGCGGGCACTTCGTCGCGGGTGGCGATGATGGCACAGCGCCCGACGGCGAGTCAGGGGACGGCAGCCCGACGCGGCGCCCATCACGGTGTTTTCACTGATATCGCACAAGGCTCGGAGTATTATCCGCCCCGCGGATCAGAATTGAAGTAACGCCGAGCCGCCGGCGCACCGAGAGTTCTATGACCCCAGGCAGACTGATTTTCCTGATGGGCCCGTCGGGTTCCGGCAAGGACAGCGTGTTGCAGGCCGCCAGCGCTCCCCTGGCCGCGATGGATTGCCGGATCGTCCGGCGCGTCATCACGCGCTCCGCCGAGGCGCGCGGGGAAGAGGCGCACCCGGTGAGCGTCGAGGAGTTCACGCGTCTGGAGCAGGCCGGTGCCTTCGCCATGAGCTGGCGCGCCAATGGCCTGCACTACGGCATTCCCCGCGAGATCGATGACTGGCTCGCTGCCGGTCACGATGTGCTGGTCAACGGTTCACGCAAATACCTGCCCGAGGCGCGTCGTCATTATCCTCAGTTGATCGCGGTCTTGCTCAAGGTCGAACCCGAGGTGCTGCGCCAGCGGCTGCTCAAGCGTGGCCGGGAATCGCTGGCGGAGATCGAGGAGCGTCTGGCGCGCAATGCGCACTTCGCCGACGGCCTGCCCGGGCCGCTGGTGGAGTTGGACAACTCGGTGTCGCTGGATATCACCGTCGGCCACCTGCTCGATCTGCTCGCCCCGCCGGACGCACAGGCCAGCTGAGGTCAGTCCAGCGGCAGCGCCAGGCTGACCCCGTGCGGCGCGAAGCCCATGGCGGCATAGAAGCGGTGCGCCATTTCCCGGTCCTGGTGGCTGGAAAGCGCGAGCTTGTAGCACTTCCAGTCCCGCGCCCATTCCACCGCCCGGCCAATCAGCGCCTGGCCGACGCCCTGGCCGCGCGCGCGGCTGTCCACCACCATGTCCTCGAGAATCGCCGAGCGGGCGAAGCCGTGGGCGATGTGCTCGATCAGGTGCAGGGTGCAGGTGCCCAGCAGGGCGCCGTCGCGCTCGGCTACCAGCGTTACCCGCGCTGCTGGCGGGTTGCTCAGGGCGAGCGCGAGCAGGGCGGTATCGGGCAGCGGATCCTGTGTGCCCAGTTGCTGCAGCAGCGGCGCCAGGGTGGCCGCATCGTCGGCGGTGGCGACGCGCACATCGAAGGTGGCGAAGGGGGAATCGGGCAGGGCGCCGTCGTCTGTGGTCATGGTCATTCTCCGGCTGAAGGCGAAATTATGAACCGCGCCGGTGGCGGCGGCATGACAAAACGCTTGTCGGTGGTTAACATGCCGACCCGATTGTCCCGGTAGCTCAATTGGATAGAGCGTCCCCCTCCTAAGGGGAAGGTTGGAGGTTCGACCCCTCTCCGGGACACCAGCACGCCAAAGGCCCGCATTCGCGGGCCTTTTTTGTTTGCGCTCGATGCTGTCGTCACGGCGAATAGGTCACCCGGTTGCGGCCGTTGTGCTTGGCGTCGTATAGCGCCTGGTCGGCCTTGATCAGCGCCTGGCTCAGGGTGCCGTCGGCGCTGAGGTGGGCCAGGCCCAGGCTGATGGTGACGGTTGGCGTACCCGGCAGTTCGGCGGTGGCGCGGCGCAGCCGTTCGACCCGCGCCTGGGCGTCCTCCACGCTGATGCCCCACAGGTACAGGCCGAACTCCTCGCCGCCCAGGCGGGCGAATTCGAAGTCCTGCATTTCCTGCTGGATGGTGCGCGCGACGCGTGTCAGCACTTCGTCGCCGATGTCATGCCCGTAGGTGTCGTTGACGCGCTTGAAATGGTCGATGTCGACCATCGCCAGGTAGCGTTGTTCGCCATCGTCCGGCAGGCGCTGGCCGACGCGGGTCATGAACGAGCGGCGGTTGGGAATGCCGGTGAGCGCGTCGAGGTAGGCCTGGTCCATCAGCAGGCGCGCCATGGCGTAGTTGTACAGCTTGGATTTGCTCAGGTGGTTGAACACGTAGACGGACAGCGCGCTGATGAACAGCGGGTAGCAGACCAGCATGCTGCGCCGGGCATCCAGGGCGGGCACGTCGCCCAGCAGCGGGTTGAGGAACGTCCAGGTCACGGCCAGTACGGAATAGAACGCGAGCGTGTTCAGCGGCAGGGCGGTGGCGCTGTACAGCACCGAGGCGGCGGCGATGACCAGCCACGCCGGTCGCAGCAGTTCCGGTAGGCCGTCGATCACCAGGCGTGCGCCAAGGCTGAAGGTGATGACGAACGCCAGGTTCAGCCAGTAGAAATGCACGGCCCGGCGTACCAGGCTGGCCAGGACGGTGATGAGGAAGAACACGCCGAGAAAGATCACTGAGACATAGGTGAAGCCCTGGCCGGCCTGGAAGCTGACGATGAGGTCGAAGAGCAGCCACATGGCGGCGCTTACCGCATAGACCAGCAGGCTGAAACCGTGGAGTCGCTCGAAGTCGTGCTGGAGGAATTCGGCCCTGATCCCGGGCGGGACGCGTTGCTTGAGTATCTCGGACTCGATGGTCTTGAACATGAACTGCCCTGTGCGAGTGTGGGGTCGCTCGCGCGAGCATAGCCGAAGCCTGCGCGCCCCGCGCAAGCGGGCGGGGCGCGCAGGCAGCGAGGCGTGTCAGGGCGTGGCGGCGGTGCCGCTGTGGGCGCGCTGGTTGTCCAGCAGCAGCTTGCCCCAGGGGCGATAGCGCACCTCGAACACGGCACTGGCGTGGCAGCCGGTGGAGACCGTGGAAGGCGCGGCGGGCTCGGCGCGGAACGCCTGGCCGGCGGCGCTGGTCTGGCGGAAGGCCTCGCGGACGATGCCGACCGAGCAGGGCAGGGCACCGGCGTAGGCCTGGCGCACGCGCTCGGGCAGCGCACCGGTGCCGGCGCCGTCCTGCCACCAGACCTGCACGCCGAGCCCCGCGATCTGCCCCAGCCAGTCGCCATACACCTGCGGCGCCAGTTTGCCGCCGGAGAACGCGCTCAATTGCAGCGGCGCCTTGAGTTGTCCGGCGAAGTCCTTGAGCTGGCGTTGCAGGGCCTGGCGGCGCTCGACGGCCTGGAAGTTCCAGTCGTCCAGCTCCATCGGCAGGTACCAGGCGGCGACCGGCAAGTGCCACTGCGCGCTGACTTGCCGCTGCTGGGCCAGGGAACGGCCGAGCTGGTGCTGCCAGTAGGCTTCCAGGCCGGGCGTGTCGAGCTCGCCCTGGCGCTGGTAGTAGGCCGGGTCCATGTACAGGCCGAGGATCAGTTGCAGGCCATTGTCGTGAGCGTTCTTCAGGGCGCGCGCGAGCCAGCCGTTGGCTCCGCCGAAGTCGGCGTCGCCGTAGGCGGTCCACTGCACGATGAGTGTCTTCGCACCCTGGGCCGCGCTGGCGCGCCAGATCTGTTGCCACTGGGCGTCGCTGAGCGACGCGTCGACATTCAGCGGTTGGTAGAACAGGCGATCATCGGCCCGTGCCGCAACGGCGGTGACGAGCAGGGCGAGGGCGTAAAGCAGACGGCGCATCAGAAGTTCACCTCGAGTCCCACCAGCCAGCCGTTGGCCTTTTCATAGAGATTGCCCGCCATGCCCAGCTGGTACTCGGTGCGCACGGTGACATGGGCGCGGTAGGCGTTGTAGCGATCGTCGCCGTACCAGTACTGCCAGCGCAGGCCGACGCCGCTGCGCAGGTCCTGGCGCCAGTCGTTGCTCGGGTCCTGCGCGGAGAACTCGGCGAAGCCGTAGGGCATGATCGTCTGCGGCGAGTCCACCGGCAGCTTCCAGGTGTGGCCCTGCTGGTAGCGCGAGACCCACTGGTGATCGCCGGCGTGGGTCCACCAGGCCAGGTCGGTGTAGAGGAAGCGCTCGTCCCAGTCGCTTTCATCCACCCGCCAGTCGTTGCGGTAGTCGCCCTGGTCGAGGAAGGAGGCGGTGGCGCGCAGTAGGAAGTCGGTGGAGGTCTGGCCGTACTGGTCGCGTTTGCGAATGTAGCGCTCGAACTTCTCGGGGGTGCCGATCTCGTGCCAGCGCAAGCCTTCGAACGTGAGGCCGGAATCGCCGCTGTCCTTCACGGTGTTCTGCTTGTACAACTCGCTGTAGAGGTTGAGGTTGTAGTCGCCGAAGGGCTTGTAGCGCAGGCCGAAGCCGGCGGCGAGGGTCTGGGTGTATTTCTTGCGGCCTTCGTTGCCGGCGATCGCCCGCCCGTACACGGAGAGGGTGCTGCCGTTGCGGGTCGGTTCCTCGCCCAGGGCGTGGTCCCAGATGAAGGTCTGCAGGTTCTGCGATTGCGCGCGGCGGCGGTCGCCGGTCTGGATGTTGTCGTTGAGGATCGGCACCGTGGTGACGCCCGCCGGCGACCAGGTGCTGGCAATGGTCAGGTTGTCCCGCTGGGACATCACCTGGTGCGCGCGGCGTTGGCGATAGCGCCGGGCTTCCAGGCTGCCGTATTCGTCGTCGGCGGCCACCGGGTCCTGCTCCAGGTCGATCACCCGGCGCAGCTCGCGGCGGGCGGCGAAGCTGTCCTCGGCTTCGTCGTAGCGCCAGGCGAGGGTCTCGCCCAGGCGGAAGTCCTCGGGGTAATCGCGGGTTGCGCGTTCCAGGTAAGGGATCGCGGTGCGGCGCTCCTGCGGCGTGTCGGTGTCGGCCAGGCGCATGCCGTAGTCCGCGCGGAAGCGTGGATTGTTCGGTTCGCGGCGCACCGCTTCGGCCAGCCAGAGTTTGCTCTGCTGCTTGTCGCCGGCCTTCTGCGCGCTGCCGGCGGCGTTGTAGAAGTGCTGGCCGTTGGGTTCGTGCTGCAGTGCTTCGCGGTGCCGGGACAGGGCTTCGGGATAGTCGCCACGGGCGTCGGCGATGTTGGCGCCCAGGGCCCAGTCGTCGGCGCTGTCCTTCTTCGCCTGCTGCCAGTAGCGCTCGGCGGCGGCGTTGTCGTGGGTGAGCAGTGCGGCGCGGCTGGCGGTCAGGCGGGCGTTGTCGTTGAGCTCGCCGGGCGGCAGGGCGTTGAAGATGCGCAGCGCGCCGGCCGGATCGCCGGCGGCTTCCAGGGCATAGGCCAGCGGCAACTGGCTGTCCCTGTCGCCGTGGGCGATGGCGGCCTGGTAGTAGACCACCGCCTCGCCAGGCCGCGCGGGCATGGCGCAGCGGCCAAGGGCGCGCAGTTCGCCGGGGGTGTTGGAGTCCGGGCTAAGGTAGCGCTGCAGGGCGTCGCAGCGCCCGGCTTCGGCGAGGCGACCGAGCAGGTAGCCGCGCGAGACCGGGTCGGCCTTGGGCAGCAGCGCCTCGATGCGCGCGACGTCCAGCGGCGTGTCGCTGCGCGCATGGATGCTGGCCAGACGTTGCAGCAGCGTGGGCGGCAGGTTGCCGCCACGGCGGTCATAGGCGCTTTCCAGCAGCTGCTTGGCGCGCTCGGTGCGCCCGGCGTTGAGGGCGAGGTAGCTGGCCTGGTCCAACGCCCGCAGGTCGCCGGTCTGGCGGTAGCGCTGTTCCCACAGCGCCGCCGCTTCGCCGGTGCGGCCACGGGCCTGCAGCAGCTCGGCGCGCTGGCGCACAGTGTCGGGCGTCTGCGGCTGGCGCGAGAGCCACGCCAGCGCCAGGTCGGTGCGACCCTGACGGCGCCAGGCGTCGATCAGTTGGTCGCGCCGGGCGGTGTCCCAGGGTTCCGGCAGCCGGGTAGTTTCCAGCAGGTCGGTGGCGTCCAGGCGCTGGGCCAGCACCAGCCAGGTCTTCGGGTCGTCGGCGGGCTTGCACTGCTGCAACTTGGCCAGTGCGGCGGCCTGGTCGTGGCGCGACAGCCATTCGGTGGTTTCCAGGCACGGGCGGTTCTGCTCGTCGCTGAGCTGGGTTACCAGCGGGGCATCGGCGCTGTCGCGCGCGACTTCCAGCAGTTGCGCCCGGCGCGTCGGGTCGTTGCGGTCCTGCTCGGGCAGGGTGAGCAGCCAGCGTTTGGCGACGTCCGTCTGCTCCACGGCGATGGCGCGGTCGATGAGTGCCAGCCGTGCCTGGCGCGCGGCGTTGGCATCGGGCGCCTGCTGCAGCAGTTGCTCCAGCGGTTTCTCATCCAGGCGCTGGGCGTAGGCGTTGGCCAGGCGGTGCCAGTCCTCGGCGGACAACTGGTGGGCGGCGGCCAGCGGCGCCAGCTGGGCGATGGTGGTGTCCCAGTCGCGCAGCTGTTCGGCCCAGTTGGCGCGGGCTTCGCGCAGCACGCGGCCGTCGTTGCCCGGCGGCAGGGTACCGAGCCAGTCCAGCGCCTTGGCGGCGCCCTGGGTCTGGCCAAGCTTGAGGCTGTAGGCCTGCCACAGGCGCACGCGTTCGTTGGCGTTGCCAGCCACTGGTTGACCTGGGCCTCGGGCGGCGGGCCGTTCTCGATCAGGTCCAGGCGCAACTCGGTGAGCACTTGCGCGCCGGCATCGGTGCCGGCCAGGGCCTGGGCCTCCCGTTCGGCGTCGGCGAAGCGCTGCTGCTTGGACAGGGACTGGATCAGCAGGGCGCGCGCCTCGGTGTTGTTCGGCACGCGGTCGAGCAGGTGGCGCATCAGGCGTTCGACTTCCGCCCAGTTGTTCTTCTTCGCTTCCTTGTAGCCCTTGTCGAGGTACGGGAAGCTGCGGAAGCGCTGGAACTCGCTGAGCTGGTCATCGGCGGCCTGGGCCAGCGGTGCGGCGATGCTCGCCAGGATCAGGCCGTAAAGCAGGGTTTGTTGCGGTTTCACACGGCCTCCCGGACGATGCGATAGGCCTCGTGCTGTTCGCTGGCCTGTTCCTGGAGTGCTTCCTCGAGCACCTGCTGGGTGATCATGCCGCGCTTGATCAGGTGTTCGCCGAGGGAGTCCTGCTCCGGGTCGAAGTCGATCAGGGCCTGGTTGAACAGGCTCGGCGGCACCATCCCGCGCACTTGCAGCAGGGAGCCGAACATCACCACGTGGCCGCTGAGGCGTTCCATCAGCGCCTCGTCGCCCTGGCGCTGCCGCAGCACGTCGATGATGGCGCGGGTTTCCTCGGTCTGGTGGCGGCCGCCGTACCAGTGGCGCAGGCCGAGGGTGACGCGGCCCTGCGGCGCCAGGCGGCCCCGCACCGGGCGCTTGAGCTGACGGCTGATGGCGCCGAGGGAGACCTGGCTGATCTGCTGCTCGCTGGCCAGCACCAGGGTCTTGCCTTCCTCGGCGACCGGCAGCACCGCATAGCGCAGCGCCAGCTTGCGCGGCAACGCCTCGATCAGGCGCGCGTCGAGGGTGAAGGGGTTGAGCGGCGCCCATTCCTCGCCCAGTTCCTCGGCGAGGGTGCTGACCAGCTGGGTACTGGTGATCAGCTCGCGCAGTAGCAGCTCGCGGCCCAGGCGCCGGCGGATCGGGCTGGTCAGTGCCGACTGCAGCTGTTCCTCGGTGATCAGCCCCTGTTCGATCAGGCGCTGGCCCAGGGGCGTGCGCTGCGGGCCGGCGAGGGCGGGGAACTCATGGGTGGTCTTGTCCCAGGCCACGCGGCGCGAGTCGCCCATTTCCATGACCTGCTTGAGCGCGCGCAGGTTGGCGAAGAAGTTGACGAAGTTGCTCCACATCATTCGCGGCGCCGACAGCAGCCCCTCGAAGATGCCGTAGAAACGGGTGACGAACCAGAAGCGCTGGAACAGCCGGTTGAGCAGCATCAGGCCGTTGAGGAACAGCAGCACCACCAGCAGCTGGCTGCCTTCGAGGATCGACGGGAAGCGCCAGGCGTCCGGCGACAGGGTGGTGATCAGCCACAGGGTGATCAGCACCAGGAACAGCAGGTTGACCAGGAAGCTCAGCAGGTAGGCGATCAGCCCCCGGCGGTCGCGCCAGAGGAAGTAGTTGAGCATGGTCTTGCTGCTCCAGCCCAGGTTGCGCGTGCCCTGGAAGACGATCCCGGTGATCCACCGCGACTTCTGCCGGATGGCGTGCTGCCAGGTGCGCGGGAAGTGCTCGCGCACGCAGATGACCTGGGAGAAGCGCCGGTCCATGCCCGGCACCCAGTCGCTCTTGAGCGCCAGCTGCGGGTCGGTGATGGAGTAGCGGGCGAAGATGCACTTCATGCCCTTCTGCTTGAGGCGGAAGCCGATGTCGTAGTCCTCGGTGAGACTCTGCACGTCGAAGGCGATGCCGTCGCCGTCTTCCAGCAGCGCGGCGATGGCGCGGCGGCTGAAGCAGGTGCCGACGCCGGCGCTGGGCACCTGGCCGGTCAGCGCCTCGCGCACCGGCACGTCCTTGCCGTGGTTCTCGGCGAACTCGTCGACGTAGTGGCCCGCGGTGAAGCCGGTCCATTCCGGGGCGTAGGGGTAGACCGGGATCTGGATCAGGTCCTTGGCCGGCAGCAGGTAGTTGAACAGGTGCAGCTCCAGCGGCGAGATCACGTCTTCGGCGTCATGCAGGATGAAGCCGGCGAACTCGACGCGGGCGTCGGCCTCGAAGCGCAGGATGGCGTCGATGATGTTGTTCAGGCAGTCGGCCTTGCTGGTGGGCCCGGGGCGCGCGCAGACCACCTTGTGCACGTTGGGGTAGTGCAGGCACACCGCGTCGACGTCCGCCTGGGTCTGCGGGTCGTTGGGGTAGGTGCCGACGAAGATCTGGTAGTTTTCGTAGTCCAGGGTGGAGGCCGCCAGGCGCGCCATCTCGCCCACCACGCCGACCTCGTTCCAGGCCGGCACCATGATCGCCAGCGGCTTTTCCGGGGCGGCGAAGAGGCGTTCCTCGTCGGCCCGGTCGAAGCGGTTGTAGATGCGGAAGCGCCTGACCAGCACCCGGCCCCAGTACACCAGGTCGATGAACAGGTCATCCAGGCCGAGCAGGAACATCAGCGCGGCGAGGAGGATGGCCAGGTACTTCAGCGCATAGAGAACGTACGTGAGGATGTCGACCAGTTCGAGGTTCATTCGAACTCGCTTGGCGTGCGTGATTCACCGAACCAGGACAGCAGCCGCGCAACGATCTTCTCGCTGGCGTGGCCGTCGCCGTAAGGGCTGAACACCCGGCTCATCTGTTCGTAGACTTCCTCGTCGCGCAGCAGGTGGCTGGCTTCGCTGACGATGCGGCTGGTGTTGGTGCCCACCAGGACCACGGTGCCGCCTTCCAGCACGGCGGGGCGCTCGGTCACGCGGCGCAGCACCAGCAGCGGTTTGCCCAGCGCCGGGGCCTCCTCCTGGATGCCGCCCGAGTCGGTGAGGATGAGGTAGGCGCGGTCCATCAGCCAGACGAAATGCTGGTAATCCTGCGGGGCGATCAGGTGGATGTTCGGCTTGTCCGAGAGCAGGCCGTAGACGGCCTTCTGCACCTGCGGATTGAGGTGCACCGGGTAGACGAAGTCCACGTCGGGGAAGCGCTGGCCAAGCTCGGCGAGCGCCAGGCAGATGCGCTCGAAGCCCTTGCCGAAGTTCTCCCGGCGGTGGCCGGTGATCAGCACCAGGCGGCGCTCACCGGTGAACCGGGCCAGCGGCGAGTCGGCGGCAGGCGTCCAGTTCGTCTCGCGCAGGTGCTCGCGCATCCACAGCAGGGCGTCGATCACCGTGTTGCCGGTGACTTCGATCTGGTCGATGTTCACCCCTTCGCGCAGCAGGTTGTCGCGCGAGGCCTTGGTGGGCGGGAAATGCAGGTCGGCGATCACCGCGGTCAGGCGGCGGTTGGCCTCCTCCGGCCAGGGCTGGTGGATGTTGCCGGTACGCAGGCCGGCCTCAACGTGGCCCACCGGAATCTGCCGGTGGAAGGCCGTGAGGGCGGCAATGAAACTGGTGGTGGTATCGCCGTGCACCAGCACGATGTCCGGACGATGACGGTCGTAGCTGTCATCGAGTTTGCCCATCATCTGCAGGGACAGGCTGTTCAGCGTCTGGCCCTGGGTCATGACGTCGAGGTCTTCATCGACCTCCAGTTCGAAGGAGTCCAGCACTTGCTGTAGCATCTCGCGATGCTGGCCGGTGGAGCAGATGCGCAACTCGATTTCGGGGGTGCGGCGGAGGACGCGGGCGAGGGGGGCCATCTTGATGGCTTCCGGGCGGGTTCCGAAAACCATGGTGACTTTGTACTTCATTAATTGCTCCTGGGACGGACCCTTGTGAGGCCGCCTTCGGGTTTCCGTGTGGGATTTTTCCAACGGCAATGAAAGTCGCTCAACTCCGGGCTGTCCAGCCGTATTCGCGGATGCCAGTGATACAGGTCAGGGATATTGACCTTTTCGGGTGTTTTGTCGCTCGGCTGCAGGCCGCGTCGCCAGTGGGCTGGCGCCGAATTTCCGGCGTCGTGCAGCAAAATGATGGGCAGATTTTTCGAGAGGCCGGTGACACAGATGCTCAGTGCAGAGCTGAAGGCGTTTTACAGGGTTGCCAAGCTTGGGAGCATTACTCAGGCGGCGAAGAAGCTCGGCCTCAGCCAGCCCACGGTGACCACGCAGATCCGCCACCTGGAGAGCCAGTACGCGGTGGAGCTGTTCTACCGCGGCGGCCGCCGCCTGACCCTGAGTGACGAGGGCGCGCGCCTGTTGCCGATGGTCGAGGCGCTGCTGCAGCAGGAGGCCGACATCGAGTTCTACCTGCGCAACTGCGGCCAGATGCAGGGCGCCCTGCGCATCGGCGCCACCTCTCCTTATTACGTGCTGGGGTTGATCAAGACCTTTCGCGAACGCTTCCCGCAGATCGAAGTGTCGGTGGAGATCGGCAACTCCCGCCAGGTGCTCGAATCGCTGATCGAATGCCGGGTCGACCTGGCGGCCTCCTCGCAGCAGGTGGACGACGCGCGCCTGACCCGCGTGGTGCTGGGCAGCGACCCGCTGGTGTTGGCGGTGCACCGCAGCCACCCGCTGGCGACGATGCAGTCGGTCAGCCTGGGCGATCTGCGCAGCCATTGCCTGCTGATGCGCGAAGCCGGGTCGACCACCCGCCAGCTGACCGAAGCGATGTTGCGGCAGGCCGGCGTGGCGCCGGCTTCGATGCTGGAGATCGGCAGCCGCGAGTCGATCCGCGAGGCGGTGATCCGCAACCTGGGCGTGAGCATCATCGCCCGCCAGGAAGTGCCGGATAACCCGCAACTGTGCGTGCTGCAGATCAAGGGCGCGAGCCTGATCGACGAGTACCTGTACTGCCTGAAGGACCGCCGCCAGGCGCGCCTGCCGAGCGCCTTTCTGGCGCTGGCACAGTCATAACGGCGCATCGCGCCTGTCGGAGCGAGCTGGCTCGCGAAGCGCCTGGCAGGGTGTTCCCCGGTAGCAGCGGGCCCTGCCCGCGGTCGCGCGCATGGCGCGCTCCTACAGGTGGCTGCCGCCTCCGTGTGCCGGTGGGAACCGAGTCCGCTGCGAGGGATTTCGCGGACAAGGTCCGCTCCTACGCTGCACGCTTCCCCTTGGCGCTCCTACAGGTCGCTGCCGGCTCCGTGTACCCCGGTGGGAACTGATTCTGCCGCGAGGGATTCGCGGACAAGGTCCGCTCCTACGCTGCACACCTTCCTCTTGGCGCGAGAATTATAGGAGCGGGCCATGCCCGCGATCCGTCGGCAGGGCCGACGTGGCCGATGGGTTCGCGAGCCAGCTCGCTCCTACGAAAAGCCATCGAGCGGTAACGGCAGAGGCGGCCGGCAAACCGCAGCGGCAAGTTTGCCGCCTTGCCTGCGGCGGCAAGGAAAGCGCTTGCCGCTTTGCCGCTGTTTGCCGCTGTTTGCCGCCCCTTGCCGCTCTCGAAATCCACTCAAGCCTTTGAAAATAAAGGAAATGTAAATCTGGCACGCGCCTTGCTGAAGTGTTGGCAAGCCCACACCGGCAAACAGGTTCGCGACCATGAGCATCAGCTTCGACAAAGCCCTCGGCATCCACCAGCAAGCACTGAGCTTCCGCTCCCAGCGCGCTGAAGTCCTGGCCAACAACCTGGCCAACGCCGACACGCCCAACTACAAGGCGCGTGACCTGGACTTCGCCTCGGTGCTGGCGGCCCAGTCGGACAAGATGAAGAACGGTACCTTCAGCGCCACCCTGACCAATGCGCATCACATTGCCGCCGATGGTGTCGGTATCGGCGACGAGTCGCTCAAGTACCGCATCCCGAACCAGCCTTCGGTCGACCAGAACACCGTGGATGAGCAGATCGAGCAGGCCAACTACGCGGAGAACTCCGTGCAGTTCCAGGCCTCGTTCACCTTCCTCAACAGCAAGTTCAAAGGGCTGATGAACGCCCTGCGCGGAGAATAATCACCATGTCGCTCGCCAGTGTCTTCAACATCGCCGGTACCGGCATGAGTGCCCAGACCACCCGTCTGAACACTACCGCGTCGAACATCGCCAACGCCGAGAGCGTCTCCTCGAGCATCGACCAGACCTACCGCGCCCGTCACCCGGTGTTCTCCACCATGCTGCAGAACGCCCAGGGCGGCGACCAGGGTTCGCTGTTCGGCGAGACCGACCAGGCCGGTTCCGGCGTGCAGGTGCTGGGCGTGGTCGAGGACCAGAGCCCGCTGGTGCCGCGCTACGAGCCGAACCACCCGGCCGCCGACAAGGACGGCTACGTGTACTACCCCAACGTCAACGTGGTGGAGGAGATGGCCGACATGATCTCCGCCAGCCGTTCGTTCCAGAGCAACGCGGAAATGATGAACACCGCCAAGCAGATGATGCAGAAGGTCCTGACCCTGGGTCAGTAAGCGCAGAGGACGCCCCATGAGCATCAATACCGATAACAGCGCCGCCAGTTCGATCCTGTCGACGCTCAACGCCGGGTCCAAGAGCTCGTCGACGACGGCCGAGACCGGCACCAGCGCGCTGGGCAAGGATTCCTTCCTGCAGCTGCTGGTCACCCAGCTGAACAACCAGAACCCGCTGGACCCGCAGGACAACACCGAGTTCGTCTCCCAGCTGGCGCAGTTCAGCAGCCTGGAGAGCATGCAGAACCTGGACACCACCCTGGGCACCTTCTACTCCTCGTTCCAGTCGTCCCAGGCCCTGCAGGCCTCGTCGCTGGTCGGCCGCTCGGTGATCGTCAACTCCAGCAAGGTGCAGGTCGACAACCCGAGCGCCGGCATCAAGGGCTCGCTGGTAATGCCGTCCAAGGGCGATGGCGTGACCCTGAAGATCTACGACGACTCGGGCGACCTGGTGCGCACCGTCGACATGGGCAGCCAGAAGGCCGGCAACATCGACTTCACCTGGGATGGCAAGGACGACAGCGGCGAGCTGGTGGCCGCCGGCACCTACACCGTCAAGGCCAGCGCCACGCTGGATGGCACCAGCACCGCCCTGACCACCTACCTGCCGGCCACGGTCAACAGCGTCACCCTGGGCCAGAACGGTGGGGAAATGTCCCTGAACCTGGCGGGTATCGGCGCCGTTTCCGCCTCCAGCATTCAGACCATCGGAAAATAACGCCGCGTTTCGGCACAGGAGCAACACATGTCTTTCAATACCGCCCTGAGTGGACTCAACGCCGCGTCGATGGACCTGAACGTCACCGGCAACAACATCGCCAACGTCGGCACCACCGGCTTCAAGTCGTCGCGTACCGAGTTCGCCGACCTCTACGCCTCCTCGATGCTCGGCACCGGCCGCATCGCCGTGGGTAACGGCGTGGTCACCCAGGCCGTCTCCCAGCAGTTCACCCAGGGCAACCTGAGCACCACCGGCCGCAGCCTGGACCTGGCGGTGAGCGGCAACGGCTTCTTCATGACCAGCGACAACGGCAGCCGCGTCTACACCCGCAACGGCACCTTCAACACCGATGCCAGCGGCTTCATCGTCGACGGTTCGGGCAATCGCCTGCAGGGCTATGGCGTCAACGCCAACGGCAATATCGTCAACGGCGTGATCACCGACCTGAAGGTCGATACCGCCAACCAGCCGCCTAGCCCGACCTCGAAGATCACCTCGACGCTGAGCCTGAACTCCAACGCCACCACGCCCAAGACCACGCCGTTCGACGCCACCGACTCGGACAGCTACAACTGGTCGACCTCCGTGGACATCTACGACTCCCAGGGCAACTCGCACACCATGACGAACTACTTCGTCAAGGACAGCGCCAACAACTGGAGCATGTACACCCTGGTGGACGGGCGTAACCCGCAGACCCCGACCAGCACCACCCCGTTGAGCAGTGACATCACCTTCAACAGCGCCGGCCAGCTGACGGGCATCACCTCCACCGGCATGACCGTCAATGCCGACAACACCATGACCCTGACCGGGTGGACGCCGGCGGCCATCACCGACTCCACCACCAGTCCGGTGACCTGGGGCGCCAACGGCGCGGCGGGCGCTACCGGCGGCATCGCCATCGACCTGACCAAGACCTCCCAGACCAACGGCTCCTTCGCCGTGACGGCGGTCACCCAGGACGGCTACGCCACCGGCCAGATGTCAGGCCTGTCGTTCGCCGAGGACGGCCAGATGTACGCCACCTACACCAACGGCCAGTCCAAGGTGATCGGCCAGGTGATCCTCGCCAACTTCGCCAACACCCAGGGCCTGACCCCGGTGGGCAACACCGGCTGGAAGCAGTCGCTGGCCTCGGGCGAGGCGGTGATCGGCACGCCGACCTCCGGCACGCTCGGTTCGGTAGGGTCGGGCACGCTGGAAGAGTCCAACGTCGACCTCACCGCGCAACTGGTGAACCTGATCGTCGCGCAGCGCAACTACCAGGCGAACGCCAAGACCGTGCAGACCGAGAGCACCATCTCCGACACCATCATCAACCTGCGTTGATGACGGCGCGCGTCGCCGGGCTTCTCCACCGGCAACGCGCCCTTGCCGCAGGCGGCAGTTAGTCGCCGCCTGCCGGCCATCCAGGCTCCTTCGGGAGCCTTTGTTTTTTTATTTTCGCTTTAATTTCAATGGCTTGAGACTGTTTTTGGCGTTCTGGCACAGCCCTTGCTGAGTCCCTTCCAGCACCGCCGGGAATCCGACCCGGCACTGGAGGATTGCCTTGGACAGAATGCTGTATGTCGCCATGAGCGGCGCGAGCCAGAACACCAAAGCCATGCAGGCTCACGCCAACAACCTGGCGAACATCTCCACGACCGGTTTCCGTCGCGACTTCGAACAGGCGCGCGCGATGCCCGTGTTCGGTGACAGCTTTCCGGCGCGTGTCTTCGCCATGAGCGAACGCCCGGCCACCGACTTCACCACCGGCTCCCTGCAGGAAACCGGCCGTGACCTGGACGTCGCCGCCAAGGGCGACGCCTGGATTGCCGTGCAGGCGCCCGACGGCGGCGAAGCCTACGTGCGCACCGGCAGCCTGGAGATCGACGCCCTCGGCCAGCTGCGCACCAGTGATGGCATGCCGGTGATGGGCAATGGCGGCCCCATCGCGATTCCGCCGGAAGAGAAGATCGACATCGGCGAGGACGGCACCATCACCATCCGCGGCCAGGGCAACAACCCCAACGCGCTGGCCACCGTCGATCGCATCAAGCTGGTCACCCCCGATCCCAAGCAACTGGAGAAGGGCAGCGACGGCCTGATCCGCATGAAGTCCGGCTCGCCCGCGCCGCAGGTCGACGCCAACGCCAGCGTGCAGTCCGGCGTGCTGGAAGCCAGCAACGTCAATGCGGTCGACGAGATGACCTCGATCCTGGCGCTGTCCCGCCAGTTCGAACTGCACGTGAAGATGATGAAGACCGCCGAAGAAGACTCCCAGTCGATGGCGCGTGTTTTGCAATTCAGCTGATTAGAACCTGATTAACCGTTCGAGGCGCCACGAAACCGGCGCCCGAGGAGAACGACATGCTTCCGGCACTTTGGGTGAGCAAGACCGGTCTGTCCGCCCAGGACATGAACCTGACCACCATCTCCAACAACCTGGCGAACGTGTCCACCACGGGCTTCAAGCGCGACCGCGCGGAGTTCCAGGACCTGCTCTACCAGATCAAGCGTCAGCCCGGCGCCAACTCGACCCAGGACACCCAGCTGCCCTCGGGCCTGCAGCTGGGTACCGGCGTGCGCATCGTCGGCACCCAGAAGAACTTCACCGCCGGCAGCCTGCAGACCACCGACAACCCGCTGGACATGGCGGTCAACGGCCGTGGCTTCTTCCAGGTGCTGACCCCGGACGGCACCGTCGCCTACACCCGCGACGGCAGCTTCCACCTGAACTCCGACGGGCAGATCGTCACCTCCAACGGCAATGCCCTGGAGCCGGCCATCGTCGTGCCGCCCGAGACCCAGACCTTCACCGTCGGCAATGACGGCACCGTCTCGGTCACCGTCGCCGGCAACGCCACGCCGCAGATCATCGGCAACATCCAGACCGCCGACTTCATCAACCCGGCCGGCCTGCAGGCCACCGGCAACAACCTGTTCCTGGAAACCGCCGCCAGCGGCGCGCCCCAGGTCGGCACCCCCGGCCTGAACGGCCTGGGCACCGTGCTGCAGAACACCCTGGAGAACTCCAACGTCAGCGTGGTGGAAGAGATGGTGAACATGATCACCACCCAGCGCGCCTACGAGATGAACTCCAAGGTGATTTCCACCGCGGACCAGATGCTGTCCTTCGTGACGCAGAACCTGTAAGTCCTGATCCCGTAGTCGCTCTCCCCGAGAGGTAGCTGTAGATGAACCGTTCCCACCTCCTTCCGCTGCTGGCCATCGCCGCGTTGGCAGGGTGCGTGAGCCCTCCGCCCAAGCCGGACGACCCCTATTACGCGCCGGTGCTGCCGCGCACGCCTGCGCCGGCCGCGCAGAACAACGGGTCGATCTACCAGGCGGGGTTCGAGAACAACCTCTACGGCGACCGCAAGGCCTTCCGCGTGGGTGACATCATCACCATCACCCTCAACGAGAAGACCCAGGCCAGCAAGAAGGCCAGCTCGGACATCTCCAAGAACAGCAAGAACAAGCTCGGCCTGACCTCGATGTTCGGCAGCAGCCTGACCACCAACAACCCGGTGGGCAGCGGCGACCTGAGCCTCTCCGCCGAGTACGCGGGCGATCGCGAAAGCAAGGGCGACAGCCAGGCCGGGCAGAGCAACAGCCTGACCGGCTCGATCACCGTCACCGTGGCCGACGTCATGCCCAACGGCATCCTCGCCGTGCGCGGCGAGAAGTGGATGACCCTGAACACCGGTAACGAGCTGGTGCGCATCGCCGGCCTGATCCGCGCCGACGATATCGCCACCGACAACACCGTGGCTTCCACCCGTGTGGCCGATGCGCGCATCACCTACTCGGGCACCGGTTCGTTCGCCGATGCGAGCCAGCCGGGCTGGTTCGACCGGTTCTTCCTCAGCCCGCTGTTCCCGTTCTGAGGGTGATGACGATGATGGCCTCTGGAAAAACCTGGGTAGCGATCGCGGACACAGTCCGCTCCTACGTTCTTGCGGCGTTGTGTGCGCTGGTCATGGTGCCGGTGGCGCATGCCGAGCGGTTGAAGGACATCGCCACCATCCAGGGCGTGCGCAACAACCAGCTGATCGGCTACGGCCTGGTCGTCGGCCTCAATGGCTCGGGCGACCAGACCACCCAGACCCCGTTCACCCTGCAGACCTTCAACAATATGCTGGCGCAGTTCGGCATCAAGGTGCCGGCGGGCTCGGGCAACGTGCAGCTGAAGAACGTCGCGGCGGTCTCCATCCATGCCGACCTGCCGCCGTTCGCCAAGCCCGGCCAGGCCATCGACGTCACCGTGTCCTCCATCGGCAACGCCAAGAGCCTGCGCGGCGGCAGCCTGCTGATGACCCAGCTCAAGGGTATCGACGGCCAGACCTACGCCATCGCCCAGGGCAACCTGGTGGTCGGCGGCTTCGACGCCGAAGGCCGTGACGGTTCCAAGATCACCGTCAACGTCCCCTCGGCCGGCCGCATTCCGGCTGGCGCCACCGTCGAGCGCGCGGTGCCGAGCGGTTTCGACCAGGGCAACACGCTGACCCTGAACCTCAACCGCCCGGACTTCACCACCGCCAAGCACATCGTCGACCGCATCAACGAACTGCTCGGCCCGGGTGTCGCCCAGGCCGTGGACGGCGGCTCGGTACGCGTCAGCGCGCCGCTGGACCCGAACCAGCGCGTGGACTACATGTCCGTGCTGGAAAACCTCGACGTGCAGGCCGGCGAAGCCGTGGCCAAGGTCATCATCAACTCGCGCACCGGCACCATCGTGATCGGCCAGAACGTGCGTGTGTCCCCGGCCGCCGTGACCCACGGCAGCCTGACCGTGACCATCACCGAAGACCCCATCGTCAGCCAGCCCGGCCCGTTCTCCAACGGCCAGACGGCCGTGGTGCCGCGCTCGCGGGTGAATGCCGACCAGGAGGCCAAGCCGATGTTCAAGTTCGGCCCGGGCACCACGCTGGATGAAATCGTACGCGCCGTTAACCAGGTGGGCGCCGCGCCCAGCGACCTGATGGCGATCCTCGAAGCCCTGAAACAGGCCGGCGCGCTGCAGGCCGACCTGATCGTGATCTGAGGACGCCGCCGTGGACGCCCGACTGCTTTCTGCTGGTACTGCCAACACCGACTCCGGTTCCTACACCGACCTCAATCGCCTGTCGGCGATGAAGACCGGCTCGAACCGCGACAGCGCGGGCAACATCCGCAAGGTCGCCCAGGAGTTCGAATCGCTGTTCATGAACGAGATGCTGAAATCCATGCGCTCGGCCAACGAGGTGTTCGCCAAGGACAACCCGATGAACAGCGAAGCGGCCAAGCAGTACCAGGACATGTACGACCATCAGCTGTCCGTGTCGCTGGCCACCCAGGGCCACGGCATCGGCCTGGCCGACGTGCTGGTCAAGCAGATGGAAAAGATGCAGGGCGTACGCCACACCGGCAACAACCCGTTCGCCCAGACCGCGGCCGATGGCGCGTCGAGCGCGGCGGCGGTGGCCGCGGCGTCCGACCGGCAGAAGACCCCGAGCGTGTTTGCCGCCAACGGCAAGGCCTTGCCGCAGCCCGAGGCCGGCCGTGACGATCGCCAGGCACTGAACGCCCGCCGCCTCGCGCTGCCGGGCAAGCTCGCCCAGCGTATCGCCGCCGGCATCGTGCCGGGCGCCGACGCCGCCGTGGCCTCCACCGCCAACCAGCCGGCGCAGCTGGCCCGCAACGACTGGCGCGGCAGCAAGGCCTACACCCAGCAGATCGACACCACCGTGCCGGTTGCCGACGTCGACGTCTCGGCGATCTCCACCCAGCCGGGCAAGTCGATGTTCGCCTCCGCCGACGACTTCATCAGCACCATGCTGCCCATGGCCGAACGCGCGGCCAAGCGCATCGGCGTGGACCCGCGCTACCTGGTCGCCCAGGCCGCGCTGGAAACCGGCTGGGGCAAGAAGATGATCGCCCAGCGCGACGGCAGCAGCAGCCACAACCTGTTCGGCATCAAGACCGGTTCGAGCTGGAAGGGCGACTCGGCCCGCGCCACCACCACCGAATTCGAGAAGGGCAGGGAAGTGAAGGAAGTGGCCTCGTTCCGCGCCTACAACTCCTTCGAGCAGAGCTTCCAGGACTACGTCAGCTTCCTGCAGAACAACGACCGCTACCAGGGCGCGCTGGATTCCGCCGCGCGCCCCGAGCAATTCATGAAGGAGCTTCAGCGCGCCGGCTACGCCACCGACCCGCACTACGCGCGCAAGGTGAACCAGATCGCCAAGCAGATGCAGGTCTACCAGACCGTGGCGATGACCGACACCCCGACTCGCGCGCTGTGACGCCCTGTACGAAGGACCGCGCTAAGGAACGACCATGAGCCTCCTCTCCATCGGACTGTCCGGCCTCAACGCCTCGCAAACGGCGCTGAGCACCACCGGCAACAACATCACCAACGTCAACACGGCCGGCTACACCCGGCAGTCGACGTCGCAGGTGACCTCCGCCGAGCAGTTCGCCGGGCGCTACTACGTCGGTACCGGCACCACGGTGCAGGACGTGCGCCGGATGTACAGCGAGTTCCTGGCCAACCAGCTGCGCGGCGCCACCTCGGTGGACAGCGATGCGCAGACCTACCTGTCCCAGGTCAACCAGATCGACTCGTTGCTCTCGGACAGCACCACCGGCCTGTCCAAGGTCATGCAGAACTTCTTCGCCTCGCTGCAGACCGCCGCCGCCACGCCGACCGACGCCGCCTCGCGCCAGCTGGTGCTGACCCAGGCGGCCAACCTGGCGCAGCGCTTCAACTCCATTTCCACCCAGCTGGGCACCCAGAACAGCTACGTCAACACGCAGATGGACAGCCTGGCCGGGCAGGTCACCGACCTGGCCAAGACCATCGCCCAGTACAACCAGGCGATCATCGCCGCCGAGGCCGGCGGCGCCAGCGCCAACGACCTGCAGGACAAGCGCGACCAGGCGGTGCTGCAGCTCTCCGACATGATCGGCGTCAGCGTGGTCAAGCAGGGCAGCAGCCTCAACCTCTACCTGGGCTCCGGCCAGCCGCTGGTGGTGGGCGCCAACGCCTCCACCCTGACCGCCGGGCCGAGCGCCAACAACCCGTCGCAGTTCAGCCTGAGCCTGAGCTCCGGCAGCTCCACCATGGACGTCACCTCGGTGGTCACCGGTGGCCAGATGGGCGGCCTGCTGCGCTACCGCAGCGACGTGCTGAACACCACCCAGAACGAACTGGGGCGCATGGCCATCGTCCTTGCCGACACCTTCAACAGCCAGCTCGCCCAGGGCCTGGACCTCAATGGCAACTTCGGCGCCGAGCTGTTCAAGGACATCAACGACGCCAGCGTCATCGGCAACCGCAGCCTGGCCAACACCCACAACACCGGCACCGGCAACCTCAACGTCAACATCACCGACAGCAGCGCGCTGACCACCAGTGACTACGAGGTGACCTTCACCTCCGCCACCGGCTATACGGTCAAGCGCTCCTCCGATGGCACGGTGCTGGGCACGGGCGACCTGACCGACAACCCGCCCAAGGAATTCGACGGCTTCAGCATCAGCCAGCAGAGCGTCGGCACGGTGCAGGCGGGCGACCGCTTCACGGTGATCCCGACCCGCACCGCGGCCGCGGACATCTCGGTCACCATGACCGACTCCAACCGCCTGGCCTTCGCCTCGCCGGTGGTCGCCAGCAACACCACCGGCAACATCGGCAGCGGCACCATCAGCGGCACCACCCTGACCAGCAAGCTGGACGCCAGCAACAACGCGGCGCTGTCGGCGTCGATCAAGGCCGGCCTGCCGGTGAAGCTGGTGTTCGACGCGGCCAGCGGCGGCACCCAGGGCTATACCATCTACGATTCGGCGGGCAACTCGCTGGGCACCGGCAACATCGTGCCGGGCCAGAGCAACAACATCAGCATCACCGTGCCGGGCTCGCCGTCGTTCAGCTTCCAGACCACCATCGCCGGTTATCCGGGGCAGGGCGACAGCTTCGGCGTGGCCTTCAACAGCAACGGCGACGCCGACAACAGCAACGCCCAGAAGCTCATCAACCTGCAGACCGCCAAGACCGTCGGCAGCGGCACGGGCAGCGGCAGCGGCATGAGCCTGACCGGCGCCTACAGCAGCCTGACCGAGACCGTCGGCGCCACCGCCAACCAGGCCAAGCTCGACGCCACCGCCACCGGCGCGGTGCTGACCCAGGCGCAAGGCAGCCGCGACTCGCTGTCCGCGGTGAACCTTGATGAAGAAGCGGCCAACCTGGTGAAGTTCCAGCAGTACTACACGGCCTCCGCGCAGATCATCAAGACCGCGCAGACGCTCTTCGACACCCTGATCAACAACATCTGAGGAGGCCGAGATGGTAGTGCGCATTTCCACGCCGCAGATCTTCAATTCGAACATCGACAACTACAACCGCGGCTACGCCAGTCTCTCCAAGCTGCAGGACCAGATCTCCAGCGGCACGCGCATCCAGACCCCGGCCGACGACCCGGTCGGCGCCGCGCGCCTGCTGCAACTGGAGCAGCAGCAGGCACTGCTGACCCAGTACAGCGGCAACATGACGTCCGCCACCAACAGCCTGAACCAGGAACAGAGCGTCCTCGACTCCATCACCACCGCCCTGCAGCGCGCCCGCGAACTGACGCTGCGCGCCGGCGACGGTTCGATGACCGACGAGGACCGCGGCGCCATCAGCGATGAGCTGGGCGAGATCCAGAACCAGTTGCTGACCCTGATGAACAGCAAGGACGCCAGCGGCAACTACCTGTTCTCCGGCAGCAAGAGCACCGTGCAGCCCTTCGTGCAGAACGCCGACGGCAGCTTCAGCTACCAGGGCGACCAGAGCACCCTCAAGCTGCAGATCTCCGACAACCTGACGATGTCGACCAACGACAGCGGCTGGAGCATCTTCGAGATGGCGGCCAACGCCAGCCGCACCGCCAGTTCACTGACGACCAACCCCAACGCCGACGGTATCCAGCGCGCCTTCCTGTCCCAGGGCAACGTCACCAACGACAGCAACTACAACGCCAGCTTCCGCAACGGCGCGCCGTACACGCTGAACGTGCTCAGCGGCACGCAGTACCAGATCCTCGACAAGAACGGCAACGACGTCACCAGCGAAGCCACCACCAACGGCGTGTACGACGCGACCTCCACCGACAGCAACGCCATCAGCTTCCGCGGTGCGCAGTTCCAGCTCGACGTCTCGCTGCAGAAGACTGACGACCCCACCACCATGGACACCCTGGTAGGCGGCTACAGCTTCAGCTTCGGCGCGGCGGCGGAAAACCTGTCGGTCAAGCGCAGCGCCACCAACACCTCGATGGCGCAGATCACCTCGGCCTCGGTGAGCAACAGCACGGCCTATACCACGCAGTTCCCCAGCAGCGGCGTGCAGCTCAAGTTCACCAGCGCCACCGCCTACGAGGTCTATGCGCTGCCCACCAGCCAGGGCGCCTCGCCGCTGTCCACCGGCACCCTCGGCGCGACCTTCCCGCAGACCGTCACCGTGGCCGGCGTGGACATGAGCATCAGCGCGGCGCCAGCGGCCGGCGACCAGTTCAGCGTCACCGCCAACTCGCCGGAGCGGCAGAACATCCTCAACACCATCGGCGACCTGCGCAAGGCGCTGGATACCTCCACCGGCGGTGACCCGCAGGCGCAGCTGAACATCCGCAACATGGTGGCCACGGCGGTGACGAACCTCGACAACGCCAGCAACCAGGTGCTCTCGACCCAGTCCTCGATCGGTGCGCGGCTCAACACCATCGACGTGCTCACCCAGGAGAACCAGAGCCTGGCGCTGACCAACACCACCACCCAGTCGTCGATCCGCGACACCGACATGGCCGCGGCGACCTCGCAGCTGGTGCTGCAGCAGACCATGCTCGAAGCCGCCCAGGCGGCGTTCGCGCGGATCAGCCAGCTGAGCCTGTTCAACAAACTTTGACCGTTCTCTCGATCGGCAGGGGTGGCAGGCGTCGCCCATGTTGACGTGACGTGGCGGGGACTCATCCTGTGAAGATAAATATTGCGCATATTGGCAGCGCCGAATGGTTCAATTTCAAAGCCGAAATCATCTACGGTCTGTATCACAGCCTGTTGAAGCTGGGGCATGACGTCACGATGACGCAGAACCAGTTCACCAATGGCGTGCACAATCTGGTGATCGGCGCCGACTGGCTGACTGATGCGGCGCACCTCCAGAGCATCCGGGAGACGGGGGTCGAATACTCCATCTACGAGGTGGAGCGATTTGACGGACACACCATCAATGGTCGTCCGGGATTCAACATCGACAACTATCTGGAGCTGCTGCAGCGCAGCCGATTCATCTGCACGCCCTACTGGAGCAATCTCTCGGCATATGCAAGCCGAGGCCTGGGCGACAAGATCGTCTATGCGCCCTGGGGCTTCTACCCGCAACTGATTGACTCGAATATTCGACGAGATGCGCCAAGGCAGTTCGATGCAGTGTTCTTCGGTTTGCTGAAGGGAGTGCGGGCCGAAAAGGTCAATCAGCTGGCTGCCGTTCCCGGAATGAGGCTCAAGACGGTGGGCGCCTCCGACCCGCACTTGATGCGTGGCTATTATCTGTCAGCGGCGCGCTATGGTCTCTCGCTGAGCGCCGGGGACGATGAAGCATTTGTGAATCCTTTCAGAATCTATCTGATGGTCGCCAACGGCGTACCCGTTCTGGCAGACAACCGAAACGACGATGACGGTTATCTGGACTTCACAGCCCGCGGATCGATCGACGATATCGTCGAGTTCTTCATGGATCCGCAGTCGGAGTTTGTAGTCCATGCCTCATTGGAAGACGGTCGCTGGCTTTCCGAGAGTCTTGCCGAAGTCTTCTGAGTCGAGCGGGTCTGGTTCGAATCAAGGAGGCGAGCGCCAAAGAAGCTTCGCTATCAGGGAGCTGTCGGCGAGCGTTGACTGGCGAGGCGATGTGGGCAGCGCTTGACCCTTGAGCAGCTGCCCACAGCGTTGCCGGGAGCTAGATAATCCTTTCTTTGCGCAGGATTTCCACCGTTCGATCCAGTGCATTTCTCCAGTCGCCAAGCTGCCCGTTGCGGACCAGCCTCACCGACGGGTACCAGTAGCTGGGGCCCTCCTGCAATCCCCAGCGCCAATTTGGATTGAGCGGAAGCAGCGCACAGGCAGCAACGCCTAACGCTCCGGCAAGGTGGACGGTGGTGTTGTCGATGCTCACCACCGCTTCCAGGGCGCAGAGCTGCGCGGCCTGGCGGTCCATGTCGTGCAGCGGGTTGACGCTCTCGTCGTGGTAGATCTCGAACCCGTTGGCGAGGGCTTCCTCACGTTCGGCACGGGTATCGCCGTACTGCAGGTTGATCAGTTGCACGTCCGGCAGCGCCGCCAGCACGCCCAGGTCGGCGATGGGAATGCGCCGGCTCTGCTTCTCGTTCGACACGCTGGTGCCGCCGCGCCAGGACACGCCGATCAGGCGCTTGCCGGGGAAGCGCTGGCGATAGTCCGCGCGAATCTGCTCGACCATCGCCGGGTCTGCCGACAGGTAGTGCGGCTCGCGGGGGAAGCTCTCCAGGGTCGGGCGCAGCAGCGCCGGCAGGCTGCCCATGGGGATCTGGTAGTCGCTGCGCGGCCAGCTCTGCCGGTGCATGACCTGCGCGCCATCCTGCGCGGTGCCCTGCAGCTCGCGGCGAACGAAGTGGATCTGCGGGAAGCTGCGGCTGAGCAGGGCATCGAGCCGCTCGTAGATTTCGTAATGGACGGTGCCGCCCAGCCTGGCCAGCTCGCCCAGCATGCTGGCGAACATGATGTGGTCGCCGATACCCTGTTCGGCCCATACCAGCAGCGTCTTGCCTTCCAGCGGCTCGCCCTGCCAGCGTGGGATGGAGAAATGCTGCTGGTGCTCCTTCTGTATCTCCGCCCAGCGCCATTCATAGTGCTGCCAGCCGGGGCCGAACTCCCCCAGGCGCAGCATCAGCAGCGCCAGGTTGTTGTGGGTGGCGACGTGCTGCGGGTCCAGGCGCAGGACCTTCGCATAGGCATCGAAGGCTTCCTTGTAGCGGGCGACCTGTTCCTGGGCGACGGCGAAGTTGAAGTTCAGCGGCACGCTGTCGGGCGCCTGCTCAAGTCCGAGGGTGCAGCAGGCGATACTCTCGTGGAAGCGTCCGGTGTTGTAGTACAGCTGCGCCAGCAGGTTGAGCACCTGCGTCTGCTCGGCCGGCGGCAGCGGGCGTTCGAGGGTCTGCAGGATCAGCCGTTCGGCTTCCTCGTGGGCCTCGATGCGGTTGAGCGCCGCGAGCAGCAGCTTGAAGCGCCAGAGGTTCGGCACCGCGTCGTACCACTGCTGTGCCTTGACCAGGTTGCCATTGAAACGGGGACGCTTGGCCAGTTCGTCGAACAGCAGGCTGTCGATGCGTTCGTCGAAAGGCGCCTCCAGCGCACGCTCGACATGCGGCTCGGCTTCCTGGTCGCGATTGCGTCCGAGCAGCAGGGCGGCCAGGTGCGCGTGGGCCAGGGCGAGCTCGGGCATCAGCTTGAGCAACTGCTGATAAAGAGGAATCTTGCGCTCGTCGTCATTGACGCGCTCGGCTTCCTCGAGCGCGCGGGCGATGCGCTGGACCTCGGCCTGGATCTGGGATGAATGCATGGGCTGCTGCCTTGATGTGACGTTGCCTTGACGGATTGCCCTGCGGTTGCAAGAAGAGGGCCATGGCGCTTGTGCAAGGGCTTCTGAAAAAAATCCAAAAAAAAACTAAAGCCCCGCCCCTCCACGACGATAACCCTAACGAAGGTTCTCCACGCCACTTCGGTCAGTTGCCAGGCTGGGAGCCACATAGCCCAAATTACGAGGAACTCGTCATGGCTCTTACCGTTAACACGAACATTGCCTCGCTCTCCGTTCAAAAGAACCTGAGCAAGGCTGCTGGCTCCCTGTCCAACTCGATGACTCGCCTGTCCACCGGCCTGCGCATCAACAGTGCCAAGGACGACGCCGCCGGTTCGCAGATCTCCAACCGTCTGACCAGCCAGGTCAAAGGTCTCGACGTAGCCGTCAAGAACGCCCAGGACGCCAACTCCATCGCCCAGGCCGCTGAAGGCGCCCTGCAGGAGTCCACCAACATCCTGCAGCGTATGCGTGAGCTGTCCCTGCAGTCGGCCAACGGCTCGAACAGCTCCGAAGACCAGAACTCGTTGAACCAGGAGTTCAAGTCGCTGACCGCTGAACTGACCCGTATCTCCAAGACCACCACCTTCGGTGGCGGCACCTCCGGCATCAAGCTGCTCGACGGCTCCGCTGGCACCAACGGCACCCTGACCTTCCAGGTCGGCGCCAACGCCAACGAAACCATCAGCTTCAGCCTGGGTGACATGGGTGCCAATGCGCTCAAAGGCTCCTCGGCCCTGGCCTCGGTTGATGTCGCGCTGACCACCGCACTGACCTCGGCCAATGCCGTGACTGCCACAGCCGGCACCATGGTGATCGACGGCACCACCGTCAACATCGCCAAGGGCTCGACCACCAAGGACATCATCAGCGCTATCAACACCAATGTCAGTGGTGTAACTGCGACTACTGACACCAACGGCACCAAGATCACTCTGCATTCAGGCAACGCAATCGTCGTGAGTGCCGGGACTGGCGCCACCGCAGCCACCGCTAGCAGCACCGCGACCGTCTCCTCCTCGTTCACCGTGCAGCAGCTGGATATCACCACCTCCAAAGGCGCCCAGTCGGCTACCCAGGTGATCGACGCCGCGCTGAAGCAGATCGATACCCAGCGTTCCGCTCTGGGTGCCGTGGAAAACCGCCTGGACAGCACCATCTCCAACCTGCAGAACGTGTCGCAGAACGCCACCGCTGCACGCTCCACCATCCAGGACGTGGACTTCGCCTCGGAGACCGCGGAAATGACCAAGCAGCAGACCCTGCAACAGGCCGCCACCGCGGTCCTGGCCCAGGCCAACCAGCTGCCCTCGGGCGTCCTGAAGCTCCTGCAGTAACAGGGACTGACGGTCGAAAATGGAAAGGAAGGGCGCCCAGCGCCCTTCCTTGCTTTGCGTGTGGAGGGTAAAACCTGATGGATACCAGCCTCGGAATCAACGCCCCGCGCCCGCTCGACAACAGCACCGCGGGCAGCAAGCCGGCCAGCGGCAACAGCTTGCCGCACAGCGCCAATCAATCGCCGGCGCCGCTGGGCAAACGCAACCTCGAGGAAGCGGTGAGCCGCCTGCGCGAACAGGCGCAATCGGTCCAGCGTAACCTGGAATTCTCCGTGGACGACGCCAGTGGCGAGACCGTGGTGAAGGTCGTGGCCTCCGATACCGGCGAGGTCATTCGGCAGATTCCTTCGGAAGTTGCGCTCAAGTTGGCAGAAAGCCTGAAGGAAGCGGGTAATCTGCTGTTCAGTGAACGGGCCTGACTTCGCAAGAGGGTTCTGGCGCGATTCTTGAATGAAGCGTCACTAGACGCAGGCGGCAACTGAAAGCCGCCAGAAATTTGGACAGGAGGGTAGGCAAATGGCCGGGACTTCGATCAACGGTGTTGGGTCGGGATATGACATCGACTCCATCGTGACCTCGCTGGTGAACGCGCAGAAGGCGCCGAAACAAAGCCAGATCACCACGCAGCAGACCAAGGCCAATACCCAGCTGTCCGCGCTCGGCACGCTCAAGAGCGCACTGTCGACCTTCCAGACTGCGCTGGACAAGCTCAACGACAGCAGCGCCTTCGCCGGCCTGGCGGTGAAGTCCTCCAGCACCGACACCCTGACTGCCACCCTCGGCACCGGTGCCACGGCAGGCACCTACAAGGTGGTTGTCGGCAACCTCGCCACCAGCTCCAAGGTCGCCAGCCAGTACATCGACAAGTCCGCCAGCTTCGGCGCCGGCAGCCTGAAGATCACCCAGGGCAACAGCACCTACACGGTGAACGTGTCCGCAGGGTCGGACCTCTCGAGCATCCGCGACAGCATCAACAGCCAGCTCAAGTCCAGCGGCATCACCGCCAACATCATCACCGACGCCACCGGGCCGCGCCTGGTGCTGGGTTCCAGCGTCACCGGCGCCGGCAGCGACATCAGCGTCCAGGCCAGCGGTGACAGCAGCCTGGATGTGCTCAACATCGACGGTGCCGGCACCAAGGCCTCGGCCACGGCCGGCGGCTATATCGACGCGGTCGCCAAGGACGCCAACTACACCATCGACGGCCTGGCGATGACCAGCTCCACCAATACCATCAGCAGCGCCATCAGCGGGGTGTCCTTCACCCTGGCCGCCCCGGGCAGCTCGACCGTCACCGTCGACACCAACAAGGATGGCCTGAAGACCTCGATCCAGTCCTTCGTCGACTCCTACAACGCGCTGATCACCTCGATCAACTCGCTGACCAAGGTCACCAATACCACCGACAGCAGCGGCAACCCGACCACCAGCGCCGCGGCGCTGTCCGGCGATGCCATGACCCGCAGCCTGCTCAGCGGCCTGCGCAACGAGCTGGTGGGGGCTTCCGCCAACGGCGGCAGCATCAAGCTGCTGTCCCAGCTGGGCATTTCCACCAAGAACGACGGCACCCTGTCGGTGGATGACAAGAAGCTCAACACCGCGCTGACCAACGACTTCTCCTCGGTGCAGGGCTTCTTCACCGGCAAGGGTGGCCTGCTCGATCGCATGAGCAGCAGCGTCAAGAGCTACACCCAGAGCAACGGCCTGCTCGACCAGCGCACCAGCAACCTGAACCAGACCCTCAGCGACCTGGCGACCCAGCAGACGGCGCTGACCAGCCGCATGGACAAGCTGACCACCACGCTCATGGCCAAGTACAACGCCATGGACTCCCTGGTGGCCCAGCTCAACGCCACCAAGTCCAGCGTACTGACCACGCTCAACGCGCTGAACAAGGCCAGCAGCTCCGACAGCTGATCCCGGCCAGCCGCGCTGCGCCGCTCTGCGGCGGCGCTTCGCGGCAGTACGCCAGTGCAGTTTTTTGCCTAAAGCTTTTTCCGCCTGCGCCGATACGCTGGATATCGACGATTTGATCGTTCAGCGAATCAAGGGGAAATCAGATGAACGCTTCGGCAGCGCTGCGCCAGTACCAGAATGTGAACAACCAGTCGCAGGTGCACGACGCCTCCCCCCACCGTCTGATCCAGATGCTGATGGAAGGTGGCCTGAGCCGAATCGCCCAGGCGCGTGGCGCCATGGAGCGCGAGCAGTTCGCCCAGAAGGGCATGCTGATCGCCAAGGCCACCGCCATCATCGCCGGTCTGCGCGAGGCACTGAACTTCGAAGCCGGTGGTGAAGTGGCGGAGAACTATGCCAACCTGTACGACTACATGAGCCGTCGCCTGGGCGACGCCAACCGCAGCAACGATGTCCAGATGCTCGACGAGGTGTCGGGTCTGCTGCGCACCATCAAGGAAGGTTGGGACGCCATCGCTCCGTGATCGCGGCCCGCCAGGAGAGACCAGAAATGACCCTCGCCGTCCAGCACATCGAACAGACCCGTCTTGCCCTGGGGGCGGCGCTTGCCCAGGAAGACTGGGAGGCCATCGCCCGCCTCGATCTGCAGTGCCGCGACTACGTCGATGCCGCCATGGTCGAGCCGCTGGACGATGACAGCGACCTCAAGCGCAGCCTGGAAGGGCTGCTGGTGCTGTATCGCGACCTGGTCCAGGCGGTCACCCGCCAGCGCGAGGACGTGGCCGGCGAGATCGTCCGCGTCAACCGCTCGCACCAGGGCGCCAAGGTCTACCAGATGTTCGGCTGATCCATTCGGGTCAGCTGTCTTTGGGCGGTGATCGGCACATGCCGGTGGCCGCCTCTTCCGCTTCGAACTACCCTCATTCGAATTGCCATGACCGGGATCAACACCCTTCGTCGGGCTGCATCAAAAAAAACACGCCATAAATTTGACTCTTGCCACAATTTTGACTTAACTAGTGGCCAAATGCTGGCTAGCACGGGGAAATTGTGCTGTGCCCAGATCGTGTCAGTCGCCGTAGTACGGCCTTCAAGCCCGGGATGACAAGCTAAGATGTGGCGCGAAACGAAAATCCTCGTGATCGATGACAACCAGGACCGTTGCCGGGACCTGTCGGTAATCATCAGCTTCCTGGGTGAAGACCAACTGTCCGGCGGCAGCCGCGATTGGCGCCAGGTTGTCGACCCGCTGCCCAACGGCAGCCGCGATGTCCTCTGCGTGCTGGTCGGCGCGGTGGACAGCAAGGGCGGGGCGCTGGAGCTGCTCAAGCAGCTCGCCGCCTGGGACGAGTACCTGCCGGTGCTGCTGTTGGGCGAACCGGTGCCCAACGAGTGGCCCGAGGAACTGCGCCGCCGCGTGCTGGCCAGCCTCGAGATGCCGCCCAGCTACAACAAGCTGCTCGACTCCCTGCACCGCGCCCAGGTCTACCGCGAAATGTACGACCAGGCCCGCGAGCGCGGCCGCCAGCGCGAACCCAACCTGTTCCGCAGCCTGGTGGGCACCAGCCGTGCCATCCAGCAGGTGCGGCAGATGATGCAGCAGGTCGCCGACACCGACGCCAGCGTACTGATCCTCGGCGAGTCCGGTACCGGCAAGGAAGTGGTGGCGCGCAACCTGCACTACCACTCCAAGCGCCGCGACGCGCCCTTCGTGCCGGTCAACTGCGGCGCGATTCCCGCCGAGCTGCTGGAAAGCGAACTGTTCGGCCACGAGAAGGGTGCCTTCACCGGCGCCATCACCAGCCGGGCAGGGCGCTTCGAACTGGCCAACGGCGGCACCCTGTTCCTCGACGAGATCGGCGACATGCCGCTGCCGATGCAGGTCAAGCTGCTGCGCGTGCTGCAGGAGCGCACCTTCGAGCGCGTGGGCAGCAACAAGACGCAGAACGTCGACGTGCGCATCATCGCCGCGACCCACAAGAACCTCGAGAAGATGATCGAGGACGGCAGCTTCCGCGAAGACCTCTACTACCGCCTCAACGTCTTCCCCATCGAGATGGCCCCCCTGCGCGAGCGCGTGGAGGACATCCCGCTGCTGATGAACGAACTGATCTCGCGCATGGAGCACGAGAAGCGCGGTTCGATCCGCTTCAACTCCGCCGCCATCATGTCGCTCTGCCGCCACGACTGGCCGGGCAACGTGCGCGAGCTGGCCAACCTGGTCGAGCGCCTGGCGATCATGCATCCCTACGGCGTGATCGGCGTTGGCGAGTTGCCGAAGAAATTCCGCCATGTCGACGACGAGGACGAGCAACTGGCGACCAGCCTGCGCGAGGAACTCGAAGAGCGCGCGGCGATCACCGCTGGCCTGCCGGGCCTCGACTCGCCGGCCATGTTGCCGGCCGAGGGCATCGACCTCAAGGACTACCTCGCCAACCTGGAGCAGGGCCTGATCCAGCAGGCGCTGGACGACGCCAGCGGCGTGGTGGCCCGCGCCGCCGAACGCCTGCGCATCCGCCGTACCACCCTGGTGGAGAAAATGCGCAAGTACGGCATGAGCCGCCGCGAAGAGGAAATGGCGGAGGATTGACGCCTGCGCCCTGCTCGTTTTTTCAACTCATTGAAAAATAACGAGTAAATTTTAGGCACGCGGTTTGCTAAGACTCATCCGACCGACAGATTCACGCCGTCGGACGGATGAGGAAAACCGCATGATGCCCGCCACCCAACGCCAGACTGATCTCGCTTCCCCGCTGCCCGCAGAACCGCTGCCGGTACCGGTGGAACAGCAGAGCCGTGCCCATCTGGAGCAGACCTTCGCGCTGTTCAGCCAGATGTCCAGCCAGCTCAACCAGTCCTACAGCCTGCTGGAAGCCCGCGTCACCGAACTCAAGGGCGAGCTCGCCCTGGTCAGTGCGCAGCGCATGCAGGAGCTGGCGGAGAAGGAGCGCCAGGCCAACCGCCTGCAGAGCCTGCTCGACGTGCTCCCCGGCGGCGTCATCATGATCGACGGCCAGGGCGTGGTGCGCGACGCCAATCCGGTGGCGGTGGCCCTGCTGGGCAAGCCGCTGGTGGGCATGCTCTGGCGCGAAGTCATCTCCCGCAGCTTCGCCCCGCGTGCCGACGACGGCCACGAAGTCTCCCTGCGCGATGGCCGCCGCGTGTCCATCGCCATCCGCCCGCTGAACGGCGAACCCGGCCAGCTCATCCTGCTCAACGACCTGACGGAAACCCGTCGCCTGCAGGAACAGCTCGCCCGCCATGAGCGCCTGTCCGCCCTTGGCCGCATGGTCGCGTCCCTGGCCCACCAGATCCGCACCCCGCTGTCCGCCGCGATGCTCTACGCCGGCCACCTGAGCGAGGGCGAGCTGCCGGTGGAACAGCAGCAGCGTTTCGCCGGGCGCATCAAGGAGCGCCTGCACGAACTGGAAAGCCAGGTGCGCGACATGCTGGTGTTCGCCCGCGGCGAACTGCCCCTGCCGGACCGCCTTGCCCCCACCCAGCTGTTCGCCAGCCTGCGTGCCGCCGCCGAATCCCACGTCGCCGGCCTGAACCTGCGCTGGCAGTGCGACGCCCGCGCAGGCGAGCTGCTGTGCAATCGCGACACCCTGGTCGGCACCGTGCTCAACCTGGTGGAAAACGCCATCCAGGCCGCCGGCCGCGATGTGCGCCTGAAAGTGCACCTGTACCAGCGCGGCAACAGCCTGCGCCTGTCCGTCAGCGACAACGGCCCCGGCATGAGCGCCGAGACCCTGGCGCGCCTGGGCGAGCCGTTCTTCACCACCAAGACCACCGGCACCGGCCTCGGCCTTGCCGTGGTCAAGGCCGTCGCCAAGGCCCACCAGGGCGAGCTGCGCCTGCGCTCGCGCCCCGGTGTCGGCACCTGCGCCACCCTGATTCTGCCGCTGATCCTGGCTCAACCCGTCGTCCACGAGGAGTGATTTCCATGGCCGCCAAAGTCCTGCTGGTCGAAGACGACCGCGCCCTTCGTGAAGCCCTCTCCGACACCCTCTCGCTCGGCGGGCATGACTTCGTCGCCGTCGACTGCGCCGAGGCCGCGCTGCCGGCGCTGGAGAAGGACGCCTTCGGCCTGGTGATCAGCGACGTCAACATGCCGGGCATGGACGGGCACCAGCTGCTCGGCCTGATCCGCAAGCGCTACCCGCAACTGCCGGTGCTGCTGATGACGGCCTACGGCGCCGTCGACCGCGCCGTGGACGCGATGCGCCAGGGCGCCGCCGATTACCTGGTCAAACCCTTCGAGCCGCGCGCGCTGCTGGAGCTGGTGGCGCGCCATGCGCTGGGCGCCGTTCCGGCCAGTGCCGGCGAAGGCCCGGTGGCCCTGGAACCGGCCAGCCAGCAACTGCTGGAGCTGGCGGCCCGCGTCGCCCGCAGCGACTCCACCGTGCTGATCTCCGGCGAGTCCGGCACTGGCAAGGAAGTCCTCGCGCAGTACATCCACCAGCAATCGCCGCGCGCCGGCAGACCCTTCGTTGCCATCAACTGTGCGGCGATCCCGGACAACATGCTCGAGGCCACCCTGTTCGGCCACGAGAAGGGCGCCTTCACCGGTGCCATCGCCGCCCAGCCGGGCAAGTTCGAACTGGCCGACGGCGGCACCATCCTGCTCGACGAAATCTCCGAAATGCCGCTGGCCCTGCAGGCCAAGCTGCTGCGCGTACTGCAGGAGCGCGAGGTGGAGCGCGTCGGCGCGCGCAAGCCGATCAGCCTGGACATCCGCGTGCTTGCCACCACCAACCGCGACCTGCTGGGTGAAGTGGCTGCGGGGCGTTTCCGTGAAGACCTCTACTATCGCCTGTCGGTCTTCCCGCTGGCCTGGCGTCCGCTGCGCGAGCGTCCCGCCGACATCCTGCCGCTGGCCGAGCGCCTGCTGGCCAAGTACGCGCGCAAGATGAACCATGCGCCCGTGACCCTGGCCGAGGACGCCCGCGCCGCGTTGCTGGCGCATCCCTGGCCGGGCAACGTGCGCGAGCTGGACAACGCCATCCAGCGCTCGCTGATCCTCCAGCAGGGCGGCCAGGTGCAAGCGGCCGACCTTTGCCTGACCGCGCCGATCGGCCTGGCGCCGCGCCCCGTGCTGACGGCGGTTCCGGCTTCGCCTGCCGCGCCGGCTCCCGTGGGTGTCGAGATTCCGTCACCGACCTCCGTGGAGGCCGGGCCGTTGGGCGAAGATCTCAAGCGCCGCGAGTTCCAGATGATCATCGACACCCTGCGCAGCGAGCGCGGCCGCCGCAAGGAAGCCGCCGAGCGCCTGGGCATCAGCCCGCGCACCCTGCGCTACAAGCTCGCGCAGATGCGCGATGCCGGCATGGATGTGGAGGCGTACCTCTACGCCAGCTGATCGGCGAACGAACGACCCCTCTTGGCCCGCCTTCGTGCGGGCCTTTTCTTGAGGCCCGCTGCGCTCGGGCAGGCGTGCTTTTCGTAGGAGCGAGCTTGCTCGCGAACCGGTCTCGTGCCAGAGCTGTTCGCGAGCAAGCTCGCTCCTACAGGCCCGTCCCGATCATGGCGACGAAGCTGCCAGCCTCTGCCTGTTCGGTTTTCCCCTAGAAGCCCCATCCCAGAGCCATCCACCGTCTTTTTCCTACGCCCTGAAAACCTGGCACCCAAGTTGCAATCTCCCCTGCAAAGCGCCGCGCAGTGTCAAAAAACCGCGGCCAGTCGGAGGGGTAAGTGATGAGTCAGGGTATCGAGTTCAATCGTCTGTTGCTGGAAATGCGCTCCATGCAAATGGAGGCCATGGCCAAGGCGAAGACGCAGGCCGGGCCGGTCGAAGCGGGAGCGCCGAGCTTCTCGCAGATGCTCGGCCAGGCGGTGGACAAGGTGAACGGTACCCAGCAGGCCGCCTCCGACATGGCCAGCGCGTTCGAGATGGGGCAGAAAGGGGTTGATCTCACCGATGTGATGATCGCCTCGCAGAAGGCCAGTGTTTCTTTCCAGGCGATGACCCAGGTACGCAACAAGCTCGTGCAGGCGTACCAGGACATCATGCAGATGCCGGTTTGAGCGGCGAGGATCGTAGGTAATGGCTGAAGCCAGCGTTATTGACAGTCAGGTTCCCGCCAAGCTCGGCGCCGATGCGCCGAAGAAGCCGCTGCTTGGCCTGACGTTCCTCGAGAACCTCGCGGACATGCCGGTGCTGCGCCAGGTCGGCCTGCTGGTCGGCCTCGCCGCGAGCATCGCCATCGGCTTCGGCATGGTGCTGTGGTCCCAGCAGCCGGACTACAAGCCGCTCTATGGCAGCCTCAACGGCGTCGACGCCAACAAGGTGGTCGAGGCGCTGACCGCTGCCGACATCGGCTACAAGATCGAGCCCAACTCCGGCGCGCTGCTGGTGAAGGCCGACGACCTGGGCCGCGCGCGCATGAAAGTCGCCGGCGCAGGCCTGGCGCCGACCGACAACAACGTCGGCTTCGAGATCCTCGACAAGGAGCAGGCGCTGGGCACCAGCCAGTTCATGGAAGCGACCAATTACCGTCGCGGCCTGGAAGGCGAGCTGGCGCGCACCGTCTCCAGCCTGAACAACGTCAAGGCCGCCCGCGTGCACCTGGCGATCCCCAAGAGCTCGGTATTCGTCCGTGACGACCGCAAGCCCAGCGCCTCCGTGCTGGTCGAGCTGTACCCGGGCCGCACCCTGGAGCCGAGCCAGGTGCTGGCGATCGTCAACCTGGTCGCCACCAGCGTGCCGGAACTGGATAAATCCCAGGTCACCGTGGTCGACCAGAAGGGCAACCTGCTGTCCGACCAGCAGGAGCTTTCCGAGCTGACCATGGCCGGCAAGCAGTTCGATTTCACCCGGCGCATGGAAAGCAACTTCACCCAGCGCGTGCACAGCATCCTGGCGCCGGTGCTGGGCAACGGCCGCTACAAGGCCGAGGTCTCCGCCGACGTCGACTTCAGCGCGGTGGAATCCACCTCCGAGTCGTTCAACCCGGACCAGCCGGCCCTGCGCAGCGAGCAGGTGAACAACGAGGAACGGCAGAACAGCAACGGCCCGCAGGGCGTGCCGGGTGCGCTGTCGAACCAGCCGCCGGGCCCGGCCAGCTCGCCGCAGACCACCGCCCAGAATGCCGGCGGGGATTTCGTCGCGCCGGGTCAACCGCTCAAGGACGCCAACGGCCAGACCATCATCGATCCGAAGACCGGCAAGCCGGAGCTGGCGCCGTACCCGACCGACAAGCGCCAGCAGAACACCCGCAACTACGAGCTGGATCGCTCGGTGAGCTACACCAAGCAGCAGCAGGGCCGCCTGCGCCGGCTTTCCGTCGCGGTGGTGCTGGACGACCGCATGATCGCCGACCCGAAGACCGGCGAAGTCAGCCACCAGCCCTGGAGCGCCGACGAACTGGCGCGCTTCACCCGCCTGGTGCAGGACGCGGTAGGCTATGACGCCAGCCGTGGCGACAGCGTCAGCGTGATCAACGCACCGTTCGCCCCGGAGCTGGGTGACGAGATCGTCTCGCCGCCGTTCTACTCGCAGCCCTGGTTCTGGGACGTGGTCAAGCAGGTGCTGGGCATCGTCTTCATCCTGGTGCTGGTGCTGGGCGTGCTGCGCCCGGTGCTGAACAACCTGTCGGGCAACAAGAGCAAGGCCCTGGTGGCCGGTGGCGCCGCAGGCGAAGGTGGCCTGGGCGAGTTGGGCGGTCTGGAGGGCGAGCTGTCCGAAGACCGCGTGAGCCTCGGTGGCCCGGCCAGCATCCTGCTGCCCAGCCCGTCCGAGGGGTACGATGCACAATTGAATGCGATCAAGACACTGGTCGCCCAGGACCCGGGGCGCGTTGCCCAGGTAGTGAAGGACTGGATCAATTCCGATGAGTGAAGCCCGCATGAGCGCCAAACTGAACAAGGTCGACAAGGCCGCCATCCTCCTGCTCTCCCTGGGTGAGACCGATGCCGCGCAGGTGCTGCGCCACATGGGCCCGAAGGAAGTGCAGAAGGTCGGCGTGGCCATGGCGCAGATGCGCAACGTGCACCGCGAGCAGGTCGAGCAGGTGATGGGCGAGTTCGTCGAGATCGTCGGCGACCAGACCAGCCTGGGCGTGGGCGCCGACAGCTACATCCGCAAGATGCTCACTCAGGCCCTGGGCGAGGACAAGGCGAACAACCTCATCGACCGCATCCTGCTGGGCGGCAACACCAGCGGCCTGGACAGCCTGAAGTGGATGGAGCCGCGCGCCGTGGCTGACGTGATCCGCTACGAGCACCCGCAGATCCAGGCCATCGTGGTCGCCTACCTCGACCCGGACCAGGCCGGCGAAGTGCTCAGCCACTTCGACCACAAGGTGCGCCTGGACATCATCCTGCGCGTGTCCTCGCTCAACACCGTGCAGCCGTCCGCGCTCAAGGAACTGAACCTGATCCTGGAGAAGCAGTTCGCCGGCAACGCCAACTCCACCCGCACCACCATGGGCGGCGTGAAGCGCGCGGCGGACATCATGAACTACCTCGACAGCTCGGTCGAAGGCGCGCTGATGGACGCCATCCGCGAAGTCGACGAGGACCTGTCGGGCCAGATCGAAGACCTGATGTTCGTCTTCGACAACCTCGCCGACGTCGACGACCGCGGCATCCAGGCGCTGCTGCGCGAGGTGTCCTCGGACGTGCTGGTGCTGGCCCTCAAGGGCTCGGACGAGGCGATCCGCGAGAAGATCTTCCGCAACATGTCCAAGCGTGCCGCCGAACTGCTGCGCGACGACCTGGAGGCCAAGGGCCCGGTGCGCGTCAGCGAAGTGGAAGGCGCGCAGAAGGAAATCCTCACCATTGCCCGGCGCATGGCCGAGTCCGGCGAGATCGTGCTGGGCGGCAAGGGCGGCGAGGAGATGATCTGACGTGGTCCCGCCGGCGAAGGATGAAGACAAGCTCAGCGAACTGATCCGCGCGCGCGACGTGGCGGGCTTCGACCGCTGGTCGTTGCCCAGCTTCGACCCGGCGCGCCCGGCCCCCGAGCCCGAGCCGGAACCCGAGCCTGCGGTGGAGGAGCAGCCGCAGATCGAGGAGGTACCAGAGGAAGAGGTCAAGCCGCTGACGCTGGACGAACTCGAGGCGATCCGCCAGGAGGCGTACAACGAAGGCTTCTCCACCGGCGAGAAGGACGGCTTCCACGCTGGCCAGATCAAGGCGCGCCAGGAAGCCGACGCGGCCCTGCAACCGCGCCTGCAGAGCCTCGAAACCTTGATGTCGCATCTGCTCGAACCCGTTGCCGAGCAGGACCAGATGCTCGAACAGGGCATGCTCACCCTGGTAACCCACGTGGTGCGCCAGGTGGTGCAGCGCGAATTGGCCACCGACTCCAGCCAGATCCGCCTGGTGCTGCGCGAGGCGCTCAAGCTGCTGCCCATGGGCGCCGGCAACATCCGCATCCAGGTCAACCCGCAGGACTTCGAACTGGTGAAGGCCCTGCGCGATCGCCACGAAGAAAGCTGGAAGATCATCGAGGACGACGGCCTGCTGCCCGGAGGCTGCCGCATCGAAACCGAACATTCGCGCATCGACGCCAGCGTCGAGACGCGCCTGGCCCAGGCCGTGAAGCAACTCTTCGAGCAGCAGCGCGACCAGGCCACCCACGCACTGGAGCCTGACCTGCACGTCGACCTCGACGCCGGCCAGGGCAACCCCGATGCGCCTTGACCGCGTCAGTTTCGCCCGACGCCTGCAGGGCTACACCGACGCCGTGGACCTGCCCGCCCAGCCGGTGGTGGAAGGGCGCCTGCTGCGCATGGTCGGCCTGACCCTGGAGGCCGAAGGCCTGCAGGCCGCCGTCGGCAGCCGTTGCCAGGTGATCAACGACGGCGGCTATCACCCGGTGCAGGTGGAAGCCGAAGTCATGGGCTTTGCCGGCAGCAAGATCTACCTGATGCCGGTGGGCAGCCTGGCCGGCATCGCCCCCGGCGCCCGCGTGGTGCCGCTGCCGGATTCCGGCCGCCTGCCCATGGGCATGTCCATGCTCGGTCGCGTGCTCGATGGTGTCGGCCGCGCGCTGGACGGCAAGGGCGGCATGCGCGCCGAAGACTGGGTGCCGATCGATGGCCCGATCATCAACCCGCTGGCGCGCGACCCGATCCATGAACCCATGGACGTCGGCATCCGCTCGATCAACTCCCTGCTTACCGTCGGCCGCGGCCAGCGCCTGGGCCTGTTCGCCGGCACCGGCGTGGGTAAATCGGTGCTGCTGGGCATGATGACCCGCTTCACCAAGGCCGACATCATCGTGGTCGGGCTGATCGGCGAGCGGGGCCGCGAGGTGAAGGAATTCATCGAGCACATCCTCGGCGAGGAAGGCCTCAAGCGCTCCGTGGTGGTCGCCTCGCCTGCCGACGATGCGCCGCTGATGCGCCTGCGCGCCGCGCAGTACTGCACGCGCATCGCCGAATATTTCCGCGACAAGGGCAAGAACGTCCTGCTGCTGATGGACTCCCTGACCCGCTACGCCCAGGCCCAGCGCGAGATCGCCCTGGCCATCGGCGAGCCGCCGGCGACCAAGGGCTACCCGCCGTCGGTGTTCGCCAAGCTGCCGCGCCTGGTGGAGCGCGCCGGCAACGGCGAGAAGGGCGGCGGTTCGATCACCGCGTTCTACACCGTACTCAGCGAAGGCGACGACCAGCAGGACCCGATCGCCGATGCCGCGCGCGGCGTGCTCGATGGCCACTTCGTACTGTCGCGCCGGCTGGCCGAGGAAGGCCATTACCCGGCCATCGACATCGAAGCCTCGATCAGCCGGGTGATGCCCCAGGTCACCAGCCCCGAACATATGCGCGACGCCCAGCGCTTCAAACAGTTGTGGTCGCGCTACCAGCAGAGCCGCGACCTGATCAGCGTCGGTGCCTACGTGGCCGGCGGCGATCCGGAAACCGACCTGGCCATCCAGCGCTTCCCGATCATGCGCCAGTTCCTTCGCCAGGCCCTGGACGAAAGCCAGAACCTCGACGACAGCCGCCTGCTGCTGGATGCGGTCGTCAGCGGCAAGGCCGGTTGATGGGTTTGCTCCCCGGCTCTGAGCTTTTCGCCCCCTCTCCCTATAGGGAGAGGGCTGGGGAGAGGGGCGCACGGCAGAGGTTTCTCCCATGAACCGCCGCGCCGAGCGCCTCGCCCCGGTGGTGGACATGGCGCTCAAGGCCGAGCGCGAGGCCGCGCGCCAGCTCGGCCAGATGCAGGGCCAGCTGCAGCAGGCGCAGCGCAAGCTCGCCGAGCTGGAACGCTACCGCTTCGACTATCAGCAGCAGTGGATCACCAACGGCCAGCAGGGCGTCAGCGGCCAGTGGCTGATCAACTACCAGCGCTTCCTTTCCCAGCTCGAAGGCGCCGTCGAACAGCAGAATCGCTCGGTGGCTTTCCACGAGAACAACGTGGGCAAGGCGCGGGAGATCTGGCAGGAGAAGTACGCCCGCCTCGAAGGCCTGCGCAAGTTGGTGGAGCGCTACCGCGAGGAAGCCCGCCTGGCCGCCGACAAGTACGAGCAGAAGCAGCTCGACGAATTCGCCCAGCGGCTGAAGCCGACCGCCGACTGACGCCCCGGCCGGTCGTGCTAGGCTCCAGGCAATCTCTTCCAGCGGAACCCGTCCATGCCGTTACCTGCGCCCGTGCCTGTGGATTTCGAGCGTGTCCTGCGCCTGTGGTGCCTTACTCCCGAAGGTGAGCCGATCATCACGCCCAGCAGCCATCTGCTGCCGGTTCGCTGGATGGGCCGGGCGGCGATGCTCAAGCGCGCGCTGGACGTCGAGGAGCAGGGCGGTTGCCGGGTGATGAGCTGGTGGTGTGGCGAAGGCGCCGCACAGGTCTTTGCCTACGACGGTGACAGCATCCTCATGGAACGCGCCGAGGGCACGCGCTCGCTGATGCACATGGCGCTCAACGGCGAGGACGACCAGGCCAGCCGCATTCTCTGCGACGTGGTACGGCGCCTGCACTGGCCGCGCGATGAGCCGCCGGCGGATCTGATCGGCCTGCGCGAATGGTTCCGCGACCTGGCGCCGGCCGCCAGGCGCTACGGCGGGCTGTTCCCGCGCTGCCTGGACACCGCCGAGGCGCTGCTGGCCAGCGAGCAGGACCAACGCGTGCTGCACGGTGATATCCATCACGACAACATCCTCGACTTCGGCGAACGCGGCTGGCTGGCGATCGATCCCAAGCGTCTCTACGGCGAGCGCCTGTTCGACTACGCCAACCTGCTGTGCAACCCGGACCTGCCCACCTCCCGCGAGCGCACGCGCTTCCTGCGCCAGTTGGACGTGATCGTCGAGCACGCCCGCGTCGATCGCCGGCGGTTGCTGGAGTGGGTGCTGGCATTTGCCGGGCTGTCCGCCGCCTGGTTCCTCGACGACGGCATGGCCGCCGACAGCGACCTGGCCGTGGCGCACCTGGCCGCCGCCGAACTGGACCGCATGGCATGCTGCGCCTGAACCGGGCGCTGCTGCGGACCCATCCGCGCCTGGTCAGTGCCGTGGTCGTCGGCCTGCTGGTGGCGCTGGCGAGCTATCCGCTCGCGCCTATGACCCGCGTGCTGCTGGGCTGGAACTGCATGGCCTGGCTCTACGTGCTGTTGATCGGCTGGCTGGCCCTGCGCGCGGAGCCGGCGGATGTCCGCCGGTTGGCCGAGATCGAGGACGAGAATGCCGAAGCGGTGCTGGTACTGGTCACCGTGGCGGCGGTCGCCAGCCTGGGCGCCATCATCGTCGAGCTGGCCACCGCCGGGGATGCCGGCGGCAGCGACAGGATCATCCGCTACGCCTTCACCGCCAGCACCGTGTTCGGCTCCTGGTTTCTCATCGGCGTCACCTTCACCATGCACTACGCTCGCCAGTTCTATTCGACGGACGCGGCACAGCCGGTGCTGCGCTTCCCCGAGGGTGAGCAGAACCCGGACTACTGGGACTTCCTCTACTTCGCCTTCACCCTCAGCGTGGCGGTGCAGACGTCCGACGTGGAGGTCGCCTCGCGGGCCATGCGCAAGGTGGTGCTGGCGCACTCGGTGATCGGCTTCCTGTTCAACACCACGATCCTCGGGTTGGCGATCAACATGGGCGCGGGGCTGGTCGGCTAGGCCAGGACGATCGTCTCCAGGGCCAAGCGCAGCGCCAGGGCGAGGAAGGCCAGGGCGAAGCACCAGCGGATCACGCTCATCACCCGCGGGCGGGAAATCACGTAGTCCCGCACCCAGGCGGCCAGTAGCCCGTAGCCGATGAACACGACGAAGGTCATGACCGCGAACACCAGGCCCAGCGCCAGGAACAGCGTCCGCGCGTCGTCATTGCCGGGCGGCACGAACTGCGGCAGAAAGGCCAGGAAGAACAGCCCGAGCTTGGGGTTGAGCAGGTTCAGCCAGAGCCCGGTGCCCACCAGTTGCGGCGTACTGCGCGGGCGGTCGGCGCCCTCCAGCGCCAGCGCGCCGCTGCCGCGCAAAACCTGCCAGGCGATGAACAGCAGGTAAGCCGTGCCCAGCAGCCGGACGACCTGGAAGCTGGTGGCGCTGGCCTGCAGGATCACCGTTAGGCCGAAGGTAGCGAGCAGCAACTGCGGGAGCATGCCCAGCGTGCAGCCGAGCGCCGCCAGGGTGGCGGCGCGGGCGCCCAGGCCGAGGCCGACGGCGAGGGTGTAGAGCACGCCGGTGCCCGGCAGCAACACGACGACGAACGCCGTCAGCAGGAATTCTGCGTTCATTCCTGTGGGTTTCCTGTCAGTGGAGGGGAGGGGCGCAGCAGCGCCGGGCGTTCAGCGTTTGGCGGGCGGCGGCCTGATGGATGAGCGCCATTGCCCCGGCGTCAGCCCGAACTGACGAACGAAGGCGCGGGTCATGTGCGGCTGGTCGGCGAAGCCGGCGATCAGCGCGGCCTCGGCCAGCGTGTGGCCTTCGCCGATGGCCTGGTGCGCCTGGCGCACGCGGTACTGCAGGAGATAAGCGTGGGGCGTGGTGGCCAGTTCGCGACGAAAGCGGCGCAGGGCTGCAAAGGGCGTCAGCCCGGCAATGCCGGCCAGCTCCGCCAGCGAGGGGGCATGGCGCGGGTCGTCGTGAATCCGTTCGAGCATGCGCGCCACGCCGCGCGAGGGCAGCGCCGCCACGGTCGTGGCACGGCGCTGCTCGAGCAGGTCGCCGAACAGCTCCAGCACGCCTTCGCTGGCCTCGTCGGGACAGGCGTCCGGCAAACGCTGCAGCAGGGTGGCGATGCGCCGGGCAAGGCGTGGGTCGGTGAGGGTCGGCAGGGAGAATTCCCGGCCGGCCCACTCGGCGCCGGCCAGCCGGGCGATCACCGTCGGCTCGACATAGAGCATCCCCCAGCGGCGCGGGGCGCCACGCAGCGAGGCGCCGTCATGCAGTTCGTTGGGGCTCACGGTGATGATGTCGCGCGGCTGCGCCTCGACCTGGCCGCGGCCACTCCAGGAGCGATGCCCACCTTCCAGCATCACGCCGATACCGTATTCGTCGTGGGCGTGACGCGGGAAACTGCGCTGGGTGAGGATCTCGACGCTGCGCAGGCCGGGCAGGGCGGTCGGGGTGCAGATCACGTGGTGCAGCATGGGTAGGCCTGCGTGAACGGTGAAGTGACTGGCAGAGTAGCCCCTGCTCCCACGGCCATCTTGAATGAAATTGACTTTTTCAGGACCGCCAGGCGTCGCCCATCACGCATCGCACTGAAGCATGGCGGCGCCTTTGTGTAGGAGCGAGCTTGCTCGCGAACCTGCGCAGCTCCGCGGTCGAGAGGTTCGCGAGCAAGCTCGCTCCTACAGATTGGTGGGGCGTCCGGACAAGGCCTGAGATCAGAAGAACGGCCGCGACGCCTTGAGCATGAACGCCGAATCGCAATAGGCGTTGTGCCCGGAGTAGGCGCTGCAGTCGCTGCCGGTGAGGCTGCCGCCGCTGTAGGAGAAATTCAGGTCGATGCCTTTCCACGGCCGGCTGAAGTTCAGGGACCAGTCGCCGAATTCGCTGACGCTGCCACCGCTGCCCAGGCTCACCGGCGAGGCGAGGTTGTAGGTGGAGTACTTGAAGGTGACGTCGAAGCCGAGGTCCTGCTGCACGCCCAGGTCGGTGAACAGCGTGGCCGTGCTGCGGCCGGCCTGGGCGCTGTAGGCGGCGCCCAGGCGGCTGCCGAATACCGAGAGGCCGCCGTACAGCGCCTGGCTGTCGTAGTCGGGCTGTTCCGGGCGGCTGTAGCGCAGGGTGCCGACTTCATAGCCCAGCTTGCCGTCGCCCAGCGGGTGCTTGTAGCCGGCGTAGCTGTCGATCTCCAGGGGCTTTTCCTGCTCGATGTTGGAGGTCCAGCTGCCGATGTACCAACCACTGTCGTGGGTGATGTCGAGGCCGCCCTGGGCGCTGTTCGCCTGGCCCGGCTGGACCAGCCCCTGGGCCATGCTGCGGGTTGGCGAGGTGGCGAACTTGAGCTCGAAATCGCCCAGCTCGCGCTGCATCACCTGGGCCCCCGCATACGGCTCCGCGCACAACACGCAGGCCGCGATGAGAATGGACTTGTACATGCTCCCCCCTTCATGCCTGGCGCGACGAGTCTGGCATGGCCTCTGCGGGCCTTCGCCAGGTGTCGCACGGGTAAAAGGGTAAAGGCATTTGCCGTGCCTGTGGCGACCGGTGGTCCAGTAATCGACCCGGGCGGCGACCCTCGGACCGGTCTGGCGAGGCGGTTTCCCATCGCTCGCCGAGGTTGCCGCTGTCATCGCTAGCTGCTACATCTTCAGACTCGTGCGCGACCATCGATCGATAAGGAGAATCCCATGGCCATCACTTCCGTTCCCTCCGCTGACGGGCAGGAGCTCACCATCGTGGTCCAGGGGCGTTTCGATTTCGGCGCACACCAGGAATTCCGCAACGCCTACGAACGCGTCGAGACCACGCCCAAGCGCTACGTGGTGGACCTCAAGGGGGCGACCTACCTCGACAGCTCGGCGCTGGGCATGCTCCTGCTGCTGCGCGACCACGCCGGCGGCGAGCACGCGCAGATCAGCCTGGCGCACTGCAATCCGGACGTGCGCAAGGTGCTGGCCATCTCCAACTTTGAGCAGCTGTTCACCATCAGCTGACCCGGCCCGCTGCGCAGTGGCAACGGCCGTGGCCGAACTCCTCACCGTCCTGATCGCCGACGACAACGCGGCCGATCGCCTGTTGCTGTCCACCATCGTCAGCCGCCAGGGGCACCGCGTGCTCACCGCCGCCAACGGCCTGGAGGCGCTGGCGCTGTTCGCCCAGGAGCGCCCGCAGCTGGTGCTGATGGATGCGCTGATGCCGGTGATGGACGGTTTCGAGGCGGCGCGGCGGATTCGCCGGCAAGCCGGCGAGGAACTGGTGCCGATCATCTTCCTCACCTCGCTGAGCGAGCCCGAGGCGCTGGTGCAGAGCCTGGAGGCGGGCGGCGACGACTTTCTCTCCAAGCCCTACAACCGCGTCATCCTCGAAGCCAAGATCCGCGCCATGGGCCGCCTGCATCACCTGCAGCGGATGGTGCTGGAGCAGCGCGACCTGATCGCCCGGCACAACGAGCACCTGCTCAACGAGCAGCGGGTGGCCAAGGCCGTGTTCGACAAGGTGGCCCACTCGGGCTGCCTGAATGCGGCGAACATCCGCTACCTGCAATCGCCCTTCGCGCTGTTCAATGGCGACCTGCTGCTGGCGGCCTTCAAGCCCTCCGGCGGCATGCACGTGCTGCTCGGCGATTTCACCGGCCACGGTTTGCCGGCGGCCATCGGCGCCATGCCGCTGGCCGAGGTGTTCTACGGCATGACCGCCAAGGGCTACCCGATGGCGGACATCCTTCGCGAGATGAACGCCAAGCTCAAGCGCATCCTCCCGGTGGGTGTGTTCTGCTGCGCCGCGGTGCTCAACCTGAGTTTCCAGCGCGGCCTGGTGGAGGTGTGGAACGGCGGCCTGCCCAACGGTTACCTGCACCGCCACGCCAGCGGCGAACTGCAGCCGCTGGTGTCGCGCCACCTGCCGCTGGGAATTCTGGAGGCCGCCGCCTTCAGCGACCAGTGCGAGGTCTACGCGATGGAGGAGGGCGACCGTGTGTTCCTCTTCTCCGACGGCGTGCTGGAGGCGCGCAATGCCAGCGGCGAAGCGTTCGGCGAGGAGCGCCTGCACCAGGTGTTCGCCGAGGGCCTGGCGCCGTCGCGCCTGTTCGATGGCATCCAGGCGGCGGTGGCGCGTTTCCGTGGCGAGGCCCAGGACGACGTCAGCATGCTGGAGGTCGCGCTGGTCCCGGAGGATTCGTTGCAGCGACCGCCGCTGGCGTTCGCCGACAACGGGTTGAGCAGCCCGCTGGACTGGTCCGCCAGCTTCGAATTCCGCGCGCCGACCCTGCGCCACTTCAACCCTCTGCCCTTCCTCCTGCAATTGCTGATGGAGGTGCACGACCTGCGTCCCCGCGGCGGCGCCCTCTACAGCGTGCTCGCCGAGTTGTACTCCAACGCCCTGGAGCACGGCGTGATGGGCCTGGACTCCGCGCTCAAGTGTGACGCCGCCGGCTTCGCTCGCTACTACCAGGAACGCAGCCAGCGCCTGGAGGCGCTGCGTGACGGCTTCGTGCGCTTCCACCTGGACCTTGCGCCCCACGGCGACGGCGGGCGGCTGCTGGTGCGGGTGGAGGACAGCGGCGACGGATTCGACGTGGGCGCGGTGCTGGCCTCCCAGCAGGCCGCCGGCAGTCTCTGCGGGCGGGGGCTGGCGCTGGTCCGGCAACTGGCGGACCGCTGCCAGTGGTCGAGCGACGGCAAGGCGGTCTCCGTGGAGTTCTTCTGGTCGGCTCAGGCATAATCGGGCCTTCTCGTCCCTTGGGAAGCTGTTCCGACTCTCGCGCTGCGCCAGGCCGGGCCTGAACGGATTCCCCGGGGTGGCGAGCCATCCTCCAGGGAGTGCCCAATGTCCGAGCCGCATCTCGATGGCGCCGTGCTGAGCAATTTGCTGTCGATCATGGAAGACGAGTACCCGCTCCTGGTGGAGACCTTCCTCAGCGATTCGGAAGAGCGCCTGCGCAGCATCCGCGAGGCCTTTGCCGCGGCCGACGCACCGGCCCTGCGCCACGCCGCGCACAGCTTCAAGGGCAGCTGCGGCAACATGGGCGCCGCGGTGCTCAGCAGCCTGTGCAAGCGCCTGGAAGAGGCCGCACGGCAGAATGACCTGGCCGGGGCGCAGAGCCTGATCGGCAAGGTCGAGCACGAGTTCTCCATCGTTCGCACCCTGCTGGTGGCCGGTCGTTCCTGAGCCTTTCCAAGTTGGCCCGCGCCTTGCTATCTCCGTGTTGGATATTCACCTCAACGGAGCACTCCGATGGCTGTCGCCCCGGATATTTTATTGAGCTCGGCGCCTGATATCAGGCCCAAGGCGGCGCTCTCCAAGTCTGCCCAGAATTCGCCGAACAGCAGCAACGACAAGGGTTCCAGCTTTGCCGACGTGTATGCCAGGGAGCAGCGTCCGGCCCCCAGCGAGCGAACCGACAAGCCCGCCAAGGCGAAAGCCGACAAGCCACGGGACAGTGCCGACAAGGACACTGCCAGCCAGGACGCCACGGCGCCGGCTGCCGCCGACCAGCCAAAGGTTGCCGAGGACGGCAAGGCCTTGCCGGCCGACGGCGCGAGCAAGGCGGACGAGCCGGTGGCGGACACCGACGCCAAGCCCGACGCGACCCTCGACCCCCTGCTGATGCTGGGCATGACCGGCCAGCTGCCGGAGCCCGAGGCGCCGCCGCTGGTGGTCAGCAGCGGCACCAGCGCGCTCACCGAGGCCAGTGGCGACGACGACCTGCAGAAGCTCAACGAGATTCCCGGCGTCAGCCTGGCGCTCGGGCTGGGCGGCAACGAGCAGCCTGCCCAGGTACAGCAGACCCAGTTGGCCAACCCGTTGGCGGCCAAGGCCGGCGGCAAGGCAGTGGATGCCAACGGCAAGGATGACCTGTCGGCGGCGCTCGCGGCGCTGAACTCGGAGTCGGCCACCAAGGGCACAGGCACCCAGCTCGCCGAAGGCGCGCTGAAGGACGCCGTGGACCTGACGCAGCAGGTGGCGGACGTGCAGACCGACGCCAAGCCGGAGATGCCGCGCAACGAAGCCTTCGCCGCGCGCCTGGAATCCCTGACCCAGGCACTGAACACCCCGCAGGCCGTGACCAGCCGCCCGGTGAACCCGCTGGTGCCCGGCCAGGCGGTGTCGATGCAGCAGAACGGCTGGACCGACCAGGTGGTCGACCGGGTGATGTGGATGTCGTCGCAGAACCTCAAGTCCGCCGAGATCCAGATGGACCCGGCCGACCTCGGCCGCCTGGAAGTGCGTATCCACATGAGCGCCGACCAGACCCAGGTGAACTTCGTCAGCGCCAACGCCGGCGTGCGCGAGGCACTGGACAGCCAGCAGCACCGCTTGCGCGAGATGTTCAGCCAGCAGGGCATGGGCCAGCTCGACGTCAACGTTTCCGACCAGTCCGCCCGTGGCTGGCAGCAGCAACAGCAGCAGGGCGACGGCCGCGGCGGCGCGCGGAGCGTGGCGGGGGGCGAGGGCGGCGACGACGAGCCGATGATCAGCGGCATGTCGGAGATCCGCCCGGCATCGACGGCGCAGGGCAGGGGATTGGTGGATTATTACGCGTGATGGGGTGGGCGCGTTCCGGGTGGCGCGGTGCTGCCTGAAAGCGCCCTCTCCCCAGCCCTCTCCCTGAAGGGAGAGGGAGCTATCCGTGCCGTTCATAGTGATGTGCCACCGTCGAGCGTCGATCTTTCAGCGCACGCCGAACGAGTCTCCTATCCCTTCAGGGAGAGGGTCCAAGCCCGAGCGCCACGCTTGCCCTCGTTCGCGAGCAAGCTCGCTCCTACAGTTCGGGCCGGGCGGCGAGGCGGCTCCTCGGGGGACCGAGCCAGGAACGGGCGCCGGGGCGGCTCTTCGTAGGAGCGAGCTTGCTCGCGAACCGCCCAACCCCCATCCCCGCCTGCGCCAAGGAAAATTCTTACTCCTCCCCGTGACATCCTCCGTCTAGCCTGTAATATCCGCGGCGGCGCCAGTCGGACGTTTCCGAACTGGCACAGCCCTTGCTGGTACCCCGGTATCAGCGTATCGCGCCGCAAAAGTGACGGATTATTGGCATGGCCAAGAAAGAACAGACGCCTTCTCTCCCCGATGGCCAGGCGCCCGGCAAGGGCAAGCTGAAGCTCATCATCATCATCGTGCTGGCCTTCCTGCTGGCGGTGGGTGCGTCGGTGGGCGGTACCTGGTTCTTCCTGCACAAGAGCGCCAAGCCCGACGAAGCCGAGGCCAAGGCCGCGGAACACGCGGAGCCCACCCGCAAGCAGGCGGTGTACGAAATTCTCGCGCCGTCCTTCGTGGTCAACTTCAATCAGAACGGCCGCCAGCGTTATCTTCAGGTGGCCGTTGCCCTGATGGGCCGTGACCAGGCGCAGATGGATGCCCTGCGCGAGCAGATGCCGCTGGTGCGCAACCAGCTGGTGATGCTGTTTTCCAGCCAGAATTTCGACAATCTGGTGACGCCGGTCGGCAAGGAAATGCTCCGCCAGCAGGCCACCTCCAGTCTTCAGGAACTGGCGAAGAAGGCGACCGGTCAGTTGACCGTGGAGCAAGTGCTTTTCACCAATTTCGTATTGCAGTAGGTACCCGCCATGGCCATGCAGGATCTACTTTCCCAGGACGAGATCGACGCGCTGCTGCACGGCGTCGACGACGGCCTGGTGGAAACCGAGTCCGACGTCGAGCCGGGGGCGATCAAGTCCTACGACCTGACCAGTCAGGACCGTATCGTCCGGGGCCGCATGCCGACCCTGGAGATGATCAACGAGCGGTTCGCCCGCTACACCCGCATCAGCATGTTCAACCTGCTGCGCCGTTCGGCGGATGTCGCCGTGGGCGGCGTGCAGGTGATGAAGTTCGGCGAGTACGTGCATTCGCTGTACGTTCCCACCAGCCTCAACCTGGTGAAGATGAAGCCGCTGCGCGGCACCGGCCTGTTCATCCTCGACGCCAAGCTGGTGTTCAAGCTGGTGGACAACTTCTTCGGCGGCGACGGCCGTCACGCCAAGATCGAAGGCCGCGAGTTCACCCCCACCGAGTTGCGCGTGGTGCGCATGGTCATCGAGCAGGCCTTCGTCGACCTCGCCGAGGCCTGGCACGCGGTCATGCCGATCACCTTCGAGTACGTGAACTCCGAGGTGAACCCGGCGATGGCCAACATCGTCAGCCCCAGCGAAGTGGTGGTGGTCTCCACCTTCCACATCGAGCTGGACGGCGGCGGCGGCGACCTGCACATCACCCTGCCATACGCGATGATCGAGCCGATCCGCGAGATGCTCGATGCCGGCTTCCAGTCCGACGTGGACGACCAGGACGAGCGCTGGATCAACGCCCTGCGCGAGGACATCCTCGACGTCAACGTGCCGCTGGGCGCCACCGTCGTGCGTCGCCAGCTCAAGCTGCGGGACATCCTGCACATGCAGCCGGGCGACGTGATCCCGGTGGAGCTGCCCGAGCACATGATCATGCGCGCCAACGGCGTGCCTTCCTTCAAGGTCAAGCTGGGTTCGCACAAGGGCAACCTGGCCTTGCAGATTCTCGATCCGCTCGTGCGCCCGCGCTGAGCGAATCCCAAGAGGACCCACCATGTCTGACGAAGAAAACGTAACCCCCGAAGAACAGGCGCTGGCCGACGAATGGGCCGCGGCGCTCTCCGAATCGGGTGACGCCAACCAGGACGACATCGACGCGATGATGGCCAGCGCCGCGGCGCCGGTCGTGCCCGCCGCGCCGCGCGCGCCGATGGAAGAGTTCGGCATGGCGCCCAAGGCGCCGACCATTGCCGGCCTGGAAGGCCCGAACCTGGACGTGATCCTGGATATCCCGGTGACCATTTCCATGGAAGTCGGCCATACCGACATCAGCATCCGCAACCTGCTGCAGCTCAACCAGGGCTCGGTGATCGAACTCGATCGCCTGGCCGGCGAGCCGCTGGACGTGCTGGTCAACGGCACGCTGATCGCCCACGGCGAGGTGGTGGTGGTGAACGAGAAGTTCGGCATCCGCCTCACCGACGTGATCAGCCCCAGCGAACGCATCAAGAAGCTGCGCTGACATGGCCCGCCTGCTCGCGAACCTCATTGCGTTGCCGTTGGCGGGGCTGTCCCTCTTCGCCCTGGGCGAGGAGGCGTCGGCACCGGCGTCCAACCCGGCCATCGTCCACGCCAGCTCCACGCCGAGCCTGATCACCGGCAGCGCCGGCGCGCAGCTGATGCAACTGCTGCTGGGCCTGGTGCTGGTGGTCGGGCTGATCTTCCTGCTCGCCTGGCTGGTGCGCCGCGTGCAGCAGGTCGTGCCGCGCGGCAACCAGGCGATCCGCCTGATCTCCAGCCAGGCCCTCGGCCCGCGTGATCGCCTGGTGCTGGTGCAGGTGGGCGAGGAACAGGTGCTGCTGGGCCTGACGCCCGGGCGCATCACGCCGCTGCATGTCATGCGCCAGCCGGTGCATGCCGCCGAGTCGGAAGCGGCGCAGCCGGAATTCGCCCAGCGCCTGCTGGAATTGCTGAACAAGGACAAGGGCCGCCCGCAGTGACCCGTTCGCCGAACCTCTCCGTTCTGATCGGCGCGCTCAAGGCAGCCGCGCCGCTGCTCCTGGGCCTGCTGGCGTTGCTCGCGCCGCAGGCGTTTGCCGCCGATCCGACGCAGCTGACGGCGATTACCGTGACCACCAACCCGCAGGGGCAGCAGGAGTATTCGGTCAGCCTGCAGATCCTGCTGATCATGACCGCGCTGAGCTTCATCCCGGCGTTCGTCATGCTGATGACCAGCTTCACCCGGATCATCATCGTCTTCTCCATCCTGCGCCAGGCGCTGGGCCTGCAGAGCACGCCGTCGAACCAGGTGCTGATCGGCCTGGCGATGTTCCTCACGCTGTTCGTGATGGCGCCGGTGTTCGACAAGATCAACAGCACCGCGCTGCAGCCTTACCTCAACGAGCAGATCCCCGCGCAGGAGGCGATCACCCGCGCCGAGGTACCGCTCAAGGCGTTCATGCTGGCTCAGACCCGGCAGTCGGACCTGGAACTGTTCGTGCGCCTGTCCAAGCGCACCGACATTGCCAGCGCCGACGCCACGCCCCTGACCATCCTGGTGCCGGCGTTCGTCACCTCGGAGTTGAAGACAGCGTTCCAGATCGGTTTCATGATCTTCATTCCGTTCCTGATCATCGACCTGGTGGTGTCCAGCGTGCTGATGGCGATGGGCATGATGATGCTCTCGCCGCTGATCATCTCCTTGCCGTTCAAGATCATGCTGTTCGTGCTGGTGGATGGCTGGGCGCTGATCATCGGCACCCTCGCCGGCAGTTTCGGGATGGTCTAGCGATGCCTTTGCTTTTTGTAGGAGCGAGCTTGCTCGCGAAGCTCTTGAGCGGCTGCGGTTCGCGAGCAAGCTCGCTCCTACCCAAGCCTGAAAGAACGGAGTTGCCATGACCCCTGAAGTCGCCGTCGACCTGTTCCGCGAAGCGCTCTGGCTGACCGCCGTGATGGTCGGCATTCTCGTGCTGCCCAGCCTGCTGGTGGGCCTGATCGTGGCGATGTTCCAGGCCGCCACGCAGATCAACGAGCAGACCCTGAGCTTCCTGCCGCGCCTGCTGGTGGTGCTGCTCACCCTCATCGTGCTGGGCCCCTGGCTGCTGCGGCAGCTGATGGAATACACCCAGTCGCTGATCACCAGCATCCCGACGCTGATCGGCTGATGCTCGAGCTCAGCAACGCGCAGATCGGCGGCTGGATCGGGGCCTTCCTGTTCCCGCTGTTCCGCATCGCCGCCATGCTGATGGTCATGCCCATCATCGGCACCCAACTGGTGCCCACCCGCGTGCGCCTCTACCTGTCCGTGGCGATTGCCGTGGCGCTGGTGCCCAACCTGCCGCCGATGCCGCAGGTGGACGCGCTGAGCCTGAAGGCGATGGTCTACATCGCCCAGGAAATCCTCGTCGGCGCCATGCTCGGCTTCGTCCTGCAGCTGATGTTCCACGCCTTCGTGATTTCCGGGCAGATCATCTCCATGCAGATGGGCCTGGGCTTCGCCTCCATGATCGATCCCACCAACGGCATCTCGGTGCCCGTGCTGGGGCAGTTCTTCACCATGCTGGTGACGCTGCTGTTCCTCTCCATGAACGGCCACCTGGTGGTGTTCGAGGTGCTGGCGGAAAGCTTCACCACCTTGCCGGTGGGCGAGGGGCTGTCGAGCAACCACTTCATCACCGTGGCCGGCAAGCTCGGCTGGATCCTCGGTGCGGGGCTGATGCTGTCGCTGCCGGCAATCACCGCGCTGCTGGTGGTCAACCTGGCGTTCGGCGCCATGACCCGCGCCGCGCCGCAGCTGAACATCTTCTCCATCGGCTTCCCGCTGACCCTGGTGATGGGCTTCATCATCGTCTGGATCGGCAGCGCCGACATTCTGACCCAGTACCAGTCGCTGGCCAGTGAAGGCCTGCGGCTGCTGCGCGAACTCGTGGGGGCCCGCTGATGGCCGAGAACGACAGTAGCGAAGACAAGACAGAGGAACCTACAGAGAAACGGCGCAAGGACGCGCGCGAGAAGGGCCAGCTCCCTCGGTCCAAGGAGCTGAACACCCTGGCCGTGCTGTTGGCCGGCGCCGGCGCCCTGCTGATGTTCGGCGCCAGCCTGGCCGACGCGCTGATGCGCCTGATGCGCGGCAGCTTCGAGCTGGACCGCGCCACGGTGATGAACAGCGAGAGCATGCTCAACCTGCTGGCCGAAGGCGGCAAGATTGGCGCCGACGCGATCTGGCCGATCCTTGCGGTGCTGCTGATCGCAGCGCTGGTCGGCCCGGTGGCCCTGGGCGGCTGGCTGTTCTCCGCCGAGGCGCTGGCGCCCAAGTTCAGCCGGCTCAACCCGCTGGCCGGGCTCAAGCGCATGTTCTCGCTGCGCTCGGTGACCGAGCTGCTCAAGGCCCTGGCCAAGTTCGTGCTGGTGCTGATCGTGGCGATCCTGGTGCTCAAGTCCGACCAGGACGACCTCATGGCGATCGCCCGCGAACCGCTGGAACAGGCCATGGTGCACAGCGCCAGGATCATCGGCTGGAGCGCCTTCTGGCTGGCCTGCAGCATCATCTTCATCGCCGCCGCGGATGTCCCCTTCCAGCTCTGGGACAACCGCAAGAAGCTGATGATGACCAAGCAGGAAGTGAAGGACGAGTACAAGGATTCCGAGGGCAAGCCCGAGGTCAAGGCCAAGGTCCGCCAGATGCAGCGGGAGATGGCCAACCGGCGGATGATGCAGGCGGTGCCGCAGGCCGACGTGGTCATCACCAACCCGACCCACTTCGCCGTGGCCCTGCAATACGACGCCGAGAAGGGCGGCGCGCCCCGGCTGCTGGCCAAGGGCAACGACTTCATGGCGCTGAAGATCCGCGAGATCGCCCAGGAGCACAAGGTCACCGTGCTCGAATCGCCGGCCCTGGCGCGGGCGGTGTACTACTCCACCGAACTGGACCATGAAATCCCCGCCGGCCTCTACCTCGCCGTGGCCCAGGTGCTGGCCTACGTCTACCAGCTCAAGCAGTACCGCGCCGGCAAGGGCAAGCGCCCCGGCCCGATGCCGGACCTGCCGATCCCGCCGGATTTGCGACGCGACGAGTGATAAGGACGGCTGCCGGCAAATTCCTACATTTCTTCAGCGATTGAAGCTTTACGATGGCGGGTCCGACAGCGCACCGCCGCTATCCCGTTCGAGTCGCGAGAATGAAACACTGGATTCGTCTCACCCTTTGTCTGTTCATCTGGTTGGGTTCCAGCGCTGCGTTCGCCAATGTGCCGAGTGTGGCTGTGTCGCCGACACCGCTCGACGCCAGCCGCGAGCCACCGTTTATCGAGCACCATGCACAGCGAGTCGAATTACCGGCGCTGAAGAGCCCGGTCACTGACCTCACCGGTACTCTCGACAGCGCCTGGACCACTGCGATGAAGCAGCGGTTGCTGGCATTACAACAGCGCAAGGGCTCGCAGATCGCCATCCTGATGTTGCCCAGCACTGGCGAGGACAGCATCGAGCAGTTCGCCACGCGCGTCTTCGAGCACTGGCGCCTGGGTCGGCGGGGCGTGGACGACGGCGTGCTGGTGTTGGTGGCAAAGGACGATCACCGCATGCGCATCGAGGTCGGCTACGGGCTGGAAGGGGCGATTCCCGACGTGGTCGCCGCGCGCATCATCCGGGAAAATATCGTTCCGGCCTTCCGCAATGGTGACTTCGCCGGCGGTATCGAGCGCGCGGTATCGACGTTGGTACGACTGATCGACGGCGAGGTGCTGCCGGATGTGCCTAGCAATAACGACTTGGCAGGGTTCGTCCGGTTGCTGCTGACCCTTCTGGCGATTCCTGCCGTCCTTTACCTCCTGTACCGCCTGATCCGTCGCTTGCAATGGAGGTGGATTGCAAGTTCCAGTTCAGACGCCTATTCACGCGGTGGATCCGGCGACAGTGGAACGTCCGTCGGCAGCGGCGACAGTTATTCCAGCAGCGACAGCGGCTTTTCCGGGGACGGCGGCTCCAGCGGGGGTGGAGGTGACTCGGAAAGCTGGTGACCGGCCGAAAGACAGGGGAACCTTTCGCGGGATTTCGCCGGTCGAACCTTCCAGGTGCGGGCGTGCGCGCCAGGGCATGGAACGGAGAAGGACGATGAGCGAAGCGGGATACTTCAGAAGGCTGGGGATGGCCGTGGGCGCGGCCCTGTGCGCGGCCTGCGCGCCGGATACGCCGGTGACGCAGTACCGCCTGCAGGTCTGCGGCACGCAGCACGAAGCGCAGGTCACGGACCGCTGGTGGGGTTCGCTGTATGTCGCCCAGCTCGGCGGCGACAACGAGCTGGTGATCGGCGTGCCGCTGGCGGTACAGGGGGAGGGTGGCCGCCCGGCGACGCTTACCGCGCAGTTCCACCTGACCACCGAGCAGGACCAGTTGCGACGGGATCCTTCGAAGCTTTCCGGGCGCTACGCCATCGGCCCGGCGCGGGAGGGCCGCGCCCGGCTCGGTGAGGCGGTGGCGGTGGTGTTCCAGGAGGTGCCCGAGGATGCCCTGCGCGCCAGCCATGGCGAACTGGTGATCGACCGCGTGGAGATCGTCCGCAGCGAGGACGACACCGACTACGGCGTGATGTCCGGCCATTACCGTTTCGAGGCGCGCAGCGACGCCAACCAGTCCACCTGCGCGGTGGCCGGCAGCTTCCGCGACGGCACCTTCAAGCTGGTGAAAGACAGTTCGTAGAGCGGCTTCGACGAAGTTGGAACGCTTCCTGCAAAACCCTGTGCGGATGCCCGGTTGGGCGTCAAAAGTTTGATCCGGTGGCCGCTTCGGCCACCCACGTGCAGGGGATTTCGGGTGGATCGTACGCAACTGATCGGCACTGTTCGCAGCAATCTGGCGGGGCTCAGCCGGGGCAACCTGGGTGTGCCGCTGTTGCTGCTCGCCATGCTGGCGATGATGACCCTGCCGATCCCGCCGTTCCTGCTGGACGTGCTGTTCACCTTCAACATCGCGCTGTCCATCGTCGTGCTGCTGGTCAGCGTGTACGCCCTGCGTCCGCTGGACTTCGCCGTGTTCCCGACCATCCTGCTGGTCGCCACCCTGCTGCGCCTGGCGCTGAACGTCGCGTCCACCCGCGTCGTGCTGCTCCACGGGCATGACGGCCACGCAGCCGCGGGCAAGGTGATCCAGGCTTTCGGCGAGGTGGTGATCGGCGGCAACTACGTCGTCGGTATCGTGGTCTTCGCGATCCTCATGATCATCAACTTCGTGGTGGTCACCAAGGGTGCCGGGCGTATCTCCGAGGTGAGCGCGCGCTTCACCCTCGACGCCATGCCCGGCAAGCAGATGGCCATCGACGCCGACCTCAACGCCGGCCTGATCGAGCAGGCGGAAGCCAAGAAGCGCCGCGCCGAAGTCGCCCAGGAAGCCGACTTCTACGGCTCCATGGACGGTGCCAGCAAGTTCGTCCGCGGTGACGCCGTCGCCGGCCTGCTGATCCTCTTCATCAACCTCATCGGTGGCGTGGCCATCGGGGTGATCCAGCACTCGATGAGCTTCGGCGATGCCGGCAAGGTCTACGCCCTGCTGACCATCGGTGACGGCTTGGTGGCGCAACTGCCGTCGCTGCTGCTGTCCACCGCCGCGGCGATCATGGTGACCCGCGTTTCCAGCGCCGAGGACATGGGCCAGCAGGTCAACCGCCAGATGTTCGCCTCGCCCAAGGCGCTGGCCATCTCCGCGGCCATCCTCATCGCCATGGGCCTTGTGCCGGGCATGCCGCACGTATCCTTCATCGGCCTGGGCGGCCTGGCTGCCGGTGGCGCCTACCTGATCTGGCACCGCCAGCGCCAGGCCAGCCAGAAGGCCGAGCAGGAGGCCCAGGCCCAGCAGGAGCTGCTGCCCGCGCAGCGCGCCGAGCAGACCAAGGAGCTGGGCTGGGACGATGTGACGCCGGTGGACATGGTCGGCCTGGAAGTGGGCTATCGCCTGATTCCGCTGGTGGACCGCAACCAGGGCGGGCAATTGCTGGCGCGGATCAAGGGCGTGCGCAAGAAGCTGTCCCAGGACCTGGGCTTCCTGATGCCGTCGGTGCACATCCGCGACAACCTCGACCTGCTGCCCAACGCCTATCGTTTGACGCTCATGGGCGTCAGCGTGGCGGAGGCCGAGATCTATCCGGACCGCGACCTGGCGATCAACCCCGGCCAGGTGTTCGGCACCCTCAACGGCATCGCCGGCAAGGACCCGGCCTTCGGCCTGGAAGCCGTGTGGATCGAAGCCTCGCAGCGCGACCAGGCGCAGTCCCTGGGCTACACCGTGGTGGACGCCAGCACCGTGGTTGCGACGCACCTCAACCAGGTCCTGCACAAGCACGCCCACGAGCTGCTTGGCCACGAAGAAGTCCAGCAACTGATGCAACTGCTGGCCAAGACCTCGCCCAAGCTCGCCGAGGAGCTGGTGCCGGGGCTGATTTCCCTGTCGACCCTGCTCAAGGTGCTGCAGGCGCTGCTGCAGGAACAGGTGCCGGTGCGCGACATCCGCACCATCGCCGAAGCCATCGCCAACGTCGCGGTGAAGAGTCAAGATCCCGCCGCGATGGTGGCGGCGGTTCGCGTCGCGCTGGCCCGCGCCATCGTGCAAACCATTGTGGGACTAGAGCCGGAGCTGCCTGTGATCACTCTGGAGCCCAGGTTGGAACAGATATTGCTCAATAGTCTTCAGAAGGCCGGACAGGGCTCCGAAGAAGGCATGTTGCTGGAACCCGGAATGGCCGAGAAGCTGCAACGCTCGATGGTTGAAGCGGCGCAGCGCCAGGAGATGCTTGGCAAGCCGGCGATTCTGCTGGTGGCCGGCCCCATCCGCGCGATGATGTCGCGATTCGCCCGGATGGCGGTGCCCACCATGAACGTGCTGGCGTACCAGGAAATCCCCGACAACAAACAAGTCACGATCGTTGCCACCGTTGGGCAGAACTGATTGAGGTCCGAGGCCATGCAGGTAAAACGCTTCTTCGCCGCTGATATGCGTCAGGCCATGAAACTGGTCCGTGACGAGCTGGGCCCGGACGCCTCGATCATCGGCAATCGCCGTGTCGCTGGCGGCGTGGAACTGACCGCGGCGCTGGATTACCAGGCACCGGTGGCGGCCAGCAAGCCGAACCCGGCGCTGGAAGCCGAGCTGCGCAAGACCCAGGCGAAGATCGCCCAGGCCAAGGCCGACCTGTCGGCACCGACCCGTGCCGCCGATGGCGTGCGCGGCGACCGTCAAATGTACGGCACCGAGAAGCCGCGCCGCAGCGCCGCCGAAACCCTGGCCGCCGCCATGGACGCACCGGTGGCCCCGGCGCCGGCCGCCGCTGGCCAGCAGGCGCTGGAGGCCATGCGCTTCGAGCTCAACGGCCTGCGTGAACTGATCGAAGTGCAGCTTGGCTCGATTGCCTGGAACCAGTTGCAGAACCAGCGTCCGAAGCAGGCCAACCTGTGGCGTCGCCTGCAGCGCATGGGCCTGCCGGCCGACCTGTCGCGCAGCCTGCTGGAGCGCGTGGCCTCCATCGCCGACCCGAAGCAGGCCTGGCGCATGCTGCTGGCGCACCTGGCACGCTCGATCAACACCCCGGAGATCGACCTGCTGGAGCAGGGCGGGGTGATCGCCCTGGTCGGCCCGGCCGGCATGGGCAAGACGACTACCCTGGCTAAGCTGGCTGCCCGCTACGTGCTGAAGTACGGCGCGCAGAGCATCGCCCTGGTGTCCATGGACAGCTTCCGCATCGGCGCGCAGGAGCAGATCAAGACCCTGGGCCGCATCCTCAATGTGCCGGTCACGCTGGTCGATCCGGGGCAGTCGTTGATCCAGGCCATGGCCCCGCTGGCACGCAAGCGCCTGGTGCTGATCGATACCGCGGGCCTGCCGGCCAACGACCCGGCGCTGCGCATGCAGCTCGAGGCGCTGTCGTCGCTGAGCCTGAACGTGAAGAATTACCTGGTGCTGGCCGCGACCAGCCAGAGCCAGGTGCTCAAGGCCGCCTGGCAGAACTATCGTTCCTGTGGGCTGGCCGGGTGCATCCTGACCAAACTGGACGAAGCGGGCAGCCTCGGGGAAGCTCTGGCTCTGGCTATCAGCCAGCATCTCCCGGTAGCCTATCTGGCTGACGGGCCGAAGATCCCGGATGACCTGCACCTGGCACGCGCGCACCAACTGGTGAGCCGCGCGGTGAGCCTGCAGTCGCCGGAAGAGCCCTGCGAAGACGCCATGGCCGACCTGTTCGCCGGCCTTTACCAGCAGCCGGTGCGTCGCGCCAGCTGACGATTGTGAGCCCCGGGTAGGGGCGCGGGGCGGCCGGTTGGGTCGCCCAAGCGATGCGGATGCTCTGCACGATGATCCGCGAGCACCGGCAGCAGGGGAGCACCGCAGCCGGAATAGCCGAAACGCTGGTGCGTGACGGTCGAACGACGAGACAAGGTATTGATATGGGCATGCATCCCGTTCAGGTAATCGCAGTCACCGGTGGCAAGGGTGGCGTGGGCAAGACCAACGTGTCGGTGAACCTGTCGCTGGCGCTGGCCGACCTGGGTCGCCGCGTCATGCTGCTGGACGCCGACCTGGGCCTGGCCAACGTCGACGTGCTGCTGGGCCTGTCGCCCAAGCGCACGCTGGCCGACGTGATCGAAGGCGAATGCGACCTGCGTGACGTGATCCTCCAGGGCCCGGGCGGTATCCGCATCGTTCCGGCGGCCTCGGGCACCCAGAGCATGGTCCACCTCACGCCGATGCAGCACGCCGGCCTGATCCAGGCCTTCAGCGACATCAGCGACAACATCGACGTGCTGGTGGTGGACACCGCCGCCGGCATCGGCGACTCGGTGGTGAGCTTCGTCCGCGCCGCGCAGGAAGTGCTGCTGGTCGTTTGCGATGAACCCACGTCCATCACCGATGCCTATGCTTTGATCAAGCTGCTCAACCGCGACTACGGCATGACCCGTTTCCGCGTGCTGGCGAACATGGCGCACAGCCCCCAGGAGGGCCGCAACCTGTTCGCCAAGCTGACCAAGGTCACCGACCGCTTCCTCGACGTGGCCCTGCAGTACGTGGGCGCCATTCCCTACGACGAGTCGGTGCGCAAGGCGGTGCAGAAGCAGCGTTCGGTATATGAGGCGTTCCCGCGCAGCAAGGCGTCCCTGGCCTTCCGTGCGGTGGCGCAGAAGGTCGACAGCTGGCCGCTGCCGGCCAACCCTCGAGGGCACCTGGAGTTCTTCGTCGAGCGCCTGGTGCAACATCCCACGGGTTCGGCCGTATGACCGCGGCCTCCGGAGCGCGTATGTACAGCAAGGCGCAGGCGCACAACTCCCAGGAACTGCTGATCCAGAAGCATGCCCCGCTGGTGAAGCGTATCGCCTACCACCTGCTCGGCCGCCTGCCGGCCAGCGTGCAGGTGGAAGACCTGATGCAGGCCGGCATGATCGGCCTGCTGGAGGCAGCGAAGAAATACGACGCGGGCAAGGGCGCGAGCTTCGAGACCTACGCCGGCATCCGCATCCGCGGCGCCATGCTCGACGAGGTGCGCAAGGGCGACTGGGCCCCGCGTTCGGTGCACCGCAACACCCGCATGGTCAGCGACGCCATCCGCGCCGTCGAGGCGCGCACCGGACGCGACGCTAAAGATCAGGAGGTTGCTGCCGAACTCAATATGAGCCTCGAAGATTATTACGGCATCCTCAGCGACACCCAGGGCAGCCGTCTGTACAGCTTCGACGACATGTTGCAGGACGGCGAACAGAGTGGCGGCCTTGCCGAAGACGCATCGCACCACGACAACGAGCCGTCCCACGGGCTGGAGGACGAACGCTTCCAGGCGGCGCTGGCCGACGCCATCACCAAGCTGCCCGAGCGCGAGCGGCTGGTGCTGGCCCTGTACTACGACGAGGAACTCAACCTCAAGGAGATCGGCGAAGTACTGGGCGTCAGCGAATCCCGGGTCAGCCAGTTGCACAGCCAGTGCGCCGCGCGCTTGCGTTCGCGTCTGGCGGAGTGGCGCGCTCGCTGAGCATCGGGTAGTTTCGCGCCTGCTTGTTCCTAGCGAAAAGGCTGAAGGGATTTTCCTTAGGCAAGTTATAGGCTTACGAATTTTTTGGGTGACGTTCCCTTGACGCGCCCATGGCGAGAGCGCACGACGCTCGATGAATTGACGGCACGCCCGCCAGGGCGCGTTTGGTATCGATGGAGGCAGGTTTGGACAAGAACATGAAAATTCTCATCGTGGACGACTTTTCCACGATGAGGCGCATCATCAAGAACCTCCTGCGAGACCTGGGGTTCACCAACACCGCAGAGGCCGACGACGGCACCACTGCGCTGCCGATGCTGCACAGCGGCAACTTCGACTTCCTCGTTACCGACTGGAACATGCCCGGCATGACCGGTATCGACCTGCTCCGTGCGGTCCGCGCCGACGAGCGCCTCAAGCACCTGCCGGTGCTGATGGTCACCGCCGAAGCCAAGCGCGACCAGATCATCGAAGCGGCCCAGGCCGGGGTCAACGGCTATGTGGTCAAGCCTTTCACCGCTCAGGTGCTGAAAGAAAAGATCGAGAAGATTTTCGAGCGGGTCGGCAGCTGAGGCTGGCCAAGAGGGCGTCATGGATTTCAACGAATCCGCGGGTGACTTCGAGTCGACCCTGAAAAAACACGCGCGCGAATTGGTCGACTGCCTCGAGCAGGGCGACGTTCAGACCGCCGTGCAGCTGATCTCCGAGCTCAACCAGGCGCGTGATCGCGGGCTCTACCAGGAGGTAGGCAAGCTCACCCGCGAATTGCACAACGCCATCGTCAACTTCCAGATCGACCCCAACTCCCGGCACGCCGAGGAGATGTCGCAGATCGCCGATGCGACCGACCGCCTGTCCTATGTGGTGACGATGACCGAGAAAGCGGCCAATCGCACCATGGACCTGGTGGAGGAGTGCACCCCGGTGGTGATGCACATCGAGACCCAGGCCAAGGAGCTGCAGGAAGACTGGTCGCGCTTCATGCGCCGCGAGCTGGGCCCCGAGGCCTTCCGCGAGCTGGCCAAGCGCGTCGAGCAGTTCCTCTACATCAGCGCCCAGGACAGCCGCAAACTCTCCGCGCACCTGAACGACATCCTGCTGGCGCAGGACTTCCAGGACCTCACCGGGCAAGTGATCAAGCGCGTCACCAAGCTGGTGACCGAGGTCGAGTCGAACCTGGTGAAGCTGGTCTGGATGGCAGGGCAGGTCGATCGCTACGCCGGCATCGAGCATGACCACGACAGCATGCGCGACGCGGTGGAAAAAGAAAGATCGGCCAAGGGTGAAGGTCCGCAGATTGCTGCCGATACAAGAAAAGACGTCGTGTCCGGTCAGGACGATGTCGACGACCTGTTATCCAGCCTTGGTTTTTAAGCGTCCGCTGACGCTGTAGAGGGAGCACCCGAATGAGCTTCGACGCCGATGACGAGATCCTCCAGGACTTCCTGGTGGAGGCCGGCGAGATCCTCGAGCAACTGTCCGAGCAACTGGTCGAGCTGGAAAGCCGCCCGGATGACATGGACCTGCTCAATGCCATCTTCCGTGGGTTCCACACCGTCAAGGGTGGGGCGGGCTTCCTCCAGCTGAACGCGCTGGTGGAGTGCTGCCACATCGCCGAAAACGTCTTCGACATGCTGCGCAAGGGCGAACGCCGCGTGGATGCCGAGCTGATGGACGTGATGCTGCAGGCGCTGGATACCGTCAATGTGATGTTCCAGCAGGTGCGGGATGCGCAGGAGCCGACGCCGGCTACGCCCGAGCTGCTCGCTGCCCTGTCGCGCCTGGCCGACCCGGATGCCGCGCCGGCCGAAGCTCCGGCCGCCGAGCCCGTCGTCGAACCCGCGCCGGCGGCTGCGGCAGCCTATGGCGACATCACCGACGCCGAGTTCGAGCAACTGATGGATGCGCTCGAGCCCGCCGCCGAAGCGCCCGCGGCGCCCGTGGGTGCCGGTGGCGACGACATCACCGACGACGAATTCGAAGCGCTCCTCGACCAGTTGCACGGCAAGGGCCAGTTCAGCGCTGGCGCCAAGGAGCCGGCCAAGGCTGCTCCGGCGCCGGCCGCCGAAGCGCCGGCCGGTGGCGACGAGATCAGCGACGACGAGTTCGAAGCGCTGCTCGACCAGTTGCATGGCAAGGGCCAGTTCACCGGCGCCAAGGAGGAAACCCCGGCTCCCGCCGAAGCGGCTGCCGAGAAGAAAGCCGAGCAAGCGCCGGCACCTGGCGGCGACGACAACATCACCGACGACGAATTCGAGAAGCTGCTCGACGAGTTGCACGGCAAGGGCCAGTTCACCGGCGCGAAGGAAGAGCCAGCGGCGGCCAAGCCGGCGGCGCCAGCCCCCGCGCCCAAGCCTGCTGCGGCGCCGGCACCGGCTGCTGCGGCGGCCAAACCTGCCGCTGCCAAGCCTGCTGCCGCCGCGCCCGCCGAGAAGCCGGCCAGCGAAGCGGAAACCACCGTGCGCGTGGACACCGCCCGCCTGGATGAGATCATGAACATGGTCGGCGAACTGGTGCTGGTGCGTAACCGCCTGGTGCGGCTGGGCCTGAACAGCGGCGACGAGGCGATGGCCAAGGCCGTCTCCAACCTTGACGTGGTGACCGCCGACCTGCAGTCGTCGGTCATGAAGACCCGCATGCAGCCGATCAAGAAGGTCTTCGGCCGCTTCCCGCGCCAGGTCCGCGATCTGGCGCGCAACCTGAAGAAAGAGATCAACCTCGAGCTGATCGGCGAAGAGACCGACCTGGACAAGAACCTGGTCGAGGCCCTGGCCGACCCGCTGGTGCACCTGGTGCGCAACGCGGTCGACCACGGCATCGAAGGCCCCGACGAGCGAGAGGCCGCCGGCAAGTCGCGTTCGGGCAAGGTGGTGCTGTCCGCCGAACAGGAAGGCGACCACATCCTGCTGTCGATCTCCGACGACGGCAAAGGCATGGACCCGGACGTGCTGCGCGCCAAGGCGGTGGAGAAGGGCCTGCTGGACAAGGATGCGGCCGATCGCCTGTCCGAGTCCGACTGCTACAACCTGATCTTCGCCCCCGGCTTCTCGACCAAGACCGAGATCTCCGACGTCTCCGGCCGCGGTGTCGGCATGGACGTGGTGAAGACCAAGATTTCCCAGCTCAACGGGATCATCAACATCTACTCGACCAAGGGCCAGGGCTCGAAGATCGTCATCAAGGTCCCGCTGACCCTGGCGATCATGCCGACCCTGATGGTGATGCTGGGCAACCAGGCCTTCGCCTTCCCGCTGGTCAACGTCAACGAGATCTTCCACCTCGACCTGTCCAACACCAACGTGGTGGACGGCCAGGAAGTGGTGATTGTCCGCGACAAGGCCCTGCCGTTGTTCTACCTCAAGCGCTGGCTGGTGCCAGGTGCGCAGCATGACGAGCCGGGCGAGGGCCACGTGGTGATCCTCTCCGTGGGCACCCAGCGCATCGGCTTCGTGGTCGACCAGCTGGTGGGCCAGGAAGAGGTGGTGATCAAGCCGCTGGGCAAGATGCTGCAGGGCACGCCGGGCATGGCCGGGGCGACCATCACCGGGGACGGGCGCATCGCGCTGATCCTCGACGTGCCGAGCATGCTCAAGCGCTACGCCCGTCGTATCTGACAATAGGGTCAGATGACGATTCGCCACGGCCGCGACGGAACCACATTTTGCGCAGGCCAAGGCACGAGGAGATAGGTGTGGTTATTCCAAATGAGCCAGTAACGCAGCGCGGCGCAAAATGCGGCCCCGTCCCTTCGGGTTGCGCGGCAAATCACGCCATGCGTCGTTGCGGAACTCGACAAGGGAATGCCATCGCCGTCGTTCCGCGTCTAGCCTGGCGTGATTGGGCGCAGCAACGCGGCTCGCGCCGAATCGTCAACTGACTCTATGGGCGGGCCTCCTGGCGCGCCCGTGTGATGGAAGAAGTTTTTTTCAGGAGTGTCTATGGCTGTCAAAGTCCTGGTGGTGGACGATTCGGGGTTCTTCCGCCGCCGTGTCTCGGAGATTCTTTCGGGCGACCCGCAGATCCAGGTGGTCGGCACGGCCACCAACGGCCGCGAGGCGATCGATCAGGCGCTGGCGCTCAAGCCCGACGTGATCACCATGGACTACGAGATGCCGCTGATGGACGGCATTACCGCCGTGCGGACCATCATGCAGCGCTGCCCGACGCCGGTCCTGATGTTCTCCTCGCTGACCCACGAGGGCGCCCGGGTGACCCTGGACGCGCTGGACGCCGGCGCGGTGGATTACCTGCCGAAGAATTTCGAGGACATCTCGCGCAACCCGGACAAGGTCCGCCAGTTGCTCTGCGAGAAGGTCCACACCATCGCCAAGAGCAATCGTCGCTTCGCGTCCTACTCGTCGTATTCGTCGAGCCCGGCCGCGCCGGCTTCGACGTCTGCTGCCGGCACCGCGCGCCCGGCCGCTCCTGCTTCGCCGGGCGGCAGCCACGCGCCGGCCGCTCCGGCGCCGGCGACCTCCGCCGCCCCAAAGCGTAAGCCCTACCGGCTGGTAGCCATCGGCACGTCGACCGGTGGGCCGGTGGCGCTGCAGCGGGTCCTGACCCAGCTGCCTGCCAACTTCCCCGCGCCGCTGGTGCTGATCCAGCACATGCCGGCGGCCTTCACCAAGGCCTTCGCCGAACGCCTGGACAAGCTGTGCAAGATCACCGTCAAGGAAGCCGAGGATGGCGACCTGCTGCGTCCCGGCGTGGCCCTGCTGGCTCCCGGCGGCAAGCAGATGATGATCGACGCCCGCGGCGCGATCCGCATCCTCCCCGGTGACGAACGCCTGAACTACAAGCCCTGCGTGGACGTGACCTTCGGTTCCGCGTCCAAGGCCTACGGCGACAAGGTGCTGGCGGTGGTCCTCACCGGCATGGGCGCCGACGGCCGTGAAGGCGCGCGCATGCTCAAGCAGGGCGGCGCCCAGGTGTGGGCCCAGGATGAGGCCAGCTGCGTGATCTACGGCATGCCCATGGCGATCGCCAAGGCGGGTCTGGCCGACGCGGTGTACAGCCTGGACGACATCGGCCGGCACCTGACCGAGGCCTGCGGCTGATGGATGTCCTCAGCCTGGTCGGCCTGATCCTCGCGCTGGTTGCCATCATCGGTGGCAACTTCCTCGAGGGCGGGCACGTCGGTGCCCTGGCCAACGGCCCGGCGGCGCTGATCGTGGTGGGCGGCACCCTCGCCGCCGCGTTGCTGCAAACGCCGGTCGCGGTGCTCAAGCGCGCCGTGACCATGCTGCGCTGGATGGTCCTGCCGCCCAAGGTGGACCTGGTCGGCGGCATCAACCATGTAGTCGGCTGGAGCATGACGGCGCGCAAGGAAGGCCTGCTGGGCCTGGAAACCGTCGCCGACGCCGAGCGCGACCCCTACGCGCGCAAGGGCCTGCAACTGCTGGTGGACGGCACCGAGCCCGAAGCCATCCGCAGCATCCTCGAAGTCGACCTGTACAACCAGGAAAGTCGTGACCTGGCCGCCGCCAAGGTGTTCGAGGCCATGGGCGGCTACTCGCCGACCATCGGCATCATCGGCGCGGTGATGGGCCTGATCCACGTCATGGGCAACCTCGCCGACCCGAGCCAGCTGGGCAACGGCATCGCCGTCGCCTTCGTCGCCACCATCTATGGCGTGGGCCTGGCCAACCTGTTGCTGCTGCCCATTGGCCACAAGCTGAAAAGCATCGTGCTGCGCCAGTCCTGCTACCGCGAGATGCTCATGGAGGGGCTGCTGTCCATCGCCGAGGGCGAAAACCCGCGTTCCATCGAGCTGAAGCTGCAAGGCTTCGTGGGCTAAGAAGAAGGTGATGCGCATGCCTCGCCGCAGACGCCATGAAGAACACGAGAATCACGAACGCTGGCTGGTGTCCTACGCGGACTTCATCACCCTGCTGTTCGCCTTCTTCGTGGTGATGTACTCGATCTCCTCGATCAACGAGGGCAAGTACAAGATCCTCTCGGAAACCCTGACCGGCGTGTTCAATCAGCCCGACCGTTCGGTGCGCCCGATCCCGATTGGCGAGGAGCGCCCGCGCACCCAGCAACCGGACCAGTCGCTGACCGATCCGCAGGACGAAGGGCAGGCCCAGGGCAACCCGGACACCCTGCAGCAGATTACCCAGAGCGTGCGCGAGGCGTTTGGCGACCTGATCGCCACCGACCAGTTGTCGGTGCGCGGCAACGAGTTCTGGATCGAGATCACCCTCAATTCCAGCCTGCTGTTCCCCAGCGGCGATGCGGTGCCCAACGACGCGGCGTTCGCGATCATCGAGAAGGTCGCCAGGATTCTGGCGCCTTACCGCAACCCGGTGCACGTCGAGGGCTTCACCGACAACGTGCCGATCCATAATTCGCAGTACCCGACCAACTGGGAACTGTCCGCGGCCCGCGCCGCCAGCATCGTCCGCATGCTCGCCCAGGACGGCCTCGACGCCGGTCGGCTGGCGGCGGTGGGCTATGGTGAATTCCAGCCGGTGGCGGACAATGCCACGGCGGACGGCCGTGCACGCAACCGCCGGGTGGTATTGGTGATCTCCCGCAACCTGGAGGTGCGCCGCAGCATCAGCGGCGTGGGCAGCGGCAAGGCGCAGCCGGACCCGGCGTTGCGGCATGCTGGCACGCAATCTGCACCAGTGGTTGCCAGCGAGGCGCCCGGGAGTGGCGCCGTCAATTCTTCGTCATCGGCAGGGGCTGAATGATATGAACACCCTGAACCGAAACACGGCCTGCGGGGAGCCAGCACTATGAAAGTCTGGGCGGTAGCCAACCAGAAAGGTGGCGTCGGCAAGACCACATCGTCGATCGCCTTGGCGGGCCTGCTGGCGGACGCCGGCAAGCGCGTGCTGATCGTCGACCTGGACCCCCACGGTTCGATGACCAGCTACTTCGGCCATGATCCGGACACCCTGGAACACAGCGTGTTCGACCTGTTCCTGCACCAGGGCAACGTGCCCGAGGGGCTGCCGGCATCGCTGCTGCTGCCCACCAGCCACGAGAACATCCGCCTGCTGCCGTCGAGCACCGCGCTGGCCACCCTGGAGCGCCAGTCGCCGGGGCAGAACGGCCTGGGTCTTGTCATCGCCAAGAGCCTGGCGCAGCTGTGGAACGAGTTCGACCACGCGATCATCGACAGCCCGCCGCTGCTGGGCGTGCTGATGGTCAACGCCATGGCGGCCAGCCAGCACCTGGTCATCCCGGTGCAGACCGAGTTCCTCGCCCTCAAGGGCCTGGAGCGGATGGTCAACACCCTGAAGATGGTCAACCGCTCGCGCAAGCAGGCGCTGCCGTTCACCATCGTCCCGACCCTGTTCGACCGCCGTACCCAGGCCTCCCTGGGCACCCTGCGGGTGCTGCGCGACACCTACCCGGACACCCTCTGGCAGGCGTTCATCCCGGTGGATACCAAGCTGCGCGACGCCAGCCGCCAGGGCCTGGTGCCCTCGCGCAACGACGGCAACAGCCGTGGCGTGATCGCCTACCGCGCGCTGCTCAAGCATCTGCTGGCCCACGTGCCGGCAAGTCAGGTAGCGTGAGCATGCGGTGCTTGAACAAAAGAATCCGACGGATGCGCTCAAGAGCGGTGCGTCCGCTGCCGATAGGCTGGACAGTCACCTTGCGCGGTTATCCCTCATGAGTCGTTCCGCTACCGCCACGCGCCCCCAGCTTGCGCTGCAGTCCTACCTGGACGCACTGCTGCAGGAGGCCACGTTCGAAGACTTCGCCCCGGAACCGGTGGCGCAGCCCGTTGCCGCGCCCGTTGCGCCGGTCGCCCCGGTGGCGCTGGTGGTCAGCGAGCCGCTCGCACCGCTCACCGCCGAGCCCCAGGCTGCGGTGGTGCAGACGGCGGATACCAGCGTCAGCCTCGACGAATTCGAGGCGGCGGTGCTGGAGGAGCAGGTCCGCGATGCGCGCCTGAGCGTTTCGGCCCGGGCGCCCGTCGCCGAGCTGCGCGCCCCCGCACCGATGGCCCCGGCCAGCGACGCGCCAACCACCGCCGCACCGGTTGCCGATGAACCGCCGGCGCAGCTGGGCCAGGTCATCGACCTGCACCAGCCGGGCAGCGCCGAGCTGCCCGCCGCGCCGCTGAAGCTGCTCGACGACGGCCGCCCGGTATGGGCCGCCGAGCCGTTCGAGTGCCTGTTGTTCGACGTCGCCGGGCTGACCCTGGCGGTGCCGCTGGTGTGCCTGGGCTCGATCTATCCGCTGGCGGGGCACGACCTGACCCCGCTGTTCGGCCAGCCGGACTGGTTCCTGGGCATCCTGCCCGGGCAGAACGGCAACCTGAAGGTGCTCGACACCGCGCGCTGGGTGATGCCCGAGCGCTACCGGGACGACTACCGCGAAGGGCTGCAATACGTGATTTCCGTGCAGGGCTACGAGTGGGGGCTGGCGGTGCACCAGGTCAGCCGCTCGGTGCGCCTGGACCCGTCCGAGGTGAAGTGGCGCAGCCAGCGCCAGCAGCGCCCGTGGCTGGCCGGCACGGTGATCGACCAGATGTGCGCGCTGCTGGATGTCTCCGCCCTGGCCGAACTGATCGCCAGCGGCGCGGCCAAGCGCCTGCAGCACTAACCCAATACGACAGAAAACCTCCGCGCCGCAGGCGGCGTGGAAACCAGAAGAGGCGAGGGGATATGAAGAAAACGTCAGCGCAAGGTGCCGAAGATCCGATTCTGCAGTGGGTCACCTTCCGCCTGGACAACGAGACCTACGGCATCAACGTGATGCAGGTCCAGGAAGTGCTGCGCTACACCGAGATCGCGCCGGTCCCGGGTGCCCCGAGCTACGTGCTGGGCATCATCAACCTGCGCGGCAACGTGGTCACCGTGATCGACACCCGCCAGCGCTTCGGCCTGGACCCGGCGCCGGTTTCGGACAACACCCGCATCGTCATCATCGAAGCCGACAAGCAGGTGGTGGGCATCCTGGTCGACAGCGTCGCCGAGGTCGTCTACCTGCGCCAGTCCGAGATCGAGACCGCGCCGAACGTCGGTAACGAGGAATCGGCCAAGTTCATCCAGGGCGTCTGCAACAAGAACGGCGAGCTGCTGATCCTGGTCGAGCTGGACAAGATGATGACCGAGGAAGAGTGGTCGGAGCTGGAGAGCATCTGAGGTGCTGATTGCACTGGTGGTGCTCGCGGTCGCCTGCGTCGCCCTTGCCGGCGCCTGCGTCTGGCTGTCCGGCCGGCAGCGCGCCCAGCAAGCCCAGGCGGTGGAGCTGGCCAAGCAATTGGCGGTGTTCGAGCAGCGCCTGAAAGAGCAGGGCAAGCGCATCGAGTCATACCAGCAGATCAACGTCCGCATGGGCGAGGAACTGCGCGAGCTGAGCAAGCAGGTCGCGCCGCTGCCCGAGCGCCTGGTGCGCATCGAGCAGCGCGACCCCACCAGCCTGTCCTTCAGCCAGGCCGCGCGCCTGGTCGGCATGGGCGCCAGCCCGGAAGACCTGACCCAGAGCTGCGGCCTGTCCCAGGCCGAGGCCGAGCTGGTCGCCCGGCTGCATCAAGGCAAGGCGCGCGACTAGCAAGCGCCGCCCCGACGAAACGAGGCCCCGGACGTGGGGCCTCGCATTCATCCGGCAGGTCTTCAGCCTCTGCGGTTTTTCGTACCGATATCGAAGCGCTGCGCAATCAGCCCCATGGTCACGATCACTGCCGCCAGCAGCAGCGTGTAGACCACTTCGTAGAAATAGGTGCCTTCCCACACCATGACGATGAAGGCGCCGATGATGAAGGCGATCACCCCGTAGGTCAGCCAGGGGAACAGCCAGACCTTGAGCTTGATCTCCCGGCCTTCGGCCTCCAGCTTGCGGCGCATCCTCAATTGCGAGAAGGCAATGGCGAGGTAGACCAGCAGGGCGATGGTCCCGGTGGCCTGCATCAGCACGTCGTAGACGTCCATCCATTGCATGGCGGTGAGGAAAATCGCCACCAGCGCGAAGAGGCTGGAAATCAGCACGCCCACGTATGGCGTGCCGGTGCGCCGGCCGGTGGTCTGCATGATGCGATGGGCGTCGCCACGGCGAGCCAGGGAATAGAGCATGCGCGACGCGGTGTAGAGCGCCGAGTTGAAGCAGCTGCACACCGAGGTCAGTACCACGAAGTTGACGATCAGGCCGGTGTAGGGAATGCCCAGCGCGTCCAGGGTGACACGGTACGAACCCCAGGTCGGGTCGCCCAGGTGCGGGTGGTTCCACGGCACCAGGGCGACCACGATGAAGATCGAGCCGATGTAGAACAGGCAGATCCGCCAGACCACCGACTTGGTGGTGCGGATGATCGCCTTGTCGGGATTGGCCGACTCGGCGGCGGCCACCGTGACGATCTCCGCGCCGAGAAAGGCGAACATCACGCCAAGCAGGGCGACCACCACCGATTTGCCGCCGTTGGGCATGAAGCCGCCGTTGGCGGTCAGGTTCGACCAGCCGCCGGTGCTGCCCCACGGCCACAGGTGGGCGATCGCCAGGCCGCCGATGATGATGAAGATGACGATGGCGACCACCTTGATCAGGGCGAACCAGAACTCGAACTCGCCATAGCTGCGCACGTTCATGAAGTTCACCACGATCAGCGACAGCGTGACGATCAGCGCGAAGCCCCAGCCGGGGATCATCGGGAACCAGCTGTTGAGGATGTTGCCGGCGACGAAGGCTTCCCAGCCCATCAGCAAGGCCCAGAAGTACCAGTACAACCAGCCGATGGTGAAGCCGGCCCAGCGCCCGATGGCGCGGTCGGCATAGGTGGAGAAGGAGCCGGTGTCCGGCTGGGCGACCGCCATCTCGCCGAGCATCCGCATCACCAGCACCACCAGGATGCCGCCGCCCAGGTAGGCCAGCACGGCCGCGGGCCCCGCCAGGGCGATGGTTTTACCGGAACCGACGAAGAGTGCCGCGCCGATGACGCCGGCGATGGACATCATGGTCAAGTGGCGGGATTTCAGTCCGCCCCTGAGTTCGTTGTGGTGAGGCGTGTTGCCTGCTTCATGCGTGCTGCTCACGATCAAACTTCCTTGCCGACAAATGACGATACGAACGGATGGAAGGGGAAATCCGTACGGGTTTCCCTGGGCCTGACCACGCGGATGGACAGGTCGCGTTCGATGAACGAGGGAACTCATAGGAACCTGGGTGTTTAACCCGCGTTCCCCATTCCTTCATCCGTTTCTCAAGTGGCGGCGCGGCTTCTTGTGCAAAGAATGAACGGGTTGGACATTTGCCGCTGCCCCGCCTGGCCGCGCTCGCGGCCCGCCGGTGGCGCGCGGCCGAGATGACTCGAACAGGCAGCAAAGGGGCTCAACAAAGCGATGCCCGCGGCGCAATGTCGGAAACCGGCCGTCGGGAAATCTTATAAGTAGGATTTCCACTACAGCGGATTAGGACTCGTCTGATAAGAAGGGCGTCAATTCGTCGCTACATTGGCCCCATCAACTGTTATCGAGGCCATCGAAATGGCGACGATTTCCCATCGGGCGATGGTGCTGTGCTCGAATCCCGGCCGGCTCCTGAACTACAGCGTGCTGCTCAACCGCCTGGAGTTCTACCACCTGAGCCTGTGCCTGAACCTGGACGAAGTGCGCAAGGCGCTTGCCACCCGGCAGCGCTACGGGCTGTTCATCCACGATGACTTCCGCCCCGGCCCCAGCGAATTGTTGAGCCTCAAGGCGCTGAGCCAGAGCAATACCTTCCGCCAGTTCCTGCTGGTGGGGCACTACAGCGCCGAGGAAAAGCGCGGGCTGATGCAATGGGCCTGGGCCAACCGCGTGCCGCTGCTGGACGTGCTGGACAAGCCGTTGTCCCTGGCGCAGCTGCGGGAAGTGACCAGCAGCATGGTGCTCTACCACAGCGAGGACGAGCAGCCGATTCGCAGGTCGGTGGGGGAATTCCGCGACTTCGCGCCGGTCGGCGACTCGGCGCCGGCCCGCACCGGCTGCGCCTGCCGTTCCTGAGGCGTCAGCGACGCCGCGAGGCCGGGCCTTCCAGCAAGAGCGGCATTGCATCCGGCGCAGCGCCCGGGTTGTCATTCAACGGACTCTTGCCCTTGAGGTACCAGGCGAAGGCGATGATCTCCGCGATGGTGCGGTAGAGCGCCTCGGGTATCGCATCGCCCAGTTCCAGCCGTGCCAGCAGGCGCACCAGTTCGCCGTTCTCGTAGATCGGCACTTCGTGGTGACGGGCGATGGCGAGGATGGTTTCCGCCAGCTCGTCGTCGCCCTTGGCGGTCAGCGTCGGCGCGCTCTGACCGTCGTAGTTGAGGGCGATAGCCTGGCGTGGCGCTTTCCTGGCTTTTTTCATGCGGTCTCATCCACCCAGCGCTGCTCCACAGCCGTGCGCGTGCCCTGCGGCGGCTTGCCCTGGCGACAGCTCAGTTCACCCACCGTCAGCCCGGCGTCATTCAGCCGCTGGCGCAGCGTGCCCAGCTCGCCGTCGATCAGGCTGGCGGTGCTGGCGCGCTCGGCCCACAGCTGGGTGCCGATGCTGCCGTGGGCGAGGGTGGCCTGGACTTGCAGCGGGCCGAGGCTGTCCAGGTCGAAGGCGAGGTCGACGCGCCAGAGCATCTCGCGCGGCGGCTGGTCCCGGTCCTTGCCCTGGGAGTCCTTTTCCTCCTGCTGGATACGCACCTGGATCGGCACCAGCTGCTGCTGATGGCGCAGGGGAATTTCCAGCTGCCAGGTGTTCAGTACCGTGCCGTCGGGCAGCACGTCGCTCTGTGCCAGGCTGCCCAACTGGTGGGTCTGCAGGCGGGCGACGGCGGCGGCGGCGAGCTTGAGCAGCGATTCGAGGTCGCCTTCCTCCTCCAATTCATTGGCCAGGCGGCTGGGCAGCGGGAAGCTGACCGGGGCTGGCGCACGGCCGCTGCTCTGCCCGATCACGCCCAGCGCGTTGCGCACGAAGGCCGGCATGGCCTGGGCCAGGTTGTTGGCTCCGGCCAGGGCGGTACCCGGCAGGTTGCTCAGTACCGCAGCCGCGGTGCCGCCCTGAACGGCCGGCAGCAGTTGAGCGATCAGCCGCAGCAGGTTGGCCTTGAGGTCCTGCGGCAGGGCCTCCACGCCGCGCAGCAATTGCCCTTCGAGGAACACCCCGCTCTGCTGGAAGGCCTGGGCCACGCCCTTGGCATCGCTGAGTTGACGCACGTCGGGCAGGGCGCCAAGCAGCTTGTCCACCGCCTGGCGCAATTCCGGGCTGGCGTCCTGGGCCGCGTTGGGATTGCTGGTCACGCCCTGTAGCGCCTTGAACAGGCCGTCCAGCGGGCCCTGACGGCTCTGCTGGACGCCGAGCTGCAGGCTCAGGTCGAGTTGCTCCAGGCGCGCGTTCATCGGCAGGAATTGCAAGGCTTGTTGATCCTGCACCCGAGCGCTGAGCAGGCTGTTGAGGGGCAGCGGGTTGGGCGATTCGAGGCTCAGCTGGCGCCCGGCCAGCGGGGTGTTGAGCAGGGTGACCAGCACCTTGTAGACCACCTGTTCGGCCTTGCCCAGGGCGATGGCCTGGCTGGCATCCACCTTGCCCTGGATCAGCGTGCCCACCGGCAACACGTCGAGGTCGAGGCTGCCCAGCGGCGCCTGGCTGGTCCCGGCCAGCCCCAGTGAGCCGAGGCTCGGTTGCGTCAGCAAGGTGGCGGCAAGGCTGGTCGGGTTCATCGTCGACAGCTGCAGGGTGCTGCCCTTGGGCAGCGCCTGGGGACTTTCCGCCACCACCAGGGCCTGTTGGCCGCCGGCCATCGTCAGGCGCAGCAGCAACTGGAAATTCACCTGCCCCTCGCGCACCGCCAGCACCTCGGCATGCGCCTTGTCCCCCGGCGGCAGCAGGTCGCCCAGGCTCTGCGCGAGCTTGAGCGTCAACTCGGCAGCATTCTGCGAGCTGCGCAGCGTCGGCGTGGGCGGTAGCGGGCGGGAAACGCCAATTTCGCTCGGCATCGAAGACCTGTAGGCGGAGTGACGGGTTTACGCCCAGTGTATCGGCGGCGATGCCCGGCACTTTAGACCGTTCGGCCGACGGCGGCGCTCGCGGATTCCTTAAGAGAGGTTTAAGGATCCATTGGCACAATGACAGCATCGGCCTTCGGCCAAGTGCCGCAAATCCCGGTGTGGCAAGGACTTACGCGATTATTGCCTCTTGGCGAACGCAGCGTTGTTTTGTGCCGATGGGCGGTATCAGAGTAATATTGCGTTTTCATTGCCGCAGGGACCGCAGGCTGAATCAAGTGGAATGCAGTAATGACCTTCGCGGAATTGAAACGACTGTGGCGGATCGAGATCCTGGGGGGCGAGGAAAGCCGCTTCAGCTGGACTCGGCTTCATCGTCGCTGCCGGCAGCGCGCCCGGTATCGTTACATGTTCTGGTTCCGCGTCGCCCAATACCTGCACTCCAGCCCCAGCGCCTTCTGGCAGAAGCGCGCCATGCGCCTGGGTGATCGCCTCGCCGAGCGCTTCGGTATCGAGATTCCGATTACCATCCCGGTGGGTGAGGGGCTTTACATCCCTCACCTGGTTGGCATCGTAATCACCCGCAAGGCGGTGATCGGCAAGAATTTCAGCATCTTCCAGAACACCACCATCGGCCAGAAGAACGATGGCAGTGCGCCGATCCTCATCGGCGACAACGTCAGCCTCGGTGCCAATGTCTGCATCATCGGCGACGGCCTCCACATCGGTGACAACGTGTCGGTTGGTGCCTCGGCCTTTGTCAACCGGGATATCCCGGCCAACCACTCCTATATCTCGCGGCATACTCATAGTCTGATCAAGCAGCAGGAAACGTCGCCGATCAGCACCATCCATACCCGTCGTGCCCGCGACGAAGAGGCGCAGCCGGACGATCATGACAGCCCAGGGGCCCGCCGCAGGGCCTGAGGCGCGTTACACCCTGTCGAAAAACCTGACGTCGGGCGTAGGAACGGCTGTGTATAATGCGCCGCCCGCGGCCGTGCTTGGCGGCCTGGCGGGTTTGGCCGCTTTTTTGCACTCCTGACTGTTTTCTGCCCGACGGTTGCCGATGCCCTTGACCCATCCCCTCCTCGAAACCGTGGCGCTCGCCTGCGAGCGGGACTGGCGCATGCTGTTCGAGCGTCTCGATGTGCGACTGGGCGCGGGCGAAATGCTACAGATCGTCGGCCCCAACGGCAGTGGCAAGACCAGCCTGCTGCGCCTGCTCAGCGGGCTGATGCAGCCCACCGCGGGTGAGGTGCTGCTCAATGGCAAGCCGCTGACCGAGCAGCGCCACGAGCTGGCGCGCCTGCTCCTGTGGATCGGCCACGCCGCGGGTATCAAGGGCCTGCTGAGCGCCGAAGAGAATCTCGCCTGGCTCTGCGCCCTGCACCAGCCGGCCAGCCGCGATGCCATCTGGCAGGCGCTGGACGCCGTCGGCCTGCGTGGCTTCGAGGACGTTCCCTGCCACACCCTGTCCGCCGGGCAGCAGCGCCGCGTGGCCCTGGCGCGCCTGTATCTGGACGCGCCGCCGCTGTGGATCCTCGACGAACCCTTCACCGCCCTGGACAAGCAGGGCGTGGCGCAGCTCGAAGAACACCTGGCCGGCCATTGCGAACGCGGTGGCCTGGTGGTGCTGACCACCCACCACACCCTGGAACGCATGCCACGGGGCTACCGCGCCCTGGACCTTGGCCAGCACGCACGGGAGGTGGCGGCGCGATGAGCAACGTCTTCACCCTGCTGCTCGCCCGCGAAGCGCGGCTGCTGTTCCGACGTCCGGCGGAGCTGGCTAATCCTTTGGTGTTCTTCGCCATCGTCATCGCGCTGTTCCCGCTGGCGGTCGGTCCTGAGTCGGAAATGCTCAAGAACCTCTCGCCGGGCCTGGTCTGGGTCGCGGCTTTGCTGGCGGTGCTGCTGTCGCTGGACGGCCTGTTCCGCAGCGATTTCGAGGATGGTTCCCTGGAACAGTGGGTCCTTTCGCCGCACCCCCTGCCACTACTGGTCCTGGCCAAAGTGCTGGCACACTGGCTGGTTTCAGGGCTGGCCCTGGTGCTGCTGTCGCCGCTTTTCGCCCTGATGCTGGGCCTGCCGGCGCGCTGCCTGCCGGACCTGCTGCTGTCGCTGCTGCTGGGGACGCCGGTGTTGAGCCTGCTGGGCGCCGTGGGCGCCGCGCTCACCGTCGGCCTCAAGCGCGGTGGCCTGCTGCTGGCCCTGCTGATCCTGCCGCTCTACATTCCGGTGCTGATCCTGGGCAGCGGAGCGCTGCAGGCGTCGCTGCAGGGGCTGCCCACCGCCGGGCACCTGTTGTGGCTGGCCAGCCTGACGGCGTTAGCATTGACGCTGACGCCCTTTGCCATTGCCGCCGGGCTGAAGATCAGCGTCGGCGAGTGAACGAACGATCGCCGGGCTCTCGAAGCGGCACCGGCGGCAGACTAGAGCTTTGATGACAGAGCCTGATGATGAACTGGACTTGGTTTCACAAGCTTGGCTCGCCCAAGTGGTTCTACGAGATCAGCGGACGCTGGATGCCCTGGTTCGCGGTCGCCGCGATCCTGCTGATGGTCGCCGGCACCGTCTGGGGCCTGGCCTTCGCGCCGCCGGACTACCAGCAGGGCAATAGCTTCCGGATCATCTATATCCACGTTCCGGCGGCGTTCCTCGCCCAGTCCTGCTACGTGATGCTGGCGGTGGCCGGCGCGGTCGGGCTGATCTGGAAGATGAAGATCGCCGACGTCGCCGTGCAGTGCGCCGCCCCCATCGGCGCCTGGATGACCTTCGTCGCACTGGTCACCGGCGCCATCTGGGGCAAGCCGACCTGGGGCGCCTGGTGGGTCTGGGACGCGCGCCTGACCTCGATGCTGATCCTGCTGTTCCTGTATTTCGGCATCATCGCCCTGGGCCAGGCCATCACCAACCGCGACAGCGCGGCCAAGGCTTGCGCGGTGCTGGCCATCGTCGGCGTGGTGAACATCCCGATCATCAAGTACTCGGTGGACTGGTGGAACACACTGCACCAGCCGGCCACCTTCACGCTGACCGAAAAGCCGCCGATGCCGCCGGAGATGTGGATCCCGCTGCTGATGATGGTCGCCGGTTTCTACTGCTTCTTCGCCGTGGTGCTGATGATGCGCATGCGCCTGGAAGTGCTCAAGCGCGAAGCCCGCGCGAGCTGGGTCAAGGCCGAGGTGGAGCGCGCGCTATGAGTTTCGAATCCTTCTCCGATTTCCTCGCCATGGGTCACCATGGCCCTTACGTATGGTCCGCCTACGCCATCTGCCTGGTGGTCCTGGCGATCAACGTCGTCTCGCCCATCGTGGCGCGCCGGCGTTACCTGCAAGAAGAGGCGCGTCGTCTGCGCCGGGAGGCCAGCAAGTGAATCCGGTCCGCAAGAAGCGTCTATACATCGTCCTCGCCATCGTCGCCGGCGTGGGTGTCGCCGTCAGCCTGGCGCTGTCGGCCCTGCAGGAAAACATCAACCTGTTCTACACCCCGACCCAGATCGCCAACGGCGAAGCCCCGCACGACACGCGCATCCGCGCCGGCGGCATGGTGGAGAAGGGCTCGCTCAAGCGCTCGGCGGATTCGCTGGACGTGGAATTCGTGGTTACCGACTTCGCCAAGGAAGTCACGGTGAAGTACCGCGGTATCCTCCCCGACCTGTTCCGCGAAGGGCAGGGCATCGTCGCCCTGGGCAAGATCGATTCCGCCGGCGTGCTGACCGCCGACGAAGTGCTGGCCAAGCACGACGAGAAATACATGCCGCCGGAAGTCACCAAGGCGCTCAAGGACAGCGGCAAGCTGGAGCACTACGAGGCCAGCCAGAACGGTGGCGCCGCGCCGCAACAGGGGAGCAACTGACATGGTTCCCGAGCTCGGCCACCTCTCGCTGATCCTCGCGCTGTGCATGGCGCTGGTGATGTCGTTCTTCCCGCTGGTCGGCGCGTGGCGCGGCGACCGCCAATGGATGAGCCTGGCGCGCCCGGCAGCCTGGGGGCAGTTCGCCTTCCTGCTGTTCTCCTTCGGCTGCCTGACCTGGGCCTTCCTCCACGATGACTTCTCGGTGGCCTACGTCGCCAGCAACTCCAACAGCGCGCTGCCGTGGTTCTACAAGTTCAGCGCCGTGTGGGGCGCCCACGAAGGCTCGCTGCTGCTCTGGGCGCTGATTCTCGGCGGCTGGACCTTCGCCGTGTCGGTGTTCTCCCGTCAGCTGCCGGAAGTGATGCTGGCCCGCGTGCTGGCCGTGATGGGCATGATCAGCACTGGCTTCCTGCTGTTCCTGATCATCACCTCCAACCCCTTCAGCCGCCTGCTGCCGCAGGTACCGGCGGACGGTAACGACCTGAACCCCTTGCTGCAGGACCCCGGCCTGATCTTCCACCCGCCGATGCTCTACATGGGCTACGTGGGCTTCTCGGTGGCCTTCGCCTTCGCCATCGCCGCGCTGCTCGGCGGCCGCCTCGACGCCGCCTGGGCGCGCTGGTCGCGGCCCTGGACCCTGGTGGCCTGGACTTTCCTCGGCATCGGCATCGTGCTCGGCTCCTGGTGGGCCTACTACGAACTGGGCTGGGGCGGCTGGTGGTTCTGGGACCCGGTGGAAAACGCCTCGTTCATGCCCTGGCTGGTGGGCACCGCGCTGATCCACTCGCTGGCGGTGACCGAGAAGCGCGGCGTGTTCAAGAGCTGGACCGTGCTGCTGGCCATCGCGGCCTTCTCCCTGAGTCTGCTGGGCACCTTCCTGGTCCGCTCCGGCGTGCTGACCTCGGTGCACGCCTTCGCCTCGGACCCGGAGCGCGGCGTGTTCATCCTGGCCTTCCTGCTGCTGGTGGTGGGCGGCTCGCTGACGCTGTTCGCCCTGCGCGCGCCGGTGGTCAAGAGCCAGGTCGGCTTCGCCCTGTGGTCCCGCGAGACCCTGCTGCTGCTGAACAACCTGATCCTGGTGGTCACCGCCTCGATGATCCTGCTGGGCACCCTCTACCCGCTGGTGCTCGATGCCATCAGCGGCGCCAAGCTGTCCGTCGGCCCGCCGTATTTCAACGCGCTGTTCGTGCCGCTGATGGCCATCCTCATGCTGGCCCTGGCCGTCGGCGTGCTGGTGCGCTGGAAGGACACCCCGACCCGCTGGCTGCGCAACATGCTCACGCCGGTGCTGATCGGTACCGTGGTGCTGGGCGGCCTCGGCAGCTTCCTATACGGCGAGCTGCACTGGGAAGTGCTGAGCGTGTTCATGCTCGCCGCCTGGGTGGTGCTGGCCGGCGTGCGCGACTTCTTCGACAAGGTCCGCTACAAGGGCGTGATCGCCGGCGCCGCGGGCCTGAACCGCAGCTACTGGGGCATGCAGCTGGCGCACTTCGGCATTGCCATCTGCGCCATCGGCGTGGTCCTCACCAGCCAGTTCAGCGCCCAGCGCGACCTGCGCATGGCGCCGGGCGAGTCGGTGGAGCTGGCCGGCTATCAGTTCCGCTTCGAGGGCACCCATCACTTCGAAGGCCCGAACTTCACCTCCGACAAGGGCACCATCCGCGTGACCCGCAACGGTTCCGAAGTTGCCACGCTGCACCCGGAAAAGCGCCTGTACAGCGTACAGAACTCGATGATGACCGAGGCCGGCATCCACGGCAGCCTGACCCGCGACCTCTACGTCGCCCTGGGTGAGCCGCTGGACAACGGCGCGTGGGCGGTGCGCGTGCACATCAAGCCCTTCGTGCGCTTCATCTGGCTCGGCGGCCTGCTGATGGCGCTGGGTGGCGTGCTGGCGGCGCTGGATCGTCGCTACCGCCTGAAAGTGAAAACGCGCGTACGCGAGGCCCTGGGCCTCGCCGGACAGGGAGCCTGAGTGTGAAGCGTGCAATCCTGCTGTTGCCCCTGGCGATCTTCCTGGTCGTCGCGGTATTTCTCTTCCGTGGCCTGTGGCTGGACCCCAGCGAGCTGCCCTCGGCGCTGATCGGCAAGCCGTTCCCGGCGTTCTCCCTGCCCAGCGTCACCGAGCCGGGCAAGACCTACACCGAGGCCGACCTCAAGGGTAAGCCGGCGCTGGTCAACGTCTGGGGCACCTGGTGCCCGACCTGCCGTTTCGAACACCCGGTGCTCACCGATCTCGCCGCCAAAGGCGTGGTGATCTACGGCATCAACTACAAGGACGACGCGGCCGCCGCGCAGAAGTGGCTCAAGGAGCTGCACAACCCTTATCTGCTGAACATCGCCGATGCGCAGGGCACCCTGGGCCTGGACCTGGGCGTGTACGGCGCGCCGGAGACCTACATCATCGACAAGGACGGCATCATCCGCCACAAGCTGGTCGGCGCCGTGGACGAGAAGGTCTGGCGTGAGCAACTGGCGCCGATCTACCAGGGGCTGGTCGACGAAGCGGAGGGCAAATGAAGCGTCTTCTCGCCGCTGCCGCGCTCGGGCTTTGCCTCACCGGCATTGCCCACGCCGCCATCGACACCTACGAGTTCGCCAATGACACCGAGCGTGAGCGTTTCCGCGACCTGACCACCGAGCTGCGCTGCCCCAAGTGCCAGAACCAGGACATCGCCGACTCCAACGCACCGATCGCCGCCGACCTGCGCAAGCAGATCTACACCCAAATGGCCGCCGGCAAGAGCAACCAGCAGATCATCGACTACATGGTCGACCGCTACGGCGAGTTCGTGCGCTACAAGCCCGAAGTCAGCGAGCGCACCTGGCTGCTCTGGTTCGGCCCCGCCGCGCTGCTGGGCCTGGGCGTGATCGTCATCGGCGCCATCGTCGCGCGGCGCCGTCGCCCGGCGGCTGCCACTTCCACCACGCTGTCCGCCGAGGAGCAGGCGCGTCTCGACCAATTGCTGGATAACCAAGACAAATGATCGATTTCTGGCTCGCCGCCGGCCTGCTGTTGCTGGTGGCCCTGGCATTCCTCCTCGTCCCTCTGCTGCGCGGCCGCAAGGCCCAGGCCGAGGAAGACCGCACCGCCCTCAACGTCGCCCTGTACCAGGAACGCCTGGCCGAGCTGGGCAGCCAGCGTGACGCCGGCACCCTGGATGACGCGCAGTTCGAAGCCGGCCGCGCCGAAGCCGCGCGTGAGCTGCTCTCCGATACCGAAGGCGCCGGCGAGGACCGCCGTTCCCGCCTGGGGCGCGCCGCGCCGCTGGTGGCTGCGCTGGTGTTGCCGTTCCTCGCGCTGGGGCTCTACCTGCACTGGGGCGCCAGCGACAAGGTCGAGCTGGCCCGCGAATTCGCCACTGCGCCCAAGTCCATGGAAGAGGTGACCTCGCGCCTGGAGCGTTCCCTCAAGGCCCAGCCGGATTCCGCCGAAGGCTGGTACTTCCTCGGTCGCGCCTACATGACGCAGAACCGCGCCACCGACGCCGCCAAGGCCTTCGAACAGGCCGCGCGCCTGTCCGGCCGCCAGCCGGAAGTGCTCGGCCAGTGGGCCCAGGCGCTGTACTTTGCGGGTAACAAGGCGCTCAGCCAACAGGTCCGCGACCTGGCCGACGAAGCGCTGAAGAAGGACCCGCAGGAAGTCACCACCCTCGGCCTGCTGGGCATCGCTGCCTTCGAGGACGAAAAGTACGCCAACGCCATCGACTACTGGGGCCGCCTGGTCGCCGTGCTGCCGCAGGACGACCCGTCCCGCGAGGCCATCGCCGGCGGCATCGAGCGCGCCCGCCAACGCATGATCGAGCAGGGCCAGACGCCGCCCGAGGCGCCGGCGGCCGCCGCAACCGCTGGTGTGACCCTGAAGGTGAAGGTCGACCTCAGCGCCGCGGTGAAGGGCCAGGTCAAGCCGGACGACAGCGTGTTCGTCTTCGCCCGCGCCGTGAGCGGCCCGCCGATGCCGCTGGCGGTCAAGCGCCTGAAGGTGTCCGACCTGCCCAGCGAGGTGTCGCTCAGCGACGCCGACGCGATGATGCCGCAGCTCAAGCTCTCCCAGCACCCGCAGGTGCAACTGGTGGCGCGTATCTCCCGTGCCGGCAATGCCACCGCCGGGGAATGGATCGGACGAAGCGCTTCGTTGTCTACTTCCCAGGCGGGCGAGCAGAGCGTGACAATCGACAGCCCGGATCAGAAGTAATCACGACACGAGAGGGTTGAGCGATGAAGGGCAGAGTGCTGGCGCTGGGCGCCATGCTGGTATTGGGTGGTTGCGTGGTGCAACCGCAGCAGCCGGAGCAGCCGACGTCGCCCATACCGCCGCCCTCGCAGCCAAGCAAGCCGATCCCGCCGGCCAAGACCTCCAGCTCGCCCATCACTCCGCAGCCGTCCAAGCCGGCGGCGGCGTCCAAGCGTCCGACCCAGTTCGCCCCGCCGCCCGGCGGCAAGGGCCGCTGGGATGCGAGCCTGGGCGTGTATGTGATCCAGGGCCAGAAGGACCTCTACTACCGCCAGCGCACCTATTACTACTGGGACAACGGCTGGTACTGGGCCGTCGGCCCGCAAGGCCCCTGGACCGAGACCGACAGCAGCGGCGTGCCGCCGGGGCTGACGCGCAAGTACGCGCAGTAACGCACCGCGCGCTTTTCGCAGGAGCGTGCTGGCTCGTGAACGGGCCATTTCCCAGCGGCACTCACCACCCTCTCCCTAACCCTCTCCCTGAAGGGAGAGGGGACGGGTTTGGAGTATCCTGAAACGTCGATGTCCGCCGGTCACATCAGGGAAGCACGGACAGCTCCCTCTCCCTTCGGGGCGGGGCGCGCTGCCCAGCCAATCGCGGACGAAGTCCGCTCCTACGAATCCTGATAGCTTGGGTAGGCCGTAGGGCGAACAACCCGGAACGGGTCATGCGCCGATGGCCCCGCGGCGGATAACGCTGGCGCGTGATGCGCCCTACGCACGTTCGTAGGAGCGGATTTATCCGCGAGGTGCCGTAACCGCTCCGGTCGTCCAGGGTGCCGCCCAGCCGATCGCGGACGAAACCCGCCCCTACGCACCGGGATGGCAGCCCGCCAGGGCGCTCAGTCAAACGTCCCCATCTCCATTCCCAGTTCAATCACCTCCACGCGGTTGCGTCCGCTGGCCTTGGCCTTGTACAGCGCCTTGTCCGCTGCCGCGTACAGCCCTTCATAGGTCCCCGGCACGCCGGCCTCCAGGCAGGCGATGCCGAAGCTCGCGGTGAGGTAGAGCAGGCCGTCCTTCATGGGCAACGGGGTTTCCTCCAGCAGCCGCCGCACCTTCTCGGCAATGGCGCGGGCCTGGAACTGCGCCGTATCGGGCAGCAACAGGAGGAACTCCTCGCCGCCGAGGCGCGCCACGCTGTCGCCGGTGCGCGTGTAGTTGCGCAGCAGGCTGGCGGTGTGGCGGATGACTTCGTCGCCCAGCGGGTGGCCGTAGCGGTCGTTGATGAACTTGAAATGGTCCAGGTCCACCATCAGCAGGCTGATGGGCGCGGGCTGGCGGGCGACGCGGGACAGCTCCATGCCGACCAACTGGTCGAACTGGCGGCGGTTGAACAGCCCGGTGAGCGGGTCGTGGCCGGCGAGGTATTCCAGCTGGCGGTTCTTTTCCTCCAGCTCCAGCCGTTGCTGGCGGAGGAATTCGCGCTGGCGCAGGTTGCGCACATGGCCGTGCCAGAGGATGAACGACAGCACCAGGCCGATACCGCAGATGGTCAGCCCGCCCATCTGGTTCGACAGGCGCAACTGCGGGCTGGCCTGGGTGAGGACCATGGTCAGCTCGAATGCGGAGAGGGCGAGGATGTAGAGGATCACCGCCAGGCTCGGGCGCAACAGGATGAGCAGTGCGGTGGCCACCGAGGCCATGAGGAAGGGGGTGATGCTGCTCGTCACCTGCTGGTCGGCGCCGGTGATCGCCACGCCAAAGCCGAGCACCAGCAGGCTGCCCAGCACGGTCAGGGTCTGCATGTACCACAAGGGCGCACTGCGGCGCGGCGGCGAGGCCAGCCAGGTGAGCAGCCCGAGCAGGCTGAACAGTACCGCGACCACGGCATGCACACGGATGATATCCAGCCGCCAGCCGTCGTATTCGGGGCTGGAGCCCTGCAGGTTGAGGCGAAACACGACGATGTGGATCAGGTCGAAGGGCACCGCCAGCAGGGCGGCAAAATACAGGCGCCGCAGGTTCTCCCGGGCGATGGGCAGCGCCAGTGCGTCGTTGATGGCAATGGCGTGGTGAAGACGCTGCAGCAACGTCCTGGACACGGGCTCTGGCCTCCTGCGCAAAGTGCCGGCCAGTAGCAGGATAGACGCAGCTCCGCTTCGCTGCGGTGCGCAGATGCGCCCAGGGTGACCTGGGGCGACACAACGGTAGTCTCAGCCCGCTACGCTGAAATTTCCCAGCACGCAACAAATTGGCCTGAAACATTGTCGGATAAGCCCCTGGCGGGCATAGTCCGCAACCCGATCGATCCAAGGACGCTGTCATGAACAGAGTGAAAAGACTGTCGGCGCAGCACGGGCTGGACGCCGAACGTGCGCTGCTCGATGCCGCCTTCGCCGGTGAGCGCGACAGCGGCCTGCTGTTCTGGCGGCCACTGGAGCAGTCGCTGGTCATGCCGCGCCGGCTCAGCCGCCTGGAGGGTTTTGCCGACGCCGAATCTGCCTGCGCCGCGCTGGGCTGGCCGATCGCCTTGCGCGATACCGGCGGTGAGCCGGTGCCGCAGTCTGCCGGGGTACTGAATGTGGCGCTGGTCTATGCGATCCCGCCCAGCGACAACGAACAGACGCGCATCGAAACCGCCTACCTGCGCCTGTGCCAGCCCTTGTGCGACTGGCTGGCCGCCCTGGGCCTCGACCCGGGCCTGGGGGAAGTGGAGGGCGCCTTCTGCGATGGCCGCTACAACGTCAACCTGGTCGGCCGCAAGCTGGTGGGCACGGCCCAGCGCTGGCGCCGCCGGCCCAGCGACGGGCGCTACGTGGTGCTGGCCCACGGCGCCATCCTGATGGAAAACCAGCGCGAGCCGATGGTCGCGGCGGTGAATGCCTTCTACCAGCACTGCGCCCTCGACGCGCGCGTGCGCGCCGGCAGCCACGTGGCGCTGGAGGAGCGTTACGAGCAGCCATGGGACCAGGTGGACGCCCTGGCCGGGCAGTTCCAGCGACACCTGCTGGCCGAGGGCGTGGCGCTGGATGCATGAGATGAACGACGTGGGTGGATCTTCGCTTCGCCCCAACCCTTCCAAGGAGTCTTGATACATGGAACATGGGACGAATTACCTGCAGTCGGCGGTGGTCTTCCTGCTCGCGGCGGTGTTCATGGTGCCGCTGGCCAAGCGCCTGCAACTGGGAGCGGTGCTCGGCTACCTGCTGGCCGGCGTATTCATCGGCCCGTCGCTGCTGGGGCTGATCGACAACCCGGAAAGCGTTGCCAGCCTGTCCGAACTGGGCGTGGTGCTGCTGCTCTTCATCATTGGCCTGGAGCTTTCGCCCAAGCGCCTGTGGGTGATGCGCAAGCAGGTATTCGGCGTCGGCCTGGCGCAGGTCCTGCTCACGGGCCTGGCCATTGGCAGCGTCGCGGTGCTGGCCTTCGACATGCCGGTGAACACCTCCGTGGTGCTGGGCGGCGGCCTGGCGCTGTCCTCCACCGCCTTCGGCCTGCAGATCCTCGCCGAGCGCAAGGAGCTGAACAGCGCCTACGGCCGCCTCGGCTTCGCCATCCTGCTGTTCCAGGACATCGCCGCGATCCCGCTGATTGCCATGATCCCGCTGCTGGGCGCGCGCGCCGATTCGGCGGCGCCCGGCGGCGACCTGGCCCATGTCCTGGAGGTGGTCGGCAGCATCGCCGTGGTGGTGATCGGCGGGCGATTCCTGCTGCGCCCGGTGTTCCGCTCGGTGGCTCGCACCGGCCAGGCCGACCTGTCCACCGCCACCGCGCTGCTGGTGGTGGTCGGCACCGCCTGGCTGATGGAGTGGGCCGGCGTGTCCATGGGCCTGGGCGCCTTCCTCGCCGGCCTGCTGCTGGCGGACTCGGAATACCGCCATGAACTGGAGGCGCAGATCGAACCCTTCAAGGGCCTGCTGCTGGGGCTGTTCTTCATCAGCGTGGGCATGAGCGCCGACCTCGGCCTGCTCAAGAGCGAGCCGTTGGTGGTGCTTGGCCTGACCCTGCTGCTGGTGGGCATCAAGCTGCCGCTGCTGTTCCTCATCGGTCGCCTGGCCGGCGGGCTGGACAAGGTCTCGGCGATCCGCCTGGGCGTGCTGCTGGGCGCCGGCGGCGAGTTCGCCTTCGTGGTGTTCAAGCTGGCCCTGGCCCAGGGCCTGATGGACGGCAAGCTGCACTCGCTGCTGGTGCTGTGCATCACCCTGTCCATGGCCATGACCCCACTGCTGGTGCTGGCCCTGGCGCGCAGCATCAAGCCCAAGCCGGCCGTGCTGCGCGAGCCGCCGCCCGAATACCGCCAGCTGCCGGACGACGCGCCGCGCGTGGTGATCGCCGGCATGGGCCGGATGGGCCAGGTGGTCGCTCGTATCATGCGCGCCCAGGGCGTGCCCTTCGTCGCGCTGGATACCTCGGTGGATACCATCGAACTGACCCGCAGCTACGGCAATATCCCGATCTTCTATGGCGACCCGCTGCGCCCGGAAATCCTCCGCGCGGCCCAGGTCGAGAAAGCCGAGTTCTTCGTCGTCGCCACCGACGACCCGCAGACCAACATCGAGACCGCGCGGCTGGTGCGCAAGCTCTACCCGCACCTGAAGGTCATCGGCCGCGCGCGTAACCGCCAGCACGTCTACCACCTGCTGGACGCCGACGCGACGCCGGTGCGTGAGACCTTCCATTCGAGCCTGGAGATGAGCCGCCTGCTGCTGACCGGCCTGGGGCTGAACGAGGAGCAGGTCGCCGCACGCATTCGTCGCTTCAAGCGCCACGACGAAGCGGTGCTGATGGCCCAGTACCGCGTCTACGACGACGAGGCCGCGGTGATCCAGACCGCCCGCGAGGCGCGCAAGGAACTGGAAACCCTGTTCGAGGCGGACCACCTGGAAGACCAGGGCATCGGCCACCACTGACGGGGCATTGGGGCTTCAGAAGGGGAGAGGGCATTCGAGCGCGCCACGCGGGCGCGCTCGCGGGCAATGCCGCCGGATCGGAACGCAGGTGGGTGTCAGGCGGTTTTCGCCAGGATCGGCTCGTTCGCCACGGCGACCAGTACGGGCCGGGCCAGTTGATGCTTCACCGCCGGGCGCGGTTTGCGGCTCACCGAGGGGCGAGGGTCGGGGATGACCACCGCCGACCCCGGCGAGCGCAGGGTCAGCACGGCGATGACGCTGAGCAGCACCACGGTGGCGAGCACGACGCTGGCCAGCGCGACGTACAGCAGCAGCTCCACCAGGGAGCCCACGAGCAGCAGGAAATCGAGAATGACTTGCATGGTGGTGTCCTCTTGACGATCTGTTGGGGCGACTGTCGCGGCTAGCCCGTTCGCCCCTGCGGCCCGACTGCGGGGCCGGCGAATCTCCTGCCAGCGAGTTGATGGGGCCACGATGCCTGTCGCGGATCATCAAGAGAACTGAATGCGTCGACTGGTGACTATCGATGCTATCGATAGCGGCGCGAAGCCTTGCGGTTGAGCGGTTTGGCGCCTTCGTAGGAGCGAGCTTGCTCGCGAGCGGGCGTCGGAGCCGTGGGGCTGTTCGCGAGCAAGCTCGCTCCTACAGGGAGGGTAGGGAGCCGGTCGCGTAGGAGCGGACCTTGTCCGCGAAAATCCATCGCGGCGAAATCCGTACTCACCGGCGAGCAACCAGGCTGGGCGCCGCCTGTAGAAGCGGGCCAGGCCCGCGATCGCGCGCATGGCCCGCTTCTACAGGGAAACTCGGGGGACTCTCAGGGAGCGGCGGCCGTTGTTCCTGCGACAGAATCCCGTCAGAACTTCTCGCCCGGCTGCAGGAAGCGCCACTGGCCAACCGGCAGCTTGCCCATGGCCACGCCACCCAGGCGCAGGCGGCGGATCGACACGGCGTGCAGGCCGACCGCGCGGCACATGGCGGCGATCTGGCCGGGGCGGAACTGCTTGCCGGCGAAGCGCAGGCGTTTTTCGCTCTGCCAGCTGACCTTCAGCGGCGGCAGTTCGCGGCCGTCGATCACCAGGCCACGGCACAGTCGCTTCAGGCCGTTGTCGACGATCTGCCCGCTGACTTCGACCACATACTCGTGCTCGATGTTGTCCGCCTCGTCCACCAGCCGGCGCTGCACGCCGCGGCTCTGGGTATAGACCAGCAGGCCGCTGGCGTCGGTCTCCAGCGCGGTGGTGTTGAGCTGGTGGCCGAAGTGCTTGCGCAGCAGGCGCTGCTGCAGGTTGTCCTCGGCCCAGCGCTTGTCCGGGGTCAGCAGTTGCTGGGCGGAGTTGGCGCCGTTGCCGCTGCCCAGGCCCACCGGCTTGTGCACCAGGATGGTCACCGGCGGAATCGGGTCGGGGGAGGCGCCGGGCAGCAGGTCGATGCGCTGGCTGTCGACCTTGAATTGCGGTTCCTCCACGCGCTGGCCGTCCACCGTGACCCAGCCGCCCTCGATGTACAGCTCGGCTTCGCGGCGCGAACAGGGCAGCAGCTCGGCGAGGCGCTTGGACAGGCGGATGGCTTCGGACATTTCAGGCAACCAGACAGGGGAAAACGCCCATTGTAACCGCAACCCGGCGGAATGATCCGCGCCGGGGCCGGTCACAACCTCAGACGAAGCGGCGAGGGATCACGATGCGGATCACCCTGATCGACGGCCTGGGCTGGGACCTGGACGAACACGGCACGGGCGGGCTGATCAACCGGCGTGGCGAGAAGGTGCACCTGCGCCAGGGCGACATGGACGGCGCCTGCGGGCCGTACTGCCTGGTGATGGCCATGCTCGCCCGCAACCAGCTGGGGCGGCGCCAGGCCAAGGGATTGGCGCCGGTGGACTCGCGAACCCGCTACGGGCGGCTGATGGAGGCCCTGAACCAGCACGAGACGCTGGTGCGCGTCGGCACCACCGGCGCCGACCTGCTGGAGCTGCTCAAGGTCATCAGCGACAAGGAATACCGTGTCGAACGCGGCAACGGTACGCGGATGGTCGAGCTGACCCGCCGGCACCTGGAGGAGAACATCCCCGTGGTGCTCGGCTTCCATGGCCGCAAGGACAGCGATATCCGCCACTGGTGCCTGGCGGTGGGGATGAGCGACGACGCCTTCTTCCTCCTCGACCCGGCCCATGACCTGCAGCGCGGGCTGGCCTGGAACGCGGTGCTCACCACCCAGGCCAATGGCTCGCGCTTCGGCTATCGCTACCTCAACGCGAAGGGCACCTGGGCGGTGACGCTCAAGGAAATGGTCGCGCTGTTCTAGCCGTCGCCGCGCCGCGGGGTTCAGCGGGTGAAGCGGAACAGGTTGTAGCCGCCCAGTTGTTCGGGCACCAGCAGCACGAAGCCGTCGTACGAATGGCGTACCACGCCGACCACATCGGATTCCCGCGCGGCGGCGTGTTCCAGGCCGCTGTAGCCGACCTGCGGTTCGTCATTGACCGAGGCGCCGCCGATGAACACCCACTGCTTGTCGTCCAGGCGTTGCAGGTAGCCGCTGATGCGCTGCGAGCCGCTGGTCTTCTCCAGGAACAGGCCTTGCGGTGTCTGCCGCACCGAGCACTTGAAGTTCGGGTAGCCATACAGCGCGTCGCCATCGAGCTGGACCGAGCGGCACTTCCAGTTGCCGGTCAGGGCCGCGTCGGCCAGCGGCTCCGGGTCCTCCAGCACGATGCGGTAGAGATTCAGCGCCTCGTTGCGGGTGGTTTCGTCCTCGCTCTGCTGGAGCTGGTCTAGCCGTTGCTTGACCTGTCCGTCGAGGCTGGTCAGGCGCTGCTGGTCGGCGGCATTGACCGCGGCCGGCCAGACAACGGCAGTCTCTTCGGCGAAGGCCAGCGGGGAGAGCAGCAGACCGGCGGCGAGCAGGGCGGCGGTGAGGGAGCAGCGTTTGGACATCGTGTGCATTCCATTGCGGGTGAGGCCCGCGGTAGCGCCGCGGGCGGGAGGTCAGGGAGTGGTTTGTTCGGGCGTCTCGACGGGCGGCGCGACCGGCGCCTCGCGCTCGTGCACCCAGGACATGAACAGCTCGTAGCCCAGGGCCAGCACCACCGGGCCGACGAACAGACCGATGATGCCGTTGCTGAGCATGCCGCCCAGGGCGCCGATCAGGATCACGGCCATCGGCACCTTGCTGCCGCGGCCGAACATCAGCGGCTTGAGCACGTTGTCCGACAGGCCGCCGGCGACCGTCCAGACGGTGAACAGGATGGACACCAGCAGCGAGTCGCTGGTCATGAACACGTAGGCCACCGCCGGCAGGGTGATCAGCACCACCGGCAACTGGGTGATGCCCAGCAGCAACACGCCCAGGGCCAGCAGGCCGGCGCCGGGAATGCCCATGACGATGAAGCCGAGGCCGAGGATCAGCGTCTGGATGAAGGCCACGCCGACCACGCCCTGGGCCACCGCGCGGATGGTGCCGGTGCACAGCTCGGCCAGGCCGGGGCCACGGTCCGGCCCGGAGATGCGGATGGCGATGTCGCAGGCGGTGCGGCTGCCGAGCTTGCCGTAGGCCATGATCACCCCGGCGATGACGAACGCGGCGAGGAACTGCATCAAGCCCATGCCGACACCGGCCGCCTGCCCGGCGACCTTCTTCGCCACGCCCTGCAGGTGCGGCGCCAGTTGATGTGCCACGCCCATGAAGTCGGTGGCCACGCGGTGCCAGAAGGGATAGACGTATTGCCCGATCACCGGCCAGTTCTGTACCGAGTCCGGCGGCAGCGGGATCTGCAGGGTGCGGTTCTGGATGGCGTGCACCAGGTCGCGCACCGAGTCGGCCATGGACAGCCCGATCACCACCACTGGCACCAGCAGGATCACCAGGCCGAGGATGACGATCAGGCTCGCCGCGCTGTTCGGCCGATCGCCCAGCCAGCCGCTGAGCAACTGGTGCATGGGGTAGAGGGTGATGGCGAGGATCACCGACCAGAGCATCAGGTCGAGGAAGGGGTGGAAGATGCGGAAGCAGAAGACGGCCAGCAACAGGATGAGGCCGGCGCGGATCAGCACATCGAGCAGGTTACGCGATAGCAGCTTTTCCGGAGAGGGCAGCATGGGGTGCTCCTTGCGAGTGGCCATGGGATGGCCAGGTCCTGACTATCGGCGGACTCTGCCCCAGTGCAAGGTGCGAGGCAATACGGGACGTGTGTAATTGCGGAGGCTTTGGTGTAACGCGAGGGGGAAAGGCGAGCGGTGCGGCGGGGCTGACGCGGGGGAGGCGGGCAGCCTGCCGGGAGCCGGCAGGCTTGCCTGCGCGATTACTTCTTGCCGAGGCTGATGTGGCGGCTCGGTGCGCCGTAGTTCTGACCGGTCACGCCCTTGGCGATCTGCTGGATCTCACCGCCGGATTTGAGGAAGGCGGCAACCTGGTCGGCCAGCGCTTCGCTGGTGGCGGTAGCGGCGGGGGCTTTGGGAGCGGCCTTTTGGCGGGTGGAGGGCTTGGTAGTCATGTCTGCCATACCTGTCTGCGCAAATTGGCCGCCCATTGTACATCAAACGAGCACCTTTCGGGGCGGAGATGGAACGAACGGTCCCACGCCCCGTCCGATGCGCCCTTCGCCGGCCTCGGCATGGCGGTGCTACCCTCTGCCCATTCCGGCCGTACAGAGCCCGCCATGTCCCTGTTGTCGTCCCGCCAGCGCAATGCCCTGCGCCTGGCTCGCTCGTTCCTCGCTCCCTACCGCTGGCGCGCCGTCGGCGCCCTGCTGGCGCTGCTGTTCACCGCCGCCATCACCCTGTCGCTGGGGCAGGGCATCCGCCTGCTGGTGGACCAGGGCTTCATCACCCAGTCCGAGCAACTGCTCACGCGCGCCATCGGCATCTTCTTCGCCCTGGTGCTGTGCCTGGCGGTCGGCACCTTCGTGCGTTTCTACCTGGTGTCGTGGATTGGCGAGCGTTTTGTCGCCGATATCCGCCAGCGGGTCTTCGACCACCTCATCGAACTGCACCCCGGCTTCTACGAGAACAACCGCGCCTCGGAAATCCAGTCGCGCCTGACGGCCGACACCACCTTGCTGCAATCGGTGATCGGTTCCTCGCTGTCCATGGCGCTGCGCAACGTACTGATGCTGCTGGGCGGGGTGATCCTGATGTTCTTCACCAACGCCAAGCTGACCAGCATTGTCGTCGCCTCGCTGCCGCTGGTGATCGCGCCGATCCTCCTGTTCGGCCGCCGCGTGCGCAGCCTCTCGCGGCTCAGCCAGGACCGCGTGGCGGACGTCGGCAGTTACGTCGGCGAATCCCTCGGCCAGATCAAGACGGTGCAGGCCTACAACCACCAGGCGCAGGACCGTGCGCGATTTGGTCGCACGGTGGAGGAGGCCTTCGATACCGCGCGCAAGCGCATCACCCAGCGTTCCTGGCTGGTGAGCGTGGTCATCCTGCTGGTGCTGGGCGCCGTCGGGGTGATGCTCTGGGTCGGCGGCATGGACGTGATCGCCGGGCGCATCAGCCCCGGCGACCTGGCGGCCTTCGTGTTCTACAGCCTTATCGTCGGCATGGCTTTCGGCACCCTCAGTGAAGTGATCGGCGAGCTGCAACGCGCCGCCGGCGCCGCCGAGCGCATCGCCGAGCTGCTGCGCGCGCGCAGTGAAATCGTCGCGCCGAGCAGCGACCTGCTGCGGCTGCCGGCCCGCATCGTCGGCAGCATCGAGCTGCAGGGCGTGCGCTTCGCCTATCCGTCGCGCCCGCAGCAGTGGGCCATCGACGGCATCGACCTGCGCGTCGAGCCGGGTGAAACCCTGGCGCTGGTCGGCCCCTCCGGTGCTGGCAAATCCACGCTGTTCGACCTGCTGCTGCGCTTCTACGACCCGCAGCAGGGGCGCATTCTCATCGACGGCCAGCCCATCGCCCGTCTCGATCCGGCGGACCTGCGCCGCAGCTTCGCGCTGGTGTCGCAGAACCCGGCGCTGTTCTTCGGCACGGTGGAGGAGAACATCCGCTACGGCCGGCCCGACGCCAGCGACGCGGAGGTCGAGGCCGCCGCCCGCGCCGCCCATGCCCATGAATTCATCCTGCGCCTGCCGCAGGGCTACCGCACGCACCTGGGCGAGAGTGGCCTGGGCCTGTCCGGCGGCCAGCGCCAGCGTCTGGCGATTGCCCGTGCGCTGCTGGTGGACGCGCCTATCCTGTTGCTCGACGAGGCCACCAGCGCACTGGATGCCGAGAGCGAACACCTGATTCAGCAGGCGTTGCCGGGGCTGATGCGCGACCGCACCACCCTGGTGATCGCCCACCGCCTGGCCACGGTGCTCAATGCCGACCGTATCGCGGTGATCGAGCATGGCCGGCTGGTGGCGTTGGGGCGGCATGCCGAGCTGGTGGCCAGCAGTCCGCTCTATGCACGCCTGGCGGAGCTGCAGTTCGGGCAGGCGGAGAATAATTAGGGCCGTGAGCCTCTGTTCCTTGCCCGCGGGCGATCCCTGCGCGGCTTGGGTTCGCGAGCAAGCTCGCTCCTACCCGAAGCTCGCCGGGCTCATACCTGTAGGAGCGAGCTTGCTCGCAAACCGCACGGCACCGAACCCTATCGCGGACGAAGTCCGCTCCTACAGGGCAGGTCCTGCGTCATCCGGCAACCGGCGGCAGCCATAACGCGCCAATGCGCGTAGAATGCCCGCCCCGTTCACGAGGTAAGCGTCATGGCAGTCATAGGTCGGTTCAATTCGTTGCAGGTGGTCAAGCACACCGATTTCGGTCTCTACCTGGATGGCGAGAGCCACGGCGAAATCCTGCTGCCCAAGCGCTACGTGCCCAAGAACGAAGACACCGAGGTGGGCGACTGGCTCAACGTGTTCATCTACCTGGACAGCGAAGACCGCCTGATCGCCACCACGCAGAAGCCCAAGGTGCAGGTGGGCGGCTTCGCCAGCCTGAAGGTGGTGGAGGTCAACCGCGTCGGCCTGTTCCTCGACTGGGGCCTGCCCAAGGACCTGCTCCTGCCGCACTCGGAAGAAAAGCGCCCGCTGCAGGTCGGCGATTACTGCGTGGTCTATGTCTACCTGGACGAACGCACCCGCCGCATCACCGCCACCGCGCGCCTGGACCGCTACCTGGACAACGTCCCGGCCAACTACAAGCCCGGCCAGCAGGTGGACCTGCTGGTCGTCGAGCGCACCGACCTGGGCTACAAGGCCATCATCGATGGCAAGCACTGGGGCCTGATCCACAAGAACGAAGTGTTCAAGTTCATGCGCAACGGTCTGCGCGAGACCGGCTACATCAAGGAAATCCGCGCCGACGGCAAGATCAGCCTGAGCCTGCAACCAGCAGGTGCCGGGCTGTCCGATGCGTTGAGCGAGCAGATCCTGCAGGCCGTGCGTGACGCCGGCGGCTCCCTGGCGCTCAGCGACAAGAGTCCGCCGGAGCTGATCGCTCAGCAGTTCGGTGTCAGCAAGGGCAACTTCAAGAAGGCCATCGGCGGGCTGTTCAAGCAGGGCCTGATCGTCATCCACGACGACCGCATCGAACTCGCCTGACGACTCAGCCGCGCCCGCGCACGATGGATTCGGCCACCGCGCAACGCGGCTCGGCCGGGGCCAGCGAGCCCATGCGCTGCAGGTCGACCGGCGTGCCCGGCTCAGCCCTGAGCTGGCGACGCAGGTCATCGAATACCCGGTCATGTTCCTTGCGAAAGCGCAGCACCGGCCCGCGGCAGACCCGCAGCCCGTGGCGGCGCAGAATGCGCGTGGCGCTGCCGGCGAAATTGAAGGCGAGGTCGCCGGGCAGGTCGAAGCCATCCTTGAACGGCTGGCCGTCGATCTCCCCGTCCAGTTCGAACCTCACCTGGGCGTCGCGGCTGGCGGGGTTCTCCACGGTGTAGCTGAGGCGAATGCGGTACTGCTGGCGGTCCAGGCCGGTGCTGGAGTGGATGGTGACCTCGGTGGGCGTGGTCATGCGGTCCTCCTGACGAATATCGCGGTGGCGGGCCGGCGAGCGGCAGGGACAGTCTCGAACCCGCCGATGCAGAGCCGCCTGACATGCGTCAAGAGTAGGACTTTTCCGAAGGAAGCAGGCGCAGCGTGACGCCTTCCGCGCCAACCACGATGGCGCGGAGCTGATCCTCAGGCCGCAACCGGTGCCGTTACATCATGTGCCGGAAGCGATTCCAGGCCTGCTCGACGGACAGCCACCAACTCGGCATGGCGTTGCCGAAGCCGGCGATTTCCAGGCGCGGGTGGTGGCGCACCACCATGTCCAGCACCGGTTCCTGCTCGGGCTTCACGTCCACGAAGAACACGTGGCGACCTTCCTGCAGGTTGTCCTGGAAGCGGCGCACGTCGCCACTGGGGCGCTGCAGGCCGAAGAAGCTGCTTTCCCACAGGCTGAAGCCCAGCAGCACCGCGGCGAGGAACAGCATCGGAATCCAGCCGGCGGCGGTCTGCGTCCAGCCGCTCAGGTAGCCGACCAGCAGCACCAGCGCGGCCAGCGCCGCGCCGATGACCAGGCCGACCTTGCCCCAGTGCACCACGTCCTTCTTCATCATCGAGGGCACTTCGTGCAGGCGGTGCTCCTGCACTTCCGCGTCGCTGTCGCTCAGCACGTGCATCTGCTCGATGCCGATACCGCTTTGGGAAAGCTCCTGCTCGACCTGTTCCAGGTCATCCAGGTTGTCGCTGATGTAGTAATGCCGGTTCATGACCCACCTCCCGCCCCCGGAATCAAAGCGTCCCCCAGGGTTCGAGCGCCATCTGCCGCGAATGTCGGCAAACGTCCGTCGTTCGATGGTCGTTCAGAGGTTCAGTCTACCACCCGCTCGGCGCCCCCTGCGGGGCGCTGCCGGGCGGTCGCGGGGTTGCCAGACGGTTCGCGGGGGCCGAGGATGCTGCTCGTACTGGAAGCATGCCGCTTTCACTCAACGGCGAACGAGGCCGAGATGATCCGCGAGATTCTCAAGATGGGCGACGAGCGCCTGCTGCGCATCGCCCCGCCGGTGCCCGAGTCGATGATCGGCAGCGCCGAGCTGGCGCAACTGATCGACGACATGTTCGAAACCATGCACCACGTCGGCGGCGTCGGCCTGGCGGCGCCGCAGATCGGCGTCGACCTGCAACTGGTGATCTTCGGGTTCGAGCGCAGCGAGCGCTACCCGGATGCGCCGGCGGTGCCGCCGACCATTCTGCTCAACCCGCTGATCACACCCATTGGCGACGAATTGGAAGAAGGCTGGGAGGGCTGCCTGTCGGTGCCGGGGTTGCGCGGCGCGGTGAATCGCTACCAGCGCATCCGCTACCAGGGCGTCGACCCGCAGGGGCTGCCCATCGACCGCACCGTGGAGGGCTTTCACGCCCGCGTGGTGCAGCACGAATGCGACCACCTGATCGGCCGCCTGTACCCGTCGCGGATTACCGATTTCAGCAAGTTCGGCTTTACCGAGGTGCTGTTCCCGGGACTGGATCCGGCGGCGGATGATTGATCGGGCGCGAATCGAGCCGGGGGCGCTGGCGCAGGATTTCCCCTGTAGGAGCACGCCGTCTTTCAGCGGTGCAGGGCGAGCGATCGCGGGCATGGCCCGCTCCTACAGGTTTGCCCCGCCGCTGGGGCGCTCGTAGGAGCAACTGCCTTTTTCTGAAAGTTTGTGCCTGGGTTTCTTCCCTCTCCCTAACCCTCTCCCTGAAGGGAGAGGGGACTGGATCAGTGCCGGCCGAAACTGCGGCTTCAGCCGGCTCGGAGGGATCCCTCTCTCTTCGGAGCGGGGCGCGTAGCCAGGGCGGGAGAGTGGGCGGCCCGGGCGCTACACTTCCTGTAGGAGCGGACCTTGTCCGCGAAGCCCCAGCCGTGCACGCGGGCATCCCGCAGAAGCGCCGCTCCTCCGAAACTGTATTTCCCTCAGTCTTCCTCATCGAGCTGGTAGCGCGTCGGCACAAGGCTCTCCTTGATCTTGCGCAGGTGCGGCTGGAAGTCCACGCCGCGGCGCAGGGTCACGCCCGTGGCCAGTACGTCGAGCACGGTGAGCTGGATGATCCGCGAGGTCATCGGCATATAGATGTCGGTGTCCTCGGGCAGCGGAATGTCCAGGCTCAGGGTGCTGGCGCGGGCCAGCGGTGAGTCGGCGGCGGTCAGGCCGAGCACCGAGGCGCCGTTCTGCCGCGCCAGGTGCGCCACGTCCACCAGCTCGCGGGTGCGCCCGGTATAGGAAATCACCACGAACAGGTCGCCGGTGTGGGCCACCGAGGCGATCATCCGCTGCATCAGCACGTCGCTGTGAGCCGACACCGCCAGGTTGAATCGGAAGAACTTGTGCTGCGCGTCGAGCGCCACCGAGCTGGACGCGCCGAGGCCGAAGAAGTGGATCTGCCGGGCCTGGATCAGCAGGTCCACGGCGCGGTCGATCGCTTTCGGGTCGAGCAGTCGGTGAGCGCTGTCCAGCGAAGCGATGGTGCTGCTGAAGATCTTCCGGGTGTAGGCCTCGGGGCCGTCGTCGGCGGCCACCGCCTGGGTGACGAAGGCGGCGCCGCTGGCCAGGCTCTGGGCCAGCTGGATCTTCAGCTCGGGGTAGCCGCTCATGTCGAAGGAGCGGCAGAAGCGGTTCACCGTCGGCTCGCTGACGCTGGACGCCTGGGCCAGCGCGGCGATGCTGAAGCGCGTGGCCTGCTGCGGATCGCGCAGGATCACCTCGGCGACCTTGCGCTCGGCCTTGTTCAGCTCTTCCAGACGGCTCTGGATCTGCTCCAGCAGGTTTTTCATCCGTGCTCCTTGGGCAATCGACGGTTGGCCGGGTAGGTGCGGCCAGCGGCGCTATCCTAACGTCAGGCCGGCAGAGGACCAACAACGGTGCGAAGCGGCAAAAATATGTTGTTTAATTACTACATATTTGCCTTAATGTCGGTGTGGAAGGCTAACTATCGTTCAAAGTTTGGTTGGAAACAACAAATGCCTGAAGTCCGCGTTCTGCCTTGTACCCTCGCGCTGTTCGGCGCCCTGGGTGATCTCGCCCTGCGCAAATTGCTGCCGGCGCTCTATCAGCTCGACCGTGAAGACCTGCTGCACCGCGATACCCGCATTCTCGCCCTGGCCCGCGACGACGGGGCCACGGAGGCGCCGCTGGCGACCATCGAGCAGCGTCTGCGCCAGTATGTGCCGCAGAAGGAGTGGGACGAGCAGGTCTGGGCCCGCTTCCAGGCGCGCCTGCATCACCTGAGCATGGACTTCCTCGATGCCAGCTCCTACCAGGCGCTGGCCGAGCTGGTGGGTGACGAGAAGACCCTGGTCGCCTACTTCGCTACCGCCGCCTCGGTGTTCGGCGGTATCTGCGAAAATCTCGCCGCCGTCGGCCTGGCCGAGCGCACCCGGGTGGTGCTGGAAAAGCCCATCGGCCATGACCTGGAATCCTCCCGCGCGGTCAACGACGCGGTGGCGCGCTTCTTCCCGGAAAACCGCATCTACCGGATCGACCACTACCTGGGCAAGGAGACGGTGCAGAACCTCATCGCGCTGCGCTTCGCCAACAGCCTGTTCGAGACCCAGTGGAATCAGAATCACATCTCCCACGTGGAGATCACCGTGGCCGAGAAGGTCGGCATCGAAGGCCGCTGGGGCTACTTTGACAAGGCCGGCCAACTGCGCGACATGGTGCAGAACCACCTGCTGCAACTGCTCTGCCTGATCGCCATGGACCCGCCGGCGAACCTCACCGCCGACAGCATCCGTGACGAGAAGGTGAAGGTGTTGCGGGCGCTCGAACCTATCGCCCCCGAGCAACTGGCGACCCGCGTGGTGCGCGGCCAATACACCGCCGGCTACATCGATGGCAAGGCGGTGCCTGGCTACCTCGCCGAGGAAAACGCCAACCCCAACAGCGATGCCGAGACCTTCGTCGCCCTGCGCGTAGACATCCGCAACTGGCGCTGGTCCGGCGTGCCGTTCTACCTGCGCACCGGAAAGCGCATGCCGCAGAAGCTGTCGCAGATCGTCATCCACTTCAAGGAACCGCCGCACTACATCTTCGCCCCCGAGCAGCGTTCGCTGATCAGCAACCGGCTGATCATCCGCCTGCAGCCGGACGAGGGTATTTCCCTGCAGGTGATGACCAAGGACCAGGGCCTGGGCAAGGGCATGCAGCTGCGCACCGGCCCGCTGCAACTGAATTTCTCCGAAACCTTCCAGACCGCCCGTACGCCGGATGCCTACGAGCGACTGCTGCTGGAAGTCACGCAAGGCAACCAGAACCTGTTCGTCCGCAAGGACGAGATCGAGGCCGCCTGGACATGGTGCGACGGCCTGATCGACGGCTGGGGGCGCCTGGGCGAGGAGCCCAAGCCATACCCCGCCGGAAGCTGGGGACCACAGGCCTCGGTTGCCCTGATCGCACGCGACGGGAGGGACTGGTATGGCGATCTTTGAACCCGAACTGGCCGAAGGCATGGCCTGGAAGTCCTGGAGCAGCGCTGCGGCGCAGGCCCGTGGACTGGCCGACGCCGTGGCGGACGCACTGCGCGACGCGCTGATCGAGCGTGGCCGCGCGCTGCTGGTGGTCTCTGGCGGGCGCAGCCCGGTGGCGTTCCTCGAAGCGCTGAGCAGCGCGGTGCTGGACTGGTCGAACGTGGCCGTCAGCCTCGCCGACGAGCGCTGGGTGCCCGAGTCGCATCCCGACAGCAACGCCGGCCTGCTGCGCCGTCACCTGTTCAAGGGCGCGGCGGCGAAGGCGCAGTTCATCGGCCTTTACCAACCGGCGGTGAGCCTGGAAGAGGCCGCCGACAAGGCCGACCGCTACCTGCATGAGCTGATGCTGCCCATCGACGTGCTGGTGCTGGGCATGGGCGACGACGGCCACACGGCATCGCTGTTCCCCGGCAGCGCCAACCTGGCGGAGGCCCTCGACCCGGCCGGTACGCGCCGTTGCCTGCCGATGTGGGCGCCGAGCGTGCCGCACCAGCGCCTGACCCTGACGCGCGCCGTGCTGCAGGGCGCGCGGGTGCAGATCCTGTCGATCCAGGGCGAGTCCAAGCTGGCCACCCTGAGCCAGGCGCTTGCCGACAACGACGACCAGCGCATGCCGGTCAATGCGTTCCTGCGTTCCCCTCTTTCGATCCACTGGTGCCCCTGAGGCACGGAGTTACCGCAATGTCTGAACAACACATCCAGCAGATCGACGCCCTGGCACAGCGCGCGCGCATCCTGCCGGTGATCACCATCGACCGCGAGGCGGACATCCTGCCCATGGCGGATGCCCTGGCGGCCGGCGGCATCACTGTTCTGGAAGTGACCTTGCGGACGTCCCTGGGGCTTACCGCGATCCGCCTGCTGAGCGAGCAGCGCCCGGAGCTGGTCGTCGGCGCCGGCACCGTGCTCGACGCGGAAACCTTTGCCCAGGCGGAAGCGGCAGGGGCGCAGTTCATCGTCACGCCGGGCTGCACCGAGGAGCTGCTGCAGTATGCGGTGACCCGTCCGGTGCCGTTGCTGCCGGGCGTGGCCACGGCGTCGGAAATCATGGCGGCCTACCGCCACGGCCTGCGCCGCTTCAAGCTCTTCCCGGCGAAGGTCTGCGGCGGCGTGGAGGCCCTCAAGGCGTTTGGCGGGCCGTTCCCCGAGGTGCGTTTCTGCCCCACCGGCGGCGTCGGCCCGGACAACCTCAACGACTATTACCGGCTGGCCAACGTGATGTGCGTGGGCGGCAGCTGGATGCTGCCCAAGGCCGCCATCGACAGCGGCGACTGGGCCACGGTCGAACGCCTGAGCCGCGAGGCGCTGGCGCTACTAGATACACACTGAGCTGTCCTGATCTGGACATGCCCGGCCTTGTGCCGGGCTTTTTTATGGGCACGTGAGCCCCGGCGTTCGCACTGTCCTGTAGGAGCGAGCTTGCTCGCGAACAGCCCCAGCATCCGAGCTGCCGGGAAATCGGTTCGCGAGCAAGCTCGCTCCTACGAAGGGCACCTCAATCCACCCCGACGAACCCACCGGTCTGGTGTCGCCACAGGCGCGCATACAACCCGCCGTGGGCCAGCAGTTCGGCATGGCTGCCGCTCTCGACCACGCGGCCGTGCTCCAGCACCACCAGGCGGTCCATGCGCGCGATGGTGGAGAGGCGGTGGGCGATGGCGATCACCGTCTTGCCCTGCATCAGGGTTTCCAGGCTTTCCTGGATCGCCGCTTCCACTTCCGAGTCCAGCGCCGAGGTGGCCTCGTCGAGGATCAGGATCGGCGCGTCCTTGAGCAGTACGCGGGTGATCGCGATGCGCTGGCGCTGCCCACCGGAGAGCTTCACCCCGCGTTCGCCGACGTGGGCATCGAGGCCGAAGCGGCCCTCGGCGTCGCTCAGCTGCGGGATGAACTCCGAGGCGCGGGCCTTCTGGATGGCGTCCTGCAGCTCCGCTTCGCCGGCATCCGGGCGGCCGTAGAGCAGGTTGGAACGGATCGAGCGGTGCAGCAGCGAGGTGTCCTGGGTGACCATGCCGATCTGCGCGCGCAGGCTTTCCTGGGTCACGTGGGCGATGTCCTGGCCGTCGATGAGGATGCGTCCGCCTTCCAGGTCGTACAGGCGCAGCAACAGGTTCACCAGGGTCGACTTGCCGGCGCCGGACGGGCCGACCAGGCCGATCTTCTCGCCGGGGCGCACCGTCAGGTCGAGGCCGCTGATCAGGCCGCCGCCCTTGCCGTAGCTGAAGCTCACCTGGTCGAAGCGCACTTCGCCGCGGTTCACCACCAGGGGCTTGGCGTCGGGCGCATCGACCACCTGGCGGGGCAGGGCGATGGTCTGCATGCCGTCCTGCACCTGGCCGACGTTCTCGAAGATGCCGCCGACCACCCACATGATCCAGCCGGACATGTTGTTGATGCGGATGACCAGGCCGGTGGCCAGGGCGATGGCGCCCACCGAGATCAGCGACTGGGTCCACAGCCACAGGGCCAGGCCCGTGGTGCCGGCGATCAGCAGGCCGTTGAACACGGTGATGGTGACGTCCATCGAGGTCACCACGCGCCCGGCGAGTTGCGTCTTGCGGGTCTGGTCGTCGATGGCTTCGCGGGCGTAGTCCTCTTCCTGGCGCGTGTGGGCGAACAGCTTGAGGGTGGTGATGTTGGTGTAGCCGTCGACGATCCGGCCCATGAGCTTGGAGCGCGAATCCGAGGCGGCCACCGAGCGGCGTTTGACCTGTGGAATGAAGTAGGCCAGGGCGCCGACGTAGCCGATCACCCAGAGCACCAGCGGGATCATCAGGCGCCAGTCGGCCTCGGCGAACAGCACCAGGGCGCTGATGGTGTAGATGAGCACGTGCCAGATCGCGTCGACCACCTGCACGGCGGAGTCGCGCAGGGAGTTGCCGGTCTGCATGATGCGCTGGGCGATGCGCCCGGCGAAATCGTTCTGGAAGAAGCCCAGGCTCTGCTTGAGCACGTAGCGGTGGTTCTGCCAGCGGATCAGGTTGGTCATGCTGGGGTTGATGCTCTGGTGCACCAGCATGTCGTGCAGGCCGTTGAACACCGGGCGCAGGATCAGCGCCACCACGGCCATCCAGATCAGTTCATGGCCGTGTACCGAGAAAAAGTCAGCGGGGGCGGTGCCCTGGGCAAGGTCGACGATGCGCCCCAGGTAGCTGAACAGCGCGACTTCGATCAGGGCGGCGATCAGGCCAACGAAGAGCAGGGCCAGGAACACCGGCCAGACCTGGCGCAGGTAGTAGACGTAGAAGCGGACGACATCGGTGGGCGGCATGCGCTCGGGGACGTCGCGGAAGGGATCGATCAGACGTTCGAAACGACGGTACAACATGATTCTTCTCGGGTTGTTGGCGGAGCCTCCCTGGCCCCGCCGTTAATGGCCTCCGTCAGCCGTCCGGGTGGAACTTACAGACGCTTGGCGGAGAGGATGACCACGGGGGTGGTCGGTACGTCCTGGAACATGCCGCGGTTGCCGGTCTTCACGCCGGCGATCTGGTCGACAACGCCCATGCCGCGCACGACCTTGCCGAACACCGCGTAGCCGAAGTCGCGGGCGCCGTGGTTGAGGAAGTCGTTTCCGGTCAGGTTGATGAAGAACTGGCTGGTGGCGGAGTTCACGTCGCTGGTGCGTGCCATGGCCAGGGTGCCGCGCTCGTTGAGCAGGCCGTTGTCGGCCTCGTTCTTGATCGGCGCCTGGGTGTCCTTTTCCTTCATGGCTTCGGTGAAACCGCCGCCCTGGATCATGAAGTTGGGAATCACGCGGTGGAAGATGGTTCCGTTGTAGAAGCCGCTGTCGACGTAGGACAGGTAGTTCTTCACAGAAGTCGGTGCCTTGTCGGCGTACAGCTCGATTTCGATTTCACCGGAGGTGGTGGACAGCAGTACGTGCGGCTTGTTGGCATCGGCGGCGAGCGCCGAACCGGCCAGGACCAGGGAGCAGGCGGCGAGCAGGAAGCGTTTGAACAGGGTCATTTGGTGGATGTTTCCTGAAGGTTCTAGGGATGGTCGACCTGCTCGAGGAAATCGAGCAGGGTGGTATTGAATCGTTCCGGCTGGTCCAGCGGCGTGGCATGGCGCGAGTCCTCGATCACCACCAGGCGTGCGTTGGGCATGCGTCCGACATACGCCTGCTTGAGCGAGACGGGGGTGTAGTCGCGGTCGGCGCTGATCACCAGGGTTGGACAGGTTATGCGCGCGAGGCGCTCCTGCACACCCCAGCCGATGATGGCGTGCAGGCTGGAGAGGTAGGCGCGCTTGTCATTCTGCGGCCAGCGCTGCTCGATCTTGCGCCGCAGGTCGCTCTGTTCCGGCTTGGGGAAGAGCATGCGGCCCAGCGCCTTGCCCACCGTATCCAGGCCCAGAACATGGGCGAGGAACAGCCGGCGCGCCACTTCCAGGTACTCGCGCAGGCTGCGCGGCTTCACTTCCGGGGCGCTGTTGACGATGGTCAGGCTGTTCAGCCGTTCCGGCCAGCGGGTAGCCAGTTCGAAACCGATCATCCCGCCCATGCTGATACCTACCAGGTGCACGCGGCCCAGGCGCAGGTGGTCGAGCAGGGCGACCACGTCGTCGGCGAAGGCGGCGATGCTGTAGCGCTGGCGCGGTTTGTCCGACTGGCCGTGGCCGCGCACATCCAGGGCAATCACCCGGTGGCGCTTTTCCAGTTCGGGCACCTGGAACTCCCAGTCGCGGGTGCTGGAGCCGAGCCCGTGCACGAGCAGCACCGGCGTGCCGAAGCCGCTCTCTTCATAGTGCAGGCGATGACCGGCGTGGTCGAAGAACGGCATGTCGGGCTCCTTGTGTGCGTGGTCCTGGGCGTCAGGCCGGGCTTTGCGGGGCGGCGAAATGGGCGTCGAGCGGCACGTTGGCGTAGGTGGTCAGCAGCTCCACGAGGATCTGCGTAGCCGGGCCCAGGGGCTTTTCCTTGTTCGGATAAAGATAGAAGCGGCTCTCGCGCACGCCGCCCTGTTTCATCGGCAGCGGCTTGAGCTGGCCGTCGCGCAGCTCGCGCTCGATCATGTGCCGCGGCAGCCAGGCAAAGCCCAGGCCGTTGCTGACGAAGGTGGCGGCGGTGGCCAGGCTGCCGACTGTCCAGCGCTGTTCGGCGCCGAGCCAGCCGACGTCGCGCGGCTGCAGGCGGCCGGAGTCGCGGATCACCACCTGCATCTGGGTTTCCAGGTCCTGATGGGTGACTTCGCGCTGCAGGCGGTGCAGGGCGTGGTCGGGATGGGCAACGGCGACGAAGTCGACGATGGACAGGTCGGCGCCCAGGTGGCCGGGGATATTCAGGCCGCTGATGGCGAGGTCCGCATGGCCCTGTACCAGCGCTTCCTCCACGCCCGACAGCACTTCCTCGCGCAGCAGCACTCGGCAGCCGCGGCTCTGCGGCATGAAGGCCGACAGCGAGCGCACCAGGCGCACGGTGGGGTAGGCGGCGTCCACGACCAGGCGCACCTCCGGCTCCCAGCCCTGCTCCATGTGATGGGCCAGCTCTTCGAGTTGTCCGGCGGATTTGACCAGTTGCCGCGAACGGCGCAGCAGCACTTCACCGGCTTCGGTGAGCACGGCCTTGCGCCCGTCGATGCGCAGCAGCGGAACGCCGAGTTGCTCCTGCATGCGCGCCACTGTGTAGCTGATCGACGACTGCGAACGGTGCAGGGCTTCCGCCGCCTGGGCGAAGCCGCCGTGATCGACCACGGCCTGCAGGGTTCTCCACTGATCCAGGGTAACGCGGGGCGCTTTCATCCTCGCTTCCTCTTGTCTAATCTGGCGGTCCGCAGAAGACCAACAAGAGACCGCCATGAAAAAATTCTGTTGTGCCGTTCTGGCACTGCTGCCGCTGACCGCCCTGGCTTACCCCATCGAGGTGCAGAAGAGCCTCAACGGCGCCGAGGTGGACATCGAGACCCAGGACATCGGTGACCAGATGGGGGCGATCCTCCTGCGCAATGGCGGCCAGCAGCCGGTGACCTGCACCGCGGTCTTCGTCAACGGCCCGGAAACGCCCCATGTGCGCAAGGCCACCATCGCGCCGGGCAAGGAGGCCAACCTGACCTCCAGCTTCAGCCGCGCGGTGATCAAGCTGCGCATCAAGCTGACCTGCAATCCTTCCTGAGTGTTCGTCCAGAGTAGAAGCAGGCGGGACAAGAATCAATTTATCCGATAATTAGGAGCGATTTTTTACGCTTTTTTATCGATTTGTTCATATTTAGGATGACCTCCATCGACACATTCAACGACCGATGGAGGTCCAGTCCATGTCCCGCGTTCTGGTTATCGAAAGCAGTGCCCGTCAGGAAGGTTCCGTTTCCCGCCAACTGACCCGCGATTTCATCGCCCAGTGGCAAGCGGCCCGCCCGGCCGACTCGATCCAGGTTCGCGACCTGGCCGTCGAGCAGGTGCCGCACCTGGACGCCCACCTGCTGGGCGGCTGGATGAAGCCGGCGCAGGAACACAGCGACATCGAGCGCGCCGCCCTGGAACGCTCCAACCTGCTGACCGCCGAACTGCAGGCCGCCGACGTCCTGGTCCTGGCTGCGCCGATGTACAACTTCGCCATCCCCAGCACCCTCAAGTCCTGGCTGGACCACGTGCTGCGCGCCGGCGTCACCTTCCAGTACACCGAGACCGGCCCGCAGGGCCTGCTCACCGGCAAGCGCGCCTTCGTACTCACCAGCCGCGGCGGCGTCTACGCCGGTGGCGCGCTGGATCACCAGGAACCCTACCTGCGCCAGGCGCTGGGGTTCGTCGGCATCCACGACGTGACCTTCATCCACGCCGAAGGCCTGAACATGGGCGGTGAATTCGCCGAGAAAGGCCTGGCCAAGGCCAAGGCGCAGCTCGCCGCCATCGCCTGATCCGTTTTTCCGCTTGCGCGTCCCCCCGCTCCTGGACGCGACCGTGGCCGATCTCCTCCCCAGGGATCGGCCATTTTTTATTGGGCAACCACTTGACCGGGTGAAAACACATCCTTCGGCTTCGGGCTGTTCAAAGCATGACCAGCATGCTAAAAGAACCTTGAGCTGATCTAGCCGCTTGAAAAAGAAGGGAAAACCATGACCAAGTCGGAGTTGATCGAGAGAATCGTCACCCATCAGGGGCAGCTTTCCGCAAAGGATGTGGAGCTGGCGATCAAGACCATGCTTGAGCAAATGTCCCAGGCTCTGGCGACGGGGGATCGCATCGAAATCCGGGGTTTCGGCAGCTTCTCTCTGCATTACCGCGCGCCTCGCGTGGGGCGTAATCCGAAAACCGGCGAGTCGGTGCGCCTGGACGGCAAGTTCGTCCCGCACTTCAAGCCCGGCAAGGAGTTGCGCGACCGCGTCAACGAACCCGAGTGACCCCGGGGTATCCGTCTTCAAGAAGGAGTGTCCATGCTTCGGGCAAAACGTTTCCTGCTGATTCTGGCGCTGGTCGTGCTGGCCGCCGTCGTCGTGGTTTTCGTCCTGGAAAACCTGCAATCGACCCAACTGACCTTCCTGGGCTGGCAGTCGCCGCAGTGGCCGCTGGTGGTCTTCATCTCCCTCGCCTTCATCCTGGGCGGCGTCATCGGCCTGCTGCTTAGCATCCCGTTCCGCGCCAGGGCGCACGCGCGCCTGTCCGGGCTGCGCTCGGAAGTCACCCGTTTCCGCAAGGAGAATGACGCGCTGCGTGAAAAGTCGCTGACGGACCATGCCTAGCGTCATCGCCACGCTGTTCTTCTTCTGCGCCCTGGCCATCGGCTGGTGGATGGGGCGTCGTTCGCTTTCCCGGGCCCCGGCTGTCTCCGAATCCAACCTGCGAGCGCGGGTCCACAGCATGCACAACCTGCTGGAGCGGCACTCCGACGATGCGCTGGAGAGCTTGTCCCAGGGGCTGGTGGTCAGCCCGGAGACGCTGGAAAGCCATCTCCACGTCGGCAACCTGTTTCGTCGCCGGGGCGATATCGAGAAAGCCATCCACATCCACCAGGACCTGCTGGGTCGTGCCGGCGAGGACGGTTCGCTGGTGGCCCAGGTGCGCCTGGAACTGGCCCGCGACTACATCGCCGGCGGCTTGCTGGGCAGCGCCGAGGAGTTGCTCGACGAGCTGACCCGGCAGCGCGACGAGCCGATCTCCCTCGAGGCGCTGGATGAACAGCGCCTGATCTGCGAACGCGAGAAGAACTGGTCGCGCGCCATCGAACTGGCTGCCCGATTGGTGCCGAGCCGTTCCGAACTCAGTGCCGCGCTGGCCAACTACTACTGCGAACTGGCCCAGGAGAAGGGCAGGGCAGGGGACCGCAGCGCCATGCAGGAATTGCTGCGCGAGGCGCGTCGGGTCGACAAGCGCTGTGTACGCGCGCTGCTGATGCGCCTGGACTGTGAGCTGTGGCGCAAGGACCAGGCCGCGGCGGTGGCCACCATCGGCGAGCTGGCCAGGGATGCCAAGGCCTTCCTCGGCGAGATCGTGCCGCTGTTGCGGCGTTACGACGGCCTGGCCCGCCCGGAACTGCTGGCATGCCTGCGCGAACTGGCCGCGGGTGAAGAGGTGCCTCCGGCCATCCTCGCGCTGCTGGCCGACAGCGAGCAGCCGGCGCGGGCAGCCACCTGGCGCGAGAGCCTGCTGGAGCGGGTGGAGCGCCATCCGTCCTGGCAGGGCGTCGGCGAATACCTTGAAGTGGTGGCAAGCGAGCCGGAAAAAGAGCCGGCGAGCGGAAAAATCGCTCCAATAATCATCGGTTTGTATAAGACAATGCCGCGCTATCGATGCGGCAAATGCGGCTTCGCCGGCCGCGAGCTGCATTGGCAATGCCCCAGCTGTCACGCTTGGAATGCGCTGCGACCGGTCATCTCGCCGCTCTGACGCGTTCGCTCAACATGGAAGACGCCGCTGGCGTCAGGTTCTGCAGGTACTGGCTTGAAGGTTCTACTCACGGGCGCGACCGGGTTTGTCGGCCGAGGCGTGCTGGCGCGCTTGCGTCAGGAAAACGATGTGCAGGTCCGCGTCGCCCAGCGCGGCCGTGCGGCGCCGTGGCCCGAGGGCGTCGAGGTGGCGCAGATCGACGGGCTGAGTGTCGCCCAATCCTGGGATGAGGCGCTGCAGGGCGTCGAGGTGGTGATCCACTGCGCCGCGCGCGTTCATGTGATGGACGAGCAGGCGGCCGACCCTCTGGCCGAGTTTCGCGCGGTCAACGTCGAGGCGACTCGCCATCTGGCGCAGCAGGCGGCAGCGGCCGGGGTGACGCGTTTCGTCTTCGTCAGTTCGATCAAGGTCAATGGCGAGGAAACCGCCGCGGGGCGGCCGTTCACCGCCGATGCGACGCCGCGCCCGCAGGACGCCTACGGGCAATCCAAGCTCGAAGCGGAGCAGGCCCTGTTCGCGATTGCCGCGCAGACCGGGCTGGAGGTCGTGGTGGTGCGCCCGCCGCTGGTCTACGGGCCCGGGGTGAAGGCCAACTTTGCCAGCCTGATGCGCGCCTTGCAGCGCCGGCTGCCGCTGCCCTTTGGCGCCATCGACAATCGCCGCAGCCTGGTGGCGCGGGACAACCTGGTGGACCTGCTGCTTTGCTGCGCCCGGCATCCGGCGGCGGCGGGCCAGGTATTCCTGGTCAGCGACGGCGAGGACCTGTCCACTGCGCAGCTGTGCCGCGGCCTGAGCCAGGCGCTGGGCGTGCGTCCGCGCCTGCTGCCGGTTCCGCCTGCCCTGCTGCGCCTGCTGGGGCGGCTGACGGGCCGCAGCCAGCAGGTCCAGCGTCTGCTGGGGTCGCTCCAGGTGGATATCTCCGCCACGTGCAGGCGGCTCGATTGGCGGCCGCCGGTACGCGTCGAACAGGCGTTGCGGGAAACGGCGCAAGCCAGCGGCAGGGAGCCAGGACGATGAGTATGGGATTACTGCTGGCGGGCGTCTTCATCGCCTCATGGGCAATGACGGCCGGCGTGCGGCGCTACGCGCTGGCGCGCAGCATCATGGACATTCCCAACGCGCGCAGTTCGCACCAGATTCCCACGCCGCGTGGCGGCGGTGTCGCCATCGTGCTGGGTTTCCTCGGCTGCCTGCCCTTGGCGGGGGGGCTGGGCGCGGTGGATGGCAGCAGCCTGCTGGCCCTGTTGCCGGCCGGCGCCCTGGTAGCGATCGTTGGGTTTATCGACGATCACCGGCACATTCCGGCGCGCTGGCGGCTGATCGGGCATTTTGCCGCGGCGCTCTGGCTTCTCGGCTGGCTGGGGGGCGTGCCTCCGTTGCCGATGCCCTGGGGGCCGCTAGACCTCGGCCTGGCGGGCGATCTGCTCGGATTGGTGTTCCTCGTCTGGTTGCTCAACCTGTACAACTTCATGGATGGCATCGACGGGATCGCCGGTCTCGAGGCCATCACCGTCTGCCTGGGCGGCGCCCTGTGCGGCTGGGCTGTGGGAGCGGCGCAACTGATCTGGCTGCCAGCGATCCTGGGGTTGGCGGCGGCGGGGTTCCTGGTCTGGAACTTCCCTCCGGCGCGCATTTTCATGGGCGACGCGGGCAGCGGCTTCCTCGGCTTGATCCTCGGCGGCCTGGCCTTGCAGGCGGCGTTGGTGGCACCGCCGTTGATCTGGAGCTGGTTGATCCTGCTGGGCGTGTTCGTCGTGGATGCCACCTTCACCCTGATCCACCGGCTGATGCGCGGCGAGCGCGTCTACGAAGCGCATCGCAGCCATGCCTACCAGCGCGCCTCGCGGCGCTACGGCAGCCATCTGCGGGTGTCGCTGGCGGTCACCGCGATCAACGTGCTGTGGCTCATGCCGCTGGCGTTGCTGGTCGCGCTGGGGCATGTTTCGGGTTTGCTGACGCTGATTGTGGCCTATGCTCCCTTGGTGCTTGTCGTAGCTCATCTGGGTGCAGGTCGTCCGGATGAACAGGAAGTGAGCTGAACTCCGCCGGATTTGGTGGTCAATGTAGCGGATGGACACTACCCTCCGTTCGGGATTTAAGGGACAAGCGCTGATGCTCCGAGAACGCCTGCTGAGGCTTCCGAGACGACATAAACGATTACTGCAGGTCGCCACCGATATCGTCCTGGTGTGGTTCGCGTTGTGGCTGGCGTTCATCGTGCGCCTGGGCGCCGACGACCTGGAGTATCCCTTCCGCGTCCACGGCTGGTTGTTCGTGGCGGCGCCGTTGGTGGCCATCCCGCTGTTCATCCGGTTCGGCATGTACCGGGCGGTCATGCGCTACCTGGGCAACGACGCGCTGGTCGCCATCTGGAAGGCCGTGACGATCTCGGCGTTGCTGCTGTCGCTGGTGGTCTACTGGAACCGCTCGGTGACCGAGATGGTTCCGCGCTCGCTGGTCCTCAACTACTGGTGGCTGAGCCTGCTGATGATCGGCGGCCTGCGCCTGGCGATGCGCCAGTACTTCATGGGCGACTGGTACAGCACGGTGCAGGCCGTTCCGTTCCTCAAGCAGCAGGATGGCCTGCCCAAGGTGGCCGTCTATGGCGCCGGTTCTGCGGGCAACCAGCTGGTGGCGGCGCTGCGCCTGGGGCGTGCGATGCGCCCGGTGGCGTTCATCGATGACGACGATGAGATCGCCAACCGCGTCATTGCCGGCCTGCGCGTCTACAAGCCCAAGCATATCCAGCAGATGATCGACGAAACCGGCGTGCAGGAAGTGCTGCTGGCGATTCCGTCGGCCACCCGCGCCCGTCGCCGCGAGATTCTCGGCTTGCTCGAACCCTACCCGGTCCACGTGCGCAGCGTGCCCGGCTTCATCGACTTGGCCAACGGCCGGGTGCGGGTGGACGACATCCAGGAAGTGGACATCGCCGACCTGCTCGGCCGCGACCCGGTGGAGCCGCGCAAGGAGCTGTTCGAGCATTGCATCCGCGGCGAAGTCGTCATGGTCACCGGTGCCGGTGGCTCCATCGGGTCGGAGCTGTGCCGGCAGATCCTCGGCTCCGGGCCCACTGTGCTGGTGCTGTTCGAGCACAGCGAATACAACCTCTATCGGATCCACCAGGAGCTGGAAAGCCGCGTCAAGCGCGAGTCGCTCGCGGTGCAGCTGGTGCCGATCCTGGGCTCCGTGCGCAGTGCCGAGCGCCTGCTGGACGTCATGCGCACCTGGAAAGTCGCCACCGTCTACCACGCGGCGGCGTACAAGCACGTGCCCATCGTCGAGCACAACATCTCCGAGGGCGTGCTCAACAACGTGATGGGCACGCTGCACACCGCGCAGGTGGCCGTGCAGGCCGGGGTCGCTCACTTCGTGCTGATTTCCACCGACAAGGCGGTGCGCCCGACCAACGTGATGGGCAGTACCAAGCGCCTCGCGGAGATGATCCTGCAGGCCCTGAGCCAGGAGTCGGCGCCGGTGCTGTTCGGCGATAAATCCGGTGTACACCAGGTCAACAAGACCCGGTTCACCATGGTGCGCTTCGGCAACGTGCTGGGCTCGTCCGGGTCGGTGATTCCGCTGTTCCGCGAGCAGATCAAGCGTGGCGGCCCGGTGACCGTCACCCATCCGGGAATCACCCGGTATTTCATGACCATCCCCGAAGCGGCCCAGCTGGTCATCCAGGCCGGCTCCATGGGCCGCGGCGGCGACGTCTTCGTGCTCGACATGGGGCAGCCGGTGAAGATTCTCGAGCTGGCCGAACGGATGATCCACCTCTCCGGCCTGAGCGTGCGCTCCGAGCACACGCCGCACGGCGACATCTCCATCGAGTTCAGCGGCCTGCGGCCCGGTGAAAAGCTCTACGAAGAGCTGCTGATCGGCGACAACGTCAGTGCCACCGAGCACCCGATGATCATGAAGGCCAACGAGGAGTTGATGCCGTGGGAGGGCTTCAAGCTCGTCCTGGCGGATCTGCTCAAGGCCGTGGACCAGGGCAACTACGCACGGGTGCGCCAACTGCTGCGGGAGACCGTCAGCGGTTATTGCCCGGAAGGCGAGATCGTCGACCTGATCCACCAGCAGCGGCGCATGGAGCCCTGATCCAGGGCCGTTAGCAGACGTGACGATCGCTGCGTCTGCGAGCTATGTCAGGCGTTTCTTCGCCCTCTGTGGGCGGCGCCGGAAACTGCAGCCGACTCGCTGCACCGGCGTTTCCCTCGGTATTTCTGGCGATATGTTTTCTTCGCGGCGCATCGGCGCTGCCTCGAAACCTGATATGGCTGGAAACGATTCATGAAGAGAAATCTGCTTTCCGTTGCAAGCCTGCTCCTGCTGGTGAGCCTCTCCTGGGCGGGTATCGCCCAGGCGGACACGAAGGCTGCCCCTGTGACGCAACCCGCCGCCCAGGCGCCCGCGCCTGCGGCCAAGGCACCTGCCTCGGCGGAGTCGGTGAACATCAATACGGCGTCCGCCGAAGAGTTGCAGAAGGCCCTGAAGGGCATCGGCAAGGTGAAGGCCCAGGCCATCGTCGACTACCGGACCAGCAATGGGCCGTTCACCACGGTTGACCAACTGCTGGAGGTGAAGGGGATCGGCAAGGGGACGCTGGACAAGAACCGCGACCGGATATCGCTCTGACGCGCGCCGTGTTGAAAGGAAGAGGCCGGTCGATGACCGGCTTTTTTCATGCCCAATAAAAAAGCCCCCGGCATGTGCCGAGGGCTTTGAATTTGGCTCCGCGACCTGGACTCGAACCAGGGACCCAATGATTAACAGTCATTTGCTCTACCGACTGAGCTATCGCGGAACAACGGTGCGTATCTTACTGATTAAGAAGGGGAAGTCAACATTCAGCCGATAACTTCCCCTGATTTTTTTACAGCACCTGGACGATGGCGCGGGTGACGGTGTCCAGGTTGCCGTTGTTCAGCGCGGCGACGCAGATGCGCCCGGTGCCGACGGCGTAGATGCCGAATTCGTTCTTCAGGCGCTCGACCTGCTCGGCGGTCAGGCCGGAGTAGGAGAACATGCCGCGCTGCTGGGCCACGAAGCCGAAGTCACGCTTGGCGCCCAGGGCGGCCAGTTGCTCGACCATGGCCACGCGCATGGTGCGGATGCGGGTGCGCATCTCGCCCAGTTCTTCTTCCCAGACGGCACGCAGTTCCGGGCTGTTCAGCACGGCGGCGACGACGCTGGCGCCGTGGGTCGGCGGGTTGGAGTAGTTGGTGCGGATCACACGCTTGACCTGGGACAGGACGCGGGCGGACTCCTCGCGGCTGTTGGTCACGACCGACAGGGCGCCAACGCGCTCGCCGTACAGCGAGAACGATTTGGAGAAGGAGCTGGAGACGAAGAAGTTCAGGCCCGACTTGGCGAACAGGCGCACGGCGGAGGCGTCTTCGTCGATGCCGTCACCGAAGCCCTGGTAGGCGATGTCGAGGAACGGTACGTGGCCCTTGGCCTTGAGCACGTCCAGCACCTGCTTCCAGTCGTCCATGGTCAGGTCGACGCCCGTCGGGTTATGGCAACAAGCGTGCAGAACCACGATCGATTGGGAAGGCAGGGCGTTCAGGTCTTCCAGCAGGCCGGCACGGTTGACGCCATTTGTGGCGGCGTCGTAGTAGCGGTAGTTCTGCACCGGGAAGCCGGCGGACTCGAACAGGGCGCGGTGGTTTTCCCAGCTCGGGTCGCTGATGGCGACGGTGGCGTTGGGCAGCAGGCGCTTGAGGAAGTCGGCGCCGGTCTTCAGGGCGCCGGTACCACCGACGGCCTGGGTGGTGACCACGCGGCCTTCGGCCAGCAGTTCCGAGTCAGCGCCGAAGAGCAGCTTCTGCACGCCCGAATCGTAGGCGGCGATGCCTTCGATCGGCAGGTAGCCGCGCGGAGCATGGGCCTCGATGCGGGCTTTCTCCGCGGCCTGCACGGCGCGCAGCAACGGGAGGCGGCCTTCCTCGTTGTAATAAACGCCTACGCCCAGGTTGATCTTGCCCGGACGGGTATCGGCGTTGAAAGCTTCGTTCAGGCCCAGGATCGGGTCACGGGGGGCCATTTCGACAGCGGAGAACAGACTCATGTTGGCAGCAGCTCTAAGGCGGGAGTGAAGTGCAATTGCAACCCGCCCGCTCACGGCGCTGGGGGTTGCGTCGACGGGCCGGTATTATATAGGCCTCTATGGCAGGCGGCGAGTTGTCGCGCATGCTTTTCGACTGGTATGACGCTTTGGCGACCGAAGCGTCACACGCAAAAGCGAGGTTCCCATGTCGATTTTTCAGCTGGATTCGCGATTCGAGCCCGCCGGTGACCAGCCCGAAGCCATCCGACAGATGGTGGAAGGTTTGGAAGCGGGCCTGTCGCACCAGACGCTGTTGGGGGTGACCGGCTCCGGCAAGACCTTCAGCATCGCCAACGTCATTTCCCAGGTGCAGCGCCCGACCATGGTCCTGGCGCCGAACAAGACGCTGGCCGCACAGCTCTACGGCGAATTCAAGACCTTCTTCCCCAACAACGCCGTCGAGTACTTCGTCTCCTACTACGACTACTACCAGCCCGAGGCCTATGTGCCGTCCTCGGACACGTACATCGAGAAGGATTCCTCGGTCAACGACCACATCGAGCAGATGCGGCTGTCGGCGACCAAGGCGCTGCTGGAGCGCAAGGACGCCATCATCGTCTGCACCGTGTCGTCGATCTACGGCCTGGGCGACCCGGCGTCCTACCTGAAGATGGTTCTGCACCTGGATCGCGGCGACAAGATGGACCAGCGCGAGCTGCTGCGCCGCCTGACCAGCCTGCAGTACACCCGCAACGACATGGACTTCGCCCGTGCGACCTTCCGCGTGCGGGGCGACGTGATCGACATCTTCCCCGCCGAATCGGACCTGGAGGCCATTCGCGTCGAGCTGTTCGACGATGAGGTGGAGAACATCGCCGCCTTCGATCCGCTGACCGGCGAGGTGCTCACCAAGCTGCCGCGCTTCACTTTTTACCCCAAGAGCCACTACGTCACCCCTCGGGAGACGCTGCTGGAGGCGGTGGAGCAGATCAAGGAAGAGCTGAAGGTGCGCCTGGACTACCTGCGTACCAACAACAAGCTGGTGGAGGCGCAGCGCCTGGAACAGCGCACCCGTTTCGACCTGGAGATGATTCTCGAACTGGGCTACTGCAACGGCATCGAGAACTACTCGCGCTACCTCTCCGGCCGCGGGCCCGGCGAGCCGCCGCCCACGCTCTACGACTACCTGCCGGACAATGCCCTGCTGGTGATCGACGAATCCCACGTCAGCGTTCCCCAGGTCGGCGCCATGTACAAGGGCGACCGCTCGCGCAAGGAAACCCTGGTGGAGTACGGCTTCCGCCTGCCGTCGGCGCTGGACAACCGCCCGCTGCGCTTCGAGGAGTGGGAGGCGATCAGCCCGCAGACCATCTTCGTCTCGGCGACGCCCGGGCCCTATGAGGACCAGCACGCCGGCCGGGTGATCGAGCAGGTGGTGCGGCCCACCGGCCTGGTCGACCCGGAAGTGGAGATCCGCCCGGCGACCACCCAGGTGGACGACCTGCTCTCGGAAATCAACCGTCGCGTTGCCCAGGACCAGCGCGTGCTGGTCACCACCCTGACCAAGCGCATGGCCGAGGACCTCACCGACTACCTGGGCGACCACGACGTGCGCGTGCGCTACCTGCACTCGGACATCGACACCGTGGAGCGGGTGGAAATCATCCGCGACCTGCGCCTGGGCAAGTTCGACGTGCTGGTGGGCATCAACCTGCTGCGCGAGGGCCTGGACATGCCGGAAGTGGCGCTGGTGGCGATCCTCGATGCGGACAAGGAAGGCTTCCTGCGCTCCGAGCGCTCGCTGATCCAGACCATCGGACGCGCCGCGCGCAACCTGCACGGCAAGGCAATTCTCTATGCCGACAGCATCACCGGCTCGATGCAGCGGGCGATCAACGAGACCGAGCGGCGCCGCACCAAGCAGCTGGAGTTCAACGCCAAGCACGGCATCGTGCCCAAGGGCGTGAAGAAGGACATCAAGGACATCCTCGAAGGTGCCGTGGTGCCGGGCGCCAAGGGCAAGCGGCGCAGCCTGGCGAAGGTGGCGGAGGAGAGCGGCAAGTACGAGAACGAACTGCGCACGCCGGACGAGATCGGCAAGCGCATCAAGCAGCTCGAGGAGCGCATGTACCAGTTGGCCCGCGACCTGGAGTTCGAGGCCGCGGCCGGCGTGCGCGACGAGATCGGCAAGCTGCGTGATCGGATGGTGTCGATGGGGTGAGTGGCAGCGCCGCTCAAGATGGCTCTTCGTAGGAGCGAGCTTGCTCGCGAGCCACTGAGCACCCTGGGATTCCGGCGGGAAGCGGGTTCGCGAGCAAGCTCGCTCCTACACAGGGTGGCGTAGTGCGGGGCGGTCAGTGCGCCCCGGCTCCCGCACCAGCCCCCATGCCCGCCGGCAGCGGGCGCGTCAGCAGCACCGCCACCATGCTCACCGCCAGCACGATGCCGATGGCATGGAAGGCGTCGTTGTAGGCCATGATGGCCGCCTGCTGGTGGACGATCTCGCTGATCTTGCCCAGCGCCGCCTGCTGCGTGCCGAGTTGCGATGTCAGCTGCGCCAGGCGCTCGTCAACGGCGCCGTTCACCGGCACCACCGCTTCGCGCAGGTAGTCGTAATAGACCTTGGCGCGGCTATCCAGCAGCGTGGCCAGCAGGGCGATGCCGATGGCGCCGCCGAGGTTGCGCAGGATGTTGAACAGGCTGGAGGCCGAGCCCGCATCCTGCGGTTGCAGGTAGACGGTGGCGATCAGCGAGATGGTGACCATCACCATCGGCTGCCCGAGGGCGCGCAGCAGCTGGATCTGGTTGAACTGCGGCCCGGCGAAGTCCGGGTTGAGCACGCCGGAGAAGAAACTCGCCATGCCGAACAGGCCGAAGCCCAGGGCGCAGAGCAGGCGCGGCTCGATGATCTTCATCAGCTTGGGAATCAGTGGGATGAGGAACAGCTGCGGCACGCCCATCCACATGATCACCTCGCCGATCTGCATCGCGTTGTAGCCCTGGATCTGCGCGAGATACAGCGGCAGCACGTAGATCGAACCGTAGAGCCCCATGCCCAGGCCGATGCTGGAAATGCTCGACAGGCCGAAGTTGCGGTTGCGCAGAATCCCTAAGTTGATCAGCGGGTTGGGCCGCGAGGTCTGCAGGATCACGAAGAGGATCAGGCTGACCAGCGCGATGCTGCCCAGGCTGACGATCAGGTTCGATTCCAGCCAGTCCTTGCGGTGGCCTTCCTCGAGGAAGACCTGCAGGCAGCCCAGGCCGATGGCCATGGTGACGATGCCGGCGTAGTCGGTGCTTTTCAGCAGCTCCCAGTGCGCCGGCTTCTTTTCCAGGCCGTAGAGCAGGCCCGCGATCATCAGCAGGCCCGGCGGAATGTTGATGTAGAAGATGTATTCCCAGCCGAAGTTCTCCGTCAGCCAGCCGCCCAGGGTCGGGCCGATGGAGGGCGCGAAGGTGGCGGTGATGGCGAACAGCGCCATGCCCTTGGGGCGGTGGTGCTCCGGCAGCTTGATCAGCGCCAGGGTGAAGGCCAGGGGGATCAGCGCGCCGCCGGTGAAGCCCTGCATGGCGCGGAACACGATCATGCTCTCCAGGTTCCAGGCGAACGAGCAGAGCAGCGAGGAGAACAGGAAGCCGACGGAGATCATCCACGCCAGGCGGCGCGCGGAGAGCAGCTGCACCAGCCAGGCGGTGAGCGGGATCATGATGATCTCGGCCACCAGGTAGGAGGTGGAGATCCACGAACCTTCCTCCAGGGTGGCGGCCAGCGCGCCCTGGATGTCCTTGAGCGAGGAGTTGGTGATCTGGATGTCGAGCACCGCCATGAACGCGCCGAGCATGGCGCTGAACACGGCGATCCAGTCGCGGCGGGTCGGTTCGCCGACCGGCCGGATCAGTTGGTCACCGGCCACCCAGCTCGACCTCTGCCTCGACGGACATGCCCGGGCGGATCAGCCCCTTGAGCGGGTTGTCGTCGGCGAAGGTGATCTTGACCGGAATGCGCTGCACCACCTTGGTGAAGTTGCCGGTGGCGTTGTCCGGCGGCAGCAGGCTGAACTGCGCGCCGGAGGCGGCGAACAGGCTCTGCACCTGGCCTTCGATGGGCTGGTCGGGGAAGGAGTCGAACACCAGCTTGGCGCTCTGGCCGGGGCGCATCTTGCCGATCTGGGTTTCCTTGAAGTTGGCCTGGACCCAGATGCCGTCGTCCGGCACCAGCGACAGCAGCTGGCTGCCCACCTGCACGTACTGGCCGACGCGGGCGCCGCGCTGGCCCACCAGGCCGCTGACCGGCGCATGGATTTCGGTACGGGCGAGGTTGATCTCGGCCTGGGTGATGTCGGCGCGGGCGCTTTCGATCTGCGCCTGTAGGCGTTGCACGTCGGTGGCGAGGGTTTCGCGCTGCACGCGCTGGGCCTGCAGGTCCGCCTGGGCCTTGGCGACCTGGGAGCGGGCGACATTGGAGTCGGCGGCCAGGGTGGTCACGCGTTCCTCCGACACGTAGCCGGGCTTGCGCAGGGCCTGGGCGCGGCCGAGGTCGACCTCGGTACGGCCGAGGGTGGCCTGGCTGGCGTTCACGTCGGCCGCGCTGGCGGCGATCATGCTGGTCTGGCCCTTGAGCTTGCTGCGCGCCTGCTCCAGTTCCGCCTCGCGGGTGGCCAAGGTGGCCTTGGCGCGGTCGAGGGCGAGCTGGAAGTCGGCGGCTTCGAGCTTCACCAGCAACTGGCCCTTCTCGACGTGCTGGTTGTCCTGTACCAGCACCTCCTCGACGCGGGCACCGAGTTGGCTGGCGATACGGGTGATCTCACCCTGCACGTAGGCGTTGTCGGTGCTCTCGACGAAGCGGCCGATGAAGTACCAGCGCGCCAGGAAGGCGAGGGCGACCACGGCGAGGATGACGAAGAACACGGACAGGCGGCGTTTCAATTGTGCGGGCATAGGTAAACGAGCGTTTGGTTGGCCAAAAAATGTTTGCCAATGTAACAGTGTTCCGTGGCGGCACGTAGCCGCTACACTTCGGAAACTTTGTTGCTTATAGGGAACAATCATGGGGCTGGATGATGCGCTGATCTTCACCCGCGTGGTGGAGATGCACAGTTTCACCCAGGCCGCGCACAGCCTCGGGATGCAGAAGTCCACGGTGAGCCGGCGTATTGCGCTGCTGGAAGAGCGCCTGGGCGTGCGCCTGATCAACCGCACCACCCGCAAGCTGCGCCTGACCGAGGTGGGCCAGGCCTATTACGATCGCTGCCGGCAGATCATGCATGACTTCGCCGAAGCGGAGCAGGCGGTGATGCAACTGCAGCAGGCGCCGTCGGGATTGTTGCGCATCAGCGCGCCCATCGAGTTCGGCCAGATGTACCTGGCCAAGGTGCTGGGCGACTTCATGAACCTGTATCCGCAGATCACCGCGGAGGTCGAGCTGACCTCGCGAAATGTCGATCCGCTGGAGGAGGGCGTGGATATCGTCATCATGGTCGGCCAGCCGGAGGACTCTACCCTGATCGCCCGGCGCATGCTGACCACCAATCGCTGCCTGTGCGCCAGCCCGGACTACCTGGAGCTGCACGGCCGGCCGCAGACCGTCGATGAGCTGGCGGGCCACCGCGCCGTGTTGCTGCAGGCCGACTCCCAACGCTACTGGCCGCTGCGCGGGGAAACCGTGCCGTGCCACCGGGTGCTCTCGTGCAACAACATCACCTTCGCCCGCGAAGCCGTGCTGGCCGGGGTGGGCATTGCCTCGCTGCCGGAGCTGATCGTCGACGAGCAACTGGCCAGCGGCCGCCTGGTGCGCGTGTTGCCACAGATCCAGCTGCCGGTGGGCGAGTTGTATGCCGTCTACCCGTCGCGGCGTTTCCAGGCGATGAAAGTGAAGGCGTTCCTCGATTTCCTGATCCACAACCTGCCCATCGATCCCGGTCGCTGGCTGGAGCCGAAGGCGGCCCGCCTGATACCATCGCACCCATGAGCGCGCGCGCCGTCGCGCGCTGTCCGCTTCACACGAAGAATTGCTGCACACGAGAGCCTTCATGACCACAGTCCGCACCCGTATCGCGCCGTCTCCCACCGGCGACCCGCACGTCGGCACCGCGTATATCGCGCTGTTCAACCTCTGCTTCGCCCGCCAGCACGGCGGTCAGTTCATTCTGCGCATCGAGGACACCGACCAGGTGCGTTCGACCCGCGAATCGGAACAGCAGATCTTCGACGCACTGCGCTGGCTGGGTATCGAGTGGGACGAGGGCCCGGACGTCGGCGGCCCGCACGGCCCGTACCGGCAGAGCGAGCGCGGCGCCATCTATAAGCAGTACAGCGACGAACTGGTCGAAAAAGGCCACGCCTTCCCCTGCTTCTGTTCCGCCGAGCGCCTCGATGCGGTGCGTGCCGAGCAGCAGGCGCGCAAGGAAACCCCGCGCTACGACGGCCATTGCATGCACATCCCGAAAGAGGAGTCGGCCAAGCGCATCGCCGCCGGCGAATCCCACGTGGTGCGCATGAAGGTGCCGACCGAGGGCGTCTGCGTGGTGCCGGACATGCTCCGTGGCGACGTGGAAATCCCGTGGGACCGCATGGACATGCAGGTGCTGATGAAGGCCGACGGCCTGCCCACCTACTTCCTGGCCAACGTGGTCGACGACCACCTGATGGGCATCACCCACGTGCTGCGCGGGGAAGAGTGGCTGCCCTCGGCGCCCAAGCTGATCAAGCTGTACGAGTACTTCGGCTGGGAGCAGCCGGTGCTCTGCTACATGCCGCTGCTGCGCAACCCGGACAAGAGCAAGCTGTCCAAGCGCAAGAACCCCACCTCCATCACCTTCTACGAGCGCATGGGCCTGCTGCCCCAGGCGCTGCTGAACTACCTCGGCCGCATGGGCTGGTCCATGCCCGACGAGCGCGAGAAGTTCAGCCTGGCAGAGATGATCGAGCACTTCGACCTGTCCCGGGTATCGCTGGGCGGCCCGATCTTCGACATCGAGAAACTCTCCTGGCTGAACGGCCAGTGGATTCGCGAGCTGTCCGTCGAGGACTTCGCCAAGGAAGTGCAGAAGTGGGCGCTCAATCCCGAGTACCTGATGAAGATCGCCCCGCACGTGCAAGGCCGCGTGGAAAACTTCAGCCAGATCGCCCCGCTGGCCGGCTTCTTCTTCAGTGGCGGCGTGCCGCTGGACGCCAAGCTGTTCGAGCACAAGAAGCTCGACGCCACCCAGGTGCGCCAGGTGCTGCAACTGGTGCTGTGGAAGCTCGAAGCGCTGCGCCAGTGGGAAAAGGAGCGCATCACCGCGACCATCCAGGCCGTTGCCGAGCACCTGGGCCTGAAGCTGCGTGACGTGATGCCGCTGATGTTCCCGGCCATTACCGGCCAGGCCAGCTCGGTGTCGGTGCTCGACGCCATGGAAATCCTCGGCGCCGACCTGTCGCGCTATCGCCTGCGCCAGGCCCTGGAGCTGTTGGGCGGGGCATCGAAGAAAGAAGCCAAGGAGTGGGAAAAGATTCGCGACGCCATCGGCTCCTGAGTTCTTTCCTACAATGAAAAAGGCCGGGCGCTGCGAAGCTCCCGGCCTTTTTTGTGCCCGTATCGACGGTTATGGCCGAGCCGGGGGAGGGCGGGGAAGCCGCGCAATCAGCCGCGCGGAAACCGGAGCGGTCACATAAGTGATTGTTCTGTGGGAGAAAAAAATAAGAAATCTGAAAAAATGTTGTTGACAGGGGTTCGCCTCGCCCCTAAGATGCGCCCCGTTCCAGCGACGAACTGAACTGACAGGGCGAAGCGGAACGGTAGATCCAGCGGTACTTTGGGGCTATAGCTCAGCTGGGAGAGCGCTTGCATGGCATGCAAGAGGTCGACGGTTCGATCCCGTCTAGCTCCACCAAATTACCAGTAAGCTTCGTTTGTCCAAACGGAGCCGAAATCGAAGGTTTTGCGTCCCCTTCGTCTAGTGGCCTAGGACACCGCCCTTTCACGGCGGTAACAGGGGTTCGAGTCCCCTAGGGGACGCCACTATCCAGCGACGATGCGTTCGCGTCGTCAGCCAGAGTCATCTGGGGCTATAGCTCAGCTGGGAGAGCGCTTGCATGGCATGCAAGAGGTCGACGGTTCGATCCCGTCTAGCTCCACCAAATTCCCAAACGGGATGAAGCCAGAATCCACCGCCTGGTGGGTTTCTTCGAAGGATATGTCCCCTTCGTCTAGTGGCCTAGGACACCGCCCTTTCACGGCGGTAACAGGGGTTCGAGTCCCCTAGGGGACGCCATTTTTATCGCTCTGCGATGCCTATAGGGCCACTGAGACTTTCAGTGGCCCTTTTGTTTTTTCCCCTTTCGAAAAATTGTCCTCCGACCAATGGTCGCGGTTTCCGCTTGCCGATTTTTATTATGAGAATAATATTCTCACCATAATATTTTGTCCGAGCCGGAGGTCCGCCATGAGTGACAAGAAAGCCCAGACCCGCGAACGCATCCTGTCTGCCGCCACCAGCGCGCTGCTGCAGCACGGCCCGGTCAGCCCCAGCGTGGGGGAGGTGATGTCGGCGGCGGGGCTGACGGTGGGCGGTTTCTATTCGCACTTCGAGAGCAAGGACGCGTTGATGCTGGAGGCCTTCCGCCAGTTGCTCGCCAAGCGCCGCGAAGGGCTCAAGCGTTTCGATCCGCGGTTGAGCTTCGCCGAGCGCCGCGCGCTGACGGCGCAGTTCTACCTGTCGCGCAAGCACCGCGATACCGAGGAGGAGGGTTGCCCCATCCCCAGCTCGCTGAACGAGCTGGCCAACCTGCCGGAAGCGTTTCGCCAGACCCTGGAAGAGCACGTGGAGCTGATGGTGGCGGCGCTGGCCGGCCGTCCCGAGGAAATCGACACCGTGCTCAGCGACATGGCCTTGATGGTGGGTGGATTGGCGCTGGCCCGTGCCCTGGGCAATGGCGACCTGTCCGATCGTGTCTTGCGCGCCGCGAAGAAAGCGGTGATCTGAGGAGGTACGGAAAATGAGCAGTCTGAGCTCGGTTCGAGCCATCAACGCCACCCTCGGCCGCGTTGCGCCGACATGGGCGGCGCGACGCATGCAGGAGCTGTTCGTGACGCCTAACCAGCATGCCCCGCGCGACTGGGAGCTGCCGCTGCTGGGCAGCTCCGAGCGCGTCACCCTGCGCTTCGGCCTGTCCGCGCTGCGCTGGGGAGAGGGGCCGGCCGTGCTGCTCATGCACGGCTGGGAGGGGCGCCCTACCCAGTTCGCGGCCCTGATCGAGAAACTGGTGGGCGCCGGTTACGGCGTGATTGCCCTCGACGGGCCGGGGCATGGTCGCTCGCCCGGCCGCGATGCGGATCTCGTGCTGTTCGCCCGTGCGCTGCTGGAGGCGGCCGGCGAGCTGCCCCCGCTGCGCGCCGTAATCGGCCATTCCATGGGGGGCGCCAGTGCGCTGCTGGCGACCCAGATGGGCTTGCGCACCGAAACGCTGGTGACCATCGGCGCGCCGAGCAACGTGCTCGGTGTGCTGCGCGGCTTCGCCAGGATGGTCGGCTTGCCGGCGGAGGCCCGTTCGCGCTTCATCCGTATGATCGAAGGGCGCACCGGCATCGCGGCCAAGCAGCTGGACGTCGCGCGCTACCGCCTGGACATGCCCGGGCTGGTCGTGCACGCCGCCGATGACCGCTACGTGCGGGCCAGCGAGGCCGAGGCGATTCACCAGGCCTGGCCCCGCAGCCGCCTGCTGCGCCTGCCCGACGGCGGCCATCACCGTGTGCTGGCGGATGCGCGGGTAACCGATGCGATTCTGGAGCTGCTGGAGGGCGTGGAAATGCCGTTGCCCCTGGCGTTGGCGTCCTGAGCTATTCACCAGTGTGATAACGGCGGCTACACGCCGCCGTTTTCGTTCCATGATGGCCCCTTGCGGGTCGTCAGGCCCGGTAGCCTGGCGTAGACTTTCGAGCATTTCCGGCCGCCCCGGCCTGGGCGCGAGGTCTTGCGCACGCGGGTGGTCGACTGGGGGATTGCATGAGTATGTCTACCGATTGGGTGCTGCAGCAGGCGCGCCCGGTCATGCCGGTGCTGGTGATCGACGAGGTGGCGCTGGCCGGTGACCTGGCCCGTGCCCTGTACGACGGTGGGGTCCGGGTGCTGGAAGTGACCCTGCGCACGCCGCAGGCGCTGGACGCGGTGGCCGAGATTCGCCGCGAGCTGCCGGAGATGATCGTCGGCGCCGGTACGCTGATCCACACCGAGCAGTTCCAGGAGGCCCGCGACGCCGGCGCGCAGTTCGCTGCCAGCCCGGGCTGCACGCCGCGCCTGGTGGCGGCGGCGGAAGACGCCAGGATGCCGTTCCTGCCGGGGGTGATGACGCCCTCCGAAGTGCTGGTGGCGCTGGAGTACGGCTACCGCTCGCTGAAGCTGTTCCCCGCCGACGGCAACGCCGCGATCAAGATGCTCAAGAGCCTGAAGGCGCCCTTCGCCGGCATCCGCTTCTGCCCGACCGGCGGCATCACCCAGGAAAACCTCCTCAACGTCCTGCGCCTGCCCAACGTCGCCTGCGTCGGCGGCACCTGGATCGCGCCGCCGAGCCTGGTTCGCGCCCGCGCCTGGGACCAGATCACCCAACTGGCCGCCGAGGCGATCACGCTGGCCGCAAGCCTGGAGCACGCCTCATGAGCTGGCAGTTGCCCGATCCGTTCGTCATCGACATCGAGGTCAAGCCCGAGGACATCGACGGCCTCGGCCATGCCAACAACGCGGTCTACGTCAGCTGGCTGGAGCGCTGCGCCTGGCGCCACTCCCAGAGCCTGGGGCTGGACCTGGTCGAGTACCGCCGGCTGGACCGCGCCATGGCTGTGGTGCGCCATGAGGTGGACTACCTGGCCGCCGCCTACGAAGGCGACCTGTTGCAACTGGCGACCTGGATCGTGCAGTCCGACCAGCGCCTGAAGATGACCCGGCACTTCCAGCTGGTGCGCCCGGACGATGCCCTGACCCTGCTGCGCGCGCAGACCACCTTCGTCTGCATCGAACTGTCCAGCGGCAAGCCCAAGCGTATGCCGGTGGAATTCATCGAAGGCTACGGCCGCGCCCTGCTTGCCCCGGAGACCGTGTCCGCCGGCGCGTGATCCGTCGTGCCGCGCTTTTCCCGGCGCGGCGCATTCCCTACAATCCGCGGCCTTCGCCATTGCCCGAGATTCTCCCGTGCAGATCGCCCTGGCCCCGATGGAGGGGCTGGTAGATGACATCCTGCGCGATGTGCTGACCCGCGTCGGCGGCATCGACTGGTGCGTCACCGAATTCATCCGCATCAACGACCGCGTGCTGCCGCCGGCGTCGTTCCTGGCGCTCGCCCCGGAACTGGCCCACGGCAGCCGCACCCGCGCCGGCGTACCGATGCGGGTGCAACTGCTCGGCTCCGACCCGCAACTGCTGGCGGAGAATGCCGTGCAGGCCTGCGAGCTGGGCGCGCCGGTGATCGACCTGAACTTCGGCTGCCCGGCCAAGACGGTGAACCGCTCCCGTGGCGGCGCGGTGCTGCTCAAAGAACCCGAGCTGATGTTCCGCATCATCGAGGCGGTGCGCCGCGCGGTGCCGGCGCACATTCCGGTGACTTCGAAGATGCGCCTGGGCTACGACAGCCCCGACGGCGCCATCGATTGCGCCCGTGCCCTGGCCGACGGCGGCTCCGCCCATGTGGTCGTCCACGCGCGGACCAAGGCCGACGGGTACAAGCCGCCGGCGCACTGGGAGTGGGTGGCGAAGGTCGCCGACGCGGTGAAGGTGCCGGTGTTCGCCAATGGCGAGGTGTGGACCCTGGAGGACTACCAGCGCTGCCGCTCCATCAGCGGCGTGGCCGACATCATGCTCGGCCGCGGGCTGGTCTCCCGCCCGGACCTCGCCCGGCAGATCGCCGCCTGGCGTGATGCCCGTGACGTCGTGCCGATGCCCTGGTCCGAGGTGCGTGTGCTGCTCGACGATTTCTGGCGCCAGGCCCGGCGCAAGCTGGCGCCACGTTACGCGCCGGGGCGCCTGAAGCAGTGGCTGGGGATGCTCACCCGTAGCTATCCCGAAGCGGTGGAGTTGTTCGCCCTGGTGCGCCGCGAGCATGACTGCGACGTGCTGGATCGTGTGCTGCAGGTCGAGATCGACGTCGCCGCCTGACTCCGTACTGCTCTTCGTAGGAGCGAGCTTGCTCGCGAACCGCCCAACACCAATGCATCGGGATAGACCGCCTTCGCGAGCAAGCTCGCTCCTACAAAAGCGTGCGTCACGATTTTGAATCAGCGCCCGCCACTGACATCGATGAATCCGCCCGTGCTGTAGCTGGACTCATCCGAGGCGAGGAACAGAATCGCCCGCGCCACTTCCTCCACTTCGCCGCCCCGGCCCAGGGGGATGGCCGACTGCAGGCGCTCCACGCGCCCCGGCTCGCCGCCGCTGGCGTGGATGTCGGTCTTGATCAGCCCCGGGCGCACGGCGTTCACGCGGATGCCGTCGGCCGCCACTTCCTTGGCCAGGCCGATGGTCAGGCTGTCCACCGCACCCTTGGCGGCGGCGTAGTCGATGTACTCGTTGGGCGAACCCAGGCGCGAGGCCATGGAGGACACGTTGACGATGCTTCCACCCCTCCCGCCATGCCTTCGCCCCATGCGTTTTACCGCCTCCCGGCAGCAGAGGAAGGTGCCGGTCACGTTCACCGCGAACACCCGTTGCAGCCGCGCCACGTCCATCTCCTCCAGGCGCATCTGGCGTTCGAGAATACCGGCATTGTTCACCAGCACATCGAGGCGGCCGAAGGCGTCGTGTACGTCGCCGAACAGCCGCAGCACCTCGTCTTCATCGGCAACGTCGGCGGCGAAGGCGCGAGCCTCGCCACCCGACGCCGTGATCCGCGCGACCAGCGCCTGGGCCGCGTCCCGCTCGCGGCGGTAGTTGAGCGCCACGGCGAAGCCGCGCTCGGCGGCGAGCAGGGCGGTAGCGGCGCCGATGCCGCGACTGGCGCCGGTGATCAGCATGACCTTCTTCACGGGGAAATCCTTTTTTCGCAGGTGGGCTTGAAACGGATTCTGCCGTCCCTATCTATGTCCCTGCGGGAGGCCGAAGACGGGTCCCGCACCGGAGTTCTGACATCAGGCTCCAGATCATACCTTGCTGAAATATTCAGGAGATTCGCCATGAGCAACGTCCTTTCCCTCGCCCCGCTGTTCCGCCAGTCCGTTGGCTTCGATCGTTTCAACGATCTGTTCGAGTCCGCCCTGCGCAGTGAAAGCGGCAGTTCCTACCCACCCTACAACGTCGAGAAGCATGGTGACGACCAGTACCGCATCGTCATCGCCGCCGCCGGCCTGCAGGAAGAAGACCTGGAACTGCAAGTGGAGCGCGGCGTGCTGACCGTCAACGGCGGCAAGCGCGAAAAGGCTTCCGATAGCGTCACCTACCTGCACCAGGGCATCGCCCAGCGCGCCTTCAAGCTGTCGTTCCGCCTCGCCGACCATATCGAGGTCCAGGGCGCATCGCTGAAGAACGGCCTGCTCAGCGTCGAGCTGGTGCGCATCGTTCCGGAAGAAGCCAAGCCCAAGCGGATTGCCATCAACGGCCAGAACCCGGCCATCGAAGGCTGAGCAGCGCCCCGGCGCTAGCTGCGCCGTCGCTGCATGGCAAAACGCCCGTCTCGGAAGAGACGGGCGTTTTCGTTGGTGCGCCGCTCAGGCGTTCTGCCCCAGCGGGGCCGCGCGGTTGCGCCACCAGGCGATGACGATGGCCGCCATCAGCACGAAGCCGAGATACCCCATGGCCGGGTACACCAGGCCCACCAGTTTGACGAAGCCGACCTGGCTGGCGACGAAGGCCAAGATCACGGCGACCACCGTCGCCACGCGGAAGGGCACGCCGTAGGCGGCGCAGCGCGCGGCCAGGGTGTAGGCGAAACCGCTGGTGGTGCAGTACAGCTTCACCAGCAGCAGGGCCAGCATCACGTCGCCGAACCCGGGCGCGATGTTGTTGCTCAGCAGCAGCGTAGGAATGGCGCTGCCGCCGATCACGTCGATCTGCACCAGCATCACCAGGGCCATGGCGAGGATCAGCACGCCCACGCCGATGCCGCCGAATACGCCGCCCAGCGCGGCGGTGCGAAGGTTGGCCACGCTGCCGCCCATCACCACCACGGCCGCGGCGGTGGCGGCGACGTTGTAGGAAACGTACAGCAGCGCGCCAAGCAGCCAGTTGGGCGCCGGGTGCGGCACGGCCAGGGCGATCTGCTCCAGCTCCGCCAGCGGTTTTTGAATGTGCGTCAGCGCGTAGACCGCGATGATCGCCACGATGACCATCAGCACCGGCGTGATCAGGCTCATCAGGGTGATCACCCGCTTCAGGCCCAGGCACACGGTGACGATGGTCAGCACGCCGAGGACCATGCCGCCGATGGAATGGCCGATCCCCAGTTGTTGCTCGAACGATGAGTTGGCGCCGGCGAACATGACCACCATGGTGCCGAACAGGAAGAAGGTCAGCATCAGGTCGACGACGCGGCCCAGCGGCTTGCCACAGATGTACTCCATGGCCTCCTTGTGCGACTGGGTCTGCAGGCGGCTGCCGATCTGGTAGAGGTTCATCAGCAGGAAGGCGAAGAGCGCCAGCGCCACCAGCGCGCCGACCAGGCCCATGAGGCCGAAGCCGCCGAAGAACTGGAGGATTTCCTGGCCCGAGGCGAAGCCGACGCCCACGACCAGGCCGATGTAGGCGCCGCCGAGCTTGAGACTGGTTTTCATGATCGAGACTCTGTTGTTGTTATGAGAGCGGCCCCGCTCGCAGCGGGGCCGAAAAGGGTCAGGCCTGGCCGATGTAAGCCTGGACTTCCACCTCGACGTCCACGCCCAGCGCCAGGGCCGAGGCCACGCAGGAACGCACCGGCAGGCCCTGTTCGACGTAGCGCTTGTACACCTCGTTGAAGCCGGCGAAGTGCGCCATGTCGGACAGCCACACGGTGACCTTCACCACCTGGGAGTAACTGGCGCCGCAGGCTTCCAGGCTCTCGGCGATACGCGTCATCACCGCTTCGGTCTGGGTCTGGATGTCGCCTTTCACCACCTGGCCGTCCGCGGTCATCGGGATCTGCCCGGACAGGAACAGGAAGCCGCCGGCCTTCACGGCGCGGGAGAACGGGAAGGGCAGGGTGCTGGGGTAACGCTGGATATCGCTCATGGTTTATCTCCGGGGAAATTCAACGCAGGCGCGCCGGGCTCAGGCGCCGGGGATCGACGCCCTCCTGGCGCAGGGATTCGGGCAGCGGCTGGCCGAGCAGCAGTGACTGGGCCAGGCGCGAGACGCCATCGGCGGACTGGATGCCGTAGCCGCCCTGGGCGGCCAGCCAGAAGAACGCCGGGTTCTGTGGGTCCTGGCCGATCACCAGGTCGCCGTCGGCGACGAACGAGCGCAGGCCGGCCCAACTGTGGCTCGGCCGGCGGATCGCCAGGGTGGTGTGCTCCTCGATGTGGTACACGCCCAGGGCGATGTCGAGTTCCTCCGGTTGCACGTCCTGCGCGGGCACCGGGTCGGCGTTGGCGGGGGAACCTAGCAACTGGCCGGCGTCCGGCTTGAAGTAGAAGCTTTCGTCGATGCCGATCACCGTCGGCCAGCGGCTGATGTCCGCGCCCTCGGGGGCCGGGAACGTGAAGGCGGTGCGACGGCAGGGCTGCAGGCCGACCGGGCGGATGCCGCAGCGCTCGGCCACGTGATCGGCCCAGGCGCCAGCGGCGTTGACCAGCTGCGCGGCCTGGACGCTCTCGCCCTGGCTGAGCTCCACCGTCCAGGCGCCACCGGCGTAGTCGGCCGACAGCAGCTCGCGGTTGCAGCGCAGTTCACCGCCGCGCTGGCGCAGCGCGCGCAGGTAGCCCTGATGCAGGGCATGCACGTCCAGATCGCGGGCATCCGGTTCGTAGAGGGCGCCGATGATGGCGTCGGCGCGCAGGCAGGGCAGCAGCGCCAACGCCTGTTCGGTGCTGATGCGCTCCACACCTGGCGTGGCTTCGGCTTGCCTGAGCAGCTCGGCGTGCTCCGGGCCGCCGACGTACAGGCAGCCGCGCGGCGTGAGGATCGGGTGCTCGCTGAACCCCGCCGGCGGGGTCTCGTAGAACGCGCGGCTGGCACGGGTCAGCGCCTGGATCTGCGGCGTGCCGTAGGCCTCCATGAACATGGCGGCGGAACGCCCGGTGGCGTGGTAGCCGGGCTGCTCCTCGCGCTCGAGCAGCAGCACCCGGTGGGTCTCGCTCAGGCGGTAGGCGAGGGAGGCGCCGGCAATGCCGGCGCCGATGATGACGAAATCGAAATGGCTCACGGCAAGGGCCTTCTGCAGGATTTCTCTTATGTGAGAAATCTAAGATATGAGAATTTTTGCGCCCAAGGCAAGGCCCGGTAAACTTTCGTCGGCCCCCTCACGAGATGTCCCATGAGCGAAACCGCGCAGGCACTACCCCAGCCCCCGCAACTGGATCGAGACGAAGTCGGTGCGCGCCTGCGGGCGGTTCGCAAGCAACGCAAGCTGACCCTGAAACAGCTCTCCGACCTGTCTGGCGTCGCGGTTTCCACCCTGTCGAAGATGGAGCTGGCGCAGGTCGCGGTGAGCTACGACAAACTGGCCGCCGCCGCCCGTGCGCTTGAGGTGGACATCGCCCAGTTGTTCCGCCCGCTACCGCCCGTCGGCGGGCAGGTGGGGCTGAAGACGTTCGTCAAGACGTGCGTTGATGAGGCCGCCGGCTACGACACCGGCGGCTACGAGTACTACCCCATCGCCGGCGACTTCCCGCAGCGCAGCATGACGCCGCTGTATGCGCGCATCTTCGCCCGCGAGGTCGGCGAGTTCGACGATTACGTCCGCCACCCCGGCCAGGAGTTCGCCATGGTGGTGGCCGGCCGCGTGCGCATCCAGTTCGAAACGGGCGAGTCGGTGAGTATCGGCCCGCGCGAGACGGCCTATTTCGACAGCAGCATCGGCCACCTCTACCTCAACGACGGCGAGGCGGACGAGGCGCAGGTGATGGTGGTGATGTCGGAGTTGCGGCCCGCGCAGTAGCGGGCCTCAGGTCGCCTGCTGGCTGTCGCGGCGGGGCAGCAGGGCGATGAATTCCTCCAGCGGCACCGGCCGGCCGAATAGGTAGCCCTGGTACAGGTGGCAGCCCTGTTCGGTCAGCAGCGCCAGTTGCTCCGGCGTTTCCACCCCTTCGGCCACCAGCTCCAGGCCGAGGCTCTGGCCCATGGCGATGATGGCGCGGACGATCTCCGCGTCGTTGCTGTTGCTGGGCGCGTCCCGCACGAAGCTCTGGTCGATCTTCAGGCTGTCCACCGGCAGGCGCTTCAGGTACGTCAGCGAGGAATAGCCGGTGCCGAAATCGTCCATGGCGAACTGCACGCCGGCTTCGCGCAGGCGTTCCATGCGCGCGATGGTGTCGTCCAGTTGCTGGATCACGATGCCCTCGGTGATCTCCAGCTTCAGCAGGCTGGGCGGCAACTTGACCTTGTGCAGCACGCTGAGCAGGCGCTCGACGAAATCGCCCTGGCGGAACTGCCGGGGGCTGATGTTCACGCTCAGGCTGAAGTTGTCGACATCGATACGGCCTTCGGCGAGCAGTTGCGCGCCGGTGCGGCAGGCTTCCTCGATGACCCACTGGCCGACCTCGACGATCAGCCCGCTGTCTTCCAGGACGCGGATGAAGCTGGCCGGCGATTGCGGGCCGCGCGTCGGGTGACGCCAGCGCAGCAGCGCCTCGGCGCCGACGATGCGCGAATCACGGGCGTCCACCTGGGGCTGGTAGTGCAGGTTGAATTCGCGGCGGGTCAGCGCCATGCGCAGGCCATTCTCCAGGCGCAGGCGTTCGATGGCCGCCTGCTGCATGGATTCGTGGAACAACTGCACGGTATTGCGGCCGGCGTCCTTGGCGCGGTACATGGCGATGTCGGCGCGCTTGAGCAGGTCGTCCGGGGTGGCGCCGTCGTCGGGGATCAGGGCGATGCCGATGCTCGGGGTGATCTGCAGGCGGTGGCCGTCCAGCAGCATCGGCTCGGCCAGCAGGTCGCGGAGTTTTTCCGCCAGCTGGCGTACCTGCTGCGCGGTGTCCAGGCGGCTGCCCTCGATGCCGGTGAGCAGCACCACAAACTCGTCGCCGCCAAGGCGCGCCACGGTGTCTTCCTGGCGCACACTGGCCTCCAGGCGCGCGGTGACCATCTGCAGGATGGAATCGCCGACCGAATGCCCGAGGGAATCGTTGATGTGCTTGAAGTGGTCCAGGTCGAGGAACATCAGCGCGCCGCGCAGGCTGTGGCGTTGCAGCAGGGAGATCTACTGCTTCAGGCGGTCCATCAGCAGGGCGCGGTTGGGCAGGTCGGTCAGGGCGTCGTGGTAGGCCAGGTGCTGGATGCGTGCCTCGGCTTCGCGCAGTTCGCTGGTGTCGCGGGCGGTGAGCAGCAGGCAGTCCATGCCGCCCAGTTCGATCGGTTCCACCGACACGTCCACCGTCCGGATCGTGCCGTCGCGGTGGCGGCCGCGCATTTCCAGGTGGTGTACGAAGCCGTCGCGGTTCAGCGCGGCGATCATGTTCAGGCGTTCGTCCGGGTCGGCCCAGATGTTCATGTCCAGCGAGGTCTGCCCCAGCACTTCCTCCGGGCGGTAGCCGGTGAGGCGGTGGAAGCCGTCGTTGACCTCGATGTAGCGGCCCGTCTCGCGCTCGGTGATGGTGATGGCGTCGGGGCTGGAGTGGAACGCTTTGGCGAACTTCTCCTGGCTGGCCTTGAGCGCGGCCTCGGCCTGCAGCCGGCGGGTCACGTCGCGGAAGCTGGAAAGGATGCACAGCTGGCGATCGACCCAGATCAGCCGGCTGGCGACCATGCAGGTGATGGTCCGGCCTTCGCGGGTGAGGAATTGCACCTCGACGTTCTGCAGCGAGTGGTCGCGCATCAGCTGTTCGAACAGCCGCGAGCGCTGGTGGTGGTCGGCCCAGAAGGTGACCTGGTGTGACGAGCGGCCGATGATGTCCTCGGCCAGCCAGCCGAAGGTGCTGCAGAAGCTCGGGTTCACCTCGATGAACTCGCCGTCGCGCACGCGCGAGACGCAGATCGGGTCCGGGCTGCCCTGGAACAGGCTGGCGAATTTTTCTTCCGAGGCTTGCAGGCTGCGTTCGCGCAGCACGCGGTCGGTGATGTCGAGCAGGGTGCCGGCCATGCGCAGCGGCTTGCCCTGGGCGTCGCGGTAGAGCCGCGCACGGCTTTCCAGGTAGCGCACTTCGCCGGAGCCGAGCTGTGCGCGGTAGGTGAACTGGTAGTCGTTCTCCGGCCCGCGGGTTAGCCGGGCGTAGGCCTGGCGCATGCGCTGGCGGTCGGTCTTGTCGACGCAGGCGAAGAATTCGCCGAAGGGTCCGTGGAAATCCCGGTCAGGCAATTCGTGCAGCACGGCGGCGCGGGGCGAGCCGTAGAGCAGTCCGCTGGGGATGTGCCAGTCCCAGATGCCCAGTTGCGCGGAGTCCAGCGCCAGGTCCAGGCGTTCCTGGCTGTCACGCAGGGCGCGCTCCTGGGCGCGGGCGCGGGTGAGGTCGCGCACCGTCAGCACCAGGCAGGGGTGGCCGTCCTGTTCGATCTGGCAGCCGTAGACGCTGGCGTGGCGAACTTCGCCGGTGCGGGTCAGCAGGGTGACTTCGAAGCCGTCGATCTGCTGCTCGGCGGTGATGGTGTCGAGCATCCGCTGGCGCTCATCGAGGCTGCGCCAGAGGCCGAGCTCGACCGAGGTACGGCCCAGGGCTTCTTCGCGGCTCCAGCCGAAGCGGTCGACGAAACTGGCGTTGAGTTCGAGGAAACGACCGCTGTCCCGGTCGGTGATGACCATGGCGTCGGGCGCGGTATGGAAGGCTTTGGCGAACTTGTCCTGGCCGTCGGTGGCGAAGGGGGGCGTGCGCGGAGGTTGGCTCATGCGGCGCTCCCCCGGCGTCTGGCAGTGCCGGCCCAGTACGGCCGGCCAAGGCGAAGTGGCGTGCGGACGGGCATTGGGGCCCCTTCTTCTAGTTCTGTCAGAACAATAGAGGTTAGGCCGCGACAGGCGCAAGCCCGGCCGCCTGGGCGTCGAGCAGGCGCATGAAGGCCCGCGCGGCGTTGGACAGCGTGCGCTCGGTATGCAGGATGTAGCCCAGCTGGCGACTGAGCTGAATGTCCTGCAGGGGCAGGCGCACGACGCTGTCGTCGAGCATGGTGCGCGGCAGGACGCTCCAGGCCAGGCCGATGGAGACCATCATCTTGATGGTCTCCATGTAGTTGGTGCTCATGCCGATGTTCGGGGTCAGGCCCTCGGCCTCGAACATGCGCCGCACGATGTGGTGGGTGAAGGTGTTGCCGCCGGGGAACACCGCCGGGTGCCGCGCCACGTCGGCCAGGAATACCGGGCCCTGCACCGCCAGCGGGTGCTCGGGGGCGGCGACGAAGTCCAGCGGGTCGTCCCACACCGGCACCGCGCGCACGGGCTCGGCGGTTTCCGGGGCGAGGGTGATCACGGCCAGCTCGGCACGGCCGTGGAGAATCTCCTCGTAGGCCACTTCCGAGTCGCAGAACTGGATATCCAGCGCCACCTGCGGGTGCGCCTTGGTAAAGGCGCGCAGCAGCGGCGGCAGGCGGTGCAGGCCGATGTGGTGGCTGGTGGCCAGGACCAGCCGGCCGCTCACCTCGCCGTTGAGGTTGGTCAGGGCGCGGCGGGTGTCGTCCAGTACGCTGAGGATCTGGTAGGCGCGCGGCAGCAGGGCGCGGCCGGATTCGGTGAGGGTCACTTCGCGGCCGACGCGGTCGAACAGGCGCACGCCCAGCTGGTTTTCCAGGGCGGCGATGCGCTTGCTCACCGCCGGCTGGGTCAGGTGCAGGCGCTCGCCGGCTTCGGAGAAGCTGCCGGACTCGGCGATGGCCAGGAAGGTGTTGAGGCTGGTCAGGTCCATATTGACTCCCTGCGCTCTGGAAGCGGCGCCTGACGTTTATAACGCACCGTATTCCTTGTGGGAATCCTTTGGATAAAAAATATGAATTTGAGTTATTCGGTGCCTTTCCATAGGATCATCCCCACAAGCCCAAGGGGCATAGAAAGACGCTGATGAGGACTCTCTGATGGCCGGCAAGACGCTCTACGACAAACTCTGGGAAATGCACGAGGTGAAGCGCCGTGACGATGGTTCGTCGCTCATCTACATCGACCGCCACATCCTCCACGAAGTGACCTCGCCGCAGGCCTTCGAAGGCCTGCGCCTGGCCGGCCGCAAGCCCTGGCGCATCGATGCGAACATCGCCACCCCGGACCACAACGTGCCGACCACCCAGGCCGAGCGCAAGGGCGGCCTTCAGGCCATCGCCGACGAAGTCTCGCGCATCCAGGTCCAGACCCTGGACGAGAACTGCGATGACTTCGGCATCCTCGAATTCAAGATGAACGACGTGCGCCAGGGCATCGTCCACGTGGTCGGCCCGGAGCAGGGCGCAACCCTGCCGGGCATGACCGTGGTCTGCGGCGACTCGCACACCTCGACCCACGGCGCCTTCGGCGCGCTGGCCCACGGCATCGGCACCTCCGAGGTGGAGCACGTGCTCGCCACCCAGTGCCTGGTCGCCAAGAAGATGAAGAACATGCAGGTGCGCGTGGAGGGCAAGCTGCCCTTCGGCGTGACCGCCAAGGACATCGTCCTCGCGGTGATCGGCAAGATCGGCACCGCGGGCGGCAACGGCCATGCCCTGGAGTTCGCCGGCAGCGCCATCCGCGACCTGTCCATGGAAGGCCGCATGACCATCTGCAACATGTCCATCGAGGCGGGCGCCCGCGTCGGCATGGTGGCGTGCGACGAGAAGACCATCGAATACGTGAAAGGCCGTCCGTTCTCGCCGCAAGGCAGTGACTGGGACAAGGCCGTGGAAGCCTGGAGCGACCTGGTGTCCGACCCCGACGCGCACTTCGACACCATCGTCGAACTGCGGGCCGAGGACATCAAGCCGCAGGTCAGCTGGGGCACTTCGCCCGAGATGGTCCTCGCGGTGGACCAGAACGTGCCGGACCCGGCGGCCGAAGCCGATGCGGTCAAGCGCGACTCCATCGTCCGCGCCCTGAAATACATGGGCCTGAACGCCAACCAGGCGATCACCGATATCCAGCTGGACCGCGTATTCATCGGCTCCTGCACCAACTCGCGCATCGAAGACCTGCGCGCCGCCGCCGCCGTGGCCAAGGGCCGCAAGGTCGCCGCCACCGTCAAGCAGGCGCTGGTCGTGCCGGGCTCGGGCCTGGTGAAGGCTCAGGCCGAACAGGAAGGGCTGGACAAGATCTTCATCGAAGCCGGCTTCGAATGGCGTGAACCGGGCTGCTCCATGTGCCTGGCGATGAACCCGGACCGCCTGGAGAGCGGCGAGCATTGCGCGTCCACCTCCAACCGCAACTTCGAAGGTCGCCAGGGCGCCGGTGGCCGCACCCACCTGGTGAGCCCGGCGATGGCTGCCGCGGCAGCCGTGACCGGTCGTTTCATCGACGTACGCGAATTGATGCAGGCCTGAGGGGACCGAACATGAAAGCATTCACCCAGCACACCGGTCTCGTCGCGCCGCTCGACCGCGCCAACGTCGACACCGACCAGATCATTCCCAAGCAATTCCTCAAGTCGATCAAGCGCACCGGCTTCGGCCCGAACCTGTTCGACGAGTGGCGCTACCTCGATGTGGGCCAGCCGAACCAGGACAACTCCAAGCGTCCGCTGAACCAGGACTTCGTCCTCAACTTCCCGCGCTACCAGGGCGCCAGCGTGCTGCTGGCGCGCGAGAACTTCGGTTGCGGCTCCTCCCGCGAGCACGCGCCGTGGGCGCTGGACGAGTACGGTTTCCGCACCGTGATCGCGCCGAGCTTCGCCGACATCTTCTTCAACAACAGCTTCAAGAACGGCCTGCTGCCGATCATCCTGAAGGATGAAGAAGTCGACGAACTGTTCGCCCAGTGCGAAGCCACCGAGGGTTACCAGCTGACCGTCGACCTCGCCGCGCAGACCGTGACCCGCCCGGACGGCAAAAAGTACAGCTTCGACGTGGACGCATTCCGCAAGCATTGCCTGCTCAATGGCCTGGACGACATCGGCCTGACCCTGCAGGACGCCGACGCCATCCGTAGTTTCGAAGCCGGCTACAAGCAGCGGCAGCCCTGGTTGTTCCGCGACGCCTGAACGGCGCCGCGCCACCGAGCAAGGAGAACAGCATGACCGAGAGCCGTCACGAGCACGTGGTCCAGCGCCAGTTCGGCGCCCAGGCCAACGCTTACCTGACCAGCGCCGTACACGCCCAGGGCGAGGAATTCGCGCTGCTGCGCGAAACCGTGGCGGCTGACGCCGGCTCGCGCGTGCTGGACCTTGGCTGCGGGGCTGGGCACGTGAGCTTCCAGATCGCGGAATTTTGCGATGAAGTGATCGCCTACGACCTGTCCCAGCAGATGCTCGACGTGGTGGCCTCGGCCGCCGCCGAGCGTGGCCTGGGCAATATCTCAACCCGCTGCGGCGCCGCCGAGCAGCTGCCGTTCGACGACGGCGAGTTCGACTTCGTCTTCAGCCGTTATTCCGCGCACCACTGGCGGGATGTTGGCCAGGCGCTGCGCGAAGTGCGCCGGGTGCTCAAGCCGGGTGGCGTGGCCTGCTTCATCGATGTCGCGGCGCCGGGCTTGCCACTGCTGGACACCTATCTGCAGACTGTCGAGGTCCTGCGCGATACCAGCCACGTGCGTGACTACTCCCCGTCGGAGTGGGCGCGTTTAGTGGGTGAGGCGGGTCTTGCGGTGACTGCCGCCAAGCGCCAGCGCCTGCGCCTGGAGTTCACTTCCTGGGTCGAGCGCATGCGCACGCCCGAAGTGATGCGCCATGCCATTCGTGCCCTGCAGCTGTCGATGGGGGACGAGGTGCGCGAATATTTCGAGATCGACGCCGAGGGCTCCTTCAGCACCGACGTGCTGGTGCTCTGGGCCAGTAAATAGCAGCCACAAGCTTCAAGCCGCAGGCTCCGGTCACGAGCCTGCGGCTTTTACTCTTTTCCGAAGGAAACAAGCGATGAGCAAACAGATTCTGGTTCTCCCCGGTGACGGTATCGGCCCGGAGATCATGGCCGAAGCGGTCAAGGTGCTGGAGCTGGCCAACGACAAGTTCGCCCTGGGCTTCGAACTGACCGAAGACGTGATCGGCGGCGCCGCCATCGACAAGCACGGCGTGCCGCTGGCCGACGAGACCCTGGAGCGCGCGCGCAACGCCGACGCCGTGCTGCTGGGCGCCGTGGGCGGCCCGAAGTGGGACAAGATCGAACGTGACATCCGTCCCGAGCGCGGCCTGCTGAAGATCCGCTCGCAACTGGGCCTGTTCGGCAACCTGCGCCCGGCCATCCTCTATCCGCAACTGGCCGATGCCTCCAGCCTGAAACCCGAAGTGGTGGCCGGCCTGGACATCCTCATCGTCCGCGAGCTGACCGGCGGCATCTACTTCGGCCAACCGCGCGAGCAGCGCGTGCTGGAGAACGGCGAGCGCCAGGCGTATGACACCCTGCCGTACAGCGAGAGCGAAATCCGCCGCATCGCCCGTGTCGGCTTCGACATGGCCCGCGTGCGCAACAAGAAGCTGTGCTCGGTGGACAAGGCCAACGTCCTGGCCTCCAGCCAGCTGTGGCGCGAAGTGGTCGAGGAAGTCGCCAAGGACTACCCGGACATCGAGCTGTCGCACATGTACGTCGACAATGCCGCCATGCAGCTGGTGCGTGCGCCCAAGCAGTTCGACGTGATGGTCACCGACAACATGTTCGGCGACATCCTGTCGGATGAAGCTTCCATGCTCACCGGCTCCATCGGCATGCTGCCTTCTGCCTCGCTGGATTCGAACAACAAGGGCATGTACGAGCCGTGCCACGGTTCCGCCCCGGACATCGCTGGCAAGGGCATCGCCAACCCGCTGGCGACCATCCTCTCGGTCTCGATGATGCTGCGTTACACCTTCAACGAAGGCGCCGCCGCCGACGCCATCGAGAAGGCGGTCAGCCTGGTGCTCGACCAGGGCCTGCGCACCGGCGACATCTGGTCCGAAGGCTGCACCAAGGTCGGTACCCGCGAAATGGGCGATGCGGTAGTCGCGGCGCTGCGGAATCTGTAATCTCTCCGGTTCGCTCGCTCCCGGCCAGGTTCACACAGGCGGGAGCGACGGCCCTCTAAATATTTGAAGGTGTAGTAGCGATGAAGCGTGTAGGTCTGATCGGTTGGCGTGGCATGGTGGGTTCGGTGCTCATGCAGCGGATGCTGGAAGAGCGGGACTTCGACCTGATCGAGCCGGTGTTCTTCACCACCTCCAACGTGGGTGGCGAAGGTCCGTCCATTGGCAAGGACATTGCCCCCCTCAAGGACGCCTACAGCATCGAGGAACTGAAAACCCTCGACGTCATCCTGACCTGCCAGGGCGGCGACTACACCAGCGAAGTCTTCCCCAAGCTGCGCGAAGCCGGCTGGCAGGGCTACTGGATCGACGCCGCCTCCAGCCTGCGCATGCAGGATGACGCGGTCATCGTCCTCGACCCGGTGAACCGCAAGGTCATCGACAACTCGCTGGACGCCGGCACCAAGAACTACATCGGCGGCAACTGCACCGTCAGCCTGATGCTGATGGCTCTGGGCGGCCTGTTCGAAGCCGGCCTGGTCGAGTGGATGAGCGCCATGACCTACCAGGCGGCCTCGGGCGCCGGCGCGCAGAACATGCGCGAGCTGATCAAGCAGATGGGCGCCATCAACGCGTCCGTCGCCGATGACCTGGCCAACCCGTCCAGCGCCATCCTCGACATCGACCGCAAGGTCGCCGAAGCCATTCGCAGCGATGCCATGCCCACCGAGAACTTCGGTGCGCCGCTGGCCGGCAGCCTGATCCCGTGGATCGACAAGGAACTGCCCAACGGCCAGAGCCGCGAAGAGTGGAAAGGCCAGGCGGAAACCAACAAGATCCTCGGCCGCTTCAAGAACCCAATCCCGGTGGACGGCATCTGCGTGCGCATCGGCGCCATGCGCTGCCACAGCCAGGCGCTGACCATCAAGCTGAACAAGGATGTGCCGATGGCCGACATCGAAGGCCTGATCAGCCAGCACAATCCCTGGGTCAAGCTGATCCCGAACCAGCGCGAAATCAGCATGCGCGAACTGACGCCGGCCGCCGTTACCGGCACCCTGAGCGTTCCGGTCGGCCGTCTGCGCAAGCTCAACATGGGCTCGCAGTACATCGGTGCCTTCACCGTGGGCGACCAGCTGCTGTGGGGCGCCGCCGAGCCGCTGCGCCGCATGCTGCGTATCCTGCTGGAGCGTTGATCCGCCCCTTTCCGTGTTCACCACAACGCCGGCCTCGAGCCGGCGTTGTGCTTTCCGGAGCACGATAAGTTCCCTATGTGTAGGTGAACCGCCGCACAAAACCGCCAGCCCGTGCGGCTGTCGGCTCCTTGACGCCGGTTTCTGTGACGCAGCCGGAAAAGCCGCCGGGAACCAGTCGCTATCCTCGCAGCCCGTCCATGGGGACAGGTTTCGGTGCGCCTTTTCGCGCCGGCCGATGGCAAGCACGCAGCGGGGGAGAGCATGGCTCGGTTACACAGATTGTGGTTGGCGACGGCAGTGGCCGCGGCGTTCGTGCCGGGCATGGCGGGCGCGCTGGAGCTGGGCGACATCTCCTCGCGGGCCGCGCTGGGGCAGAACCTCTCGGCCAATATCGACCTGCGTGGCGCGGCGGACCTGAGCGCCGACGACGTCGTGGTCAGCCTCGCCTCGGCGGAAGACTTCGAGCGCCTGGGCGTGGACCGCAGCGTGGTCACCAGCGGGCTGACCTTCACTCCCGACCTGGGCAAGAACGGCCGTGGTGTCATCCACGTCCGTTCGTCGAAGCCGATCCGTGAACCCTACGTGAACTTCGTCCTGCAGGTGGTCTGGCCGCAGGGGCGCCTGGTGCGCGAATTCACCGTGCTGCTCGATCCGCCGACCTACCTCGCCAGCCCGGTTACGCCGCCCGCCATTGCGCCGGTGGCCGCTGCGCGTGCGCCGCTTACGCCACCCGTGGCGCCGCCGGTGGCCAGCGCGCCGCCCGCCGACAGCTATCGCATCCAGCGCAACGACGCGCTGTGGGACATCGCCTCGCGCAATCGCCCCTCCGCCAGCGTCTCGGTCATGCAGACCATGGCGGCGATCCAGCGCATGAACCCCGATGCCTTCGTCGACGGCAACATCAACCGCATCAAGGTCGGCCAGGTGCTGCGCCTGCCCAGCGAGCAGCAGGTTCGCGAGCAAAGCCACGCCCAGGCGGTAGCCCAGGTGCAAAGCCAGAATGCCGAGTGGAAGGCCAAGCGCGCTCCGCAGGTGGCCCAGCAGGGTCGCCAGCTCGATGCCACTCACAAGGCGGAGGCGGGCAGCGCGCCGGCCAACGCCCCGGCGCGTGACAACCTGCGCCTGCTCTCCGGCCAGCCAGGCAAGGACCATGGCAAGGTCGAGGCCGAACAGTTGGCCGTGGCCCAGGAGGGGCTGGACAGTGCCCGTCGCGAAGGTGAGGAACTGCGCAGCCGGATTGCCGACCTGGAAAGCCAGACCCAGAAGCTGAACAGGCTGATCGAACTGAAGGATTCGCAGATCGCCGGCCTGATCGCGCGGTTGGCTGAGCAGGATCGCGCCAAGACCCAGGGCGTTGCGCCCGCGGGCACGCCGCAGGCCGCAGCCGGCGACGTCGCACAGGCGGCCAACCCGCTGACCGCCCAGGCCGAAGGCGCCGCGCCGCGCCCCTGAGCTGCGGCGATAGGCGGCGGGGCCCTCGATTGCTTCGCCGCCGGTGGGGGCAGTAAAGTGCTGCGCTACTTTTCCCACCGATTTGTGAGATTTCCGGATGCCTGAAACACTCGACATCGCCGTAGTAGGCGCCACTGGGCTCGTTGGCGAGGCTTTGGTCGAACTGCTGGAAGAGCGCGACTTCCCCGTCGCCAACCTGTATCTGCTGGCCAGCGGCGAATCCGCCGGCAAGTCGATCGCCTTCCGCGGGCGCAACATCCGGGTCGGCAAGCTCGATGAATTCGATTTCGCCAAGGTGCGCCTGGCCTTCCTGTCCGTGGCCGCCGACGCGGCTGTCGAGTGCGCCGCCCGTGCCCAGCAGGCTGGCTGCAGCGTGATCGACCTCAGTGGTGCCTCGCTGAACCAGGATGCGGCGCTGCTGGCCCAGGCCTGCGTGAATGGCGAGGCCCTGGAAACCCTCTCACTGCCCGCGCGGATTGCCGCGCCGGCCGCGCCCGCTGCCGAGGTCGCCGAAGTGCTGGCCGCACTGCGCGGCGTGCTGGAGCTGCGCCAGGTCAATGTCGCTGCGTGCCTGTCCGCCTCCGCCCTGGGGCGCGAGGGCGTGCAGGAGCTGGCGCGGCAAACTGCCGAACTGCTCAACGCCCGCCCGCTGGAGCCGCGTCTGGTCGATCGCCAGTTCGCCTTCAACATGCTGGCGCAACTGGGCGGCGTCGATGAGCAGGGCTATTCCGTCGTCGAGCGGCGCATGGCGGCGGAGCTCGCCGCGCTGTTCCCGGAGCTGCGGGAGGGCCTGAGTGTGACCTGTAGTCTGGCGCCGGTATTCTTTGGCGACACACTGATGGTATCTATCAAGGCGGCGGCGCCGGTTTCCCTCTCCGCCGTCAGCGCCGCGCTGGACGCTGCCGACGGTATCGAGTTGGTGGAAGATGATTACCCGACCGTCATCGGCGATGCGCAGGGACAGGATAGTGTGTATGTCGGTCGCCTACGGACCGGTCTGACAGATTCGTGCGAACTGAATTTGTGGATTGCGTCAGATAATGTGAGAAAAGGCGCAGCCCTAAATGCTGTGAACTTGGGCGAATTGTTGATAAAACACTATCTGTAAAAGATACTTACCGAATATTTGAAGAAGTATTCTAGCTTGGCAATACTGGCCGGAACGCCGCTGACAGGGGAGGGCACCGCCGTGAAAACGGAGGGTGTAGTGGGCAGCGGCGCCCGATAGACGTCGTTCTAATCCAGAAAAAAGCTATTAAAACAAGGGATTACTATATGGTCCGGCTTCGCAAACTGGTGCAGGCAATCGCAGCTGCTTCGGCACTGACCTCGGGCATGGCGCATGCGCTGGGGTTGGGAGATATCCACCTGCGTTCGGCGCTGAACCAGCCGCTGGATGCCGAGATCGACCTGGTCGAAGTTCGCGATCTGTCCGCCGCCGAGGTGATCCCCAAGCTGGCTTCGCCGGAAGACTTCAACAAGGCCGGCGTCGACCGCCAGTACTTCCTGACCGGCTTGAAGTTCACGCCCATCGTCAAGCCCAACGGCAAGAGTGTCATCCGCGTGACTTCCGACCGGCCGGTGCAGGAGCCGTACCTGAACTTCCTCGTGGAAGTCGTCTGGCCCAACGGTCGCTTGCTGCGCGAGTACACCGTGCTGCTCGACCCGCCGCTGTATTCCCCGCAGACCGCCGCCGCCGTGCCGCGCGCGCCGATGGCCGCCCCCGCACCGGTGGTGCGCCCGTCCGCCCCCGCCGCGCCGCGTGCCACGCCTGCGCCCAGCGCCGCTCCGGCTGCGCCGTCGCGCCGCCTGGAAGGCAACGAATACCGTACCGGCAAGAATGACACCCTCTGGGAAATCGCCGCTCGTGCGCGCCCGGACGGCAGCGTTTCCGTGCAGCAGACCATGCTGGCCATCCAGGACCTCAATCCTGACGCCTTCCTCGGCGGCAACATCAACCGCCTGAAGAGCGGCCAGGTGCTGCGCCTGCCCGATGCCGAGCAGATCAAGGCACGCACCCAGCCGGCCGCTGTCGTCGAGGTCAACCAGCAGTACACCGCCTGGCGCGAAGGCCGCAGCCTGCCCACCGGCGGCGCCCGCCAGCTGGACGCCACGCCGCGCGCCAATGCCGGCAATGCACCGGCCCAGGCCGACACCAAGGACAGCCTGCGCCTGCTCTCCGGCGAGAACGGCAAGGCCAAGGGTGGCGACAAGGGCAGCAAGGACGGCCAGGCCGTCGCCGACAAGCTGGCCGTGACCAAGGAAAGCCTCGACAGCACCCGTCGTGAGAACGAGGAGCTGACCAGCCGCATGAGCGACCTGCAGAGCCAGATGGACAAACTGCAGAAGCTCATCGCGCTGAAGGACGCCCAACTGGCGAAACTGCAAAGCGAGCTGGGCAACGACAAGGCTGCCGCAGCGAATGGCGCCGCCCCCGTGCCTGCACCGCAGCCGGGCGGCGACGCTGCCGCCCAGCCAGGCACTGCGCCGGTTCCGGCAACCGCAGAACAACCCGCCGCTCCGGCGCCGGGTGGCGATGCCGGTACGCCGCCGGCTCCGGCCGCGGATGCTCAGCCGCAACCGGCACCCGCGCCTGCTCCGGCACCCGCCGCGCCGGCCCCTGCGCCTGAGGCGCAGAAGCCCACGCCCGCTCCTGCACCGGTCGCTGCGCCGGCTGCCCAGGCCGAAACCAGCTTCATCGACGAGATTCTCGCCAACCCGCTCTGGCTGGGTGCCATCGCCGGCAGCGCGCTGCTCGCGCTGCTGGTCCTGCTGATGATCATTTCCCGCCGCCGTGCCGCGAAGGAGCAGGAAAGCCTTGCTGCCTACGCCGGCGACGACGAGCCGCACCTGGACGACGACCTGACGCTCGCCGGCAGCGAACTGGACACCCTCGACGTGCCGCAGGCCGCCGAAGTCGCCGCTCCCGCCCAGGCCGCGCCCGAGCGCGTCGCAGCACAGACCAGTGATGCGCTGGGCGAGGCGGACATCTACATCGCATACGGCCGCTTCAACCAGGCCGCCGAGCTGCTGCAGGGCGCCATCTACGACGAGCCGCAGCGCACCGACCTGCGCCTGAAGCTGATGGAGGTCTACGCCGAGATCGGTGACCGCGAAGGCTTCGCCCGCCAGGAAAACGAACTGCGCGAGATCGGCGGCGCCGAGCCGCAGGTCGAGCAACTCAAATCCCGCTATCCGGGCATGGTCGCCCTGGCGGCCGTCGGGGGTGGCCTGGCCGCTGCCGCACTGGCCGAGAAGGACGATCTCGACGGCTTCAGCCTGGACGACTTCGAGGTCGAGACTCCCGCCGCGACCGCACAGCCCGCTGCGCAGCCCCATGGCGACCTGGACGATGCCTTCGACCTGGCGCTGGATGACCTCGACCTGGGCGACGACAAGCCTGCCGCCCCGGCCGCACAGCCGAGCGACGAGCTGTCCTTCGGCAATTTCGACCTGGATGATGACCTGAGCCTGGAGGCTTCGCCGGCGCAAGCGCCGAGCACCCGGCTGGAGGACGACTTCGCCTTCGATCTGGACCTGCCGGAACAGCCGGCCTCTAAGGTCGAGACCCCGTCGCTGGCCGACGACCTGGGCGATTTCTCCCTGGACCTGGACAAGGACCTGGAGAAAGACGGTGCTGCCACCCTGGCTTCGGCGGAAGACGACTTCCTGCTGGGCCTGGACGACGATACCGCGTCGCTGTCCGGCGTGAGCCCCGAGGAGTTCAGCCTGGATATCGACAGCAAGGCGCCCCAGGCCGATGACCTGCCGGATGACTTCGATCTCTCCCTGGCCGACGATGAGCCGGCTCCGGCCAAGGTCGACGACAGCTTCGCCGCTCAGCTGGACGAAGTGAGCGCCGAACTGGATCGCCTCTCCGCGCAGGACGACGAGCCTCAGGCGCCGGCCGTCCAGCCGCTGGCAGACGACAGCTTCGCCGCGGGCGATCTGGACCTGCCGGGCGCCGACGCCGACGACGAGGACGAGTTCGATTTCCTCTCCGGCGCCGACGAAGCGGCCACCAAACTCGACCTGGCGCGTGCCTACATCGACATGGGCGACACCGAAGGCGCCCGCGACATCCTCGACGAAGTACTCACCGAGGGTAACGACAACCAGCAGCAGGAAGCGCGCGAACTGCTCGGGCGTATCGCCTGAGCCGGAAGGCTCCAGATAGATGATTGAAGCAGTACCCTCAGCGGCGGCCGAATCGGCCGCCGTTGGCGTTTCCAGGATTGCCCTGGGCGTCGAATACAAAGGCGCGCGTTATCGCGGCTGGCAACGCCAGGAAGACGGCGTGCCGTCCGTGCAGGCGGCGCTGGAAAAAGCCCTGTCGAAAGTGGCGGACGAGCCGGTCTCGCTGATGTGCGCCGGGCGCACCGATGCGGCCGTGCATGCCAGCGGCCAGGTTGTGCATTTCGATACCGCGGTCGAGCGCCCGCTCAAGGCCTGGATCATGGGCAGCAATGCCAATCTGCCGGGCGATATCAGCGTGACCTGGGCCAAGGTGATGCCGGCGCACTTCCATGCCCGCTTCAGCGCCATGGCGCGGCGCTACCGCTACGTGATCTACAACGATCCGATCCGCCCGGCGCACCAGGCCGAGGAGGTCACCTGGAACCACCGGCCGCTGGACGTCTCGCGCATGCGCGAGGCGGCGAGGGCCCTGGTCGGCACCCACGATTTCACGTCATTCCGCGCCGTGCAGTGCCAGGCCAAGTCGCCGGTGAAGACGGTGCACCACCTGGAGGTGATCGAGCACGGTCGCTTCATCGTGCTGGATATCCGCGCCAACGCGTTCCTGCACCACATGGTGCGCAATTTCGCCGGCGTGCTGATGACCATCGGCGCCGGCGAGCGGCCGGTGGAGTGGGCGGCAGAGGTGCTGGCGGCGCGCGACCGGCGTGTCGGCGGCGTGACCGCGCATCCCTATGGCCTGTACCTGGTGCGGGTGGAATACCCGGAGGAATTCGTGTTGCCCGAGCGTTACCTGGGGCCACATTTCCTTTCAAGTTTGCCGGATATCGTTGGCTGACGATGCCAGGGGCATTTGCTACCATCGATCGATCACTTGCCTGAAGGTTGTCGCATCTTGTCCGCCGTTCGCATCAAAATCTGCGGTATTACCCGCGTCGAGGATGCCCTGGCCGCCGCCGAGGCGGGGGCCGACGCCATCGGCCTGGTGTTCTACGCCAAGAGCCCGCGCGCGGTCAGCATCCAGCAGGCGCGGGCGATCGTCGCCGCACTGCCTCCCTTCGTCAGCACCGTCGGCCTGTTCGTCGACGCCAGCCGCTGCGAACTGGGGGAAATCCTCGATGCGGTGCCGCTGGATGTCCTGCAATTCCATGGCGACGAGACGCCCGAGGCCTGCTCCGGCTGGCACAAGCGCTACCTGAAGGCGCTGCGGGTGAAGCCCGGCGACGACGTGGCGGCGCAGATTGCGAAGTATCCGCAGGCCAGCGGCTTCCTCCTCGACACCTATGTCGAAGGCGTGCCGGGCGGAACCGGGCTGGCCTTCGACTGGTCCCTGGTGCCCAGGGATGTGCAGCGCCCGTTGATCCTGGCCGGCGGCCTGACGGCCGCCAACGTGGCGGATGCCATCACCCAGGTGCGGCCCTACGCCGTGGACGTCAGCGGCGGAGTGGAGGCGAGCAAGGGCATCAAGGATGCGCAGAAGATCCGTGATTTCATCGCGCAATGTCGTTCGGTGGCCTGACGCGGAATCTTCATGTGACGACGAGCGGCCCGCCGCCGTCCACTACCCAATCGCTACCCGCGGGTAGCGCTGGGCGTCATCGCAGCAGGCTGTCCATGGCCTGCCCGCCGGTGGCCCGCATCGAGAGCTGTATCCGTGGCGACGCCCCAGGCGGCGCCTTTGTTTGCGAGGGGTTCCGGCCTTGAAGTCGGAACCGCGACGATGAATTTGCTCAGAGGCACGCGCAACCCATCGCGCCGCGCCCCTGCACTGGAGACGAGAGCATGAGCAACTGGCTGGTAGACAAGCTGATCCCTTCCATCATGCGTTCCGAGGCGAAGAAGAGCTCGGTACCGGAAGGCCTGTGGCACAAGTGCCCGTCCTGCGAAGCGGTGCTGTACCGCCCCGAGCTGGAAAAGACCCTCGACGTCTGCCCCAAGTGCGATCACCACATGCGTATCGGCGCGCGTGCGCGCATCGATATCTTCCTCGATGAGGAAGGCCGCGAGGAGCTGGGCGCCGAGCTGGAACCGGTGGACCGCCTGAAGTTCCGCGACAGCAAGAAGTACAAGGACCGCCTGACCGCCGCGCAGAAGGATACTGGCGAGAAGGACGCGCTGATCTCCATGAGCGGCAAGCTGATGGGCCTGCCGGTCGTGGTCAGCGCCTTCGAATTCTCCTTCATGGGCGGCTCCATGGGCTCCATCGTCGGCGAGCGCTTCGTGCGCGCGGCCAACTACGCCCTGGAAAACCGTTGCCCGATGATCTGCTTCTCCGCCTCGGGTGGCGCGCGCATGCAGGAAGCGCTGATCTCCCTGATGCAGATGGCCAAGACCTCCGCCGCGCTGGCTCGCCTGCGCGAAGAAGGTATTCCGTTCATCTCCGTGCTGACCGACCCGGTCTACGGCGGCGTGTCCGCGAGCCTGGCGATGCTCGGCGACGTGATCGTCGGCGAGCCGCGCGCCCTGATCGGCTTCGCCGGCCCGCGGGTGATCGAGCAGACCGTGCGCGAGAAGCTGCCCGAAGGCTTCCAGCGCAGCGAATTCCTGCTGGAGCACGGCGCCATCGATATGATCGTGCATCGTTCCGAAATGCGTGAGCGTCTGGCCAAGCTGCTCGCCAAGTTCACCCACACTCCAAGTACCGCGCTCGCAGGATGACCCAACGTACCCTTGCCGACTGGCTCAGCTATCTCGAACAACTCCACCCCACGGCAATCGACATGGGGCTGGACCGCTCCAGTGAAGTGGCTGGCCGGCTTGGCCTGGGGCGCCCCGCGCCCCGTGTGGTGACCGTTACCGGCACCAACGGCAAGGGTTCCACCTGCGCCTTCCTCGCCGCCCTGCTGGGCGAGCAGGGCCAGCGCGTCGGCGTGTACAGCTCGCCGCACCTGCTGCGTTACAACGAGCGCGTGCTCATCGATGGCGCCGAAGCCAGCGACGCTGCGCTCTGCGAAGCCTTCGCCGCCGTCGAGGCGGCCAGGGGTGAAATCTCCCTCACCTATTTCGAGATGGGCACCCTCGCGGCCTTCTGGCTGTTCGAGCGTGCCAGGCTGGACGCCGTGGTGCTGGAAGTCGGCCTGGGCGGTCGGCTGGATGCGGTCAACCTGATCGATTCCGACATCGCCGTGGTCACCAGTATCGGGATCGACCACGCCGACTGGCTGGGCGACACGCGGGAAAGCGTGGCCTTCGAGAAGGCCGGCATCTTCCGCGCGGGCAAGCCGGCCGTCTGTGGTGACCTGGAGCCGCCGGCACCGATCCTGGAGCAGGCGCGTGCGCTGGGTTCGCCGCTGGCCCTGCGCGGTCGCGACTTCGACCTGGCGCTGGGCGAGGGCGACTGGCACTGGCGCGGTCGCTCCGCCACGGGCGAAGCGCTGAGCCTGCACAATCTTCCGCTGCTCGAGCTGCCGATGGAGAACGCAGCGCTGGCCTTGCAGGTCTATGCCTTGCTGGACCTGCCGTGGCAGCCCGCGCAACTGGTCGCCGCGCTGCAGCGCACCCGCGTCACCGGGCGCCTGGACCGGCGCACCGTGCAGTGGCATGGCGAAGAGCGCCACTTGCTGCTCGACGTCGGGCATAATCCGCACGCGGCGCAGTATCTCGCCGGCCGCCTGCGCGCGGCGCCGCCCAAGGGTGTGCGCCACGCGGTGTTCGGCCTGCTGGCGGACAAGGATCTCGACGGCGTACTGGAACCCGTGCTCGGCTTGGTGCAGGATTGGGCCGTCGCGCCGCTGCCCACCGGCCGCAGCCGTCCCGCCGCAGAGCTGGCGGCGGCGTTGCAGGCTCGCGGGGCTCGGGTCGGTTGCCATGGCGATATCGCCGCGGCGCTGGCGGCGCAGTGCGATGCAGCAAGCGCCGACGACGAGATTCTGGTGTTTGGTTCGTTCTACAGCGTGGCGGATGCCCTGGAGTGGCTCGCCAAGGCTGCTCAATAAGCGGCTCGATGAGCTGCTCAATAAGTGGACCTGAGGGGAGTGGTTGCATGGCGTTGCTCGATAAGGGGCTCAAGCAGCGGGTAGTCGGAGCGCTGGTGCTGCTGGCACTGGCGGTGATCTTCCTGCCGATGCTGTTCTCCCGCGAGGATGATGTACGCCAGGTGGTGGTCGAGGCTCCGGTGATGCCCAAGCCGCCGGCCATGCCCACCGTCGAAGTGCAACCGACCGAAGTCCCCGAGCCGCAGGCCGAGGACGCCGACAACGCCGTGCCGCCGGCCGAGGCACCTGCTGCGCAAGCGCCTTCCGCGCCGATTGCCAGTCTGCCGACCCAGCAGGCGCAGCCGACCCCGCCGAAGACGCCGGCCGCGCAACCGGCCGCTCCCAAGCCAGCCGCTCCGGTGCAGCAGCCTGCCCAGACCCAGGCCAGCGCCACTCCGGCCGCTGCCGCGCAACAGCCGGCGCAGCGCCTGGACAGCAACAACCTGCCGGTGAGCTGGTCGGTGCAATTGGCCAGCCTGTCCAATCGCGCCCGCGCCGACGAGCTGCAGAAGTCCCTGCGCAGCCAGGGCTACAACGCCTATGTGCGCAGCTTCGACGGTATGAACCGGGTGTTCGTCGGCCCGGTGGTCGAGCGCGCCGAGGCGGACCGCCTGCGCGACCAACTGGGCAAGCAGCAGAAGCTCAATGGTTTCGTCGTGCGTTTCCAGCCTGAGCGGGGCTGAGCCCGTTCGTTAGCTTTTCTCAATCGGCCCCATGACAAACTGGGGCTCTTCTAAATCGAAGGCCTCTGCTAAAATGCGGGGCCTTTCCGTTTCTGGGCCGCAACGTGGCATTTACCTGGGTCGATTGGACGATGATCGGCATCATCGTCATTTCCAGCCTGATCAGCTTGAGCCGTGGTTTCGTCAAAGAAGCCCTGTCGCTGGTCACCTGGATCGTAGCCGGCGCGGTCGCCTGGATGTTCGGCGGCGCCCTGGCCGAGCATCTCGCACCCTACATTCAGCTGCCCTCGGGGCGTGTCATCGCCGCGTGCGCCCTGTTGTTCGTCGTCACGCTGCTGTTGGGTGCGCTGGTCAACTTCCTTATCAGCGAGCTGGTGCGGGTAACCGGCATGTCCGGTACCGACCGTGTGCTCGGCATGGTCTTCGGCGGCGCTCGTGGCGTGCTGCTGGTGGTGCTGCTGGTCGGCCTGCTGAGCCTGGCGCCGGTGCAACAGGACCCGTGGTGGCAGCAATCGGTGCTGATGCCGCATTTCCTGATGGTCGCCGACTGGTCGAAGAATTTCATCCTGACGTTTGCCGGGCAGTGGATGTCCGGCGTGACCATCACTCCGCCATCCGGAGTGGGGTCGATGCTGCCGGCCCAGTGACGGGCGGGCGGAGGCGACGGGTAGCCGTCGCCGCTATGGCAGGTCCGGTGGATACTGCCAACTACGGAATTGTTTTAGCCTGAAACCAACTAGGGGTTGCGTCGCATGTGTGGCATCGTCGGTATCGTGGGCAAGTCGAACGTCAATCAGGCGCTCTATGACGCGCTCACCGTTCTCCAGCATCGTGGCCAGGACGCTGCGGGGATTGTCACCTGTCAGGACGACCGTCTGTACCTGCGCAAGGACAACGGCCTGGTCCGTGATGTCTTCCAGCAGCGCCACATGCAGCGCCTGGTCGGCAAGATCGGCATCGGCCACGTGCGCTACCCCACCGCGGGCAGCTCCAGCTCGGCCGAAGCGCAGCCGTTCTACGTCAACTCGCCCTACGGCATCACCCTGGCGCACAACGGTAACCTGACCAACGTCGAGCAGTTGGCCAAGGAAATCTACGAATCCGACCTGCGCCACGTGAACACCAACTCCGACTCGGAGGTGCTGCTCAACGTATTCGCCCATGAGCTGGCGGTGCGCAACAAGCTGCAGCCCACCGAGGAAGACGTGTTCGCCGCGGTGGCAGGCGTGCATGCCCGCTGCGTCGGCGGTTACGCCGTGGTGGCAATGATCACCGGCTACGGCATCGTCGGCTTCCGTGATCCCCACGCGATCCGCCCGATCGTCTTCGGCCAGCGTCACACCGAGAACGGCGTGGAATACATGATCGCCTCTGAAAGCGTGGCCCTGGACGTCCTCGGCTTCACCCTGATCCGCGACCTGGCGCCGGGCGAAGCGGTGTACATCACCGAAGAAGGCAAGCTGTTCACCCGCCAGTGCGCGGCCAACCCGCAGTACTCGCCGTGCATCTTCGAGCACGTCTACCTGGCCCGCCCGGACTCCATCATCGACGGCATCTCGGTCTACAAGGCGCGCCTGCGCATGGGCGAGAAGCTGGCCGACAAGATCCTGCGCGAACGTCCGGACCACGATATCGACGTGGTCATCCCGATCCCGGACACCAGCCGCACCGCCGCGCTGGAGCTGGCCAACCGCCTGGGCGTGAAGTTCCGCGAAGGCTTCGTGAAGAACCGCTACATCGGCCGTACCTTCATCATGCCCGGCCAGGCCGCGCGCAAGAAATCGGTGCGCCAGAAGCTCAACGCCATCGAGTTGGAATTCCGCGGCAAGAACGTGATGCTGGTGGACGACTCCATCGTCCGCGGCACCACCTGCAAGCAGATCATCCAGATGGCCCGCGAGGCCGGCGCGAAGAACGTCTACTTCTGCTCCGCCGCCCCCGCGGTGCGCTACCCCAACGTCTACGGCATCGACATGCCGAGCGCCCACGAGCTGATCGCGCACAACCGCAGCACCGAGGAAGTCGGCGAGCTGATCGGCGCCGACTGGCTGGTATATCAGGACCTGCAGGACCTGATCGAATCCACCGAGGGCGGCAAGATCAAGATCGACCACTTCGACTGCGCCGTGTTCAACGGTGAGTACGTCACCGGCGACGTCGACGAAGCCTATCTGAACAAGATCGACCAGGCGCGCAACGACGCCACCAAGACCAAGGGTGCCGCGGTCAGCGCCATCATCGATCTCTATAACGACTAAGGAGAGCAGGCATGGCTCAGGATTGGGAAGCCGGCCGGCTGGACAGCGACCTGGAGGGTGTCGGCTTCGACACCCTCGCAGTGCGCGCCGGGCAGCGCCGCACCCCGGAGGCGGAACACGGCGAAGGCCTGTTCACCACCTCCAGCTACGTGTTCCGCAGCGCCGCCGATGCGGCCGCACGTTTCGCCGGTGAAGTGCCGGGCAACGTCTACTCGCGCTACACCAACCCCACGGTGCGCACCTTCGAGGAGCGCATCGCCGCGCTGGAAGGCGCCGAGCAGGCGGTGGCGACGTCCACCGGCATGTCGGCGATCCTCTCCCTGGTGATGAGCCTGTGCAGCGCCGGCGACCACGTGCTGGTGTCGCGCAGCGTGTTCGGCTCGACCATCAGCCTGTTCGAGAAGTACTTCAAACGCTTCGGCATCGAAGTGGACTACCCGCCGCTGAGCGACCTGAAAGCCTGGGAAGCGGCCTGCAAGCCGAACACCAAGCTGTTCTTCGTCGAATCGCCGTCCAACCCGCTGGCCGAGCTGGTGGACATCGCCGCGCTGGCCGAGATCGCCCATGCCAAGGGCGCGCTGCTGGCGGTGGACAACTGCTTCTGCACCCCGGCGCTGCAGCAGCCGCTGAAACTGGGCGCGGACGTGGTCATCCACTCGGCGACCAAGTACATCGACGGCCAGGGCCGTACCATGGGCGGCGTGGTTGCCGGTCGCCGCGTGCACATGGAGCCGGTCGTCGGCTTCCTGCGTACCGCCGGCCCGACCCTGAGCCCGTTCAACGCCTGGATCTTCATCAAAGGCCTGGAAACCCTGCGCGTGCGCATGCAGGCCCACAGTGCCTCGGCGCAACGGGTTGCCGAGTGGCTGGAGCAACAGCCCGGTGTGGAGCGCGTGTATTACGCGGGCCTGACCAGTCACCCGCAGCACGAGCTTGCCAAGCGCCAGCAGAAGGGCTTCGGCGCCGTAGTGAGCTTCGAGGTGAAGGGCGACAAGGCTGCCGCCTGGCGCTGCATCGACGCCACCCGGATGATCTCCATCACCACCAACCTGGGTGATACCAAGACCACCATCGCTCACCCGGCGACCACCTCCCATGGTCGTCTGTCGCCGGCCGAGCGCGAGAACGCGGGTATCCGTGACAACCTGATCCGCGTTGCCGTGGGCCTGGAAGATGTCGATGACATCCAGGCTGACCTGGCGCGAGGCCTGGCTGCGCTGTGAGTGTGATGGAAGCCCTGGGCAACGGCCGGGTGGTGCTGGTCACCGGTGCAGCGCATGGCATCGGCCTGGGCGTCGCCGCCTGGCTGGTCGCCGAGGGCTGGCAGGTGGTGCTGGCGGATATCGACCGCGAGCGTGGCCCGAAAGTCGCGGCAGCACTGGGCGAGCGCGCCAGCTTCATCGCACTGGACGTAGCCAACGAAGGGCAGGTGGCCGCGGCCGTGGCCGAGCTGATCGGCCAGTTCGGTCGCCTCGATGCGCTGGTGAGCAACGCCGCCATCGCCCGGCCGCACAATACGCCGCTGGAAGGCCTCGGCCTGAACGAGTGGAACCGCACCCTGGCGGTGAACCTCACCGGCCCGATGCTGCTGGCCAAGCACTGTGCGCCGTACCTGCGCGCGCACAGTGGTGCCATCGTCAACATCGCGTCCACCCGCGCGCACCAGTCCGAGCCGAATTCCGAAGCCTACGCGGCAAGCAAGGGTGGGCTGCTGTCCTTGACCCATGCCCTGGCCAGCAGCCTGGGCCCGGAGATTCGCGTCAATGCGATTTCCCCCGGCTGGATCGACGCCCGCGACCTGCGCGAGCGCGAGGCCGCGCCGCTGACCGAACTGGACCATGACCAGCACCTGGTCGGCCGCGTCGGTACGGTGGAGGACATCGCCTCGGCGGTGGCCTGGCTGATCGGCGACAGCGCCGGCTTCGTCACGGCCCAGGAGCTGGTGATCGACGGCGGCATGACGCGCAAGATGATCTACCTCGACTGACCGTCGAGCGTGGAAGAGGAGGGCGGCCCGAGGGTCGCCCTTTTTCTTTTGGCGGCTGACGTCGGCGTTGGGCTGTTCGCGAGCAAGCTCGCTCCTACAGGTACGGCGGTGCCGCTCTGCTGTAGGAGCGAGCTTGCTCGCGAACCCCTGCCCAGAATCGAGGCCTCAACTGCACGCCGAACTTTTTTTGCGGAAAATGAAAAAAAATTCAATCAGGGCATTGACTTAGGTTCTGCCGGCTGTAGAATGCGCCCCACTTCGAGACGAAGGGTGATTAGCTCAGCCGGGAGAGCATCTGCCTTACAAGCAGAGGGTCGGCGGTTCGATCCCGTCATCACCCACCACTCTCGCAGTTACGCGCAGCGGTAGTTCAGTCGGTTAGAATACCGGCCTGTCACGCCGGGGGTCGCGGGTTCGAGTCCCGTCCGCTGCGCCATTTCCCCCTCCTTGGTTCCTACCCCGAACCGGCTTGTCGAGTGATTCACTCCAGGCGCCAGGAGGTTGCTGTACCGGACGAAAGTCCAACCGACACGCAGCGGTAGTTCAGTCGGTTAGAATACCGGCCTGTCACGCCGGGGGTCGCGGGTTCGAGTCCCGTCCGCTGCGCCATATTCGAAAGCCCTCAGGTAGCGATACCTGAGGGCTTTTTCGTTTCCGCCCGAAAAATCCTACTGCTGCGCTGTAAGACGCTGTCACAGCCCGTTAACCTTTGCCGTCTAGCTTTTTCCCCATGGTCTTTGCTAAAACCCGATCAAACGGTCAGGAGAAAAGCCAATGGACGACTATCAGGAAGAACTGCTGGAACAACATGCCGTGGAACAGGATCTGCCGGAGCCGGCTGACGACGCCACGGAGATGTGATCAGGCGCTGTGGCGCTGGGCGCGGCGGAATTCCCCGGGAGTCTGCCCGCTCCAGCGCTTGAAGGCGCGCTGGAAGGCCTCCGCGGAGGCGAAACCGAGCAGGTAGGCGATCTCGCCGAAGGCCAGGTCCGTGTCGCGGATGTAGATCATCGCCAGGTCGCGGCGGGTATCGTTGAGGATGCTGCGGAACTGCGTACCTTCCTCGGCCAGCTTGCGCCGCAGTGTCCAGGTCGGCAGCTTTAGCCGCGCGGCCACTTCCTCCAGGTCCGGTTCGCGGCCGTTGAGCATCGGGCCCAGCAATTGAGCGACGCGCTCGCGCAGGCTGCGTGTGCGGGTCAGCTGCTCCAGTTCCTTCTCGCAGATATCCAGCAATTGCCGCCAGGTACTCGGGCAGTGGTCCGGGTTGGCGCGCGCCAGCGCTGCCTGGTCCAGGCGCAGCTGGTTGTGCTGCGCAGCGAACTCCACCGGGCATCCGAGCAGTTCTTCGAAGCGCGAGGCCCAGGCGGGCGCCGGGTACTCGATCTCGATCTTCTCCGGGCGCAGCGGCTGCGCGCCGATGCTGCCGAGCATGCTGACCCATCCAGCCAGGACCGAGTCCACCACGAAGCGGTTATAGGCGTTGTACGGGCTGATGGAATAGAAGCGCAGCCAGGCGCCGCCGGCATCCTCGATGAAGCTGCTCTGGCCGCGGTAGTTCTGTGCGTACAGCGGCTCGAAGCGAATCAGCGCTCGGGCGGCGGCGCGCAGGTTGGGCGCCTGTGCGGCGGTGACGCCGGCCAGACCGCTCTGGCTCGGCCGGCTCAAACGGCCCATGCGCAGGCCCAGGGCTGGGTCTCCACTCTGCTGGATGGCCGCGTGGCCCAGGCGCATGTAGCGGGGGATCGACAGGCGCGCGCCGGGTTCGCCCAGGCGCGCCGCGTCCAGGCCGTATTGTTCCAGCAGCGGCTGCGGGGCGACGCCGCTTTCCGCCAGCGCGTCGGCGAGGCTGTGAACGAAGCCCACCGAGAGGTCGCCCAGGCGCATCGTCGCGCGGGTCATAGCCAGAGGTTGATCAGGCGCGCGCCGGGGCCGTCGGGCGCCAGGGTATGGCCGTCGCCGTCGACGACCAGGCTGCGGCCGTCGCTGCCCAGGTCCCAGAGGTGCCCCCGCAGGAAGACGGTGATACCGGCATGGGCGCCGCTTGCCTTGAGCCGGCCAGCCAGGGCCAGGCGCTCCCAGGCTTCGCCTTCGGAGAGCGCGCCGGGCTTGAGGCTGACGTCGCCGGGCGTGGCGCCGCCGTTGTAGCCCTTCCACGGCTTGCTCCAGCTGCCGTTGCCCGTGAGGAAGGCAGGCACCGCAATGATGTCGGGCTTGTTCGATGCCAGCACGCTGTAGCTCGCCGGGTACCAGCTGTCGGCGCAGACCAGCACGCCCAGGCGGCCGGCCGGGGTCTGCAGCACTTGCAGATCGTCGGCATCGCCGCCGCGGGTGAAGCCTTGCTCCGCATCGATGGGGAACAGCTTGCGCTGCGGCTTGCCCAGCGGCAGGCCATCGCTGCCGAAGACCTGGGTGACGTTGTAGAGCCGGCCATTGCCGGTGCGGATCTGCCCCTCGACGATGCGCGGGTTGGGCAGCACGATGGAGCCGGCGACGATGGTCACGCCGAACTCCTTTGCCAGGGAGCCGAACAGCGTCTGGTAGTCGTGGGCCATGTCCACCGCCTTCATGCGGAACAGGGCGTCGGCCATGCGATCCTCGCCCTTGGCGCCCAGCCAGCCGCGCGCCAGTTTCAGCGGGTTGCTGGCAGCCATCCATTCCATGGCCTCGGTGAGGTGTTCGGTCTGATAGACCTCGGGCTTCTCGCCCGCGGCCACCAGCCAGGTGCCGATGTGCTCGGGGAATACCACCACGGTGCGCGGGTTGATCAGCCCCTCGTCGCGGGCCTTGGCCAGGTAGGCGTGGAACTTCAGGCGCAGGCGCTCGACGCTCTGGTAGTCCTGAGTGAACAGCTCCGGCTGCACGCCCAGCAGGTTGCCGCGCTCGGCCGGCTGGCCCTGGTTGAGCACGACCTGGCTGCGCAGGTCGGACAGGTAGTGGCCCACCGGGCGGCGCTCCGCCCAACCGGCATAGCCGGCGAAGAGGATCACCAGGACGAGGAAGATCAGCTTGCGCATAAAGGACGGGTACTCATGGAATGCACCACAGGGTAGGGGTTGGGCCGGGCGTTGCCAAGCTGGGGTGTCATCTTGGGTCAGTAACTTGTCATTTTCGATCATTGAGCGGCGAGGGTGCGCTCCTTAGAGTCTGCCCCATACCGACCGCGCCCCATGCCCCGCCGTTCCGCGAGCGCAGGCTGAGGGCGCGGCATCATCGTGAATGCCGGAGGAATCATGACCGCCACTTACCCGCACCTGCTCGCACCGCTGGACCTGGGCTTCACCACCCTGCGCAACCGCACCCTGATGGGCTCCATGCACACTGGCCTCGAGGAAAAACCGCAGGGCTTCGAGCGCATGGCGGCGTACTTCGCCGAGCGCGCCCGTGGTGGCGTCGGCCTGATGGTCACCGGCGGCATCGGCCCGAACGAGGAAGGTGGTGTGTATGCCGGCGCGGCCAAGCTGAGCACCGCCGAGGAAGCCGAGAAGCACAAGATCGTCACCCAGGCGGTGCACGAGGCGGGCGGGAAGATCTGCATGCAGATCCTCCACGCCGGCCGCTATGCCTACAGCCCCAAGTCCGTCGCACCCAGCGCCATCCAGGCGCCGATCAACCCGTTCAGGCCGCGCGAGCTGGATGAAGAGGGCATCGAGAAGCAGATCGCCGACTTCGTCAATTGCTCCAGCCTGGCCCAGGTCGCCGGCTACGACGGCGTCGAGATCATGGGTTCCGAAGGCTACTTCATCAACCAGTTCCTGGTTGCCCACACCAACCACCGCACCGACCGCTGGGGTGGCAGCTACGAGAACCGCATGCGCCTGCCGGTGGAAATCGTCCGCCGCGTGCGCGAGGCCGTGGGCCCGAACTTCATCATCATCTATCGCCTGTCGATGCTCGACCTGGTGGAAGGCGGCAGCACCTGGGACGAGATCGTCCTGCTGGCCAAGGCCATCGAAAAGGCCGGCGCGACGCTGATCAACACCGGCATCGGCTGGCACGAGGCGCGTATCCCGACCATCGCCACCAAGGTGCCGCGCGCGGCCTTCACCAAGGTCACCGCCAAGCTGCGCGGCGAGATCGGTATTCCGCTGATCACCACCAACCGCATCAACACCCCGGAAGTCGCCGAGCAGGTTCTGGCCGAAGGCGACGCCGACATGGTGTCGATGGCCCGCCCGTTCCTCGCCGACCCGGACTTCGTCAACAAGGCCGCCGAAGGCCGCGCCGACGAGATCAACACCTGCATCGGCTGCAACCAGGCCTGCCTGGACCACACCTTCGGCGGCAAGCTGACCAGCTGCCTGGTGAACCCGCGCGCCTGCCACGAGACCGAGCTGAACTACATCCCGACCACCCACGTGAAGAAGATCGCCGTGGTCGGCGCGGGCCCCGCCGGCCTGTCCGCTGCCACCGTGGCGGCCGAGCGCGGCCATGACGTCACCCTGTTCGACGCGGCCGGCGAGATCGGCGGGCAGTTCAACGTCGCCAAGCGCGTACCGGGCAAGGAAGAGTTCTACGAGACCCTGCGCTACTTCAAGCGCAAGCTGGAGACCACCGGCGTCGACCTGCGTCTGAACACCCGCGTCAGCGTCGACGACCTGGTCAAGGGCGGCTTCGACGAAATAATCCTGGCCACCGGCATCGTGCCGCGCACGCCGGCCATCCCCGGGATCGAGAACGCCAAGGTGATCAGCTACCTGGACGCCATCCTCGAACGCAAGCCGGTCGGCCAGCGCGCGGCGGTGATCGGCGCCGGCGGCATCGGTTTCGATGTGTCCGAGTACATCACCCATGCCGGTGAATCCACCAGCCTGGATCGCCATGCCTTCTGGCAGGAGTGGGGCATCGACGAGAAGTTGGAGGCCCGTGGCGGCATCGCCGGCATCCAGGCGCACCCGCACGCCGCGGCACGCCAGGTGTTCCTGTTGCAGCGCAAGAAGTCCAAGGTCGGCGACGGCCTGGGCAAGACCACCGGCTGGATCCACCGCACCGGCCTGAAGAACAAGCAGGTGCAGATGCTCAACAGTGTCGAGTACCTCAAGGTCGACAATGATGGCCTGCACATCAGCATCGCCGGCGGCGAGCCGCAGGTGCTGCCGGTGGATACGGTGATCGTCTGCGCCGGCCAGGAGCCGCTGCGCGAGCTGCACGACGGCCTGGTGGCGGCCGGCCAGCGCGTCCACCTGATCGGCGGCGCCGACGTGGCGGCCGAGCTGGACGCCAAGCGCGCCATCAACCAGGGCTCGCGCCTCGCCGCCGAGCTGTGACGTGATGCGGCCCATGGCCGGCCCAGCTTCGCGCTGCGTCGGCTGAGGGCTGGATCACAAATCCGGGCCCGGAAAAGTTCCCTTCCGGGCCCGGATATCCTTTCGAAAATCCAACCGCGTCACAGAATTATCCAGCCAGTTAACCGCCCGGCACCACTGCCGGATCGGGTGCCAACCGAGTCACATTGCCTGCGACATTAATTCCCCTAGACTTGCTCGGATGTCGGGATTTTCCCGCCGTCTGGGTGCTGCATTTCTGACAGACCCTTTTCTCAGACTTCCTCCCGCACTAGCCCAGAGGTCAATCGATGAGCATGCAGAAGAAGCCTCAAATGGTGGAAGCCGTGGTCTTCTTCAATGACCGTGGCGTCTGCAGGGAAATGCTCTATCCCGAATTCGAGGCGCTGCTCGACAACGTCGTGCAGATGCCGGAATACGCCGATCAGCAGATGCAACTCGCCTACGTGCTGATCAACCCGCGCCTGCTGGTCAAGGCGGTGGTGTTTTTCTACCTGGATTTCGACGAAAAGGGCGAGGCCGACCGCGGCTGGAACCTGCCGCTGCGCAACCTCGCCGACCGCGCCGGGCGCGGCCCCGACATGGGCGCCGGGCCGATCCGCCTGGCATGCCGCAGCCAGTGCCCGGTGTCCTGGCACCAGATGCACCTGTGGGACCCGACCCTGGAGGCCGGGCAGAATCACCTGGTGCAGCTGCGTGAGGCGATCAAGCGCAACAACCTGGGCGTGCTGGTGGAAGAGGAACCGGCCGCCGTGGAACCGGCGCGCCTGCAGATGGCCGACGAGCACCAGTGGTATGCCCCCACCGATGAGTCCCGCGAGGAGGCCGAGAAGCTGGCCCGCGCGCTGCTCGAGGAGCATCAGCAGAAGACTGCCGAACTGCTCGGCCAGCACGAGAGCCGCCTGTCGCAGATCAGCCAGCAGCACGAGCAGGAGCTCAACCGCCTGAAGCTTGGCGCGCAGGAGCAGGTCAAGGTCCTGCAGGCCGAACTCGCTGCGCTGCGCGAGGGCCTGAAGCGCGAGGAAACGATCAACGCCGGCCTGCGTCGAGAGCTGGACGGCCAGGCCAATGGCTTCCAGCGCGGTCGCGAGGAGCTGACCGCGCAGCTGCGGCACATCGAACAGAGCGGGCGCGACGAGCTGGAGCAACTGCGCCAGCAGATCGAGGAAGAGGCCCGCACCCGCATGGCCAGCCTGGAGGCGCGCTACAAGGAGCAGATCGCCGTCCGTGACGTCGAGCTGGGCTACCGCAACGAGCTGGACCAGCAACTCCAGCAGGAAAACCAGCAACTGCGCCAGGAGGCCGCGCAATTGCGCGAGGAAACCGCGCAGCTGCGCCAACTGGCTGCGCAACTGCAGCAGAGCGCCGAAGGTTTGCGCCTGGAACTGGATGCCCTGGCCGCCAAGGCAGCCGACGGCTCGGTGCTGGAGCGCCTGGCCGGGCTGGGAGTGATCTTCGTGGTGTACCATCCCGGCGCCGGTCATCTGACCCTGTCGCTGCAGGATGTCGCCCGTTACCAGGAAAACCCCATGGCCTTCGCTGCCGCCAAGTGCTTCGTCGCCGAAGACCAGTACCGCAGCTGGCTCGCCCACTACCAGCAACCCGCCTGCGAAGGACGCCTGTCCAACGGCGAGCGCTGCGCCATGCCCATCGACCGGGTGGAAACCCCCGGCCGCTTCGTCGAGGGCGACAGCAACTGCTGCTCCCGGCACAAGACCGCCGGCCGACTGCGCAGCGTCACCACCGGCTGACCGGGGCGCCTTGCAGTTTCCCGACTGGCGCCCCGACGCACCGCTGCACCGCCTTCACCTGGAATGGCTCGACCGCGCCGGCGTCGAGCTGGCGCTGTTGCGCCTGGACCAGGTGGATGCGCTCGTTTCGGGCAACAAGTGGTTCAAGCTCGCGCCCTACCTCCAGCAGGCCGCCGACCTGGGCCTGAGCGGGGTGATGACCCTGGGTGGTGCCCATTCCAATCACCTTCACGCGGTGGCGGCTGCCGGCGCGCGGTTCGGCTTCGAAACCGTCGGCTTGCTGCGCGGGGACGAACAGGACAACCCCACGATCCGCGACCTGCGTCAGTTCGGTATGCACCTCCACTGGCTCGGCTATGGCGGCTATCGCCGGCGTCATGACGCCGATTACTGGGAGCCCTGGCGCGCGCGCTATCCGCACCTGCTGGCGGTCGGCGAGGGCGGCGGCGGGTTGCCCGGCGCGCGGGGCTGCTCGTCGTTGGTGGCGCAGGTTCGCCAGCGGCTCGGCGATCTCGGCTGGGGCGATTACCAGCAGCTCTGGGTCGCCTGCGGCACCGGCACGACCCTGGCCGGCCTGGTGCTGGGCGAGCGCGGTGCGCATCCGGTGATCGGCGCCCTGGCGGTGCCGCCCGGGCACGGCGTCGACACCCAGGTGCCTGAGCTGTTGCACGAAGCCGGTGTCGCCGACGCCGGTTATCGCCTGATCGACGCCAGCCGTGGCGGCTTCGCCAGGGTCGACGCGACGCTGGCGCGTTTCATCCTCGCCACCGAGGCCTCGGGCGGCGTGCCGCTGGAGCCGTTGTACACCGGCAAGCTATTGCTCGCGCTGCACGATGAAGTCGCCGCCGGGCGCCTGGCGCGCGGTACGCGCATTGTCGCGATCCACAGCGGCGGCTTGCAGGGGCGTCGGGCCTTGGATGAACAGCTCAAGGCGATGGCGGCTCAGCGCGAATAGCCGCTGTGTACCCGCGGCCAGCGGTCACCTACCAGGAACAGGCGCTCCTGCTCGCGCCAGCGCCCCGCGTGGAACGCCATTCGTACCAGCATCTGCGGGAAGCCGTCTTCGGGCAGTTGCGCCAGCCAGGTGGCGAAACGTTCCGCGCTCCAGCTGTCGTCTTCGGCGGCGGGAGACAGCCAGCCCTTGCGTGACAGGACCTGCCAGCCCTGCGGCTGCAGTGCCTGGTAGGCCGGCCAGGCGCGTCGGTGCAGCCAGCGGCCACGCTGGTGGTTGTCGCTGGCGCCGGCGGGCGGTGGGCAGGCGGTGGGCCAGGCGTAAAAGAGGTAGCCGCCCAGCCAGAGGCCGGGTGAGGGCAGCGCCGCGCTGTGCTCGCGCACCACGGCGAGGCCTTCGGCGGTGGAGGAGAGCGGCAACTGGTGCTGGTAGAAATGTTCGATCTTGCGTAGTAGATGGTCCTCGGCGCCGGGGCCGAGCCAGGAGTCGGGGCCGTCCTCGCTGGGGCCGAGGTAGAGCTTGATGGCCAGTTCCAGGTGATGCAGCCCGTCGTCGTCCTCCAGCAGCAGGTCCAGTTCGCCCAGGGTCTGGCCCTTGTCGCGCACCGGCAGGTTGGCCGCCAGCAGGCGCAGGTCCGGTGCGCGCTGCAGGGCGTATTGCCAGAGGCGCTCGTAATAGCGGCCCAGGCGCTGGTGGGGGGCGGATTCGAGCTCGGCGAGCAACTCGCCGGGCGAGTGCTCCTGAGCGCGCAGCCAGTCGGCCAGCAGCGACGGCTGCGCGTACCAGCGACTGGCGGTCAGCGGATGGCGCAGCGCGGGGCTCCCAGGTTGCAGCAGGGGCGGGGAGAGCAGCGTCCAGGCAAGGTCGCGAACCTGCGGCTGGCGCAGGTCGATCAGCAGTTCATCGAGCAGGGCGGTGAAGTCGGTCATGGGTGAATCCTAGCCGGTGCCCGGCGGTTGCGGTGACGCTGCGGTTTGCCGCTGCTTCGGCCTTTCGCCCATAATTCCGACATTCGAGCACCCGCAACGCCGTCCGGAGTCCCATGGAACCCTTTCGCAATATCGGCATCATCGGCCGCCTGGGCAGTACCCAGGTCCTGGAAACCATCCGTCGGCTGAAGAAATTCCTCACCGAGCGCCACCTGCACGTCATCCTCGAGGACACCATCGCCGAGGTCCTGCCGGGCCATGGCCTGCAGACCTGTTCGCGAAAGATCATGGGCGAGATCTGCGACCTGGTGATCGTGGTCGGCGGCGACGGCAGCATGCTCGGCGCGGCCCGCGCGCTGGCGCGGCACAAGGTGCCGGTGCTGGGGATCAACCGCGGCAGCCTGGGCTTCCTGACCGACATCCGCCCCGACGAGCTGGAGACGAAAGTCGCCGAAGTGCTCGGTGGCCAGTACATCGTCGAGAGCCGCTTCCTGCTCGATGCGCTGGTACGCCGCCACGGCGAATCCATCGGCCAGGGTGACGCGCTGAACGATGTGGTGCTGCACCCCGGCAAGTCCACGCGGATGATCGAGTTCGAGCTGTACATCGATGGCCAGTTCGTCTGCAGCCAGAAGGCCGACGGCCTTATCGTCGCCACCCCGACCGGCTCCACCGCCTACGCGCTGTCCGCCGGCGGACCGATCATGCATCCCAAGCTGGACGCCATCGTGGTGGTGCCGATGTACCCGCACATGCTGTCGAGCCGGCCCATCGTGGTCGACGGCAACAGCGAGCTGAAGATCGTCGTCTCGCCGAACATGCAGATCTACCCGCAGGTGTCCTGCGACGGCCAGAACCACTTCACCTGCGCGCCGGGCGATACCGTCACGGTGAGCAAGAAGCCGCAGAAGCTGCGCCTGATCCACCCCATCGACCACAACTACTATGAGGTCTGCCGGACCAAGCTGGGCTGGGGCAGCCGCCTCGGGAGCAGCGAGTGATGGAACTCGACCCCGCACGCGGCTATGACCTGATCGGCGACATCCACGGCTGCGCGCACACCCTCGACCACCTGCTGGAACGCCTGGGCTATCGCTCCCAGGGCGGGGTGTGGCGGCATCCGCGGCGCCAGGCGCTGTTCCTGGGCGACATCATCGACCGTGGCCCGCGCATCCGCGAGGCGTTGCACCGCGTGCACGACATGGTCGCCGCCGGTGAGGCGCTGTGCATCATGGGCAACCATGAGTTCAACGCCCTCGGCTGGTCGACGCCTGCCGCGCCGGGCAGCGGCCGCCAGTACGTGCGCGAGCACACGCCGCGCCACGCCCGGCTGATCAAGGAGACGCTGGATCAGTTCGAAGGCCACCCGGCGGACTGGCGCGACTTCCTTGGCTGGTTCCAGGAGTTGCCGCTGTTCATCGATGCCGGGCACTTCCGCATGGTCCACGCCTGCTGGGACCACGACGTGATCGATGCGCTGCGTCGGCAGTTCCCCGACGGTCGCATCGACGAAGGCTTCCTCAAGGCCACCGCCGAGCCGGGCAGCTTTGCCCAGCAAGCCTGCGACCGCCTGTTACGCGGCACCGACATGCGTCTGCCCAACGGGCTGACCCTGACCGGCAGCGACGGCTTTACCCGCGCCTTCTTCCGCACCAAGTTCTGGGAAGAGGACCGCGCGCCGGAGACCTACGGCGATATCGTGTTCCAGCCCGACGCGTTGCCCGACGAAGTGGCCAGCGAACGCCTGAGCGACGAGCAGAAGTCGCGGCTGCTGACCTACGGCGCCGACGAGCCGCTGCTGTTTGTCGGCCATTACTGGCGCCGCGGCACCCCGGCGCCGATCCGCCCGAACCTCGCCTGCCTGGACTACAGCGCGGTGATGTACGGCAAGCTCGTGGCCTATCGGCTGGACGATGAAACGCGGTTGGACCGCAACAAGTTCGTGTGGGTGGATGTGAAGCGTCCGGAGGGCGACGAGTGAGCGCGATCGAAGCGATGCGGCTGCCGGCGGCGGTGGACCTGGGGCAGTTCGTCACCCTGTTGCAGCGGCTGAACGTGCCTTTCCGGGTCAGCGAGGAATCGGGCGAGCAGGTGCTCTGGGTGCCCAGCGCGCAATTGGCGGAGCAGGTCCGTACGCTCTACGAGCGTTATCCGCAGGGCGATCCGCAGTTCACCCTGCAGGCCGAGCCGCAGCGCCGGGGGCCGGGCTTCGTCCAGCAGTTGAAGATGAGCCGCATGACCGCGGCGGTGCTGCTGGTGACCTTCGTGGTGGCCGCCATCACCCTGCTTGGTACGTCGCCGGAGACGCTGCGCTGGTTCACCTTCCAGAATTTCCAGCTGGTCGGTGAGGACCGCGCGCTGTTCCAGCCGTTGTCCGATTCGCTGGCGCAGGGGCAGTGGTGGCGGTTGTTCACGCCGATGCTGATCCACTTCGGCTGGCTGCACCTGGCGATGAACGCCATGTGGTACTGGGAACTGGGCCGGCGCATCGAGTACCGCCAGGGCGCCTGGATGCTGCTGGGGCTGAGCCTGGGCTTCGGCCTGGTGTCGAACCTGGTGCAGTACAGCTGGAGCGGGCCGAGCCTGTTCGGCGGCCTGTCCGGCGTGCTCTACGGCTTGCTGGGCCACTGCTGGATCTTCCAGCGCATGGCGCCGACCCCGGCCTACCACCTGCCCAAGGGCGTGGTGGGGATGATGCTGATCTGGCTGCTGGTGTGCCTGTCGGGCGTGATCGACCTGCTCGGCTTCGGCTCCATCGCCAACGGCGCCCATGTCGGCGGGCTGGTGGCGGGTTGCCTGAGCGGCCTGGTCGGCGGGTGGCTGGCGCGGCGTCGCGTGGCCTGAACCCGTAGGAGCGAGCTTGCTCGCGAACCGCCCAGCGCCGCAGCGTACGGCGAGCTTGTTCGCGAGCAAGCTCGCTCCTACAGGGAGGCGGCTGTGCAACCGATTGACCGCCGTTCGTGCGCGCCGGGCGTTCGCCCGGTAGAATGCGGGCTTCGTTTTCCCCAGCAGGAGCCGGCCCATGTCGTCCTTCGCCGAAATGATCCAGAACATCACCCCCGAAATCTACGAGAGCCTCAAGCTGGCCGTGGAAATCGGCAAGTGGCCCGACGGCCGCAAGCTGTCCCAGGAGCAGAAGGAACTGTCGCTGCAGGCCATGATCGCCTGGGAGATCGACAACCTCCCCGAGGACCAGCGCACCGGCTACATGGGCCCGCAGGAGTGCCAGTCCCACGCCGAGCCGATCCCGAACATCCTCTTCTCCTCCAATTCGCTGCACTGATGCAGGAACTTGGACGCGGCGCCCTGGACAAGATGTCGGCGCGCCTTGAAAGCCCCGTGCAATACGCCTTCCGCCTGGGTGATACGCAGGTGCCGGTCAACCCGCTGATCGGCAAGACGGTGCGCCTGGAATACCTGGGCTCGATCTTCTGCAGCCACTGCGGGCGGCAGACGAAAAAGAGCTTCGCCCAGGGCTACTGCTACCCGTGCTTCACCAAGCTGGCGCAATGCGACAGCTGCATCATGAGCCCGGAGAAGTGCCACTTCGAGGAAGGCTCCTGCCGCGAGCCGGAGTGGGGCGAGCGCTTCTGCATGACCGATCACGTGGTGTACCTGGCCAACTCCTCGGGGGCGAAGGTGGGGATTACCCGCGCCACCCAGGTGCCGACCCGCTGGATCGACCAGGGCGCGCGCCAGGCGCTGCCGATCATACGCGTGGCGACCCGCCAGCAGTCCGGCTTCGTCGAGGACTTGCTGCGCAGCCAGGTTGCCGACCGCACCAACTGGCGCGCGCTGCTCAAGGGCGAGGCCGAGCCCCTGGACCTGGTGGCGCTGCGCGAGCAGATCTTCGACGCCTGCGCCGAGGGCATCGTCGCCCTGCAGCAGCGCTTCGGCCTGCAGGCGATCCAGCCGGTGATCGACATGGACCCCATCGAGATCAGCTATCCGGTGGAGGCCTACCTGGCCAAGATCACCAGCTTCGATCTGGACAAGACGCCGGTGGTCGAGGGTACCTTGCAGGGTATCAAGGGCCAGTACCTGATCTTCGATACCGGTGTGATCAACGTGCGCAAGTTTACTGCGTACCAGCTTGCCATCAGCGCCTGAGAACCTGTTTACGATCTGCTGCGCGTCGGCCGTAGGACGTTGAAAAGCGCCCTCAGATGCTCATTTACAGCACGTAAACTCCGCTCTTCGGGCACTTTTCGCCTACTACGGCTTTCTAGCTCGCAAGATCGTAAGCAGGTTCTATCGACGCGGCATTGAATTTCCGGCCCAGGGCTCGCATCTAGAGAAGGACGCATCCACGGATAGATGCGTCCTGCGACTCGCCCGCGCCGTTCCCAATCGCTAGAGTCAGTATTCCTCCGGCCGGCCCATCCTGCCTGCCGCCTTCCAAGGGGCCAAAAGCCATGCGTACCGAGCAACCGAAAGTCATCTACCTCAAGGATTATCAGGCGCCCGAGTACCTGATCGACGAGACCAACCTGACCTTCGAGCTGTACGAGGACCACACCCTGGTCCACGCCCAGCTGGTGATGCGCCGCAACCCCGAGCGCGGCGACGGCCTGCCGCCGCTGGTGCTCGACGGCCAGCAGCTGGAGCTGCTGTCGGTGGCCCTGGATGACCAGGCCCTCGAAGCCGGCCAGTACCAGCTCGATGAGAACCACCTGACCCTGCAGCCGACCGCGAACACCTTCACCGTCGACAGCACGGTGCGCATCCACCCGGAAAGCAACACCGCGCTGGAAGGCCTGTACAAGTCCGGCAAGATGTTCTGCACCCAGTGCGAGGCCGAAGGCTTCCGCAAGATCACCTATTACCTCGACCGTCCGGACGTGATGAGCAGCTTCACCACCACGCTTTCGGCCGAGCAGCACAAGTACCCGGTGCTGCTGTCCAACGGCAACCCGGTGGCCAGCGGTTCGGAAGAGGGCGGGCGCCACTGGGCGACCTGGCAGGACCCGTTCAAGAAGCCGGCCTACCTGTTCGCCCTGGTCGCCGGTGATCTCTGGTGCGTGGAAGACCAGTTCACCACCATGAGCGAGCGCGACGTCACCCTGCGCATCTATGTCGAGCCGGAAAACATCGACAAGGTCCAGCACGCCATGGACAGCCTGAAGAACTCCATGCGCTGGGACGAGAAGGTCTACGGCCGCGAGTACGACCTGGACATCTTCATGATCGTCGCGGTAAACGACTTCAACATGGGCGCCATGGAAAACAAGGGCCTCAACATCTTCAATTCCAGCTGCGTGCTGGCCAAGGCAGAGACCGCGACCGACGCCGCGCACCAGCGGGTCGAAGGCGTGGTGGCCCACGAGTACTTCCACAACTGGTCGGGCAACCGCGTGACCTGTCGCGACTGGTTCCAGCTGTCGCTCAAGGAAGGCTTCACCGTGTTCCGCGACAGCGAGTTTTCCGCCGACATGAACTCGCGCACCGTCAAGCGCGTCGAGGACGTGGCCTTCCTGCGCACCAACCAGTTCGCCGAGGACGCCGGCCCCATGGCGCACCCGGTGCGCCCGGATTCCTTCATCGAGATTTCCAACTTCTACACCCTGACCGTCTACGAGAAGGGTTCGGAAGTGGTCCGCATGATCCACACCCTGCTGGGCGCCGACGGTTTCCGCAAGGGCACCGACCTGTACTTCGAGCGCCACGACGGCCAGGCCGTGACCTGCGACGATTTCGTCAAGGCCATGGAAGACGCCAACGGCGTCGACCTCACTCAGTTCAAGCGCTGGTACAGCCAATCCGGCACCCCGCGCCTGGCGGTGGAGGAGCGCTTCGACGCCGCCGCGCAGAGCTACACCCTGACCTTCCGCCAGAGCTGCCCGGCCACCCCGGGGCAGAGCGAGAAGCTGCCCTTCGTCATCCCGGTGCAGATGGGCCTGATCGACAAGCTGGGCAACGCCCTGCCGCTGCGCCTGCAGGGCGAAGAGCACGCACACGGCAGCGACCGCGTGCTGCAGGTCACCGAGGCGGAGCAGTCGTTCACCTTCGTCGGCCTGGCCGAGAAGCCGCTGCCCTCGCTGCTGCGCGGTTTCTCCGCGCCGGTGAAGCTGAGCTTCCCGTATGACCGCGACCAGCTGATGTTCCTCATGCAGCACGACGAGGATGGCTTCAACCGCTGGGAAGCCGGCCAGCAGCTGTCCGTGCAGGTCCTCCAGGAGCTGATCGGCCAGCACCAGCGCGGCGAGAAGCTGGTGCTCGACGAGCGCCTGATCACCGCCTTCCGCACCCTGCTGCTGGACACCGGGCTGGACCAGGCCATGGTCGCCGAGATGCTCTCGCTGCCCAGCGAGGCGTACCTCACCGAGATCAGCGACGTGGCGGATGTCGAGGCCATCCACGCCGCCCGCGAATTCGCCCGCCAGCAGATCGGCGCGGCGCTGCACGAGCAGCTGTGGGCGCGTTACCAGGCCAACCGCAAGCAATCCCGCGAAACCGCCTACGTTGCCGAAGCCACTCACATTGCGCGCCGCAGCCTGCAGAACATCGCGCTGTCCTACCTGATGCAGAGCGGCAAGGCCGAGGTGCTCGCGGCCTGCCAGGAGCAGTACAAGGATTGCGACAACATGACCGAGCGCCTGACCGCGCTGGCCGTGCTGGTCAATTCCTCGTTCGAGAAGGAGAAGGCCGAGGCGCTGGCGATGTTCGCCGACTACTTCAAGGACGACCCGCTGGTGATGGACCAGTGGTTTAGCGTCCAGGCCGGCTGCACCCTGCCGGGCGGGCTGGAGCGGGTGCAGGCGCTGATGAGCCACCCGGCCTTCACGCTGAAGAACCCGAACAAGATCCGCGCGCTGATCGGCGCCTTCGCCAACCAGAACGCAGTGAACTTCCACCGCGCCGATGGCGCCGGCTACCGCTTCCTGGCCGACCAGATCATCACCCTCAACGCGCTCAACCCGCAGATCGCTTCGCGCCTGCTGACGCCGCTGACCCGCTGGCGCAAGTACGCGCCGGCGCGCCAGGCGCTGATGAAGGCCGAGCTGGAACGCATCCTGGCGTCCGGCGAGCTGTCCAGCGATGTATACGAAGTGGTCAGCAAGAGCCTCGCCTAACGCACCCGCCGCGCCTCGTCCCCGGGGCGACTGCCACTATCGAAAAGGTGTTACCAGCGCTGACTGGTAACACCTTTTTGTTACCTATCGAAATTGATCGACGTCTCGCTTATCGCTTTGCGCTATTGAGCAGAAATGCCCGATGTGTCTACGCCGGGCCTTCAGGGGCGGATTGCGCCAACCGGGTGGGCAAATGGCGCAATCGGTCACTTGATTTGGTCAGTGAACGACCAGTCACAAAAAGTAGCGCACCATTTCTTTATTTTTTGTAAGCAGATTCGGATACAGCCCTGCTCTTGGCACTGGGGTTGCACCGCCGGACCCGCTTTGCCTTTGCCCGTCCGATGGGGCGGGAGGCGTGTCGAGCACCTTTGGGGGAGTTTCCTTCAGATCGACGACAACAAGGCCGTGGAATAACGGCTGACACGGTGAACCGCCCGCAGTGGCGGCGCCGCCAAAGAATGATCAGTCCATGGAGTGAGTCCTAATGGAAATCCCAGTTCGCAAGCCCGTCTTGCGTTATGCGCCTGCTCGTGCGGGCTTTGCCCTGGCAGGCATCCTGCCGCTGCTGATGTCCGCCCCGGCGGCCGCCGTCGAGTTCAGCTTCCTCGACAACGAAGTTTCCGGCTCGCTGGACAGCACCATTTCCTACGGCGCCCTGTGGCGCGTCCAGGGCCAGGACAAGACCAACAACGACATCAACAGCAACGACGGCAACCGCAACTTCAGCACTGGCCTGGTTTCCGAGGTGTACAAGATCACTTCCGACCTGGAAGCGACCTACAAGAACTACGGCCTGTTCGTGCGTGGCTCGGCGTTCTATGACACCCAGATCATGGACAAGCGCAACGACTACTACGACCACAACCAGCCGGCCCAGCCGAGCCAGACCTACCCCAACAGCGACCGCTTCACCAGCGAGACCCGCGACGCCGCGGGCAACCGCGCCGAGATCCTCGACGCCTACGTCTATGGCAACTGGGACGTGGCCGACCACCCGCTGACCGCGCGCCTGGGGCGCCAGGTGTTCAACTGGGGCGAGGGCATCTTCTACCGTGGCGGCGTGAACACCACCAACCCGGTGGACGCGGCCAAGTTCCGCCTGCCGGGTTCCGAGCTCAAGGAAGTGCTGATGCCGGTGGAAGCCGCGAGCTTCAACATCGGCCTGACCGACAACCTGTCGATGGACGCCTTCTACCAGTGGAACTGGAAGGAAACCCGCATCGACCCGGTCGGCACCTTCTTCTCCGAGACCGACCTGTTCGCCGATGGCGGCAACACCGCCTATACGACCGTCAGCGCGCTGTCCAACCCGCTGTTCCAGAGCCTCTACCCGCAACTTTCCGCGGCCCACGTGGGCGGACTGCAGGGCACCGGCTACCTGGACTCCAACGGCGTGTTCAAGGTCGCCAACGTCGGCAAGGACATCAACGCCAAGAACGACGGCCAGTTCGGCTTGGCCTTCCACTATGTGGCTGAAGAGCTGAATTCCACCGAATTCGGCTTCTACTTCGTCAACTACCACTCCAAAGAGCCGACCATCTACGCTGACCTGAACAGCGATTATGCCGGCGTGAACCTCGACCAACTGGCGGGCGTGGGCGGCTTTGGCTCCTACGACCAGTTGGTGTCGGCCGCCGGCAGCGGCAACGCCCTGGCCGGGCAGGTGCTGAGCCTGGTCAACGGCGCCACCTCCGTGGACGTCGCCAACCAGGTCAATGCCCGCCGCGAGTACGTCGAGAACATCCGCATGTACGGCTTCAGCTTCAACACCACCGTGGGCGATGCCTCGGTATTCGGTGAGCTGGCCTACCGCCCGAACCTGCCGATCGGCATCGCCACCACCAACGACCTGCTCGGCGACCTGCTGGTCCAGGCGCCGGGGCTGGCCAGCGGCAAGACGGTGAACATCGGTGGCGGTCAGGTCTCGATGAGCGACCAGATCCACAACTACGAGCGCGTCGAGGCCTTCAACACCTCCCTGGGCACCATCTACAACTTCGGCCCATCGCTCTCCTTCGACTCGCTGATGGGCGTGGCGGAGCTGGCTTCCGAGCACCTGCGCGGCAGCGACCTGAAGTACACCGCGTACGACGGCAGCACCCGCTACTACTCCGGCCGCAGCAACGGCGCCTACATCTCCGGCTACGACCGCGACGACCAGGTGAACAAGAACGCCTACGGCTACACCCTGCTGCTGTCGGGTACCTGGAACGACGTGTTCGCTGGCGTGAACATCTCGCCCTACGCCGTCTACAAGGACGACTTCGAAGGCAACTCCTACCAGACCGGCAACTTCATCGAAGGCCGCAAGGCCTACACCCTGGGCGTCAAGGCCACCTACCTGAACGCCCTGGAAGCCGAGCTGCAGTACACCGAGTTCTACGGCGCCGGGCAGAACAACGCCGCTCGCGACCGCGACAACGTCGGCTTCAACGTCAAGTACTCCTTCTAACGATCATCCCGCGCCGGGCGCGATGCCGCCCGGCGTGAACCTCACGGAGATTCACCATGCGCAACATGCGTACCCTGGTCGGCGCCGCGGTGGCCCTGGCCCTGTCCGCCGGCAGCGCGCTGGCGGCGGTTTCCCCGCAGGACGCGGCCAAGCTGCAGTCGAGCCTGACCCCGCTGGGCGCGGAAAAGGCCGGCAACGCCGCCGGCACCATTCCCGCCTGGACCGGTGGCATCACCCAGGCCCCGGCCGGCTACAAGCCGGGCCAGCACCACATCGACCCGTTCGCCGCCGACAAGCCGCTGTACACCATCACCAAGGCGAACCTGGACCAGTACAAGGCCAACCTGACCCCGGGTACCCTGGCGCTGTTCGCCACCTACCCGGATACCTTCCAGATGCCGGTGTACCCGAGCCGCCGCAGTGGTTCGGCGCCGCAGTGGGTGTACGACAACACCTTGAAGAACGCCACCAGCGCCAAGCTGGCCGAGGGTGGCAACGGCTTCGTCGATGCCTTCGGCGGCATCCCGTTCCCGATCCCGCAGAACGGCGTGGAAGCGGTGTGGAACCACATCGCCCGTTACCGCGGCACCTACGTCGTGCGTCGCGCCTCCGAAGTGGCGGTGCAGCGCAACGGCGACTATTCGCTGGTGACCTCGCAGCAGGAAGCGCTGTTCAAGTACTACATCCAGGGCAAGAGCTTCGCTGACCTGAACAACCTGCTGTTTTACTACCTGTCGTTCACCAAGAGCCCGGCGCGCCTGGCGGGCGGCGCCGCGCTGGTCCACGAGACCCTGGACCAGGTGAAGGAGCCGCGCCAGGCCTGGGGCTACAACGCCGGCCAGCGCCGCGTGCGCCGTGCGCCGAACCTGGCCTACGACACCCCGATCGCCGCCGCCGACGGCCTGCGCACCGCGGACGACACCGACATGTTCAACGGCTCGCCGGATCGCTACGACTGGAAGCTGGTGGGCAAGAAGGAAATGTACATCCCGTACAACAACTACAAGGTGTCCAGCCCTGAGGTGACGTACAAGGATCTGCTGACCCCCAACCACCTGAACCCCAAGTACACCCGCTACGAACTGCACCGCGTGTGGGTCGTCGAAGGCACCCTGAAGCCGGGCGCGCGCCACATCTACTCCAAGCGCGTGCTGTTCCTCGACGAGGACAGCTGGGGCGCCGCCGAGGTTGACCAGTACGACGGTCGTGGCGAGCTGTGGCGTGTGTCGCTGGCCTACCTGAAGAACTACTACGAACTGCCCACCACCTGGACCGCCCTGGATACCTTCCACGACCTGCAGGCCCGTCGTTACCACGTGCAGAACCTGGACAACGAAGAGCCGAGCACCATCGACTTCGGCCAGGCCGTCCCGGACGACTCCTATTTCAGTCCGTCGGCCCTGCGTCGCCGCGGCACCCGCTGAGCCGGTCGACCCAATCAGTAGGGCGCGCAGGCGCGCGATCGCGGGCATGGTCCGCCCTACGAGATATATCTGCGCTCGGGTTGGCCCTCACCCTAACCCTGGCTGCGCGCCCCGCTCAGAGGGAGAGGGGATCGTTCGTAGCAGGATCAAACCGTGGCGTCAGCCGGTTCGGACTGCTCCCTCTCCCTTCAGGGAGAGGGCGGGGGAGAGGGAAATCCAGGCACGGATGTTCAGAAGAAGAGAGTTGCTCCCGCTTGCAAAGCCCCGCTTCGGCGGGGCTTTTTTATTGGTCGCCGGCACCCTGTAGGAGCGAGCTTGCTCGCGAACCCGCCTAACGCCGGAGCTGCCGGTCGGGTTGTTCGCGAGCAAGCTCGCTCCTACACAAAGCCATTTGGGGCCGAGCGAAGTTTTACCGGGAAGGCTGAAGACTGGAGGCAGCCCGTTTGAATAGAAGCAAAAAGTGTTACCGCTCCACCCGCCGCAACCCCTCAGCCGCGCACCTTTCGGGGGAGGTGGCCAATGGCAGTCATCCTTTGGAGTGAGGCGCCCGGGGCTTAACAAAAGATAACGTGCCGTTAATTGTCAGCCCCGGAAAAGGCTGGCTATATACCCCGAAACTACATACCGCCTGCATAAGAAAAAGAGGTAAAGGCATATGCGTGAGCCCCTGTGGCGCACTTCGAGCGAGCAGCCCGTTTCGGGAGTGCGACGCTCCTTCCCGATGTCGCGCAAGACGGTTTCCCTGCTCGGCGCGTTTTCCTTTCTGATGATGTCCCTGGCTCCGCTGCACGCCGTTGCCGCAACGGAGGCCGCCAGCGATTCCAACGCGATCATTTCCGCCAAGGCTTCCAGCAGCCTGCTGCTGAGCATTGCCCACGCCGGCAAGCGTCTGGTCGCGGTGGGTGATCACGGGCACATCCTCTACTCCGACGATGCAGGCAAGAGCTGGACCCAGGCCACCGTGCCGACCCGCCAGTTGCTGACCTCGGTGTTCTTCGTCAACGACAAGAAGGGCTGGGCCGTCGGCCACGACGCCCAGGTCCTGGCCACCACCGACGGCGGCACCACCTGGGTGCGCCAGTTCGAAGACCTCAAGCGCGAAGCGCCGCTGCTGGACATCTGGTTCCAGGACGAGAATCACGGCATGGCCGTGGGCGCCTATGGCGCGCTGCTGGAAACCACCGATGGCGGGCAGCACTGGGAAGACGCCAGCGACCGTCTGGACAACGAAGACCAGTACCACCTCAACGCCATCACCGCGGTGAAGGATTCCGGCCTGCTGGTAGTGGGCGAGGCGGGCAGCATGTTCCGCTCCAAGGACTGGGGTGCGACCTGGGAAAAGCTCCAGGGCCCCTATGAAGGCTCGCTGTTCGGCGCCACCGGCACCGCCCGCGCCGGCACCGTCCTGGCCTACGGCCTGCGTGGCCACCTGTTCCGCTCCACCGATTTCGGCGACACCTGGCAGCAGGTCAGCCTGCCGACCGCCAACGGCGGCGAGCTGGAATTCGGCCTCTCCGAAGGCAGCCTGCTCGATGACGGCACCATCGTCGTCGTCGGCCATGGCGGCAGCGTGCTGGAGAGCAAGGACGACGGCGTCAGCTTCAGCGTCGTCAACCGCCCGGATCGCCTGTCCCTCGCGGGCGTGAGCGCGGCCGGCAATGGCAACCTGGTGCTGGTCGGCCAGGGCGGTATCCACCTGGCTTCGGCGACCGGCGCCGAGCTGACAGAACAACAATAAGCCGGGGAGCCGCAATGAACGCTCTGAACAAGCATCAACAGGACAAGGCGACTTTCCTGGAACGCATCATCTTCACCCACCGGCCGTTCGTGATCATCGCGTGCCTGCTGGTGACCCTCTTCCTCGCCTGGTCGGCCACGCAGGTGCGCCCCTCCACCAGCTTCGAGAAGATGATCCCGCTGCAGCACCCGTTCATCCAGAACATGCTGGAGCACCGCAACGACCTGGCCAACCTCGGCAACACCGTGCGCATCTCGGTGGAAGCGGTGAACGGCGACATCTTCACCAAGGAATACATGGAGACGCTGCGGCAGATCCATGACGAGGTCTTCTACATCCCCGGCGTCGACCGTTCCGGCATGAAGTCGCTGTGGAGCCCGAGCGTGCGCTGGACCGAGGTGACCGAGGAAGGCTTCGCCGGTGGCGAAGTGATCCCGCAGACCTACGACGGTTCCGCCAAGGCCCTGGACCTGCTGCGCAACAATGTGCTCAAGTCCGGCCAGATCGGCCGCCTGGTGGCCAACAACTTCAAGTCGAGCATCGTCGACGTGCCGCTGCTGGAGGTCTACCCGGACCCGAAGGACCAGGGCAAGCTGATGAAGCTGGACTACCGCCAGTTCTCCCATGAGCTGGAAGAGAAGATCCGCGACAAGTACCAGCTGCAGAACCCCAACGTGAAGATCCACATCACCGGCTTCGCCAAGAAGGTCGGTGACCTGATCGACGGCCTGCTGATGGTGGTCGGCTTCTTCGGTATCTGCTTCGTTATCACCCTGGTGCTGCTGCTGTGGTTCACCAAGTGCGTGCGCTCCACTATCGCCGTGCTGTCCACCACCCTGGTGGCGGTGATCTGGCAGCTGGGCATCCTGCACCTGATCGGCTTCGGGCTGGACCCGTACTCGATGCTGGTGCCGTTCCTGATCTTCGCCATCGGCATTTCCCACGGCGTGCAGAAGATCAACGGTATCGCCCTGCAGTCCAGTGACGCGGAAACCCCGCTGCTGGCCGCCCGCCGCACCTTCCGCCAGCTGTTCCTGCCGGGCATGATCGCGATCCTCGCGGACGCCGTCGGCTTCATCACCCTGCTGGTGATCGACATCGGCGTGATCCGCGAACTGGCCATCGGCGCCTCCATCGGCGTGGCGGTGATCGTGTTCACCAACCTGATCCTGCTGCCGGTCGCCATCTCCTACATCGGCATCAGCAAGAAGGCGGTGCAGCGCAGCAAGGAAGACGCCGTGCGCGACCATCCCTTCTGGCGCGCGCTGTCCAACTTCGCCAGCCCGTCGGTGGCGCCCATCTCCGTGGTCATCGCCCTGGCGATGTTCGCCGGCGGCATGTGGCAGGGCCATCACTTGAAGATCGGCGACCTCGACCAGGGCGCGCCGGAGCTGCGTCCGGACTCGCGCTACAACCTGGACAACGACTTCATCATCCGCAACTACTCCACCAGCTCCGATGTACTGGTAGTGATGGTGGCGTCCGAGGCCGAAGGCTGCTCCACCCACCGCACCCTGTCCGCCATCGACGAGCTGGCCTGGCGCCTGGAGAACACCCAGGGCGTGCAGTCGGCCATCTCCCTGGTCACCGTCTCCAAGCAGATGATCAAGGGCATGAACGAAGGCAACCTGAAGTGGGAGTCGCTGTCGCGCAACCAGGACGTGCTGAACAACTCCATCAGCCGCGCCGAAGGCCTGTTCAACAGCAACTGCTCGCTGGCGCCCCTGCTGGTGTTCCTCAACGACCACAAGGCCGAGACCCTCGACCGCGCCGTGGCCGTCGTGCAGGACTTCGCCAAGGCCAACGAGAAGGACGACCTGAAGTTCAAGCTCGCCGCCGGTAACGCCGGTATCGAGGCCGCCACCAACGACGTGATCAAGCACTCGGAACTGACCATCCTGATCCTGGTGTACATCTGCGTGGCGGTGATGTGCCTGATCACCTTCCGCTCCTTCGCCGCGACCCTGTGCATCGTGCTGCCGCTGATCCTCACCTCGGTGCTGGGCAACGCGCTGATGGCCACCCTGGGCATCGGCGTGAAGGTGGCGACCCTGCCGGTGATCGCACTGGGCGTGGGGATCGGCGTGGACTACGGCATCTACATCTATACCCGCCTGGAGTCCTTCCTGCGCCAGGGCCTGTCCCTGCAGGAGGCCTACTACGAGACCCTGAAGTCCACCGGCAAGGCTGTGCTGTTCACCGGCCTGTGCCTGGCCATCGGCGTCGCCACCTGGATCTTCTCGGCGATCAAGTTCCAGGCCGACATGGGCCTGATGCTGACCTTCATGCTCCTCTGGAACATGTTCGGCGCGCTCTGGCTGCTGCCGGCGCTGGCGCGCTTCCTGATCAACCCGGAGAAGGTGCGTCAGAAGAAGGCGTCGATCCTGGTGCACTGATCGGCGCTCCAGCCATAAAAAACGCGGCCTTCGGGCCGCGTTTTTTTATGCTCTTCGTAGGAGCGAGCTTGCTCGCGAACAGCTTCGCTGCTGCGGCTGGTTCGCGAGCAAGCTCGCTCCTACAAACGCTGTCACGGCAGGATGGCAAACACCCGCGCCGGGAAGCCCGTGCCCTGGGCGATCTTCGGGAAGCTCACCACCGCCAGCGCGCCCGCTTCGGGCACCTGGTCGAGGTTGGCGAGCAGCTCGATCTGGTAGTGGTTGGTGCCCAGGATGTAGGACTCCAGCGAATAATCGTCCTTGGTGGTGGCGATGCCCGGATCGGTGTCGGTGGTCTCGTGCCCGGACGCGGTGATCTTGCGCGTCTCGTACAGGTACACCAGCGCCTCCTTGCTCCAGCCCGGGTAGTGCGCCACGCCCTTGGCGTCCTGGTTCTGCATCTTCGCCTGGTCCGGCCAGCGCTTGGACCAGTCGGTGCGCAGCGCCGCGAAGGCGCCTTCGGGTACCGCGCCATGCTTGGCTTCCCAGGCCTTCACGTCGGCCAGGGTGAGCACGTAGTCGGGGTTTTTCGCCACCTGCTCATGGATATCGAACACCACCAGCGGCAGGAACTGCTCCTTCACGTCGATCTGGTCGACGCTGCGCAGGCCCTTGTGGAAGTGCACCGGCGGGTCGACATGGGTGCCCCACTGGCCGACGTGGCTGTACAGCTCCACCTGGAAGCCGTCCTTGTCCACGGTGTAGAGCGTCTTGCGGCCCATGGGCTCGAAGCCTTTCCAGTGCGGGGTGTCGCTGTCGAAGGAGTGGGTCAGGTCGACCCAGTTGTGTTGCTTGAGGCTGGCGTAGGTATCCCACAGGCCGGGCTGGGCGGCCTGGCTCGCGGCAGGCAGCAGGGCGGCGGCGAAGAGCAGGGCGGGGAGGCGTTGCATGGGTCTGATTCCTTGACGGGGATGGGAGAAAGCGCCTTATCTTTCTCCATCGCTCGGCCCGCCTACCAATTCTGAATTCTGCTTTTCTTATTCCTTTTCGTTAGGAGATACCATGTCCTTCCAGCTCATCGAATACGCCGACGCCAGTCCCGAAGTCCGGGCCGTCTATGACGACATCATGGCGACCCGCAAGATCGACTGGGTGAACAACTTCTGGAAGGCCCTGGCCAACCATCCGCAGACCCTCCAGCGCACCTGGGAAAGCCTCAAGCAGGTGATGGGGCCGGGGCAGCTGGACCCGCTGGTGAAGGAGCTGATCTATGTTGCCGTCAGCGTCACCAACAACTGCAACTACTGCATCGGCTCCCACGGCGCAGCGGCGCGCAAGGCCGGCATGGACGACGCCATGCTTGGCGAGCTGATGGCGGTGGTGGCGATGGCCAACGAGACCAATCGTCTTGCTATCGGCTATCAGGTACCGCTGGACGATGTGTTCAAGGGCGCGGTGATGGAGAACTCTGCCGGCTGATGGGATCGGTTCCGCCCCCAGCGACTCCCCTGTAGGAGCGGGCCACGCCCGCGATCCGCCGGCAGGGCCGGCGCGTTCTCTTGCTCCGGTGTTGCAGCTTTGCTGCGTCGACTGGGGTGTTTTCTGCGTCGCTTCGGCGTACGCCCAGGCATCTTGTTTCGCCCCTCGGGCGACCTACTTTGGCAAACGCCCCAAAGTAGGCAAAGGTCTTGCCCCGACATCCGGTTTTTCGCTTGGGGCGAAAAATGCCCTCGCTCCAGCGAAGTTTCAGGGGCACGCGTCGAAGGGCCATCCCTGGCCCATCGCCGCTCTCGCGGCATCCATGTCGCTCAGCCCCTGAAACTCCGCTTCCGCTCGGCCTCCTGAACGGGGCATTCGGCGCGTGCGGACATTTCTCGGGAAGACTCAAGAGCCCAAGCTGGGTAATGGGGATGGGCAGGTGCTTTTCGTAGGAACGAGGGGGGCGCCTAGCCCTTGTTCCCGACCCCACCAGGCGCCCGGACCATCAAGGGGCGGATTGGGACAACCGCTGAATCGCCTTCACCGGCGTCCCATCGCTCCAGCGCCCCATGGACAGCTGGGCCGGTCCGCCGCCCAGGGCGTAGTCGCGGTCCTGGCCGTAAAAGGCGGTGTCGCACAATGCATCGAACAGCTTCCAGGGCCCGAACCAGTCCATTGCGTCGGTGGCCAGGGCATTGTGCGCCGAGGGCTGTCCCTGCTTGAGCCGTTGCTTCACACGTTCCTGCACACGATTGAGCAGCCAGCTGGAGGAGTCGCTGGGCGGGTAGCGCGGGTCGAAGCGCGGGGCGGTGGGGGCGGCGTGGTTGGCCAGCAGCGGCGGGCTGCCGTGGCGGTCGCTGCGCAGCAGGAGCAGGTCCTTGTCGCGCGCCGCGACCTGGGTGCTTTCTCCGTAGATGCGGCGGGCGTCGTCGCAGGCGACGCGCTCGTCCTCGTCGCCACAGACCGCCAGCAACAGGGTGCCGGCGGGAATGTCCGCCAGCGGCTCCAGCGGCACCTGTCGCCAGCGCTGGCCGCTGCTCCTGCCCGGCTCCACGGCCATCAGCGCGCGCGGCGTGGGCACGCCCAGGCGTTGCCAGGACGCCGCCAGGCCGCTGGCGATCAGCCCGCCCGCGGAGTGCCCGAGATAGGCCACGTGCTCCAGCTCCGGCTTCACGCCCAGCTTGCCTGCCTGCAGATCGGCCACGGCGTGGCGCACGGCGTCGGCGGCGTTGGGCAGGAACTCCGCGGCCGGCGTCTTCAGGCTGGCCTGGTAGCGTGGGTAGATGAGGACGGCGCCACGGCGGACGATGTGCTCGATCCAGGCGCGGTACAGGTCCGGCTGCATCACGCTCCAGCCGTGGGTGAAGACCACCACCGGCGCGCTGGACGGGGCGGAGCGGTCCGGGGTGAATACCCAGTATTCGTTGCCGTCGGCCGCGAAGTGCCACTGGCGCACGTCGGCGTGGGCATAGTGCGAGCCGCCGGGGCCTTGCAGCGGCTGGGGCGGCGGCAGGATCTCGGCGGCGTTCAGGGAGAGAGTGCAGATCGACAGCAGGCCGGCGGCCAGCGTGGAAATCAGCCGGTTGCAACGCATGGAGGCACCTCGGACGGGGATGCCTCCAGCATAGCCGTCAGCGCGGGTACAGCGGCGGCAGGCTGCTGGCTTCCGCCGCTGGCGGGGTGTCCGGATCGGCGCCGGGCAGGGTGCGGATGGCGCGCCAGAGGTCCTCTCCCTGCCAGTTGCGCCCGCCTTCGCTGTCGCTGTAGAGCGCACCGTTGAGGCCGTCGAGCGCATCGGACAGCGGCACGAAACGCGCTGCCATGTCGGCCAGGGTTTCCGGTTGCTGCCGTGCCCAGGCGTCCAGGGCCTGGCGGGTGGCGTGCGGGTCGTTGGCCTGGCAGGCGCGGCGCAGTTCATCCAGCAGCGTGCGGGTGCTCGGGCCGGCTGGCGCCACGCGGATCACCGCCGGCTGGCTGCGGGCGCGCCACCAGAGGCCGAAGCCGAGCAGGGTGGTCAGGCTGAGCAGCGCACAGGCGAGCTGCCAGGGCCACAGCAGGACATCGCTGACCGTCGTTTCGCTCGGGGCGGCGGGGGTGTCGGTGTGCTCTTCCAGTTGCGCGTTCGCGGCCACCTGCAGGGTGCGCGCCGGCAGGCTGGTGCGCTCCACGCGGCGCTCCTGGGTATTCCACCAGACCACTTCCACCGGCGGCAGCTCCACCGGCCCGGCCTTGTCGGCGATCAGCGCCTCGCGCTCCTCGCGGCTGCCGATCATGCCCTGGTCGCTGGCTTCATTGGCCAGCTGTGGCTGGTCCGGATAGTGGCGCAGATTGTCGGGCAGGCTGATCGGCAGCGGCGGCAGTTGCGCGCTGGACAGCCCGTCCACGCGCAGCATGATGTTGCGCGTGAGCGACTCGCCGGCCTTGGCTTCCTCGGGCTGCGGGCTCCAGGTTTCGCTCAGGCTGAGCGAGCGGGCCGGCAGCCAGGGCGCGTCCTTCGGGTAATCGGCGGGCTTGGGGTCGACCTCCAGCGGGATGCTCGGCGAGATCACCCGCACCTGCTTGCCCGGCGGCGGGCCGAAGGGGTTGTAGGCGTCGTTGCGGCCCTGGGCGACCTGGGTGGCGTTGAAGGTCTGGCCGGGGATTTCCAGCGTGCCGCTCTTCTGCGGGAAGATCGCGTAGCGCACCTCGATCACGCCGTGGCGCACGCCGTTGATGACTTTTTCGTAGGTGCGCGGCTCGCCCAGCTGCTCGACGCGGGCGTCGTTCATGCGCAGCGGGCTGAGGCTGCTGTCGTCGTACAGCGACACCGAGTGATAGATGCGCAGGGTGAGAATGACCTGGGCCTGCACCCAGCTCTGCTCGCGGTCGACGCTGGCGTCGATGAACACCGGGGCGAGCTTCTGGCCATCGGCATTGTCCTCGGCCTTGAGCACCTCGAGGCTGATCGGCTCGCTGGTGTTGCCGCCCAGGTGGATCGGCGGGATTTCCACCTTGCCTTCGCTGCGCGGCTGCAGCGTGATGATCCAGCGCGTGGTGGCCTGGGCCTTGCCGTTGAGCGTGGTGAGGCGGTTGACCTGGCGCGTGCCGAGCACCACGAAACGATCGTCCAGCGGCTTGAGGTCGGGCTTGCCGAACAGCGTGGGGTCGTCCGACTCCAGCGTCAGCTCGACGCTCTCGCCCTGGTTCAGGCGCGCACGGTCGACGCTGGCGGTGAAGCTGGCCTCGGCGCGGAACGCGGCGAGGCAGAGCAGGGTCAGGCAGATCAGCCGTTTCATGGGGTGGGTTCCTGGCGCTGCTGCTGTTGCTGGTACCAGAACTTGCGGCGCAATAGCTCGGACGGGTCGTCGGGAATCTGCCGCAGCCACTGTTCCAGGGCCTGACGGCGCTCGTCACCCAGTGGACCGGCATCCTCCGGGTTGGTTTCGGCTTCTTCGCGAACATCCTCGCCGGGCCTGTTGCTCTGGCTGGCGGCGGGGCGGTCGGCATCCTGCGATGGGTTCTGCGCCGCCGGCGCCGGCTGCGAGTCGCGTTCGCCGGAGTGCTCGTCCTCCTGCTGCTGATCCTGAGGCGTGGCGGCCTGGGGGTCGCTGCTCTGCGCAGGGTCCTGGTTGTGCGGTGGCGGCTGGTCGCTGCTGCTGCCGGCGGGGTTGTCCTTGCGCTGGCGCAGCAGGTCTTCGAGCAGGGCCTTGTTGCGCCGGGCGGCTTCCAGCTCGGGGTCGCGCTCCAGCGCCTGGTCGTAGGCGTCGATGGCGGCTTCCAGCTCGTTCTGCCGGGCCAGGGCGTTGCCGCGGTTGTAGTGGTCGGCGGCCTCGTCGCTCTGGGCGAACGCCTGGGCGGCGTCGACATAATCGCCGGCGCGGTACAGCGCCAGGCCCTTCCAGCGGAAATCCTCGAAACGCTCGGCGGCATCGGCGGGGCGCCCGGCATCGAGCAGGCGCTGGCCCTGCTGGTCGGGGCGCAGCCACAGGTCGTTGAACTCGAAGGCGTTGGCATCCTGCGGGGGCGCCCACAGCAGCGGCAGCATCAGCGGCAGGCTGAACAGCCAGCCGCGCCGGCCCGCGCAGGCGGCGAGCAGGAGCAGCGGCAACAGCAGCCAGTAACCCTGGTCGGCCCAGCGTTGCAGGCGCAGCAGGGCGTCCTCTTCGCTGACTTGCAGGCCTTGGGTGCTGTCCAGCAGGCCGAGGGAGCGCAGGTCGCCGCTGTTGGCGCGCAGGCGCTGGAAACGGCCGCCCAGGTCGGTGGCGAAGGCGCGCAGCGAGCCTTCGTCCAGGCGCGGCACGAGGATGTTGCCCTGGTCGTCCTTGAGGAAGGTGCCGTCCTCCTGGGCGATGGGCGCGCCGCCAGGAGTTCCCACGGCGAGCAGCAGCAGGTCCTTGCCCTTGCCTTTGAGCGCCTGGCGGATGCCCTGGCGTTCACGGGCGTCCAGCGCGCTGGTGATCAGCAGGATGCGGCCGTTGCCCTCGGCGCCGTTGTCCAGCAGGCGGCGGGCCTGGGCCACCGCGAGGTCGGCGCGCTGGCCGGGTTCGGGCATGATCGATGGCTTGAGCGCGTCGAGCAGGTTGCGCGCGGTGCCCAGGTCATTGGACAGCGGTACGAGCGTGTGGGCGCTGCCGGCGTAGACGACGATGGCCGTCTGCGCGTCGCTGCGGCTCTGCAGCAGGTCCAGCAGTTTGTGGCGGGCCTGCTCCAGGCGCGTGGGCTTGAGGTCGGTGGCGAGCATCTGCGGGGTGAGTTCCAGCACCACCACCAGCGGGTCGCTGCGCTCCAGGGTCGGTTGCTCCACCTGCTGCCAGCTGGGGCCGAGCAGGGCGAGCACGGCCAGCAGCCAGGCGATGCCCAGGTAGACCCACGGGCGGCGTTCATGCCGGCCACTGCCGCCGGCCAGCAGCCAGGGGTGGAAGGCCGGGGGCAGCAGCAATTGCCAGCGGCCGGCGCGGCGTTCGCGGTGCCAGAGCTTCCACAGCAGCCAGCCAAGGGGCAGCAGCAGGATCAGCCAGAGCGGGTGCAGCAGGTGCGGCCAGGCGTGGCTCATGGCCGGCGCTCCTTCTGCAGGCGCGGGATCCAGGCCGGCCAGCGCCACTCTTCGGGCGGCCACAGGGTGCCGATGACCACCGCGGCGCTGATCAGCACCGCCAGCAACAGCGGCCAGCGGTACAGGGCAATGGCCGGGCGCGCCTGGGTCGGTTTCTGTTCCACCGGTTCGAGCTGGTCGAGGCTGTCGGAGATGCGTTGCAGCTCTTCGCCGTTTCGCGCGCGGAAGTATTCGCCGCCGGTGCTCTCGGCGATGGCCTTGAGCGTCGGCTCGTCCAGGTCCAGCCCCGGGTTGAGGCCGAACAGGCCGGCGACGCCACCCTGTTTCGGGTCGGCGCCGATACCGATGGTGTAGACCTTCACCTGTTCTTCGGCGGCCAGCTTGGCGGCGGTCTGCGGCGATATCTCGCCGGCGGTGTTGGCGCCATCGGTGATCAGCACCAGCACGCGGCTCTCGGCGGGGCGCTGGCGCAGGCGCTTGACCGCCAGGCCGATGGCGTCGCCCAGGGCGGTGTCCTTGCCGGCGATGCCGATCAGCGCTTCGTCCAGCCAGATGCGCACGGTGTGACGGTCGAAGGTCAGCGGCGCCTGCAGGTAGGCGCGGGTGCCGAACAGGATCAGGCCGACCCGATCCCCCCGGCGGCCCTCGATGAAGTCGCCGAAGAGTTTCTTCACCAGGTCGAGACGGCTGACGTCGGCGCCATCCCAGGTCATGTCGGCGTAATCCATGGAGCCGGAGACGTCCACCGCCACCAGCAGGTCGCGGCCGGTGGCAGGAATCGGCAGCGGCTCGCCGACCCACTGCGGGCGCGCGCCGGCCAGCAGCAGGCACAGCCAGAGCAGGGCGAAGGGCGCCTGCTGGCGCCAGGCCGGCAGGCGCGCGCGGGCGCGGCGACCGGCGAGGCCTTCGAGTTCCTTGAGGAAGCTCACCTTGATCGCCGCCTCGCCGCTGTCGGCCGGCGGCAGGATGAAGCGCATCACCCAGGGCAGCGGGGCGAGCAGGAAGATCCACGGCCAGGCGAACTCAAACATGCTTGCGCACCCAGGTTTCCACCGCGGCGGCGAGACCGTCGATGGCCTTGTCGTCCAGCTTGCATTCGGCGCGGTAGCCGCCTTCCACCAGGATCATCCAGCGGGTCAGGCCGGCGGCTGGGCAGCGGGTGTCGAGGAATGCCAGCCAGGCGCGGCCGCTGAGGGTGTGGCTGTGGCTGTCCGGCCAGCGAGCGCGCGACAGGCGCTTGAGCAGGCCGTTGAGCGCCTGCAGCCAGGGGCCGGCCGGCGCGCGGTCGTAGGGGCGCGGCAGGCGCTTGAGTTCTTCCAGCGCGGCTTCGCGCAGCGGGTCCAGCGGCACCTCGGCGACCACCTTGGCCTTGCGTTTGGGCAGCCAGCGCCGGCGGTTGCGCCACAGCGCCCAGAGCAGCAGCGGCACCAGCGCGGCGAGCAGCCACCAGCCCGGCGCCGGTGGCCACCAGGGCACCGCGGCGGGCTCGATCAGCGGTTGCAGCTGGTCGAGGGGATTCATTGGGCGTATCCCGGCTGGTGCTGTTCCAGCAGGTTGCGCAGCTGTTCCACCAGCTCTTCCTGGGTGGTCAGCGGCAGCAGCGGCACGCCCAGGCGCAGGGCCAGGCGTTGCCAGCGTTCGCGGCGGGCTTCGCCGAGGGCGCGGTAGGCCAGGCGCTGCTCATCGATGTGGGTGTCCAGTTCCAGCTGCGCCTGGCCTTCGGCAAATCTCAGCAGCCCGGCGGCGGGCAGGGCGTGGTCGAGCGGGTCGGACACCGGCAGCAGCACCAGGTCGGTGTGCCGCGCCAGCAGGGAAAGTTGCTGCTCGGCCACCTCGCTCAGGGCGCGTTCGTCGCACATCACCATGATCAGGCTGCCGGGGCGCAGCACCTCGCGGGCGCGCCGCAGGGCCATGCCGAAGCCGTCGCCGCTGTGGCTGAGGTGGGAACCGGCGAGCAGGGCGTTGTTGGCGCGCACGATCAGGTTGAACAGTTGCAGCAGGCTCTGCTTGCTGCGCCGGGGCTTGATCTCGTGGCATTCGCTGTCGGTGAAGACCAGCCCGCCGATGCGGTCGTTGTGCGCCAGCGCGGCCCAGCCGACGAAGGCGGCGGCGCGGGCGGCGAGCACGGACTTGAAGCTCAGGCCGGAGCCGAAGAACAGCCGCGCGCTCTGCTCGACCAGGACGAAGACCGGGCGCTCGCGCTCTTCATGGAACAGCTTGGTGTGCGGCTCCTGGGTGCGCGCGGTGACGCGCCAGTCGATGGTGCGCACGTCGTCGCCGGCCTGGTACACGCGTACCTGATCGAAGTCCACGCCGCGGCCGCGCAGGCGCGAGTGGTGCAGGCCGATCAGCGGGCTGCGCCGCGACGGCGTGGAGAACAGCTGGACTTCGCGCAGGCGGTGACGAATCTCGATCAGCTCGCCGAGCGAGACGGCCACGCCGGGCGCCAGGACGTTGTGCATGTCAGGCGACGGCGACCACGTCGAGGATGCGCTGGACCACGCGGTCCTGGTCGATCCCGGCGGCTTCCGCCTCGAAGGTGAGGATCAGGCGATGGCGCAGCACGTCGAAGAGCATCGCCTGGATGTCCTCGGGGCTGACGAAATCGCGCCCGGCCAGCCAGGCGTGGGCGCGCGCGCAACGGTCCAGGGCGATCGAGCCGCGCGGGCTGGCGCCGTAGGACAGCCACTCGGCCAGCTCGGCGTCGTACTTGGCCGGGGTGCGCGTGGCCATGATCAGTTGCACCAGGTACTCCTCCACCGCGTCGGCCATGTACAGGCCGAGGATTTCCTGGCGGGCGGCGAAGATGGCTTCCTGGGTGACCCGGCGCTCGGGCTTGGTCTCGCCGTGCAGCGCTTCGCCGCGGGCCTGCTGGAGGATGCGGCGCTCCACGGAGGCTTCCGGGTAGCCGATCTTCACGTGCATGAGGAAGCGGTCGAGCTGGGCCTCGGGCAGCGGGTAGGTGCCTTCCTGCTCGATGGGGTTCTGCGTCGCCATCACCAGGAACAGCGGCGGCAGGTCGTAGGTGCTGCGGCCCACGCTGACCTGGCGCTCGGCCATGGCTTCGAGCAGGGCGGACTGCACCTTGGCCGGCGCGCGGTTGATCTCGTCGGCCAGCACCAGGTGGTGGAAGATCGGCCCCTGCTGGAACACGAAGCTGCCGTTCTCCGGACGATAGATTTCCGTGCCGGTGATGTCGGCCGGGAGCAGGTCGGGGGTGAACTGGATGCGGTGGAACTCGGCCTCAAGGCCCTCGGCCAGGTCCTTGATCGCCTTGGTCTTGGCCAGGCCCGGCGCGCCTTCCACCAGCAGGTGGCCGTCGGCGATCAGGGCGATGAGCAGCCGCTCGATGAGCTTTTCCTGGCCGAGGATCTGGCTGGAGAGATACTGGCGCAGTGCAAGGAGCGACTCACGATGTTCCATCGCGTGGATTTCCTGGACGAAGGGTGGGGCTGTCGGGGCGCCTACTTTACTGCATCGGCCGTCACTCTTGCAGCGCTGCGCTGCGAGCCTTGTGCGGCGCTACCGGTTCCGGCGGCGGCGCGATGCCGGGCAGGGGCGTCAGGCAACGCAGCGTGCTGTTGGGGTTGCGCTGATGGCGCATGTCGCGCGCGCCGCCGTGGACCACCGCGAAGCGGTAGACCCAGGCCACCAGGCGCGGCATGCCGGCGCGCAGCAGCATGCGGTGGAACAGCTCGTCCGCCTCGGCCTTGGTCACCGGGGCGACGTTGAGGAACTGATACAGCGCGTCGTGCACCAGGCTGGCGTGGTGCGCCACCGGCCAGAACATCACGCGTTCCTTCTGCTGGCCGTGGCGCAGGCACTGCACGCTTTCCAGGTGCTCCCACCAGTCCGGCGTGCCGAGGGTGGCGACCCAGAAGAACGGGACTTTCGGCGAGCAGCCATCCCAGGCGTAGGTGCGCGTGCAGCCGAAGTCGTAGCCGACGGTGCCGGCGGCGAGGTCGACGCTGGCCGGGCCCGGGTTGATGATGATGCGCCCGTCGTGCACCACCAACCACTCGCTATAGAAGAAGCGGCCGTTGAATACCGGGTCCTCGCAGACCAGCGGGAAGTCGATGTAGTTGATCCACGGGCCATTGCGGTCGCGGCTGCAGAAGCCCCACTCGCGCACCGAGCGTTCCCGCGCGGCTTCGACCCGGCGCAGGCGTTCGTCGCGCCCGACGATGCGCGGTAGCAGCACGCCGAGGTAAACGGGTACGGCGCCGATCAGCAGCGGGCGCACGGCTTCATCGAGGAACAGCCAGGCGAGCACCAGCAGCGTCGCGCCCAACAGGGTGACCAGCAGGTTGTCGAGGTGGCGCAGCAGGGGGCGGTGCAGGGGCGGGTGGCGTTGCATGGCATCCATTCCAGGGCAGGGATGGCCATGATAGCGCTATGACATTTCCTGCGGCAGATGCGGAACGATCGTACTGCGAAATCGCTTGTTTCCAGATGGACGCACGGCCTGCATGCCGTTGACCGAATATGTCGCAGCTCCGTAAGCCAGCGCCGGGTGACTCCCGATAAGCTCGGCGGCATCGGTGACTGTCCGGTCGGGCTGTCAATCGAGGGTCACACTGCCCGGATATATCTGTGCCCCACCTGATGTACGGCGAGAAGCGATCTACGCTCAATCCAACAAAACGAGCCCAGCGGAGTAACAACATGGCGTTCTTCACCGCAGCCAGCAAAGCCGACTTCCAGCAACAACTGAAAGCGGCCCTGGCGCAGCACGTCGACGACAAGGGTCTGCCACAAGTGGCCCTGTTCGCCGAGCAGTTCTTCGGCTTCATCTCCCTCGACGAATTGACCCAGCGCAGGCTGTCCGACCTGGTCGGCTGCACGCTGTCTTCCTGGCGCCTGTTGGAACGCTTCGACCCCGCCCAGCCCATCGTGGCGGTGTACAACCCCGATTACGAAAAGCACGGCTGGCAGTCCACCCACACCGCCGTGCAGGTGCTGCACCCGGACCAGCCGTTCCTGGTCGACTCGGTGCGCATGGAACTGAATCGCCGCGGCTATAGCATCCACACCCTGCAGACCAACGTGCTCAGCGTGCGCCGCAACGCCAAGGGCGACCTGCTGGAAATCCTGCCCAAGAACAGCACCGGCAAGGATGTGCGCCAGGAATCGCTGATGTACCTGGAGATCGACCGCGTCTCCCAGGCCGGCGAGCTGCGCACCCTGGAAAAAGCCCTGCTGGACGTGCTCGGCGAAGTCCGCCTGGCGGTCGCCGACTTCCCGGCCATGCGCACCAAGGCCGAGGAGCTGCTGGCCTGGCTGGGCAAGTCCAAGGCCAAGGCCCGCGCCGAGGAAACCGCCGAAGTGCGCGCCTTCCTCGAGTGGCTGCTGGACAACCACTTCACCTTCCTCGGCTATGAAGAATTCACCGTGCAGGAGGAGGCCGACGGCGGCCACCTGGTGTACGACGAGAAGGCCTTCCTCGGCCTGACCAAACTGCTGCGCGCCGGCCTGAACAAGGATGACCTGCACATCGAGGACTACGCGGTCGCCTACCTGCGCGAGCCGGTGCTGCTGTCCTTCGCCAAGGCCTCGCAGCCCAGCCGTGTGCACCGCCCGGCCTACCCGGACTACGTATCGATCCGCGAGATCGACGCCAAGGGCAAGGTCGTCCGCGAGTTCCGCTTCCTCGGCCTGTACACCTCGGCGGTCTACGCCGAGAGCGTATTCGACATCCCGTTCATCCGCGGCAAGGTCGCGCAGGTGCTGAAGAACTCCGGCTTCGACAGCAAGGCGCACCTGGGCAAGGAGCTGGCGCAGATCCTCGAGGTGCTGCCGCGCGACGACCTGTTCCAGACCCCGGTGGACGAGCTGTACACCACCGCGATGTCCATCGTGCAGATCCAGGAGCGCAACAAGATTCGCCTGTTCCTGCGCAAGGACCCGTACGGCCGCTTCGCCTACTGCCTGGCCTATGTCCCGCGTGACATCTATTCCACCGAAACGCGGATGAAGATCCAGCAGGTGCTGATGGAGCGCCTGAAGGCCAGCGACTGCGAGTTCTGGACCTTCTTCTCCGAGTCCACCCTGGCCCGCGTGCAGTTCATCCTGCGTGTCGACCCGAAGAACCGCATCGACGTCGACGCCGCCCAGCTGGAGCAGGAAGCCATCCAGGCCTGCCGTTCCTGGCAGGACGACTACGCCGCGCTGGTGCTGGAAAACTTCGGCGAAGGGCAGGGCAACAACCTGCTGGAAGACTTCCCCAAGGGCTTCCCGGCCGGTTATCGCGAGCGCTTCGCCCCGCATTTCGCGGTGGTCGACCTGCAGCACCTGTCCAGCCTGTCCGACAGCCGCCCGCTGGTGATGAGCTTCTACCAGCCGCTGGCCCAGGGTGAGCAGCAACTGCACTGCAAGCTGTACCACGCCGACACGCCGCTGGCGCTGTCGGACGTCCTGCCGATCCTGGAGAACCTCGGCCTGCGGGTGCTCGGCGAGTTCCCCTACCGCCTGCGCCACACCAACGGCCGCGAGTACTGGATCCACGACTTCGCCTTCACCTACGCCGAAGGCCTGGACGTCAACATCCAGGAACTCAACGAAACCCTGCAGGACGCCTTCGTCCACATCGTCAACGGCGATGCCGAGAACGACGCCTTCAACCGCCTGGTGCTGACCGCCGGCCTGCCGTGGCGCGACGTGGCCCTGCTGCGCGCCTACGCCCGCTACCTCAAGCAGATCCGCCTGGGCTTCGACCTGGGCTACATCGCCAGCGCACTGAACGCCCACGTGGACATCGCCCGCGAACTGGTGCGCCTGTTCAAGACCCGCTTTTACCTGGCCCGCAAGCTCACCGCCGAGGACCTGGAAGACAAGCAGCTGAAGCTGGAGCAGGCCATCCTGGCGGCGCTGGACAACGTCCAGGTGCTCAACGAGGACCGCATCCTGCGGCGCTACCTCGACCTGATCAAGGCGACCCTGCGCACCAACTTCTACCAGCCGGACGCGGCCGGGCAGAACAAGAGCTACTTCAGCTTCAAGTTCAACCCCAAGGCCATCCCGGAAATCCCCCGTCCGACGCCGAAATTCGAGATCTTCGTCTACTGCCCGCGCGTGGAAGGCGTGCACCTGCGCTTCGGCGACGTGGCCCGTGGCGGCCTGCGCTGGTCCGATCGCGAGGAAGACTTCCGCACCGAAGTGCTGGGCCTGGTGAAGGCGCAGCAGGTGAAGAACGCGGTGATCGTGCCGACCGGCGCCAAGGGCGGCTTCATCCCGCGTCGCCTGCCGGTGGGCGGCAGCCGCGATGAAATCCAGGCCGAGGCCATCGCCTGCTACCGCATCTTCATCTCCGGCCTGCTGGACATCACCGACAACCTCAAGGAAGGCAAGGTCGTGCCGCCGGCCAACGTGGTCCGCCACGACGCCGACGACCCCTACCTGGTGGTGGCGGCGGACAAGGGCACCGCAACCTTCTCCGACATCGCCAACGGCATCTCCGCCGAGTACGACTTCTGGTTGGGCGACGCCTTCGCCTCCGGCGGCTCGGCCGGCTACGACCACAAGGGCATGGGCATCACCGCCCGTGGCGGCTGGGTTTCGGTGCAGCGCCACTTCCGCGAGCGCGGCATCGACGTGCAGAAGGACAGCGTGACCGTCATCGGCATCGGCGACATGGCCGGCGACGTGTTCGGCAACGGCCTGCTGATGTCCGACAAGCTGCAGATGGTGGCGGCCTTCAACCACCTGCACATCTTCCTCGACCCCAACCCGGACCCGGCGGCGAGCTTCGCCGAGCGCCAGCGCCTGTTCAACCTGCCGCGTTCCAGCTGGGCCGACTATGACGCCTCGCTGATCTCCGCGGGCGGCGGCATCTTCCTGCGCAGCGCCAAGAGCATCACCCTGACCCCGGAAGTGCGCGCGCGCTTCGACATCGACGCCGAGCGCCTGACCCCGACCGAGCTGATCCACGCGCTGCTCAAGGCGCCGGTGGACCTGCTGTGGAACGGCGGCATCGGCACCTACGTGAAGTCCAGCGATGAAACCCACGCCGACGTCGGCGACAAGGCCAACGATGGCCTGCGCGTGGATGGCCGTGAGCTGCGGGTGAAGGTGGTGGGCGAGGGCGGCAACCTCGGCATGACGCAACTGGCACGGGTCGAATTCGGCCTCAACGGCGGCGCCTGCAACACCGACTTCATCGACAACGCCGGTGGCGTGGACTGCTCCGACCACGAGGTGAACATCAAGATCCTGCTCAACGAGGTGGTGGCCGCCGGCGACATGACCAGCAAGCAGCGCAACAAGCTGCTGGCGGAAATGACCGACCAGGTGTCCGAACTGGTGCTGGGCAACAACTACAAGCAGACCCAGGCGCTGTCCCTGGCCGAGCGTCGCGCCCGCGAGCGCATCGCCGAGTACAAGCGCCTGATGAGCGATCTGGAAGCTCGCGGCAAGCTGGACCGTGCGCTGGAATTCCTGCCCACCGACGAGGCGCTGGCCGAACGCATCGCTGCCGGCCAGGGGCTGACCCGAGCCGAGCTGGCCGTGCTGATTTCCTACAGCAAGATCGATCTGAAGGAGCAACTGCTGGGCTCGCTGGTGCCGGACGACGACTACCTGACCCGCGACATGGAGACGGCCTTCCCGCAGACCCTGGTCGATACCTTCGGCTCGGCCATGCGCAAGCACCGCCTGAAGCGCGAGATCGTCAGCACGCAGATCGCCAACGACCTGATCAACCACATGGGCATCACCTTCGTGCAGCGCCTGAAGGAGTCCACCGGCATGACGCCGGCGAACGTGGCGGGTGCCTACGTGATCGTGCGCGATGTCTTCCACCTGCCGCATTGGTTCCGCCAGATCGAGGCGCTGGACTACCAGGTGCCGGCGGAAGTGCAGCTGACCCTGATGGACGAGCTGATGCGCCTGGGCCGCCGCGCGACCCGCTGGTTCCTGCGCAGCCGCCGCAACGAGCAGGACGCTGCTCGCGACGTGGCGCACTTCGGTCCGCGCATTGCCGCCCTGGGCCTGAAGCTCAACGAACTGCTCGAAGGCCCGACCCGCGAACTGTGGCAGGCACGCTACCAGGCCTACGTCGACGCGGGCGTGCCGGAGCTGCTGGCGCGCATGGTCGCGGGCACCAGTCACCTCTACACCCTCCTGCCGATCATCGAAGCGGCGGACGTCACCGGCCGCGACCCGGCCGATGTGGCCCGCGCCTACTTCGCCCTGGGCAGCGAGCTGGAACTGACCTGGTACCTGCAGCAGATCAGCTCCCTGCCGGTGGACAACAACTGGCAGGCGCTGGCCCGCGAAGCCTTCCGCGATGACCTGGACTGGCAGCAGCGAGCGATTACCGTGTCCGTGCTGCAGATGCTGGACGGCCCGGCGGAGATCGACGCGCGCGTGGCGCTCTGGCTGGAACAGCACGCCCCGATGGTCGCCCGCTGGCGCGCGATGCTCGCCGATCTGCGGGCGTCCACGAGCACCGACTACGCAATGTACGCCGTGGCCAACCGCGAACTGCTCGACCTGGCGCAGAGCAACCAGCCAGGAACCAACCCGGCCTGATGCTCAACGCCTGGCAAACCGTTTGATGCTCCAGCCCCGCCTCGTGCGGGGCTTTTTTTCGCCTGGATAAGCGGCCCCTGTAGGAGCGGGCCATGCCCGCGACGTGAGTCCCCGCGCACGGACCTCCCGCCGAGCACCCACGCAGGATGGTGCTGGATGCAGCGATGTCTACCGATCGGGGCTGGGGCGAATCGTGGGGCCAGTGTTCTCTTGAGAAAGCGGCAGAATTCAGTTCGCGAGCAAGCTCGCTCCTACAGCTCGCCCTTGGTCGAAGCTCTCTTTGTAGGAGCGAGCTTGCTCGCGAACAGCACGATAAGCGACCCATCGCCACGCTCGCTGGGCACGGGGCTGTATCGCTGGCCTTCAGAGGCAAAAGGGAAAACGCGTTCCGCCGCGAGGGGCTTAGCGGAGATGCTCTGCTTGTCCGGATACGGCGTGGATGTTCAGCTCCCGCTCCGCCCATCCTCATGCGGCTCGGTCAGCGCCCGGCGGTACTTGGCGTACAGCTCGTCGGACATGTTGCTGGCGCCCAGCATCTTCAGCGCGAAGGACTTCACTTGCTCATCGCTGTAGGGCTCCTGGTGCGGAGCCGGCTGACTGGCGCAGCCCACCAGCCACAGCGGCAGGGTCAGGGAGAGAAGGGCAAGGGCACGGTTCATGGTTTTCACACGCAGGCTGGTTCGGGATGCTGGTCAGGCTATCAACCGCTCGAGGCGAGCAGAAATCATCCCGTTCAATAGTGGTTATCGTTTCTGGCGACTTCGGACGCCTTTGTCCGTCAGAAAGTTCCCTGCCTGCGGTGTTTTACAGCGAATACGGATATGCTTTCCGGCTGTTCACTCTCTTCAGGATTACCCCATGAATGCGCAACTCGTCGAACTCCTCACGCTGATCAGCTCCGGCTGCCTGGGGGAAGAAGAGATCCAGCAGATCGCCGACGAGGCGTCCCAGGCCTACGCGGACCCCGCGGCCTTCCTCGCCGCCAATCCGGATATCAACTACGACGACAGCTTCCCGATCCCCCTGGGCGAGTGGGTGGTGGTCGGTAGCCTGCCGGAAATCGTGCTGTTCATGGGTGACAGCTACGAGGAGCTGTTCGGCGAGATCCGCGCCTCCTTCGATCCGAGCGTGAGCTTCGTCCTGCAGGCCAAGCAACTGCGCAAGGCCGAGCCGCTGGCGGCGCTGAATCGCATTCAGACCCAGCTCGGCGCGCTGTATCCGGAGAAGGGCGGCTACGTCCTGGTGGACTTCAGCGAGCCGCTGGATACCGAGCTGCAGTGCGTGCTGGTTTACCGCAACGACCTGGAACGCGTCATGGCGTTGTGCGTGGAGATTGGCATTCCAGCAGTGCCGGCGCTGCAAGCGGTACAGCAGGCGGATCAGGAATGACCTGGCGGCGCCTTGCTGAGCAGGGCGCCCAGGTCCACCAGTAGCTGCCCGCCAATGCAACGGCTGGGCAGCTCTCCCTGATCGATCCAGCCATGCACAATGCTTTGGCGATCCCCCAGACCGATCAACTGCGCAAAACGTTCGGGCGTCACGTAATAGCCACCTGCGCGCAAGTCCGGGGTGAATCCACTTCCCTCTTTCATGCTTCGTCCAGCACCATCCAGCCCCTCTAATCCACAGCTTTCGCCGTGGTCCGGATGATGAATCTATCCCAACTGTTAGGGCGTTTATCCGGACTTGAGCGGTCTCGGAAATGGACGACACATGATGAAGAAGCGTTTCCTGTTCACCGCAGGAGAAAGGCTACGAGCACTTCGCTCGTTGACAGGCCTGTCACGCCGCGCCTTTGCAGAAACAGTCGGCATGAAGCCCAAGGATGTGGAAAACATCGAGTACGGCAACCAGCGCATGCGCGACATGGATTTCCAGAAGGTCTGCAGCGTCTACCCGGATTTCAGCCGCTGGATCACCTACGAAGGCCCCATCGACCCGGCCGAAGTGAACTGGAAGGTCGAGGACTCCGCCCAGCGTGCGGCGGTTTATCTGGTCAAGAGCAATCCGCAGTTGCTGACCACCCTCGGCCTGACCCTGGAGCAGTGGCAGGCGCGGCACCAGGAGGTGCTGGAAAGTCTCGACCATGAAGAGCGTCGGCTGCGCGAGGACCCCGCCGACACGTGAAGGCGGCTCAGGCCGTGCCGCCGGTGCGACGCAGGTAGGCGATCACGTCGGGCGCGCCGGCTTCCCGCAGGCCCAGGCCGAAGGCATCCGATTGCGGATGGTCCCTGGGCAGCAGCAGGCTTTCCGGGGTCTCCGAATTGAACAGGCCGAAGCGCGCGTAGGGCATGCCGGTTTCCAGCAGCAGCTCCATGAACGCCGCTTCGCTCCAGGCCTTGGCCGGCATGGCGAGCATGTGGAAGTCCCGGGCCAGTTCGTCCAGCACGACGCTGTCCAGCGAAAAGCGCTGGATAGTCGCCGGCAGGATGATTTCCAGGCCGCGGCGCCTTGCATACACCACCGCGTTGGCCAGTTCGCAGGGGTGGTTGTCGTCGTCCCAGAACAGCCGCGCGCCGTGCCAGCCGGCGCTGCGCAACTGCAACGGCGCCTTGCGCTCGAAGCCGGGCAGGGCCACACCCAGCACCTTGGTGAAATCGTTGTAGCTGATGATCCGCACCTTGCGGCATTGCTCGCAGTTGGACAGCTCTTCCAGGCCAGCCAGCGGGCTGTCGAGCAGGCTGCGGCAGCACAGGCCGTCGATGCTGCGCACATCGACCGCCGGATGCGCCTCGCGGACGCTGGTCACCAGGCGCTTGAGCACCGCGTGGATACGTGCCTTGTCTTCCTGCACGGGGCCGGAGAGCGCGCCGCGCGGCAGGTCGATCAACCGATACAGCGGCGGGCCGGATTGCCAGCCGAGGCCGGCGGGCCAGTCGGGCAGGGGCTCGAAGGGCAGCGACAGGCTCCGGCTGCGTTCGGCGATATTCCGCCCCTCTGTCGCGCCGATGCCCAGACGTTGGGCAAGGGCTGCCAGCCGGCTGGTCACGCTGCGGGGGCGAGGTGGTTGACTCATGGACGACGCAAGGCTCCCGAAGGCTGGCTGGGCAGTGCAGGAAGCGCCGGGCCGGCGCGGCGAATTGCCCTAAGCATAGAAAACCCTGGCGCCGTTGGGCGCATGCGTTGTGGCAAAATTCTGTCCTTCATTTCCAGGAGGCCTCCATGGCGTGCGTTGTGCTGGATATTTCCCTGTCGGCGGATCGGCTTCAAGCGCTCTACCGCGGGCACGCCAACCGGGTCCAGGTGACCAGTCGCGACGGTCGGCAGGTCAATTTGCCGGCGCATCACCTGCGTCCATTCGTCACTCATTCCGGAGTGCACGGCAGCTTCGAGCTGGAATTCGACGATTCCGGGCGGCTGCTGGCGCTGCGTCGCCTCGCCTGAGCGAGGGCGGACTGGCTATAATAGCGCCCCATTTTGCCGACCGATGCCCGACCATGTACAGCCTGGCCCGCGAGCTCCTGTTCAAGCTCTCCCCGGAAACTTCCCATGAATTGTCCATCGACCTGATCGGCGCCGGTGGCCGCCTGGGCCTCAATGGCCTGCTGACGCAGGCACCGAAGAGCCTGCCAGTGAAGGTCATGGGCCTGGAATTCGCCAACCCGGTGGGCCTGGCGGCCGGCCTGGACAAGAACGGTGATGCCATCGATGGCTTCGCCCAGCTGGGCTTCGGCTTCGTCGAGATCGGCACCGTCACCCCGCGCCCCCAGCCGGGCAACCCCAAGCCACGCATCTTCCGCCTGCCGCAAGCCACCGCGATCATCAACCGCATGGGCTTCAACAACCACGGCGTCGATCACCTGATCGAGCGGGTTAAGGCGGCGAAATACAAGGGCGTGCTGGGCATCAACATCGGCAAGAACTTCGATACGCCGGTCGAGCGCGCGGTGGACGACTACCTGATTTGCCTGGACAAGGTCTACGCCCACGCCAGCTACGTCACGGTCAATGTCAGCTCGCCGAATACCCCCGGCCTGCGCAGCCTGCAGTTCGGCGATTCGCTCAAGCAATTGCTCGAAGCGCTGCGCCTGCGCCAGGAAGACCTGGCCGTGCAGCATGGCCGTCGTGTGCCGCTGGCGATCAAGATCGCCCCGGACATGAGCGACGAGGAGACCGCGATGGTCGCCGCGGCGCTGATCGACGCGGGCATGGACGCGGTGATAGCCACCAATACCACCCTCGGCCGCGAAGGCGTCGAGCACCTGCCGTTCGGTAACGAGGCGGGTGGTTTGTCGGGGGCTCCGGTGCGCGAGAAGAGCACCCACATCGTGAAGGTGCTGGCGGGTGAACTGGGCGGTCGCCTGCCCATCATCGCGGCTGGCGGTATCACCGAGGGCGCGCACGCGGCCGAGAAGATCGCCGCCGGCGCCAGCCTGGTGCAGATTTATTCGGGCTTCATCTACAAGGGCCCGGCGCTGATCCGCGAAGCGGTGGATGCCATTGCGGCAGCCCAGCGCGGGTAATACAGAAGGCAGAAATAAGTAGGGCTCCTTTCGGAGCCCTGGGGCTTGCGCCCTTTTCCGCCCGGATGGGGCGGCTTGGGGAAGTCGGGGGTGACCCTGGATTCAGCCTGTTGCGTGCTGCAATTGGTTCACTCGTTGAATACCGGCGGCGCCGGTCAAACCATCCCAGTTGTCGCCGCGGCCCTCACGCCAGCCGTTGAGCCAGGATTGCCGGGTGGTGGGATGGGTAAACGGACAGAGGTCGCGAGATTTTCCAGTAATGCCGTGCTGATAACCACGCAAAAAGGCTCTTTCCAACGGATCACGCTTAAGTCTTCTCATAGGGTATTGCCCTCACTTGTTGACTGTTATGTCCCGTTGGCCCCCCAGGGAGGCCGGGCGGAAATTTCCGCCAATGGGGCGCATTGCCGGCGTGACGCGCCCCGCCCGACACCGTTGCGGTGAAGGATTAACCCGAGTTCTATCGAAAGGTTCCGGGGCTGTGAATGACCAATTTGTCATAAGGACGTAACTCTTATGGGTTCAAGCCATAAGGTTCGTCGGGTTTGCAAAATGCCAGTACGGCATAACCCGCCAGGGGCGGGAGCTTGCCGAGGATCAAGAGGAATGTGTGTCTAATTGAGACCACCTCTCGTTCCGACGAGTGGGATGGCTTTCTGCGACGCGAGGCCGCAGGCCGGCGCGCCGACCCATCCCTGAAAATGACGATACGGGCCACCTTTGCGTTTGCGCGGATGAACAAAAGGTGGCCGACAAGGCCGTAAGCGGCTTTGCTGAAAGGGCTTGGGCCCAGGAACTATTTGCATGGCGGATTTGCACGATCTCTTCCTCACCTGCCCGAAAGGGCTCGACGGCCTGTTGCTGGAGGAAGCCCAGGCGCTCGGGCTGACCGAGGCGCGCGCCCAGGTTTCGGCCATTCGCGGCAAGGGCGACCTGGAGACGGCCTATCGCCTGTGCCTGTGGTCGCGTCTGGCCAACCGCGTGCTGCTGGTGTTGTCGCGCTTCCCGGTGAACAACGCGGAGGATCTCTACCTGGGCGTCAACGCCGTGCCCTGGAGCGACCACCTGGACGCCGGCGGCAGCCTGGCGGTGGAGTTCAGCGGCAAGGGCTCGGGCATCGACAATACCCACTTTGGCGCGCTGAAGGTGAAGGACGCCATCGTCGACAACCTGCGCGCGGAGTTCGGCAAGCGCCCGACGGTGGACAAGGTCAACCCGGATATCCGCGTGCACCTGCACCTGGATCGCGGCCAAGCCGTACTGTCTCTGGACCTTTCCGGCCATAGCCTGCACCAGCGGGGCTACCGCCTGCAGCAGGGCGCCGCGCCGCTGAAGGAAAACCTCGCGGCTGCCGTGCTGATCCGCGCCGGTTGGCCGAAGATCGCCGCTGAAGGCGGCGCATTGTCCGACCCAATGTGCGGCGTCGGCACCTTCCTCATCGAGGCTGGACTGATGGCAGCCGATATCGCGCCGAACCTCAAGCGCGAGCGCTGGGGCTTCAGCCACTGGCTGGGCCATGTGCCGGCCATCTGGAAGAAATTGATCGAGGAAGCCCAGCAGCGTGCAGAAATCGGCCTGGCGAAGACTCCGTTATGGATTCGTGGCTACGAGGCGGACCCGCGGCTGATCCAGCCGGCGCGCAACAACATCGAACGCTCCGGCCTGGCCGAGTGGGTGAAGATCTACCAGGGGGAGCTGGCCACCTTCGAGCCGCGCCCGGACAAGGGCCAGAAGGGGCTGATCATCTGCAACCCGCCCTACGGCGAGCGCCTGGGTGACGAAGCCAGCCTGCTGTACCTCTATCAGCACCTGGGCGAACGCCTGCGCCAGAGCTGCCTGGGCTGGAGCGCCGGCGTGTTCACCGGTGCACCCGAGCTGGGCAAGCGCATGGGCATCCGTAGCCACAAGCAGTACGCCTTCTTCAACGGCGCGCTGCCCTGCAAGCTGATCATGCTCGACGTGGAGCCGCGCCAGTTCGTGACCGGCGAGCGGGGTGAGCGCAGCGAAGCGACTGCCGCGCAGGGCCCAGCAGTGATCGAGCAGGCGCGCCTGAGCGAAGGCGGGCAGATGTTCGCCAACCGCCTGCAGAAGAACGTCAAGGCGCTGGGCAAGTGGGCGCGCAAGGAAAAGATCGAGTGCTACCGCGTGTATGACGCCGACATGCCCGAGTACGCCCTGGCCGTGGACCTTTACCGCGACTGGGCGCATGTGCAGGAATACGCGGCGCCCAAGTCCATCGATCCGGAGAAGGCGCAGACCCGTTTGCTCGACGCGCTCGCCGCGCTGCCGCAGGCGCTGGGCATTCCCACCGAGCGCATCGTGATCAAGCGCCGTGAACGCCAGACCGGCAAGAAGCAGTACGAGCGGCAGAACGCCGAAGGCCGCTTCATGGAGGTCGAGGAGGGCGGCGTGAAGCTGCTGGTCAACCTGACCGACTACCTGGATACCGGCCTGTTCCTCGACCACCGGCCGATCCGCCTGCGCATCCAGCGCGAGGCGGCAGGCAAGCGCTTCCTCAACCTGTTCTGCTACACCGCCACGGCCACCGTGCACGCCGCCAAGGGCGATGCGCGCAGCACCACCAGCGTCGACCTGTCCAAGACCTACCTGGACTGGGCACGGCGCAACCTGTCGCTCAATGGTTTCTCCGACAAGCAGCGCCTGGTGCAGAGCGACGTGATGGATTGGCTGCGCGAGGACCGCGGCGAGTACGACCTGGTGTTCATCGATCCGCCGACCTTCTCCAACTCCAAGCGCATGGAAGGGGTGTTCGACGTGCAGCGTGACCATGTCGAGCTGATCGACCTGGCCATGGCGCGCCTGGCCAAGGGCGGGGTCCTGTACTTCTCCAACAACTTCCGCAAGTTCGAGCTGGATGAAGGCCTGGCCGCGCGTTACCAGGTCGAGGAAATCAGCGCGCAGACGCTGGACCAGGATTTCGCCCGCAACAGCAAGATCCACCGCGCCTGGCGTATCACCGTACGCTGATGCCCGGGCGGCGTGCGGCCTTGGCCGCGCGTCGCGCCAAGGCTGGGCAAATGGCCATCGGCTGCTATAAAAACTGAGTACTCCTGAGAACGGGAAACTCCATGACTCAGTTGCCGGCCTACGAGCAGTTGCCCGCCGCTCAGGGAGTCGCCAGCCATAGGAAGGCCCTGCGTGCCGCCGCTGTGGTGCTGGTGGCGGGCCTTTTGCTGACGGCGCTGCTGGGCTGGAATGTCTGGCGCAATGCCCGCATGGCTCTGGAGCAGCAGTTCGTGCTCACCGCCAATGAGCGTATCGACCGGGTGCGCGAGCGGTTGTCGACGCAACTGAGCGAACTGGAGTCGATCCAGCGCTTTTTCGAGAACTCCCAGGACGTTTCCCGCGAGGAGTTCGAACACTTCGTCAGTCCGTTGCTCGGCGATACCTTGGGGTATGCCTGGCTGCCCCGTGTCGATCAGGGCCAGCGCGACGCATTCGAGGCTCGCGCCCATGCTGCCGGCATGCTCGACTACATGCTGTTCGAACTGGACCTGCAGGGGCGGCCGATTCCGGCACAGGTTCGCGAACGCTACTTTCCTGTCCTGTATGGCGCCTCCGAATACCTGGAGGAGATGCCCCTGGGGCTGGATCTCAACTCCACCCTGCCGGGGCGCGAGCTGACTCAGCGGGTGATGAAGACGCGCGCGGTGGCCGCCTCGATGCCGGTTGTGCTGCCCGGCGCACCACCGGCGGATTCCACCGGCCTGCTGCTGGCGGCCCCCCTCTATCGCAACAGCGCGATGTCCAGCCCGACGGCGGAGACGCGCGTCGGCATCCGGGGCATCCTGCTGGCGGCGATCAGCTACCGTCTGCTCATCGAGCAGGGCTCGCAAGTGCGGGGCGAGCAGTTGGCGCTGACCCTGCGCGATGCCGGCGATCCCCGCCCGGACGTGCCGCTTTACCGCAGCCCGGTGCTGGCGGACCAGACGGCAGGGCTGGTCTCGGAGCGCCACCTGCCGTTCGCCGGCCGCGACTATCTGGTGCGCGTCGAGCCTTCCAGCGACTTCCTCCGGCGCAACCAGGGGCATCCGCAATGGTGGGTGGTGTTTGCCGGCGGGCTGACCTCGCTCCTGCTGGCCGGCTACGTGCTGACGCTGCTCGGCCAGCGCCAGCGCGCCCTGCAGCTGGTGGCCGAGCGCACCGCCGAGCTGCGGGCGAACCAACTGGAACTGCAGGAGAACCAGGCGCGCCTGCACTTCGCCATGGATAGCGCGGGGCATGGCGTCTGGGACTGGAGCCTGGATACCGGCAACGTCTTCTATTCCCACGCCTGGAAGGCCATGCTCGGTTATCGCGACAGCGAGGTGGGCACGTTCACCGATGAGAGCCTGAGCCGCGTCCACCCGGACGACCAGGCGGCGCGCTGCGATGCGTTGCGCCGACACCTTCGCGGCGAATCCTCGCTGTACCAGAGCGAGCACCGGCTTCGCTGCAAGAGCGGGCGCTGGCTCTGGGTGCTCGATCGCGGGCAGGTGGTGGAGCGCGACAACAGCGGCGCGCCACGACGGATGATCGGCACCCAGACCGACATCAGCTCGCGCAAGGCGGCCGAGCTGGAGCTGGGCGAGGTGAACAGCCGTCTGCACGGCCTGCTCGATGCGGCGACCCAGGTGGCCATCGTCTCCACCGACCTGCGTGGTTTCGTGCGCAGTTTCAATGTGGGGGCCGAGCGCATGTTCGGCTACAGCGCCCATGAGGTGATCGGGCGGCCCGTGCCGGAAAATGTGTTCGTCAAGGACGAGATTCGCCGCCGTGCGCACGAACTGTCCAGCGTGCTCGGGCGCGAGATTCGCGGGTTCGACGTGGTCGGTGCGCTGGTGGGCGAGGGCCACGAAGAGCACGAGTGGACCTGTATCCGACGCGATGGCCGGCAACTGAAGATCAACCTGATCATCACCGGCGTCCGCGATTCGGCCGGCCATACGACGGGCTACCTGGGCATCGCCACCGACATCACCCGGCGCAAGGAGGCGGAGCTGGAGCTGCGGCGGCTGTCGGTCACCGATGCGCTCACCGGGATCCACAATCGCCGCTACTTCAAGGAGCAACTCGACCAGGCCATGGCGCGCTGCTCCCGTAGTGGCGAGCCGCTGTCCCTGGTGATGTTCGACATCGACCATTTCAAGAACATCAATGACCGCTTCGGCCACGAGGCCGGCGATGTCGTGCTGGTCACCTTGTGCCAGCGGATCGCGCAGCGTCTGCGCAAGGTCGATGTGTTCTGCCGCCTGGGCGGCGAGGAGCTGGTGGTGCTTTGCCCGGGCAGCACCGCGGACCAGGCCTGGCAATTGGCCGAGGCGTTGTGGCAGGCCCTGCGCAGCCAGCCGATGGAGGGGGTGGGGATCGTGACAGCGAGCTTCGGCGTGGCGTCCTGGCGCCCTGGAGAGAGTGCGGACGACCTGATGCGCAAGGTGGATAGGGCGGTCTACCGTGCCAAGCGACTCGGGCGTGATCGGCTGGAGAGGGTGGAAGCCTGATGCGAAAACCCCGGCCATCGGGCCGGGGTTCGCGTGGGTCAGTGCTTGGTGCTGTTGTAGAGGTCCAGCAACACCTGGTCCAGGATCGAGGACGCGCCCCACGGTCGGTTGCTGTTGAGGATCGCAACCACCACCCAGGTGCGGCCGTTGGCGTCGCGGCTGAAGCCGGCGAGGGCGCGCACGGTGTTGAGGGTACCGGTCTTCACGTGGGCTTCGCCGGCCATGGGCGTGCCACGCAGGCGTTTACGCATGGTGCCGTCTTTGGCCACGATCGGCAGCGAGGAAATGTATTCCGCGGCGTAGGGGCTGTGCCAGGCGGCTTGCAGCATGGCCGCCATCTCGCGGGCGCTGACGCGTTCGTCGCGGGACAGGCCCGAGCCGTTTTCCATCACCAGATGGCTCGCGGTGATGCCCTTGCGCGCCAGCCACTGGCGAATCACCCGCTGCGCAGCCTGGGCGTCGTCCGCGTCGGCGCCGTTGCGGTACTGGCGGCCGACCGAGAGGAACAGCTGGCGGGCCATGGTGTTGTTACTGTACTTGTTGATGTCGCGGATGATCTCCACCACGTCCGGCGACATCGCGCGGGCGACCAGGGTGGCGTTCTTCGGCACCGCGCCTTCGCGGTCCTTGCCGAGAATGCTGCCGCCCAGCTCCTGCCAGATGCCGCGCACGGCGCCAGCGGTGTATGCCGGGTGCTCGAGCAGCGACATGTAGGTCTGAGCGCTGCACCCCTGGGGAATCTGCCCGGTGGCGACCAGCGAGGTGCCGTCGAACTGGGTCACCGGGTTGAAGCGCAGTTTCGGCCAGGCCGGGCACGCTGCGGCCTTGCTCACCTGGATCTGGTTGTCGATACGAACGTTCGCCAGCGGCGGATCCATCAGCACAGTGGCCTTGCTGCCTTCGGTGCGGATCACCAGGCGCACGCTCTTCAGGTTGACCATCAGCGAGTCGGGGCCGACCAGGAAGGGCTTGTTGTCGTCGCCGCCGTCATCGTTGAACACCGGCAGCTGCGGAATGTTGAAGTAGCTGCGGTCCAGCACCAGATCACCCGTGACGGTGCGTACGCCATTGGCGCGCAGGTCGCGCATCATCAGCCAGAGCTTTTCCAGGTTCAGCTTCGGGTCGCCGCCGCCCTTGAGGTACAGGTTGCCGTTGAGGGTGCCGTCCTTGAGCTGGCCGTCGGTGTAGAACTCGGTCTGCCACTGGTAGGTCGGGCCGAGCATTTCCAGCGCGGCGTAGGTGGTGAACAGCTTCATGGTCGACGCCGGGTTCACCGAGACGTCGGAGTTGAAGTAGGTCGCGTTGCCGGGGCCTTCCAGCGGAATCATCACCAGCGACAGGGCATCGTCGTTGAGCTTGCTGGCCCGCAACGCCTTCTGGACGCGTTCGGGCAGGGTGGTGTTGATCTGGGCAACGGCTGGCAAGGCGAAGGGCAATAAGGTAGCGAGAGCGAGGACGCGCAGAGACTTGAACATAGAAAAGGTGACATCCCAGTGGTCGGGCATTGACTTGAAAAAATGAAAAGATGAAGCGCAACACTACAGATGAAATACTCCCTGTTGGACCGGGAGCTGCGGCACATTATGCCGCAAGCCGTTCCAGGATGCGCAGACCTTCGAATACCGATCGTCTCGGGAAAACCCTGCAGGACAGCGTTTGCGCAAGTTCTGGAGACGCAACTACATCGAATAGCGGATGCCGCTATTGAGGAGAGAGTCGGATGGCCACCCAACGTTCCCGTCGTTTACGCAAGAAGTTGTGTGTCGATGAATTCCAGGAGCTCGGATTCGAGTTGAGTTTCAACTACAAGCAGGGACAGAACGAGGAGACTATCGGCGCATTCATGCAGCGTTTCGCGGCCGACGCCGTCGAGCCGAATGATCTGGTTTACAGCGGTTGTGACGAGTACGGATTCATTTGCCTGGCGCGGCGCGGCTCAGTCACTGCGCAGCAGCGGGAGTGGGTCGAAGGGTGGTTGAAACAGCAGCCCGAACTGGCGCAGGCGACTGTCGGTCCGCTGGTCGATGCCTGGTACCCGGACCAGCCGGTCAATCCGCCGGGCCAGTGAGTTCAAGGCTCTCGTCCGCTTCCAGGACGCGCATCAGCGCCCATGGATCGAGCGGTTTGGGCAGGCACGCGAGCACGGGCAGGCCGCGCGCTCTGAGTGTCTGCAGCAGGGTGAGCAATTCTTCTTCGTCACGGCAGCTCAACAGGACTGCCTGACGAATGCTCCCCGCCTCGGCCAGCTCGCAGACCAGTTCGATGCCATCGGTGCCGGGTAGGTTGATGTCGCACAGCAGCAGATCGAACGGCTCGCTGCGACGCGCGCACTCCTCGCGTGCTTCGCTGGCATCCAGTGCTGGGGACAACCTGAAGAAACCCAGCCGGTTCAAGTGCATTTGCGCGGCGATCAGTTGGAAGGGGTGGTCTTCGACAACCAGAATGCTGAATTTATTATTTTGCACAGATGGGGCTCCAGGAAGTTGCAGGTCGCCATCGGGTGTTGCCAACTTTTCAACTCACCTGTGGCGCAAATTGCTTCTGTTGGGCCTTCGCGAATACTGAGTTAAGCCAATTCGCCGGTATGCGCTTGCTGGGTCTTCTGCTTTTTAACGCGTCAGTGGAAATTGTGCGCGGATTTGCTTTTCGGTTTTTACTTTCGTGTTTGTCAGTCTGGATTAATGATTGGCTAACTTGATTGCTGTTCGCGAGTCTCTTCGGTCCCAACTGTAGGGTTGCGATTTTCTCTACCTTGTGAATCGCCCCTAGTTTCGTAGACACCTCCAAGCCTCATAATGAGGCCCATCAGGAGGTGCCATGAGCAACCAGCGTTACCCCGAAGAATTCAAAATCGAAGCGGTCAGACAAGTTACCGAGCGCGGCCTGCGTGTAGCGGATGTGGCGGAGCGTTTGGGTGTGT
>NZ_JBLUQC010000011.1:0-207754 GCF_048068435.1 Pseudomonas sp. NY15437
ATCGGCGACAGCGTCAGTGTGTTCCGCTTCGTTCGCTCCTACGACACCACGGTGATCATTCCGCAGCTTCAGCCAACCGAATAGCTCTCGTCCCACCGCGGCAGTTGGTGGCCGCGCGTGGCACCGCCCTGGCGGCCGGCCAGAGCGCCTTCACCAGAGACGGCAAGATGAAGGACAGGCGCCAAGCCTGCCGCAGTACTTAGAGGTGTAGGGGAGGGACGGCAGCTACCGACCCATAGCGGACTCTCAAACGCATGGGGGCTGAGTCATGAGCAGGGCTGCGGGGACTAACTCTAAGCCCCGATAAGCTCATCACCTCTATGCAGCTCCACAACATCTAGGATCACCCAAGGCTCAAGTCCGACTTCTCGCGCTGCCTGCATTGCATCTTGAACTGCTAGCTCCCTCTTCGCAGCAGTCGCTCTGTATTCGAAGGGTTCGCGCAGCCCGCGAGAACACTTCACAGATAGGGAAACGAGAAAGGTCCGCTTTTCCTTTTTGGACGATTTCTTGGAGCGACTGCTTTCAAAAGGAATTTCGAAGTGTTTTCTGGTGCTGTGCCACATCAATGAGCCTTCCCCTACTTGGTCCCTGCGAATATCAGCCGGCGGCCTTGTCTGCACACCTGAGCGGCAGAAAGACGTGGCACGATTTCTTAGGCGTCCTATATTAGATGCTGGCTCGACGGAACGGGTCAGATTAACAGTCGTCATCGCACTGCTCCAACAAGCCCCGCCCCGTCAGGCGGGGCTTTTCATGCCAACTTACCTCACCAGTGTTCGGCTCTGCTTTGCTGCAACTCGATCACCGGTCTACGTTTTCAGGCCTCAAGGGGCGAGAGCGAACCGTGGAAAAATACGACCCTGAGCTGATTGCGGCAGCTGCTGCGGCTTTCGTTTCCCTTGTTCCGTCGCTTGCAGAGGAGATAGCGCGCAGCATCCCTGATAATGCGACGGAGCCAGATCGAGCCGCGCATTTCCAGCAGAAAGGGTGGGCAGAACTCTGCCTGGCCGCCAAGCGATTGAATCTCGAGCCGCTGAAATTTGCACAACAGGTTCTTGAAGTACACCAGCAGCAGAACGGTGCTTTGTGCTAGGACCGTTTGTCCCGCTCAGTGAACCGATGGTGGCAAAATAGTGTTGATCCGCAACCCGGCAGCACCTCCGTTTACTATCTTCAAAACGTAACCCAAGGATTGGATTACGCGTTAAATCCCTGTTGCTGATGTCTTGAGGCCCCCCTTGCTCATGCAAGTGGGGTCTCTCGTTTCCAGAGGTGATCAGTGATGTACAAGGATCGCATTCGAGCTGCACGCGCGTACGCCCATCTTTCACAAATGGAGCTAGCTCGGATGGTTGGTATGAACCAGACATCCATTTCTGAGTTGGAGCGGGGCTACAGCGCTTCATCTAGACACACCGCTGCAATAGCTAGAGCTTGTGGAGTGAGCGAGATTTGGTTGGAGCGCGGCGAGGGGCAGATGGTCTTGCGCGAAAATCCTCGCGCTATAGTCGAGTCCGGCAAACACACCTATTAGGAAGGCTGACGCCGCTTATCCGGGCGCGAATCACCACTCTGGATGTTGTCGGATTTAGGTCTAGCTTTAGGTGGCACTAGCACATTTTACGCCGCTCAGGACCCCATGCCTGGCGGCGTTTTTTGGCAGGGGATGCCATGGAAATACGAATAGAAGCCGTGGCTGGAGACCCGCCCAGGTGGAAGGTCTTCCTGGGGACAGTTTTTTGGTCCTGCGAAACCTTAGCCGAGGCAGTGGAATGGGCAACGAAAGCTGCTTCACATATCCACGGCGCATCGTTCACGGGCTATAAACTGCCTGCCCCGCCATCAGCTGTTGTGAAAAGCGGTGAAAGGCGGGGCGAAATTTCGAGCTGCAACTATAGAAACGGATCCCCGGTACTGCGGGATGTTCGTAGTCGATCAAGGCTTCCTTGAAGTCCCGCCTCCCTCTCGCGAGATTATTTTTTTAAGCTCTCTCTGATTGTCGCTACTAGGTCGTTCGCGGATCGATCTCCGAACCAGCGGAGTGAGCATCGTTGGAAATCCCCAGGTGTGCTCCGATTCTGGCGACTTCGGCGGTGAGTTGCGCGAGAGCCTCAACCAAGCCAGCATCGCGCGCCAATTTTTCCTCCAGGGCCTGAACCACGAATGTATTCATGGCTATGTGCTCGGCCTTGCATATTTCGATGATTTGGTCACGCACGCCATCGGGTAACCTAACGTTTATTTTGTCAGCGGTTCGGGATTTCCCGTCCTGCACCTTCGGGCCTCTGATGTTGGCCAGGTGCATTAGAAATTCCCCTGGAGTTTGCCGGGACGCTTTAGCCATGATGAGGCCTCTATTCTTCGGTCCGACTGGGATAGGCGCACTGGGAACAGTGCATCTCAAAGTTAAGCTGAGGGAGGCGTCCCGCTCCACCTCGGCCAGAGAATTTTGTTGGTTCAGACAGAGGCTGCTTCTGGCAAATAGCTGCCGCCTTCAAGGTCGCCGGCGGTACCGCGCCTAACGCTGCATGTCCTACGCGCTGACCAGCATGCTGAGTCGATAGTGAAGGCGTTCCTTCCCTCGCCGGAGGGCAAGCGGTTCCCGCGCGCTGATCCGCCAGCCCTCGCTCAGTAGTTCTTCTACAAGGGCGCGCAGCCCCGTCAGTTTGCGTTGTTCCTTCATCGCGAGCCCTCCAGTTGTGGCAAAGTCGCACCCAACCCAGCCCGCCGATGCGCGGGCTTTTTCATGCCCGGAGAAACCCATGGACCTTCGTACCGTGCGCCGCTCGATCATCGAGCCGGCGCTGTTGCTGCTGCCTGCAAGGATGGAAAGCCCGCAGGCTGTCGTCATGCTGCTGGCCATCGGGCTGCAGGAGTCGCGCTTCGAGTACCGCCGCCAGATGGGCAACGGCCCGGCGAAGTCGTTCTGGCAGGCGGAGCAGGGCGGCGGCATGGTGACAGGCCTGCTCCGCTACCGCGTGGAGGGCATCCGCGACTTGGCCACCGGTCTGTGTGCAGTGCGCGGAGTGGCGCCGGCAGCGCCGGACGTGTGGAACGCCATCGAGCGCGACGACATCCTGGCCGCCGGCCTGGCCCGCCTGCTGCTGTACACCGACCCGGCACGCCTGCCCGCACTGGGCGATGAGGCCGGAGCCTGGGATCTGTACCTCCGCACCTGGAGGCCAGGTGCTTACGCCCGAGGCGATGCAACGCAACGCGCAGCCCTGCGGAAGAAGTGGGCGGCGAACTATGCCGCGGCTTTGGAGGCTGCCCAGTGACTGGCGGGTGGAAGGCTGCCGCTCTGGTGCTCGCCGCCGCGCTACTGATCGGAGTCGGTGCTGCCGGCGGGGCATGGCTCAGTTCTGAGCAATACGCCCCGCAGCTCCAGGAGAAGGGCGACAAGCTGACAGCGTGCACCGCGGCGCGCGACAACATGCTGGCGCTGGTGACGGAGCAGGGCGCCAAGCTTGGTGAGTTGGCCAACCAGGCAGAGCAACGGCAGGCGAAGGCTGCCCAGGCTATCGCCGGCGCCCAGCAGCAGGCCGGCCAGCACTACGCCGCCGCCCAGCGTCTGCAGCAGGAGCGCGCCGACGGTGACCCGGCGGCGGTGGTCGAGGCGCTGATCGACAAGGAGTTGGGTCTATGAAGTGGGTTCTGGTGTTTGTGGTTGCGCTGGCGGGATGCGCAGCCCAGGTCGAGCCTGAACCGCGTATGGTGCGCGTGGAAGTGCCGGTGGCGGTTCCGTGTCGAACGCCGGCAGTAGAGGTGCCGACCTGGGCGACGGCTTCGCTGCAGAAAGGCGACAGCCTCCAGACCAAGGTACGCGCGCTGCTGGCGGAACTGGAGCAACGGAAGGGCTACGAACTTCAGTTGCTCGCCGCTGGTGGCGCATGTCGATAGAGCCTGGTAGCCATGATGTGGATCTAGACGTCAGGGGGGGAGATTCCTGATTATTCAGTTAGGTATCTCGGGCCCGCCGGAACTTCCTTACCTGGGCAGTCTGAGGTGTCAATGTGCTATTGATTCAGCCAGGGAGGCTGTATGAAAGGTGGTGTGTTTATTACTGTGCCGTTGATGCTTGTTGCTGGATGGGGGCAGGCTGAAACGGTCTATAAGTGCGTCGATGCACATGGGAAAGTCACGTTCACCCAGCAGGCGTGTCCGAACAGTGGAAATAGCGCGGGCGTTGAGCTGAATGTGCAGAACAGCCGACCGAGCGGTGAGGGTGAAAGTGCAGTGATGGCGCAGCCACCTCAACCTATTTACGTTCCGGAGCAAACTCAGCCGTCACAATCTTTACCAGCTACGTCGGCAAGCGCTGGACAGGCGACGGTGGTCGGCGGCTCGGCCGAGCGGCAAAGTTGCTCAACAGGTCTTTCTGAGCGGGACCTTCGAACGGCCATGGTTCGGAAGGAGATCGTTCCAGGTATGAGCCGCAAAGAGGTGGAAAGAATGTTCGGCACGCCGAGCCGTCAACCTGGTGCTCATGGTGCGGGTGCCAACACCTACTGGAACGACAAATACTTGAACTTCTTCAGCGTTAATTACGACGTCAATGGTTGCGTTATGAGCACCTATCAGTCCGGCAGCAGCAACTAACCGAACTGCAATTTTGCTTAAACGAGAAGCCCCGCTGGGGAGGCGGGGCTTCAAGACATCTTCTCACTATAGAGACATTCATGGCTTAGCCGATCCTTCGGCTACAACTTCATCGTAGCACTGGTCTGACGCATTGCCATTGTTTCGGCTGCCGGTACGAATCGCAGGGTAGGGAGCCGGAAGCTGGTAGCTAGGCCCTTTGTTTGCAGCAACGAAAGAGGCTGCCTTAGCAGCCCAGGACTCGGCCTCTTCTCGTGACGAGCACGACCAGAAAAACTCCCCCAGGAAGACCTTCCATGCGGGCGGAACTCCGGCCACGCATTCAATTCGAATGTCCATGGCGATCCGTCTCGGAGATTGTGCCTCTCCATTGTAGCTTTTCTGACTGTGATGACCTATAGGAGGGCCAGCAATACTGGAGGCAGTTGGGCAGAACTGTCAGTACATGGGATGCATGAGGAGGCTATAGCCTGGGTTTTTTGTTGCCGATAGGGCTTGTCAGTCATAGCCGTTTTGGTAAATTTCCATCTACCGTGTGGCTTGGAAGAGCAGCAGCCACATGACAAAAGGCCGTATCGATGAGGTGCGGCCTTTTTCATTTTCCGATACAGTCCCTCGGCCATAGGAATCCCCGCGAAGGCTTCTCGATGGCAAGGCCGCATCCTGGGGTGCGGCCTTTTTACATCTGCCGTTTGTCAAAATTACGCAGGAATTGCCCGCCCCGCTAGCTAGAACGGCTACCTTTGAAGCTGTCTTCTGACCAAGACACTCCTTGCGCCGCTCGGCTCTCCATGGCCGAGGCGGCTTTCTTTTGCCCATTGGCTATGGCCGCAGCGCATGGGCTAAGAGATGAAGCTGGAGGCGGCCGTGCAGGCCTGCCGGTAGCCATTACGCCAAAATTACGCCATCGGAAATGAAAAAGCCCGCAAGATCAATATCTTGCGGGCTTTAATTGGTGCCCCGGGAGAGACTCGAACTCTCACTCTGTCGCCAGAAACGGATTTTGAATCCGCCGCGTCTACCATTCCGCCACCGAGGCAATGGCGCGGCAGTATAGGGAGGCGCTCTGCGCCGGTCAATCGGCTCGCATGGTCAGAAATGGGCAATTCCAGTAAGATGTGCGCCCCTTCGAGATAGCTCTCCCCATGCGCGTCGCTGACTTTCATTTCGACCTGCCCGAGGCGCTGATCGCCCGCCACCCGCTCCCTGAGCGTCGTTCCAGCCGCCTTCTGGTGCTGGACGGCCCGAGCGGCGAGCTCAGCCATCGGCAATTCGCTGACATCCTCGGCTTCCTCAAGCCGGGTGACCTGATGGTGTTCAACAACACTCGGGTGATTCCTGCCCGCCTGTTCGGCCAGAAGGCCTCCGGCGGCAAGCTGGAAATCCTCGTGGAGCGCGTGCTGGACAGCCACCGCGTGCTGGCCCACGTGCGCTCCAGCAAGTCGCCCAAGCCGGGATCGAAGATCCTCATCGATGGCGGCGGCGAGGCCGAGATGCTGCAGCGCCACGACGCGCTGTTCGAACTGGGCTTCAGCGAAGACGTGCTGCCGCTGCTGGAGCGCGTTGGCCACATGCCGCTGCCGCCCTATATCGACCGCCCGGACGACGCCGCCGACCGCGAGCGCTACCAGACCGTCTACGCCGAGCGTGCCGGTGCCGTCGCTGCACCGACCGCCGGCCTGCATTTCGACGAGGCGCTGCTGGAGTCGATCCGTGCCAAGGGCGTGGAGACCGCCTTCGTCACCCTGCACGTCGGTGCCGGCACCTTCCAGCCGGTGCGCGTGGAGCGCATCGAAGACCACCACATGCACAACGAATGGCTGGAAGTCAGCCAGGATGTGGTCGACGCCGTGGCCGCCTGCAAGGCGCGCGGCGGCCGGGTGGTGGCCGTCGGCACCACCAGCGTGCGCTCGCTGGAAAGCGCCGCACGCGATGGGGTGCTCAAGCCGTTCAGCGGCGACACCGACATCTTCATCTACCCCGGGCGGCCGTTCCATGTGGTCGACGCCCTGGTGACCAATTTCCACCTGCCGGAATCCACCCTGCTGATGCTGGTCTCCGCCTTCGCCGGCTACCCCGAGACCATGGCCGCCTACGCGTCGGCAGTGGAGCAGGGCTACCGCTTCTTCAGCTACGGCGATGCCATGTTCATCACCCGCAACCCGGCACCGCGCGGCCCCGAGGACTGATCCATGAGCTTCATGACATTCGAACTGCTGGCCACCGAGGGCAAGGCCCGCCGCGGCCGCCTGACCTTCCCCCGCGGCGTGGTGGAAACCCCGGCGTTCATGCCGGTGGGCACCTACGGCACCGTGAAGGGCATGCTCCCGCACGACATCGAGGGCATCGGCGCGCAGATCATCCTCGGCAACACCTTCCACCTGTGGCTGCGTCCGGGCACCGAGGTGATCCAGAAGCACGGCGACCTGCATGACTTCATGCAGTGGAAGGGGCCGATTCTCACCGACTCGGGCGGCTTCCAGGTGTTCAGCCTGGGCGCGCTGCGCAAGATCAAGGAAGAGGGCGTGTACTTCGCCTCGCCCGTGGACGGCGCCAAGGTCTTCATGGGGCCGGAAGAGTCCATGGCCGTGCAGCGCGCGCTGGGCTCGGACATCGTGATGATCTTCGACGAATGCACTCCGTACCCGGCCGAGTTCGACGTGGCCAAGCGCTCCATGGAGCTCTCGCTGCGCTGGGCCAAACGCTCGAAAGTCGCCCACGGCGACAGCCCCTCGGCGCTCTTCGGCATCGTCCAGGGCGGCATGCACGAGGAACTGCGCATGCGCTCGCTCGACGGCCTGCAGGAGATCGGCTTCGACGGCCTGGCCATCGGCGGGCTGTCGGTGGGCGAGCCCAAGGAGGAAATGATCCGCGTGCTGGACTTCCTGCCCCAGCACATGCCGGCGGACAAACCTCGTTACCTGATGGGTGTGGGCAAACCCGAAGACCTCGTGGAAGGTGTGCGCCGGGGCGTCGACATGTTCGACTGCGTCATGCCCACCCGCAACGCGCGCAATGGCCACCTTTTCGTTGACACCGGGGTGATCAAGATTCGCAACGCGGTGCACAAACACGACGAGTCTCCGCTGGACCCGACCTGCGATTGCTACACCTGCAAGCACTTCTCCCGCGCCTACCTCTACCACCTGGACAAGTGCGGCGAAATGCTCGGCAGCATGCTCAATACCATCCACAACTTGCGGCATTATCAGCGGCTTATGGCTGGTTTGCGCGAGGCAATCCAACAGGGTACATTGGCGAACTTTGTCGACGCCTTCTATGCCAAGCGCGGCCTACCCGTGCCGCCGCTGGCGGACTGACCTTTCCAGCTTTTGAGACAGGAGTTTCCAATGAGTTTTCTGATCCCCGCTGCCTACGCTGACGCCGCAGCCCCCGCCGCTGCCGCCGGCCCGGCCGGCACCGGCTTCGAGTGGGTCTTCCTGGTCGGTTTCCTGGTCATCTTCTACCTGATGATCTGGCGTCCCCAGGCCAAGCGCTCCAAGGAGCACAAGAACCTGCTGTCCGGCCTGCAGAAGGGCGATGAAGTCGTCACCTCCGCCGGTATCGCCGGCAAGGTCACCAAGGTCGCCGAGGACTTCGTCGTCGTCGAGGTTTCCGACAACGTCGAGCTGAAGTTCCAGAAGGCCGCGATCGCCGCGACCCTGCCGAAAGGCACCCTGAAGGCGATCTGATCCACCCCATAGAAACCCAACCGACGGGGCGCAAGATGCGCCCCGCGTCATAACGGGCGGTGTCATGCTCAACAAGTATCCCCTGTGGAAGTATCTGCTGATCCTGGCGGTCCTGGCCGTCGGTTTCATCTATTCCGCACCCAACCTCTATCCGGACGATCCGGCCGTGCAGATCAGCGGCGCGAGCACCGCGCTGCAGGTCACCCAGGCCGACGTCGACAAGGCCAGCAAGGCGCTCGCCGACGCGGGCATCGCCGTCAAGGCGGGCTCGCTGGGCAAGAACAGCGGCCTGATCCGCCTGGTCAAGCAGGAAGACCAGCTGCCGGCCAAGGACATCGTCCGCCGCGCGCTGGGTGACGACTACGTCGTCGCGCTGAACCTCGCCCAGACCACCCCGAACTGGCTGCGCAACATCGCCGCCCACCCGATGAAGCTGGGCCTGGACCTGTCCGGTGGTGTGCACTTCCTGCTGGAAGTGGACATGGACAAGGCCGTGGACGCGCGCCTGAAGGTCTACGAGAACGAGGTCAAGAGTGCCCTGCGCAAAGAGCGCGTGCGCTACCGCAGCCTGCCCGTGCAGGATGGTGGCATCCAGCTGGGCTTCAGCGAAGACGCCGACCTGGACAAGGCCAAGGCGATCGTCGCCAAGGACTTCCGCGATTTCGAAGCCACCCAGAGCGAGCGCAATGGCCTGCAGGTCCTGCGCCTGACCATGACCGCCACCAAGCTGGCTGAAATCCGCGAATACTCCATCAAGCAGAACCTCACCACCGTCCGCAACCGCGTGAACGAGCTGGGCGTGTCCGAACCGCTGGTACAGCGCCAGGGCGCCAACCGCATCGTCGTCGAGCTGCCGGGCGTGCAGGACACCGCCGAAGCCAAGCGCATCCTCGGCAAGACCGCCAACCTGGAGTTCCGCCTGGCCGCCGAGCCGGATGCGATCAAATCCTCCACCGAGACCTTCGAGTTCCGCGAGCCGCGTCGACCGCCGGCGACCCTGGAGCGTGGCGTAATCATCACCGGTGACCAGGTCACCGACGCCAGCGCCAGCTTCGACGAGAACGGCCGCCCGCAGGTGAACATCCGCCTGGATGGCCACGGCGGCGAGCTGATGAACCGCGCGACCCGCAACAACGTCGGCCGCAGCATGGCGGTGGTGTTCATCGAGCAGAAGCCGGTTACCCGCTACACCAAGCAGGTCGTCGATGGCGTCGAGCAGGACGTCGCGGTTCCGGCGTTCAAGGAAGAGAAGCAGATCATCAGCCTGGCGACCATCCAGTCGCCGCTGGGCAACCAGTTCCGCATCACCGGCCTGGACGCTCCGGGCGAGTCCTCGGAACTGGCCTTGCTGCTGCGTGCCGGTGGCCTGGCCGCGCCGATGTACTTCGCCGAAGAACGCACCATCGGCCCGAGCCTGGGTGCGGACAACATCGCCAAGGGCATCGACGCCTCCCTGTGGGGCATGGTCTTCGTGTCCCTGTTCATCATCGTCATCTACCGCTTCTTCGGTGTGATCGCCACGGTGGCCCTGGGCTTCAACATGGTCATGCTGGTGGCGCTGATGTCGATTCTCGGCGCGACCCTGACCCTGCCGGGTATCGCGGGTATCGTGCTGACCATGGGCATGGCGGTGGACGCCAACGTGCTGATCTTCTCGCGGATACGCGAGGAACTGGCGGCAGGCATGTCGACACAGCGGGCAATCCACGAGGGCTTCAACCGTGCCTTCACCGCGATCATCGACGCCAACCTGACCTCGCTGCTGGTCGGCGGCATCCTCTACGCCATGGGCACCGGCCCGGTGAAGGGCTTCGCCGTGACCATGTCCCTGGGTATCCTCACCTCGATGTTCACTGCCATTCTGGTCACCCGCGCAATGGTGAACCTGATCTACGGCGGCCGCGACGTGAAGAAGCTGTGGATCTAAGGGGCCAGAGATGAATATCAAGATCGGTACTATCAACTTCATGGGCGTGCGCAACATTGCGTTCGCCGCCACCCTGATCCTCACCCTGATCGCCCTTGGCAGCTGGGTCTTCAAAGGCATCAACTTCGGCCTGGACTTCACCGGCGGTACGTCGATCAAGCTGACCTACGAGCAGCCGGCCGACCTGTCCAAGGTGCGCGAAGAACTCGTCGCCGCCGGCTACAGCGAAGCCGTGGTTCAGAGCTTCGGTGATACCCGCGACGTGCTGGTGCGCATGCCCAGCGAAGACCCGGAGCTGGGCAAGAAGGTCGCTGCCGCGCTGCAGAAGGCCGACGCGTCCAACCCGGCCAAGGTCAACGGCGTCGAGTACGTCGGCCCGCAGGTGGGTGAAGAGCTGCGTGACCAGGGCGGCCTCGGCATGCTCCTGGCGCTGGGCGGCATCCTGCTGTACGTGGGCTTCCGCTTCCAGTGGAAGTTCGCCCTGGGCGCGATCCTCTCGCTGATCCACGACGCCATCATCGTGATGGGCGTGCTGTCGTTCTTCCAGATCACCTTCGACCTGACCGTGCTCGCGGCGGTGCTGGCGGTGGTGGGCTACTCGCTCAACGACACCATCGTGATCTTCGACCGGGTGCGGGAGAACTTCCGCGTGTTGCGCAAGGCCAACCTGATCGAGAACATCAACATCTCGACCAGCCAGACCCTGCTGCGGACCATTGCCACCTCGGTGTCGACCCTGCTGGCGATTGCTGCCCTGCTGTTCTTCGGCGGCGACAACCTGTTCGGCTTCTCCATCGCCCTGTTCGTCGGTGTGATGGCGGGTACCTATTCGTCGATCTACATCGCCAACGTGGTGCTGATCTGGCTGAACCTGTCCAGCGAGGACCTGATCCCTCCGCCGAGCAAGGAAGTCGACGAGCGCCCGTGATAGAGCGCTTGCTGGCTGCAGAGAAAACTCCCGCTTCGGCGGGAGTTTTCATTTGTAGGGGTTATGTCACGAAACGGCCGGAACTTTCTGACAAAAAAGCTGCTCCAAGGCAAGGTAAAGGGCTAGGCCCGAACGAGAAGAAAGACCAGGAGAACCCTATGAACAAGTCGTTGCTAATCGGTACCGTGCTGGGCGCTGTAGGCGTGACTGCCGGTGGCGCCGTGGCTACCTACAGTCTGGTGGACCGCGCGCCGCAATACGCCGAGGTGCTCGCCGTTCAACCGGTCAAGGAAACCATCAAGAATCCGCGCCAGGTCTGCAAGGACGTGGCAGTGACGCACCAGCGCCCGGTCAAGGACACCCACCAGATCGCCGGCACGGCGATTGGCGCCATCGCCGGTGGCCTGCTGGGCAGCCAGATCGGCGGCGGCAACGGCAAGAAGATCGCCACCGTGGCGGGCGCCATTGGCGGCGGCTACGCGGGCAACAAGGTGCAGGAAGGCATGCAGGAGCGTGACACCTACACCACCACCGAAACCCGCTGCAGCACCGTCAACGACACCAGCGAGAAGGTTGTCGGCTATGACGTGAAGTACCTGCTCGATGGCAAGGCCGGCCAAGTTCGCATGGACCGTGACCCGGGCTCGCAGATTCCGGTCGACAAGAGCGGCCGATTGATCCTGGGTCAGCAATAAGCAGTCGCCAGGTGTGGAACGAAAAGGGCGCCCGATGGGCGCCTTTTTCTTTGGCTCTTTGTAGGAGCGAGCTTGCTCGCGAACCGCCTAGGCGCCTGGTTTCAGGATAAAGAGCTTCGCGAGCAAGCTCGCTCCTACAGGTGGCGTGTTCTTGCAGGCACAAAAAAGCCCGGCATTGCCGGGCTTTTTCATCCGCTCGGGCTCAGCGCTTGAGCGACGCCGGCAGGTGCGGCTGGATGCTGGTCAGCAGTGCCTTGAAGCACTTGGTGTTACCGGCAACGATCTGGCCTTTTTCGAGGAATTCGTGACCGCCGGTGAAGTCGCTCACCAGGCCGCCTGCTTCCTGGATCAGCAGGGCGCCGGCAGCCATGTCCCACTCGGACAGGCCGAACTCCCAGAAGGCGTCGTAACGGCCGGCGGCGACGTAGGCCAGGTCCAGGCTGGCGGCGCCGGCGCGGCGGATGCCGGCGGTCTGGCCGACCAGGCTGCGGAACATGCCCAGGTAGGCGTCCAGGTTGTCCATCTGGCTGTCGCGGAACGGGAAGCCGGTGCCCAGCAGGGCGCCTTCCAGGCTCTTGCGGTTGCTCACGCGCAGGCGGCGGCCGTTCAGGGCGGCGCCACGGCCACGGCTGGCGGTGAATTCTTCCTGGCGGACCGGGTCGAGGACTACGGCATGCTCCAGGCGGCCGCGGTATTTGCAGGCGATGCTGACGGCGTAGTGCGGAACGCCGTGGATGAAGTTGGTGGTGCCGTCCAGTGGATCGATGATCCACAGGTAGTCGGCGCCTTCGCCGCTGCCCTCGAGCATGCCGCCTTCTTCGCCCATGATCCCGTGGTTCGGGTAGGCCTTGCGCAGGGCGGTGACGATGGACAGTTCGGCCGCGCGATCGACTTCGGTGACGTAGTCCTTGGCTTCTTTCTCGTTGACCGACAGGGTGTCCAGGCGTTCGATGGAGCGGAAGATCAGTTCACCGGCGCTGCGAGCGGCGCGCAGGGCGATATTCAGCATAGGCTGCATGGAGAGGTCACCTGGGTCGTTAAAGAAAGCCGGACATTCTAGCAGAAAGCGCCGGCGTTCATAGAGCGACCTGTCGCCTGCGTGGCGCAAGACCCACTGCTGCGGTAGGATTCCCTCCCTTTTTCGCTTTTGTGTGGAGTCGCGCGTTGCTCGACAAAATTCGCGTGGTGCTGGTCAACACCAGCCATCCCGGCAATATCGGCGGTACGGCCCGTGCGATGAAGAACATGGGCCTGTCGCGCCTGGTGCTGGTCGATCCGATGGATTTCCCCAGTGGCGAGGCTCGCGCCCGCGCCTCCGGCGCCGATAACATCCTCGATGCGGCCGTGGTCGTGCCCACCCTGGAAGATGCCCTGGCCGGTTGCAGCCTGGTGCTCGGCACCAGCGCGCGCGATCGCCGCATCCCCTGGCCGCTGCTCGACCCCCGCGAGTGCGCCACCACCAGCCTGGAGCATGTCCAGCAGGGTGGGGAGGTTGCGCTGGTGTTTGGCCGCGAATACGCCGGCCTGACCAATGAAGAGCTGCAGCGATGTCAGTTCCACGTGCACATCCCGGCCAATCCCGAGTTCAGCTCGCTGAACCTGGCGACCGCGGTGCAGGTGCTGGTCTACGAGGTGCGCATGGCCTGGCTGGCCGTTCAGGGGCAGCCGACCAAGCAGGAGAAGGTCGAGTCCACCGCGATGCTCAACAGTATCCCGGTAACGTCGGACGAGCTGGAGCGCTTCTATGCGCACCTGGAGTCGACCCTGGTGGATATCCAGTTCCTCGACCCGCAGAAGCCGCGTCACCTGATGTCGCGCCTGCGCCGTCTGTACGGTCGCGCCGGTGTCAGCAAGCTGGAGATGAATATCCTGCGGGGTATTCTCACCGAGACCCAGAAAGCTGCCCGCGGGGAGCTTTCCAAGCGGAGTGATGAAGATGTTTGAGCGTGTACGCGAAGATATCCAGAGCGTATTCCATCGAGATCCGGCGGCGCGCAACGCCTTCGAGGTGCTCACCTGCTACCCGGGCCTGCATGCCGTCTGGCTGCACCGCCTGGCCCATGGTCTGTGGCGGTCCGGCTGGAAGTGGCTGGCGCGCATGGTGTCGAACTTCGGTCGCTGGATGACCGGCATCGAGATTCATCCGGGCGCCAAGATCGGTCGCCGCTTCTTCATCGACCACGGCCTGGGCATCGTCATCGGCGAAACCGCCGAGATCGGCGACGACGTGACCCTTTACCAGGGCGTGACCCTGGGCGGCACCAGCTGGAACAAGGGCAAGCGCCACCCGACCCTGGCTGACGGCGTGGTGGTGGGGGCGGGCGCCAAGGTGCTCGGCCCGTTCACCGTCGGTGCTGGCGCCAAGGTCGGGTCCAATGCCGTGGTCACCAAGGAGGTGCCGCCGGGGGCCACCGTGGTGGGGATTCCGGGCCGCATCATCGTCAAGGATGACGCGGATCAGGCCGCCAAGCGCCAGGCCATGGCAGAAAAGCTCGGGTTCGATGCCTATGGTGTCAGCCAGGACATGCCCGACCCGGTGGCCCGCGCCATCGGCCAATTGCTCGACCACCTGCAGGCCGTCGATGGGCGCCTGGAAGGCATGTGCAAGGCGCTGACAGCCTTGGGTAGCGATTACTGTGCGAAAGATCTTCCGGCTTTGCGGGAAGAGGACTTCGCCGGTGTGAAGGGCGAAGAGACCAGTCAGTCGGCGCAGTGATGCGCCGACACCGGTGGCCTGCTACAATATGCCGCCGTTCGCTGGCTAATTCCGACTAAAGTAATAGGTCTTATAGTTGACTTAAATAGTCGGAAAATAGCATACTCCCGCCATACCAGCGATTCTTCCGGATTTTCCCATGCGATTGACCACCAAAGGCCGCTATGCCGTCACCGCCATGCTCGACCTGGCGTTGCACGCCCAGCGTGGCCCGGTTTCTCTCGCAGATATCTCCGAGCGCCAGGGTATTTCTCTGTCCTACCTGGAACAGCTGTTCGCCAAGTTGCGCCGTGGCAACCTGGTGGTCAGCGTGCGCGGTCCGGGCGGCGGTTACCAGCTGTCCCGCGACATGACCGGCATCCATGTCGCCCAGGTGATCGATGCCGTCAACGAGTCGGTCGACGCCACCCGCTGTCAGGGTCAGGGCGACTGCCACTCCGGTGATACCTGCCTGACCCACCATCTGTGGTGCGACCTCAGCCAGCAGATTCATGAGTTCCTCAGCGGCATCAGCCTGGCCGACCTGGTCGAGCGCCGCGAAGTTCAAGAGGTCGCCCAGCGCCAGGACGAGCGTCGCTGCTCGGGCAGCAAGCCGCCGCGCCTCGACAAGATTGAAGCGTCCGCCATCGATTGAGCGAACGCCCGCCTGTAGGAGTTACCTGATGAAATTGCCGATTTACCTCGACTACTCCGCCACCACCCCGGTGGATCCGCGTGTCGCTCAGAAAATGGCCGACTGCCTGCTGGTTGACGGCAATTTCGGCAACCCGGCCTCGCGCTCCCACGTCTTCGGCTGGAAGGCCGAGGAAGCGGCTGAGAACGCCCGTCGCCAGGTCGCCGAACTGGTCAATGCCGACCCCCGCGAGATCGTCTGGACGTCCGGTGCCACCGAGTCCGACAACCTCGCCATCAAGGGTGTCGCGCACTTCTACGCGACCAAGGGCAAGCACATCGTCACCTCGAAGATCGAGCACAAGGCGGTCCTGGATACCTGCCGCCAGCTGGAGCGCGAAGGTTTCGAAGTAACCTACCTGGAACCGACCCCCGAGGGCATCATCACCCCGGCGATGGTCGAGGCCGTGCTGCGTGACGACACCATCCTGGTCTCGGTCATGCACGTGAACAACGAAGTCGGCAGCATCAACGATATCGCCGCCATCGGCGAGCTGACCCGCTCCCGTGGCATCCTGCTGCACGTCGACGCCGCCCAGTCCGCTGGCAAGGTGGACATCGACCTGGAGAAACTCAAGGTCGACCTGATGTCCTTCTCCGCGCACAAGGTCTACGGCCCCAAAGGCATGGGGGCGCTGTACGTACGCCGCAAGCCGCGCGTGCGCCTGGAAGCCCAGATGCACGGTGGCGGCCACGAGCGCGGCATGCGTTCGGGCACCCTGGCGACCCACCAGATCGTCGGCATGGGCGAAGCCTTCCGCATCGCCAAGGAAGAAATGCACCAGGAAATGGCCCGCATCGAAGGCCTGCGCAAGCGCTTCTTCGATCAGGTGCAGGACCTGGAAGAGCTGTACCTCAACGGCAGCCCGACTTCCTACGCGCCGAACATCCTCAACGTCAGCTTCAACTACGTCGAGGGCGAGTCGCTGATGATGTCGCTCAAGGACCTGGCCGTTTCGTCCGGTTCCGCCTGCACCTCGGCCTCGCTGGAGCCGTCCTACGTGCTCCGCGCCCTGGGTCGCAACGACGAACTGGCGCACAGCTCCATCCGTTTCAGCTTCGGCCGCTTCACCACGGAAGAAGAGGTCGATTACGCCGCCAAGAAGGTGGTGGAAGCCGTTTCCAAGCTGCGTGAACTCTCGCCGCTGTGGGATATGTTCAAAGAGGGTGTCGACCTGTCCAAGGTCGAATGGCAGGCCCACTGACCCGCCCCATAGAAGTGAGGATTAGCCATGGCTTACAGTGACAAGGTCATCGACCACTACGAAAACCCGCGCAACGTCGGCAAGCTCAACGCCGAAGATCCGGACGTCGGCACCGGCATGGTCGGCGCGCCGGCCTGCGGCGACGTGATGCGCCTGCAGATCAAGGTCAACGAGCAGGGCGTCATCGAAGACGCCAAGTTCAAGACCTACGGCTGCGGTTCGGCCATCGCCTCCAGCTCCCTCGCCACCGAGTGGATGAAGGGCAAGACCCTGGACGAAGCCGAATCCATCAAGAACACCACCATCGCCGAAGAACTGGCCCTGCCGCCGGTGAAGATCCACTGCTCGGTGCTCGCCGAGGACGCCATCAAGGCGGCCGTGCGCGACTACAAGCAGAAGAAAGGTCTGCTCTGAAGCGATTCGCAAGTTAAGGAGTTCCCATGGCCATCAGCATGACCGAAGCCGCCGCCAATCACGTTCGCCGCTCCCTTGAAGGGCGCGGCAAGGGCGAGGGCATTCGTCTTGGCGTGCGTACCACCGGGTGTTCCGGGCTGGCCTACGTGCTGGAGTTCGTCGACGAACTGGCAGCCGAGGACCAGGTCTTCGAGAGCCACGGCGTGAAGGTCATCATCGACCCGAAAAGCCTGGTCTACCTCGACGGCACCGAGTTGGACTTCACCAAGGAAGGCCTCAACGAGGGCTTCAAGTTCAACAACCCGAACGTACGCGGTGAGTGTGGCTGCGGCGAAAGCTTCAACGTCTGAGGCCGGGTGTGGGTAGTCCCTGTCACTTCGCGCTGTTCGACCTGCAGCCGGGCTTCCGGATCGACCTGGAAGCCCTGGGCAATCGCTACCGTGAGCTGGTGCGCAGCGTCCATCCGGACCGTTTCGCCGATGCTTCCGAGCGCGAGCAGCGACTGGCGCAGTCCAAGGCCGCCGAGCTCAATGATGCCTACCAGACGCTGAAGAGTGCTCCGCGTCGTGCCCTGTACCTGTTGGCCCTGCGCGGCGATGCGTTGCCGCTGGAAGCCACGGTGCAGGACCCGGAGTTCCTTCTGCAGCAGATGCAGCTGCGCGAGGATCTGGAAGACCTTCAGGACAGCGCCGATCTCGATGGCGTGGCGCAGTTCAAGCGTCAGCTGAAGTCCGCCCAGCAACAGCTGGAAGCGGACTTCGCCGATTGCTGGGATGACGCCGCCCGCCGCGACCTGGCCGAACGCCTGGTGCGGCGCATGCAGTTCCTCGACAAGCTGGCGCAGGAAGTGCGTCAACTCGAAGAGCGACTCGACGATTAATCCGCGCGGCTCGCGCCGCGCCCGATAGCCTGATTAGAAACCGCATGGCCCTACTGCAGATCGCCGAGCCCGGACAAAGCCCCCAGCCACACCAGCGTCGACTGGCCGTGGGGATTGACCTGGGCACCACGAATTCCCTGGTCGCTGCCGTGCGCAGCGGCGTTGCAGCCCCGTTGCCGGATGATCGCGGCGCCGTGATCCTGCCCTCGGCGGTGCGCTATCTCGCCGACCGCATCGAAGTGGGCGAAAGCGTGCGCGCCAATGCGTCGCAAGACCCGCTGAACTCCATCATCTCGGTCAAGCGCTTCATGGGGCGCGGCCTGGAAGATGTGAAGCAGCTGGGCGGGCAATTGCCGTACCGCTTCACCCAGGGCGAATCGCACATGCCCTTCATCGAGACTGTCCAGGGCGCCAAGAGCCCGGTGGAAGTCTCGGCTGAAATCCTTCGTGTCCTCCGTCAGCGCGCCGAATCCACCCTGGGTGGCGAGCTGGTGGGCGCGGTCATTACCGTTCCTGCCTATTTCGACGACGCCCAGCGCCAGGCCACCAAGGACGCCGCGCGTCTGGCCGGCCTGCACGTGCTGCGCCTGCTCAACGAGCCGACCGCCGCGGCCGTCGCCTATGGCCTGGACAAGAACGCCGAAGGCCTGGTCGCCATCTATGACCTGGGCGGCGGTACCTTCGATATTTCGATCCTGCGCCTGACCCGTGGCGTCTTCGAAGTCCTCGCCACCGGTGGCGATACTGCCCTGGGCGGCGATGATTTCGACCATGCCATCGCTGGCTGGATCATCGAGCAGGCGGGCATTTCGCCCGACCTCGATCCCGGCGCCCAGCGTCGCCTGCTCCAGACCGCCTGCGCGGCCAAGGAAGCCCTGACCGACAGCGCCAGCGCAACCGTTGCCTACGAAGGCTGGTCCGGCGAGCTGACCCGCGCGCAGCTGGAGTCGCTGATCGACCCGCTGATCCAGCGCAGCCTCAAGGCCTGCCGCCGCGCCGTGCGTGACTCGGGTGTCGAGCTGGAAGAAGTCAGCGCCGTGGTCATGGTCGGTGGTTCCACCCGCGTGCCGCGCGTGCGCGAGTTGGTGGGCGAGCTGTTCGGCCGCGAGCCGCTGACCGATATCGACCCGGACCAGGTCGTCGCCATTGGCGCCGCCCTCCAGGCCGATGCCCTGGCTGGCAACAAACGCGGCGAAGAACTGCTGCTGCTGGACGTGATTCCCCTGTCGCTCGGCCTGGAAACCATGGGCGGGCTGATGGAGAAGGTGATTCCGCGCAACACCACCATCCCCGTGGCGCGCGCCCAGGAGTTCACCACCTACAAGGATGGCCAGACGGCCATGATGATCCACGTGCTGCAAGGCGAGCGTGAGCTGGTCAAGGACTGCCGGTCCTTGGCGCGCTTCGAGCTGCGCGGCATTCCGCCGATGGTGGCTGGTGCGGCGAAGATCCGCGTCAGCTTCCAGGTCGATGCCGACGGCCTGCTGGGCGTGTCCGCCCGCGAGTTGTCCTCCGGCGTCGAGGCGAGTATCCAGGTCAAGCCGTCCTACGGCCTGACCGATGGCGAAATCGCCCGCATGCTGCAGGATTCCTTCCAGTATGCCGGCGACGACATGGCCGCCCGCGCCCTGCGCGAGCAGCAGGTCGAGGGCCAGCGCCTGCTGGAGGCCGTGCAGTCCGCGCTGGACGCCGACGGCGAGCGCCTGCTCGACGCCGACGAGCGCCTGGTCATCGATGCCGGGATGGACTCGCTGCGCGAGCTGGCCACCGGCAGCGACGCCGCTGCCATCGAACACCAGATCAAGCGTCTGTCCCAGCTGACCGACGCCTTTGCCGCGCGCCGTATGGACGCTACCGTCAAAGCCGCATTGGCCGGTCGCCGGCTCAACGAAATCGAGGAATAAGCGAAGATGCCGCAGATTGTCTTTCTGCCCCACGCCGAACACTGCCCCGAAGGTGCGGTGATCGAAGCCCAGCCGGGCGAAACCATCATGAAGGCAGCGCTGCGCAATGGCATCGAGATCGAGCACGCCTGCGAGATGTCCTGTGCCTGCACCACCTGCCACGTGATCGTGCGCGAGGGCTTCAATTCGATGGAGGCCTCCGACGAGCTGGAAGATGACATGCTCGACAAGGCCTGGGGTCTGGAGCCGGATTCGCGCCTGTCCTGCCAGGCCGTGGTCGGCGAGACCGATCTGGTGGTGGAAATCCCCAAATACACCATCAACCAGGTGTCCGAAGGTCACTAAAGGCGGAGCGTCCACATGAGTCTGAAATGGGTTGATGTGCTCGAAATCGCCATCCAGCTGGCCGAGTCCAAGCCGGACGTCGATCCGCGCTACGTGAATTTCGTCGATCTGCACCGCTGGGTGCTGGCATTGCCGGAGTTCAGCGACGATCCTTCCCGCGGTGGGGAAAAGGTCCTGGAAGCCATCCAGGCCGCCTGGATCGAAGAAGCCGAATGAGGGTGCGGCTCGCCAGAGCCGCGTACCCATTTGTCATGAACCCGCGTATAATTCGCGGGTTTTATCTTTAGGTGAGCTGTCGAAAATTTCCCAGAGGGAATTTTCCAGTCGCCGGCCCTGTCGCAGTCGGGCCGGTTTCGCGGCTGCCGCCCCACGGGCGTGGCGCGCGACGAACCCTAGAATCGCAGGAGCTCCTGGCCACGCCAGGGGCTTCTTGGCATTACCAACCTTGCTTTTCGGAGTTATTTCCATGGCCCTGCAACGTACCTTCTCCATCATCAAGCCCGACGCCGTTTCCAAGAACGTCATCGGCGAAATCCTGACCCGCTTCGAGAAAGCCGGCCTGCGCGTTGTCGCTTCCAAGATGGTTCAGCTGTCCGAGCGCGAAGCTGGCGGCTTCTACGCCGAGCACAAAGAGCGTCCCTTCTTCAAGGACCTGGTTGCCTTCATGACCTCCGGCCCGGTCGTCGTTCAGGTTCTGGAAGGCGAAGACGCCATCCTGCGCAACCGTGAGCTGATGGGCGCCACCGATCCGAAGAAAGCCGACGCCGGCACCATCCGCGCCGACTTCGCCGTTTCCATCGACGAGAACGCCGTACACGGTTCCGACTCGGAAGCTTCCGCTGCTCGCGAAATCGCTTACTTCTTCTCCAGCACCGAGGTGTGCGAGCGCATTCGCTGATCCAGGCGAATGAGCGAGGGTGAATCCATGACTGATACCGCTGTAAAGGCCAACCTGCTGGGCATGACCAAGCCCCAGCTCGAGGAATTCTTCGAGTCCATCGGTGAAAAGCGCTTCCGCGCCGGCCAGGTGATGCAATGGATTCACCACTTTGGCGCCCTGGAATTCAGCGCCATGACGAACGTCGGCAAGGCCTTGCGCGAAAAGCTCGAGGCCGTTGCCGAAATTCGTCCTCCGGAGATCGTCAGCCAGGACATTTCCGCTGACGGTACCCGCAAGTGGGTGGTGCGCGTGGCCTCGGGCAGTTGCGTCGAGACCGTGTACATCCCGCAAGGCGGCCGCGGCACCCTGTGCGTGTCGTCCCAGGCCGGTTGCGCGCTGGACTGCAGCTTCTGCTCCACCGGCAAGCAAGGCTTCAACAGCGACCTGACTTCCGCCGAGATCATCGGCCAGGTCTGGATCGCCAACCAATCGTTCGGGACCATCCCGGGCAAGATCGACCGTGCCATCACCAACGTGGTGATGATGGGCATGGGCGAGCCGCTGCTGAACTTCGACAACGTCGTGAGCGCCATGAGCATCATGATGGAAGACCTCGGCTACGGTATTTCCAAGCGCAAGGTGACCCTGTCCACCTCCGGCGTGGTGCCGATGATCGACAAGCTCGCCGAGGTGACCGACGTGTCCCTGGCCTTGTCGCTGCACGCCCCCAACGACGAACTGCGCAACAAGCTGGTACCGATCAACAAGAAGTACCCGCTCGAAATGCTCCTCGACTCCTGTTACCGCTACATCACGCGCCTGGGCAAGGAGCGCGTGCTGACCGTGGAGTACACCCTGCTGGCCGGCGTCAACGACCAGCCCGAGCATGCTGAGCAGCTGATCGCACTGCTCAAGGATTTCCCTTGCAAGATCAACCTGATTCCGTTTAATCCGTTCCCGCATTCGGGCTACGAGCGGCCGAGCAACAACGCCATCCGCCGTTTCCAGGACATGCTGCACAAGAGCGGCTTCAACGTGACCGTTCGCACCACCCGCGGCGACGACATCGACGCCGCCTGTGGCCAGTTGGTGGGCCAGGTGATGGACCGCACCCGCCGCAGCGAACGCTATATCGCCGTACGACAGCTGGCCGCGGATGCCGAACAGGCTCCGACCAACGCCAATCGAAACTGAACGAGGGAGGATTCCGATGACCCTGCGCGCCGCGCTGTGCTTACTGTTGGCAACCGTGCTGACGGGTTGCGTGACGACTGGTAAACAGGATCCTCTGAAAACCGAGAAGGGCCGCGACGAGGCCCGGGACGCGTACATCCAGCTCGGTATCGGCTACCTGCAGATGGGCAATACCGAACAGGCCAAGGTGCCGCTGCGCCAGGCGCTGGACATCGATTCCTCCAGCGCCGACGCCCACGCCGCGCTGGCCGTGGTCTACCAGGTGGAGAAAGAGCCCAAGCTGGCCGAGAGCGAGTTCCGCAAGGCGCTGTCCTCGCGCTCGGGCGATGCGCGCATCCTCAACAACTACGCAGGTTTCCTGTTCGAGCAGAAACGCTACCAGGAAGCCTACGACACCTACATGAAGGCCACCGAGGACGGGCTCTATTCCGAGCGCTCGCGCATCTTCGAGAACCTCGGCCTGGTCAGCCTGAAACTCAACAATCGCGCACAAGCCAAGGAATTCTTCGAAAAGGCCATCCGCCTGAATCGCAATTCCACGGGCGCTCTGCTCGAATTGGCCGACCTGAACTACCAGGACCGCGAGTACGTACCCGCTCGCGCGTTCTACGAGGAATACCTCAAGCGGGGCCCGCAGACCGCGCGCAGCCTGCTGCTGGGGATTCGACTGGCAAAGATCTACGACGACCGGGATACCGCTGCCAGCTACGGGCTGCAACTCAAGCGCCTGTATCCCGCTTCTCCTGAATACCAGGCATACCAGGCGGATAAATGATGAATACGTCGCAGGCCGATGTCATCGGCACGACCCGCGCCAACCCTGGCGAAGCACTGCGCCAGGCGCGCGAGAACAAGGGCTGGAGCACCGCGCAGGTCGCGGGCCAGCTGAACCTGACCGAGAGCGCCCTGCGCCAGCTCGAACAGGGCTCTTTCGACCAGTTGCCGGGTCACACCTTCGCGCGCGGCTACGTGCGCGCCTACGCCAAGCTGCTGGGCATGGACCAGGCCCAGATGGTCCAGGCCTTCGACCAGTACACCGGCACCGATGCCACCGGCAGCAGCGTGCACAGCCTCGGCCGCGTCGTGGAGCCGGTGCGCCTGTCGCGCAACCTGCTGCGCCTGTTCAGCCTGGCCCTGCTGGCCGTGCTGATCGCCTTCGGCTACTTCTGGTGGCAGGAACGCTCCGCGCGCCCGGCCGAAACCGGCGCCCTGAACATGGAGCACGTGGAGGTCGAGAGCGCCGACGGCACCACCGAGATCCATACCCTCGACGAGCCGGAAGACCAGGCTGTCGCCGAGGATCAGGCCAATACGCCAGCGGTTCCGAGCGAGCCGGCCGGCGATAACGGCAGCAACGAGGCGCCGGCCGAGGCCGCGCCGTCGACTCCCGCTGCCCCGGGCGCTCCGGCTGTCGCCGATAGCGCTCCGGCCCAGGCCCCGGCCGTGCCGGCGCAGCAACCGGCGGTGCAGCCTACCGCTCCGACCGCACCGGCGGCCCCGGCCGCCCCGACCGAGGCGCCTGCCGCGCCCGTGGTCGCCGCTGCCGGCCAAGGCGTGGTGAAGGTTCAATTCAACGCCGACTGCTGGACCCAGGTGACCGATGCCGATGGCAAGGTCGTCCTCGAGGGCCTCAAGCGCAAGGGCGATTCGCTGGAAGTCGCCGCCAAGGCGCCGGTTCAGCTGCGTCTGGGCTTTGCCCAGGGCGCCCAGGTCAGTTACAACGGCCAGCCGGTCGAAGTCACGCCGGCGCGCGGCGGCACCGCTCGCCTGAAGTTGGGTGGACAGTAAGATGCATTGCGAGTCTCCGATCAAACGTCGCCCGTCCCGCAAGATCTGGGTCGGTAACGTGCCGGTGGGTGGGGATGCCCCCATCGCCGTGCAGAGCATGACCAACACCGACACCCTGGATGTGGCGGCCACCGTGGCCCAGATCCGCCGTCTGGAAGACGCCGGCGCCGACATCGTCCGCGTCTCGGTGCCGGACATGGACGCTGCCGAGGCGTTCGGCAAGATCAAGCAGCAGGTCAAGGTACCGCTGGTTGCCGATATCCACTTCGACTACAAGATTGCCCTGCGCGTGGCCGAACTGGGCGTCGACTGCCTGCGCATCAACCCCGGCAACATCGGCCGCGAAGACCGCGTCAAAGCCGTGGTGGATGCCGCCCGCGAGCGCAACATCCCGATCCGCATCGGCGTCAACGCCGGTTCCCTGGAGAAGGACCTGCAGAAGAAGTACGGCGAGCCGACCCCCGAGGCGCTGCTGGAATCGGCCATGCGCCACGTCGATCACCTCGACCGCCTGGATTTCCAGAACTTCAAGGTCAGCGTGAAGGCCTCCGACGTGTTCATGGCGGTGGCCGCCTACCGCCTGCTGGCCAAGCAGATCGAACAACCCCTGCACCTGGGCATCACCGAAGCCGGTGGCCTGCGTTCGGGCACCGTGAAGTCCGCCGTCGGCCTGGGCATGCTGCTCGCCGAAGGCATCGGCGACACCATCCGCATCTCGCTGGCCGCCGACCCGGTGGAAGAGATCAAGGTCGGCTTTGACATCCTCAAGTCGCTGCGCCTGCGCTCCCGTGGCATCAACTTCATCGCCTGCCCGAGCTGCTCACGGCAGAACTTCGATGTGGTCAAGACCATGAACGAGCTGGAAGGCCGCCTGGAAGACCTGCTGGTGCCGCTGGATGTCGCCGTGATCGGCTGCGTGGTCAACGGCCCGGGCGAAGCCAAGGAGGCGCACATCGGCCTCACCGGCGGCACCCCGAGCAACCTGATCTACATCGACGGCAAGCCGGCGCAGAAGCTGCAGAACGATAACCTGGTGGATGAGCTGGAACGGCTGATCCGCGAAAAAGCGGCCGAGAAGGCCGAGGCCGACGCCGCACTCATCGTGCGCGGCTGACCGCAACAAGGACCCTACGTGAGCAAGTCCCTGCAAGCCATCCGTGGCATGAACGACATCCTGCCGGACCAGACCCCGGCCTGGCGCTATCTGGAACGCACCTTCGCCGGTCTGCTGGACAGCTACGGCTACAGCGAGATCCGCCTCCCGATCCTCGAGTTCACCGAACTCTTCGCCCGCGGCATCGGTGAAGGCACCGACGTGGTCGACAAGGAGATGTACACCTTCCTCGACCGCAACGGCGAATCCCTGACCATGCGTCCGGAAGGCACCGCGGGTTGCGTGCGCGCTGTGCTCGAGCACGGCCTGTCCGGCGGCGGCCAGGTACAGAAACTGTGGTACACCGGCCCGATGTTCCGCTACGAAAAGCCGCAGAAAGGCCGCTACCGCCAGTTCCACCAGATCGGCGTGGAAGTCTTCAACCTGCCCGGCCCGGACATCGATGCCGAGCTGATCATCCTCACCTGGCGCCTGTGGCAGAAGCTGGGCATGGCCGACGCCGTGACCCTGCAGCTGAACACCCTGGGTTCCAGCGAGGCTCGCGCACGTTACCGCGACGACCTGGTGGCCTACCTGCAGGAGCGCTTCGAGCAGCTGGACGAAGACAGCCAGCGCCGCATGACCACCAACCCGCTGCGCATCCTCGACAGCAAGGTGGAAAGCACCCAGGCCCTGCTGGTCGGAGCGCCGAGCCTGCACGACTACCTGGACGACGAGTCGATCGCCCACTTCGAGGGCCTGAAGGCCCGTCTGGATGCGGTCGGCCTGCGCTACGAGATCAACCAGAAGCTGGTGCGCGGCCTGGATTACTACTGCCGCACCGCCTTCGAATGGGTCACCGACAAGCTCGGCGCCCAGGGCACCGTCTGCGGCGGGGGCCGCTACGATGGCCTGGTCAGCCAGTTCGGCGGCAAGCCGACGCCGGGCGTGGGCTTCGCCATGGGCGTGGAGCGCCTGGTGCTGCTGCTGGAAACCCTGGGCGTGGTGCCTGCCGAGCTGAACCGCCCGGCGGATCTCTACGTCTGCGCCTTCGGCGAGCCGGCGGAGCTGGCTGCGCTGACCCTGGCCGAAAAGCTGCGTGATGCCATTCCCGGCTTGCGCCTGCTGGTCAACGCCGGCGCGGGCAGCTTCAAGAGCCAGTTCAAGAAGGCCGACAAGAGTGGCGCACAGTTCGCCATGATTCTGGGTGACGACGAACTGGCCAACCGCGTGGTAGGTTTCAAGCCCCTGCGTGGCGAGGGCGAACAACAGAATATCGCCTGGGATGCTCTGCCCGAGCACCTGGCTGCCTGCCTCCAGCAGGCCTGAATCGAGCGGATAGGAGTATTGGGGTGAGTAACCGTACCGAAGAAGAACAACTGGCTGACATCAAGGACTGGTGGCAGCGCAACGGCATGCCCCTGCTGACCGGCGCCGCGCTGGCGCTGATCGTGGTGTTCGGCTGGCAGGCCTGGAAAAAGTACCAGACCAACCAGTCCCAGGGCGCTTCCATCATTTACCAGGCCCTGCTGGAAACCGCGCTGAACCCGAGCGGCAAGCCCGACACCGCCAAGGTCGCCGAACTGGCCGGCAAGCTGACCACCGACTTCCCCGGCACCCCGTACGCCCAGTACGGCCGCCTGTTCGTCGCCAAGGTCGCGGTGGACAACGGCAAGCTGGACGACGCCGCCCTTGAGCTCAAGGCCGTGGTCGACAAGCCGGTGGACGCCACCCTCGGCGAGCTGGCCCGCCAGCGCCTGGCCCGTGTCCTGGCTGCCCAGGGCAAGGCCGAGGAAGGGCTGAAGCTGCTCGACGGCACTGTCGACAAAGCTTACGTCGCCACCCGCGAAGAACTGCGCGGCGACCTGCTGCTGCAGCTCAAGCGCAATGACGACGCCCGCGTCGCCTACGAGAAGGCCAAGGCCGCGCTGCCTGAAGACGCCGCCGTTGGCGCCCTGCAGATGAAACTCGACGACCTGGCCAAGGGAGACGCCTGAGATGTTGCGTTGGAAACACGTTGCACTGCTGGCACTGACCCTGATGGCTGTGGGTTGCAGCAGCAATAGCAAGAAAGAACTGCCGCCGGCCGAACTGACCGATTTCAAGGAAGAGGTTCGCCTGGAGAAACAGTGGAGCCGCTCCGTCGGTGACGGCCAGGGCGACCTGTACAACCTGCTCGAACCCGCCGTGGATGGCCAGACCATCTACGCCGCGTCTGCCGAAGGCCGCGTCATGGCCATGCAGCGCGAGAGCGGCGAAGTGCTGTGGAAGAAAGATCTCGATCTGCCGATCTCCGGCGCCGTCGGCGTGGGCAACGGCATGGTCCTGCTGGGCACCCTGCGCGGTGACGTGATTGCTCTGGATTCCGGTTCGGGCGAACAGAAGTGGCGCGCCAAGGTCACCAGCGAAGTGCTGGCAGCCCCGGCCACCAACGGTGACGTGGTGGTGGTGCAGACCCAGGACGACAAGCTGATCGGCTTCGACGCGTCCACTGGCAACCAGCGCTGGATCTACGAAGGCACCGTGCCGGTGCTGACCCTGCGCGGCACTGGCGCTCCGCTGATCGCCGGCCGTCTGGCCCTGGCGGGCCTGGCCAGCGGCAAGGTCGTCGCCGTGGATGTGGAGCGCGGCCTGCCGGTCTGGGAGCAGCGCATCGCCATTCCGCAAGGCCGTTCCGAACTGGACCGCGTCGTCGATATCGACGGTGGCCTGCTGCTGGTGGACAACGTTCTCTATGTCGCCAGCTACCAGGGCCGCGCCGCGGCGCTGGACGTCGGCACCGGCCGCGTCCTCTGGCAGCGTGAAGCGTCCAGCTACGTCGGCGTCGCCGAAGGTACCGGCAGCGTGTTCATCAGCCAGGCCAGCGGCACCGTGGAAAGCCTCGACTCCCGTGGCTCGTCCTCGCTGTGGAGCAACGACGCGCTGGCTCGCCGCCAGCTGTCCGCTCCGGCCGTGCTGTCGAGCAACGTGGTCGTCGGCGACCTGGAAGGTTACGTGCACCTGCTCAGCCAGGTGGACGGTCGTTTCGTCGGCCGCGAGAAGGTCGATGGTGACGGCGTGCGGGTTCGCCCGCTGGTAGTCGGCAGCTGGATGTACGTGTTCGGCAACAGCGGCAAGCTGGTCGCCTACACGATTCGCTAAGCTGTGTGTTACGGCCGGCCGCTGCCGTGAAAAACGGCAGCGGCCGTCGTGTTTTCTGAAAATCTGAAATTTCCTGGAGAGCCGCATGGTTCCCGTAATAGCCCTGGTGGGCCGCCCGAACGTCGGCAAGTCCACCCTGTTCAACCGCCTGACCCGCACCCGTGACGCCATCGTCGCCGAGTACGCAGGGCTGACCCGCGACCGCCAGTACGGCGAGGCCAAGTGGCAGGGCAAGAAATTCATCGTCATCGATACCGGTGGTATTTCCGGTGACGAAGAGGGTATCGATGCCAAGATGGCCGAGCAGTCGCTGCAGGCCATCGAAGAGGCCGACGCCGTCCTGTTCATGGTGGATTCCCGCGCCGGCCTCACCGCCGCCGACGAGATGATCGCCGACCACCTGCGCAAGAAGAACAAGCGCACCTACCTGGTGGCGAACAAGGTCGACACCGTCGACCCGGACATCGCCCGCGCCGAGTTCAGCCCCCTGGCCCTGGGCCACGCGATCCCGATCGCTGCCGCCCACGGCCGTGGCATCACCCAGATGCTCCAGGAAGCCCTGGGCGAAATGTTCGCTCCCGAGCCCGAGGCGCCGGAAGACAACGACCTGCCAGGCGAACTGGAAGAGGTTGCCGAGGGCGAGGAAGCCAAGCGCATCCCCGGCCCGAGCGAGAAGGATGGCATCAAGATCGCCATCATCGGTCGTCCCAACGTCGGCAAGTCCACGCTCGTGAACCGCATGCTCGGTGAAGAGCGGGTGATCGTCTACGACCAGGCAGGCACCACGCGCGACAGCATCTACATCCCCTTCGAGCGCAACGAAGAGAAGTACACCCTGATCGACACCGCCGGCGTGCGCCGTCGCGGCAAGATCTTCGAGGCGGTGGAAAAGTTCTCGGTGGTGAAGACGCTGCAGGCGATCCAGGACGCCAACGTGGTCATCTTCGTCATGGACGCCCGCGAAGGCGTGGTCGAACACGACCTCAACCTGCTCGGCTTCGTGCTGGAGACCGGCCGCGCGCTGGTCATCGCGCTGAACAAGTGGGACGGCATGGAATCGGCCGAGCGCGAGTACGTGAAGACCGAGCTGGAGCGCCGGCTGATGTTCGCCGATTTCGCCGACATCCACTTCATCTCCGCCTTGCACGGCACCGGCGTTGGCCACCTGTACAAGTCGGTGCAGGACTCGTTCCGTTCCGCCGTGACCCGCTGGCCCACCAGCAAGCTCACGCAGATCCTCGAAGACGCCATCCAGGTCCACCAGCCGCCGATGGTCAACGGCCGTCGCATCAAGCTGCGCTATGCCCACCTGGGCGGCGCCAACCCGCCGCTGATCGTGATCCACGGCAACCAGGTCGATGCGGTGCCCAAGGCGTACACGCGCTACCTGGAGAAGACCTTCCGCCGCGTGCTGAAGCTGGTCGGTACGCCGATCCGCATCGAGTACAAGGGCGGTGACAACCCGTTCGAGGGCAAGAAGACCCAGCTCACCGATCGCCAGGTCAACAAGAAGCGCCGCCTGATGTCGCACCACAAGAAGGCGGAGAAGAAGAAGAAAGACAAGCGTAAATAACGTCTGTCGGTCTTCAGGCGGCACGCCGCAGGCGATAGAGTAGGGGCCTCCCTCTCAATTGCCTGCGGCCTGTAGTCACGCCATGCTCACCAGCAAACTGCCGAATGTCGGCACCACCATCTTCACCCGCATGTCCCAGCTCGCCGCGCAAAGCGGAGCGCTGAACCTCTCCCAGGGTTTCCCGGACTTTCCCGCACCCGCACCGCTGCTCGAAGCGGTAGCCAGCCATGTGCTGGCCGGGCACAACCAGTACAGCCCGATGACCGGCCTGCCGGCGCTGCGCGAACAGGTGGCGGCCAAGGTTGCCGCGTTCTATGGCCGCCAGGTCAGTGCCGACGCCGAGGTCACCATCGTCCCCGGCGCCACCGAAGGCATCTTCTGTGCGGTACAGGCGCTGATCCGCGCCGGTGACGAAGCCATCGTCCTCGACCCTTGCTACGACAGCTACGAGCCTTCGGTAGAGCTGGCCGGCGGCCGCTGCGTGCACGTTGCGCTGAGCCAGCCGGATTTCCGCATCGACTGGCAGCGCCTGGCCGATGCCATCACCCCGCGCACGCGCCTGATCTTCCTCAACAGCCCGCACAACCCCAGCGGCGCGCTGATCGACCGCGCGGACCTGGATCGCCTCGCCGAGCTGATCCGCGACCGCGAGATCTACGTGATCAGCGATGAGGTCTACGAGCACCTGATCTACGACGGCGTGCAGCACGCCAGCGTGCTGGCCCATGACGAGCTGTACCCGCGCGCCTTCGTCGTCAGCTCCTTCGGCAAGACCTATCACGTCACCGGGTGGAAGACCGGCTACGTGGTGGCGCCGCCGGCGCTGTCGGCGGAGATGCGCAAGATCCACCAGTACGTGAACTTCTGTGGCGTGACGCCGCTGCAGCACGCCCTGGCCGATTTCATGGCCGCGCACCCCGAGCACCTGCACGAACTGCCGGGCTTCTACCAGGCCAAGCGCGACCTGTTCTGCGACCTGCTGGAAGGCTCGCGCTTCCGCTTCCAGCGTGCTGCCGGCACCTACTTCCAGGTGGTGGATTACTCGGCGATCCGCCCGGACCTCGATGACGTCGCCATGTCCGAATGGCTGACCACCGAGCACGGCGTGGCCGCGATCCCGGTTTCCGTGTTCTACCAGCAGGCGCCGGCGAACATGCGCCTGGTGCGCTTCTGCTTCGCCAAGAAAGAGGAGACGCTGCGCCAGGCAGCGGAACGACTATGCGCGATCTGACTCAACTGCCCGACCTGAAACTGGCGCTGGTGCAGACGACCCTGATCTGGCACGACGCTAAGGCCAATCGCGAACGCTTCGAGGCGCTGCTGGAGAGCGCCCGCGGCGCGGACGTGGTGATCCTGCCGGAGATGTTCACCACTGGTTTCTCCATGGACTCCGAGACGCTGGCCGAAGCGGAGGAGGGCGCGACCTACGCCTGGCTGCGCGCGCAGGCGTCGAGGCTCGACGCCGTGGTCTGCGGCAGCCTGATCATCCGCGCTGCCGACGGCAGCCATCGCAACCGCCTGCTCTGGGCGCGCCCGGATGGCGAGGTGCAGCACTACGACAAGCGCCACCTGTTCCGCATGGCCGGCGAGCACCAGCACTACACGGCGGGCGAGCAGCAGGTGCTGCTGGAATGGAAGGGGTGGCGAATTCGCCCGCTGGTCTGCTACGACCTGCGCTTCCCGGTGTGGAGCCGCGATGCGCAGGGCACCGACCTGTTGCTCTACACCGCCAACTGGCCGGCCGCGCGCCGCCAGCACTGGAACCGGCTGCTGCCGGCTCGGGCGATTGAAAACCTCTGCTATGTGGCGGCGGTCAATCGCGTCGGGGAGGACGGCAAGGGCCACGCCTATTCCGGTGACAGCCAGGTGCTCGACTTCCAGGGCGACAGCCTGCTGGCGGCCGGCAATGCCGATGGGGTGTTCCAGATCACCCTGAGCGCGGCGGAGCTGGCGGCCTACCGCGAGCGTTTCCCGGCCTATCTCGATGCGGACGAGTTCGAGATCCGACGTTGACCGGGTGGCAATCGCGGACGAAGTCCGCTCCTACGTAAGCCTGGAACCGTGTAGGAGCGGACTCCGTCCGCGATGGTTTCGCCCCGCTCGAGACCCCGCAACGGAGCACTCTTGTAGGAGCGGGCCATGCCCGCGATCGCGCGCATGGCGCGCTCCTACAGGGTGTTGATTCAATACGCGCTGGCGGTATTCAACCGCTGGATCGCCTCGTCACCGAGCTTCAGGTCGACCGCTGCGATCAGGTCCGGCAGTTGCTCCAAGCGGGACGCGCTGGCAATCGGCGCGGTGATGCTGGGGCGGGCCATCAGCCAGGCCAGGGCGACCTGGGTCGGCGTGGCGTTCAGTTCGCCGGCGACGTCTTCCAGCGCATCGATGATGGCGAAGCCGCGCTCGTTCATGAAGTTCTTCACCTTGTAGCCGCGCACGCTGCTCTTGCTCAGGTCCGCCTCGCTGCGGTACTTGCCGGTGAGGAAGCCCGCCGCCAGCGAATAGAAGCTGATCACCCCCAGCCCCAGCTGCTGCACCGTGGGTTCGAGGTGGGTTTCGTAGTTGGCGCGGTCGTAGAGGTTGTAGTTGGGCTGCAGGCTCTGGTAATTCGGCAGCTTCAGGCGCTCGCACACCTCGCAGGCCTCGCGCAGGCGCCTGGCCTCCAGGTTCGATGCGCCGATCACCCGCACCTTGCCGCTCTCCACCGCTTCGGCAAAGGCGCCCATGGTTTCCTCCATGGAGGTGTGCGGGTCGTCGCAGTGGGACTGGTAGAGATCGATGTAGTCGGTCTGCAGGCGCTTGAGCGAACGCCCCAGCGCCTGCTCGATGTACACCGCCGACAGACCCTTGTGGCCGTTGCCCATGTCCATGCCGACCTTGGTGGCGATCTGCACCTGGTTGCGCTTGCCGGTCTTCTTCAGCCATTTGCCGATCAGCGCCTCCGATTCGCCGCCTTCATGGCCAGGGACCCAGCGCGAGTAGACGTCGGCGGTGTCGATGCAGGTGAGCCCGGCGTCGACCAGCGCATCCAGCAAGCGAAACGAGGTCGCCTCGTCGGCGGACCAGCCGAACACGTTGCCGCCGAACACCAGCGCGGGAATCTTCAGGCCCGATTGGCCGAGTTCGCGTGTACGCATCTGCTTGGGCTCCTGAGGCTGTGCGGGAACCCTCAGTGTAGACGCGCCCGCGCGCCGCGGGGCGGATTGGCCGGCAGCGCCACGCCAGCTGGTCTATCATGGCGGCCTGCCCTATTGCCGAGTGCCCGCCATGACCACGACTCCCTACCTGCTGGACCAGCTGGAAACCGCCGACATGCTGTTGATCGACGGTCTGCATGCCTGGCAGTTCGAGCTCAACGAGGCATTGCTGGACCAGGCCGACGCTGCTGCCCATGCCGACCAGCCCTTCGCCAGCGAAGACGTGGTGCTGCAGATCGAGTCCATCGACGGCCGCGACCGCCGCGAATGGCGCTTCAGCTACAACCAGGTGATGGAGGCCAGTTACCAGGCCGAAGACGAATCCTGGCTGCTGCGTTCCGGTGACCAGCAGCACCGACTCTGCTGCCTCGGCGCAGTCGCCGCCAGCGGCGACGACGAGTAACTGCAAAAGGCCCCGCGAGGGGCCTTTTTCATGGGTCAGAACGCCAGTGGATAGCTGGTGATGAAGCGCACCTCGTCATAGTCGCTGGCGTAGCTGCTGCGCACCGTGGAGGTCCGCAGGAGGAACGACAGCGTCTTCAGCGGCCCGCTCTGGAGGGTGTAGCCGACATCGGTATCGCGCTCGTACTCGTGGCCGTCGCTCTTGCCTGGCCGCGCGATGTCCGTGCCCTTGGTGTAGCGCGTCATCAGCGTCAGGCCCGGCACGCCGAGGCTGGCGAGGTCGTAGTCGTAGCGCAGCTGGTAGGAGCGCTCCTGCGCCCAGAAGAAGCCGCCGTTGGTGACCCAGTTGACCAGGTACGGCTGCGGCGTGTTGCCCAGCAGCATGGGGAACATGTCCTCGCCGAGCATGCGCTGGTAGGTCGCCGAAAGCGTGTGGCCGCCGTGCTTCACGCCCAGGCGTGCACCATAGGCGCGGTTGTCGATGCGCCCGGACAGCGCCTGCCCGGATTCCTCGTTGTGGAAGTAGCTCAGGGTGCCGAGCAGCGCGGTGTTATCCCCCAGTGGTTGCTTGAAGTTGGCGCCGACATAGTGCTGGTCATAGATGTCTTCGAGCTGGGCGAAGTAGTAGCTGGTGGACAATCCGGGCGCCCACTGCGCATCGACGCCGCCCAGGTTCAGCTTGTTGCTGTCCTGGCTGGCAGGGCGGGTGGCGAGGTAGAACGACTCGCGGTCGGAGGAAGCGCGGGTGCTGGTGTTCCACAGTTGCGCGGCGGTGAACTTGAAGCGATCCGACTCCTTCGATTCCAGCATCACGCCCTGGAAGGTCTGCGGCAGCACGCGCACGTCGTCCTGGAAGATCACCGGCAGGCGCGGTTCCAGCAGGCCGACCTTCAGCGTGGTCTTCGAATAGCGCAGCTTGAGCGTGGCGCCGCCACGGCTGAAGTCATCCACCGGCTCGCCGGTGCTGCGGTCGTAGGGCAGGTTGCTGTCGTTGCTGGTACCGGCGCCGCCGTCGAGCTTGAGGGCATAGAAACCGGTGAAGTCCACGCCGACGCCGATGGTGCCTTCGGTGAAGCCCGAGCTGAACCGGGCCAGCACGGCCTGGGACCAGCTACCGGCCTGGGATTGCGGCGCATTGTCCTGGCGGTAGTCGCGCAGCATGTAGAAGTTGCGCAGGGTGGTATCCAGGCGGCTGTCGTCGATCAGGTCGGCCTGGGCACAGAGGGGCATCAGCGCGCCGCACAGCAGCGCACCGGTAAAGCGATTACGGGACATCGTCATCTCCTGGAGCCGCTCGCCGGGGCGCAGGGCGCCACGCCGGCGAGCGGGCGTACGTCGTGTCGAGGCGGGCGCGATCAGTTCGCGGTGGCGGTGCTGGCCAGCGGCATGGCGCCGGGCGGGGGCGTCTGTTCCTGGCCCAGGCTGCGGCGGAAGTGCTTGCGGCCGCTGCCCAGCAGCCACAGGCAGAGCAGCCCGGCGAGGGTGACGATGATGCCGATGGACGAGCCGACGGCCTTCGGGTCCTTGAAGTACTGGTCGGTGAGCAGCGCCACCAGGGTGGTGCCCACGCCCAGGCCGATCAGGTTGGACACCAGCAGGAACAGCGCCGACACCTGCGCCCGCAGGCGGTTGGGTGTGAGCACCTGCATGGCGGCCGCGGAGGTGGAGATGCAGAAGGCGCAGAAGAACATCGCCGGGCCCATCAGCAGCACGGAGAGCTGCAGGCTGCTGGCGGTCACCGAGCCGATGACGAAGGGGATGGTGCAGGCCGCGCCGAGCATGCCGCTGATCATCGCGGCGTCGCTGCGCCCGCGTTTCTGCAGCACGTCCACCAGCCAGCCGGCGCAGAACACCCCGGCGGTGTTGAGCACCAGCAGGATGCCGCCGAGGACGTAGCCCACCTCCAGCGGCGTCAGGCCGTACTGGCGGATGTACATGGCCGGCGCCCAGCCCATGAGCGCGTACTGGCACATGGCGAAGAAGGAGAAGCCCAGGCAGTGGCAGGTGAAGGTGGCGCGGTGGCGGCGCAGGAAGCGCAGGCCGTCGCCGATGGTTGCCTTGTGCTGCGGGTTCGTCTCCTTGCGCGCCGGATCGCGGATGGTCAGCGCAATCAGCAGCGCCACCAGCACGCCGGGCAGGCCGACGATGAAGAAGGCGATCTGCCAGGAGCGCACCTGGCCCAGCCAGCCCAGTTCGATGGCCGGCACATCACGCAGCGCCTCGATGACGTAGCCGCCCACGAGGAAGGCTAGCCCGCCGCCGAGGAAGGCGCCCATGGAGTACAGGCCCAGCGCGCGGCCGAGCTTCTCCTTGGGGAACAGGTCGCTGAGCATCGAGTAGGTCGCCGGCGTCAGGGCGGCCTCGCCGACGCCCACGCTCATGCGCGCGAGGAACATCTGCAGGAAGTTCTTCGACAGCCCGCACGCGGCGGTGGCGATGCTCCAGAAGGCCACGCCGATGGCGATGATCTTCACCCGCGAGGAGCGGTCGGCGAGGTACGCGATGGGCAGGCCCATGAAGGCGTAGAACAGCGAGAACGCCAGCCCGCTGAGCAGGCTGAACTGGGTATCGCTGATCTGCAGGTCGGCTTTGATCGGCTCGATCATCAACGAGAGGATCTGCCGGTCAACGAAGGAAAAGATGTACGCCACCATGCACAGCACGACGACATACCAGGAATAGCGCGAAGCACGGACGGATTGCGGGTGTGGGGATTGCGGGTTCACGGTTACTGGCTCCTGAAGCGGGTGAAGGCAGATGGCCAAGCACGTCGAGCTCGTTGTTGTTGTAGGTAACCGGGCGCCACTGTACGCAAGGCAGGGGCGGCCGAAGGTGTCTGATTGCGTGACACGGTTTTTTGTTTGCCTGCCGCTTTCACGGCAGTGCACGCAAGACTAGGGAAGGGCCGGGGCGGCGGTAATCGGGGCGAGTACCAGCATTGCGGAGACTTCCCCCTAGGGGAATAGGGGGAATCTTTAGGCGGGGACGGCGCGGAAGAACAACGAACCCTTGGCCAGCGCAAGACCCAAGGGGACGCCATAGAAGATGGCGAAGATAACAATCAGGAAGAGGAGGCTTACGCCAAACGCACGCCAGTTGGATGAAAAGGCACCGCCTTGCGCTGCATGATCTGCCAGTGCTGTGCTGGTCACTTGCTTCGCATACTCATGCATCGTCAGTACTGCGACGATATTGAATGGGGCGACTGGAAAACTTGCCGGGATCAGTGTGAGCACCACGAGGCCGATAAGCAGCCCTGTTCCGACGTACCAGACCTGGCGCGTTCGCTCAGGCATTCCCAGGCGGCGAAGGTTCTGCGCCATGATCCAGGCTCCAGCGATTGGCGTTCCAAAAAAGGAAGCAATGCCAACGGCGTTTACCCGATAAACAGGTTCTCTGGTTATGGCGGTCGAAGGACTATCGAGAGTGGCAGTAGGCGTCTGGAAAGGATTGTCCTGCGGGGTGTCCGACATGTTTTCGCTCCATCGAAAACAGCCCCGGACGCGCGAGGCGTCCGGGGCAAAGGGACTTCCAGATTACCAGGCTTACGCGGCTTTCGCGTGGCCCAGCGTCACCGCGCGGTTCAAAGCGCTGAACAGCGCATGGAAGCTGGCGGTGGTGATGTTTTCATCGATGCCGATGCCGTGCAGCGAACGGCCACCCTCAACGCGCAGTTCGATGTAGGCGGCCGCGCGGGCGTTGGTGCCGGCGCCGATGGCGTGCTCGTTGTAGTCCATGATCTCGACGTCCACCGGCAGCGCGGCGACCAGGGCTTCCAGGGTGCCCTTGCCCTTGCCGTGCCAGCGGTGCTGCTCGCCCTTGTGGGTCACGTCGATGTCGATGGCGCAGATGCCGTTCTCTTCCTGCAGGCGGTAGTTCTTCAGGCCGAACGGGGACACGGCCTGCAGGTACTCGGTCTGCAGCAGGGTATAGATCTGCTCGGCGGTCATCTCCAGGCCGAGACGGTCGGTCTCGTTCTGTACCACCTGGCTGAACTCGATCTGCATGCGGCGCGGCAGGCTGATGCCGTATTCCTGTTCGAGCAGGAAGGTGATGCCGCCCTTGCCGGACTGGCTGTTCACACGGATCACCGCTTCGTAGCTGCGGCCGATGTCCGCCGGGTCGATCGGCAGGTACGGCACTTCCCACACGGCGTCGTCCTTCTGCTGGGCGAAGCCCTTGCGGATGGCGTCCTGGTGGGAGCCGGAGAAAGCAGTGTGGACCAGGTCGCCAACGTACGGGTGACGCGGGTGCACCGGAATCTGGTTGCACTCTTCCACCACCTTGCGCACGGCGTCGATGTCGGAGAAGTCCAGCTCAGGGTCGACGCCCTGGGTGTACATGTTCAGCGCCATGGTCACCAGGCAGAGGTTGCCGGTGCGCTCGCCGTTGCCGAACAGGCAGCCTTCGACGCGGTCGGCGCCGGCCATCAGGGCCAGTTCCGAGGCGGCTACGCCGGTGCCGCGGTCGTTGTGGGTGTGCAGGCTGATCAGCACGCTGTCGCGCTTGTTGATCTGGCGGCCGAACCACTCGATCTGGTCGGCGTAGTTGTTCGGGGTGGAGCACTCGATGGTGGCGGGCAGGTTGAGGATCAGGCGGTTCGCCGGGGTCGGCTGGAACACGTCGATCACCGCGTTGCACACCTCGACGGCGAAGTCGGTCTCGGTGGAGCTGAACACTTCCGGCGAGTACTCGAAGCCCCACTGGGTTTCCGGTGCGGCGGCAGCCAGGCGCTTGATGGTCTGGCCGGCGGCCACGGCGATGGCTTTCACGCCCGCCTTGTCCTGGTTGAAGACGATCTTGCGGAAGCTCGGGGCGCAGGCGTTGTAGTAGTGGACGATGGCCTTCTTCGCGCCCTTGAGGGATTCGAAGGTGCGCTCGATAAGGTCGTCGCGGGCCTGGGTCAGCACCTGGATGGTGACGTCATCGGGAATGTGGCCGCCCTCGATCAGCTCGCGAACGAAGTCGAAGTCGGTCTGCGAGGCGGACGGGAAGCCCACTTCGATTTCCTTCAGGCCAACCTGAACCAGGCACTTGAAGAAGCGCATCTTCTTCTCGGCGTCCATCGGCTCGATCAGGGACTGGTTGCCGTCGCGCAGGTCGGTGGACAGCCAGATCGGCGCCTTGTCGATGATCTTGTCCGGCCAGGTGCGGTCGGGCAGGGTGATCGGGGTGAAGGCGCGGTATTTCTTCGACGGGTCTTTCAACATGCTCATGAGCGGAATCCTTGTTCTCTGCGGCCTGTCGGGCCTGCGCAAAAAATCTGAATGAGGCGAATCGGGAAGGGGGGCTCAGCCACGCAGTCGCGGGCTGACCAGGCGCAGGCAGGCGTGTTGGCGAAGCAGAATGAGGGTGTGTGCGGTTTTCATGAGGTCCACGCTAATGGCCCGGGAGACAGATGGCAAGCATTTGGAAAAATTTGGTAGGAAAAGTCGATATTCCCATTTGGGTGATAGGAAATTGTCGAAATACTTCGTTTTCAGCAATTATTCCTGAAGCTTATCGCTGTGCTTAACTGATTCTGCGTCCACGTGCCGCAGCGGAGCGTGGTTACTCCGTGCGATCATGGCGCACCCGCCTCAGGCGGGGACCTTCCATCCCCAAGGACATTTCGTGATCCGTCGTACACGACAAGGCGTAGGCACCTGGCTGGCGTTGTTCGCCATGCTGATGATCTATGTCGGCCCGCTGGTCTCCCAGTCGCTGCCGATGGATCACGCCATGCCCATGGATCACCCCATGCCAATGGAGCATGGCGCCGCCATGCAGCACGGCAAGGCCATGTCCCACGACATGGCCGGCATGGACGAGATGGCCTGCTCCGACGGCCAGCGCGCCGGTGGGCACCATGCCGCCCCGGTTTCCCACGGTGAGCAGCCGCTTACTGCCGATGCCTTCATGGAGAAGTGCGGCTACTGCAGCCTGCTGATCCACAGCCCGCCGCTGACACCGCCGCCGGTGGTGCTCGCCCACGGTCTGCCCGGCATTGGCGCGCCGCTCGCCCAGCTCGTCTCGTCGCGTATTCCCGCTTCGCCGGTCTTCCCCGGCGCCCGTTCCCGCGCCCCCCCGTTCCTGATCGGCTGACCTGCAATCCCGACTCCCCGCCCCCGGCGCGCCTGCCTGCAATGGCTCGTGCGCCGTGCGAGTACGTGTGGAGCGGGCGTCATCATCGATCATGGAATTCATGGAATGTCCCGCATGCCCATGCGCCGTCGGCAACCTGCCGTCGGCCTGCGCGCCCTGTGCGCGCTGACCGCCCTTGGCGGTTTTACTGCCGTTCCCGTGCTGGCCGACGACGATCACTCGGCGCACCTCAGCGATGCCGCGGTAACCGAGCTGTCGCCCAGCATCATCACCGCCGTGGCGCAGAGTTCGCCGCTGACCGTGGTCACCGACCCGAAGCAGCCGCGCCAGCCGATCCCCGCCAGCGATGGCGCCGACTACCTCAAGACCATCCCGGGCTTTTCCGCCATTCGCAACGGCGGCACCAACGGTGACCCGGTGTTGCGCGGCATGTTCGGCTCGCGCCTGAACATCCTCACCAACGGCAGCACCATGCTTGGCGCCTGCCCGGCGCGGATGGACGCGCCCACCTCCTATATCTCCCCGGAAACCTACGACAAGCTCACCGTGGTCAAAGGCCCGGAGACGGTGATCTGGGGCCCCGGCGCCTCGGCCGGGACCATCCGCTTCGACCGCGAACCGGAGCGCTTCGGCGAACTGGGCATGCGCGTCAACGGCAGCCTCACCGCCGGCTCCAATGGCCGCTTCGACCGCGTGCTGGACGCCGCCGCCGGTGGTCCCGAGGGCTACCTGCGCTTCACCGGCAACCGGTCGCAGTCCGACGACTATGAGGACGGCGGCGGCAATACCGTGCCCTCGCGCTGGAACAAGTGGAACGGCGACGTGGCCGTGGGCTGGACGCCGGACGCCGACACCCTGGTCGAACTCACCGCCGGCAAGGGCGATGGCGAGGCGCGCTACGCCGGGCGCGGCATGGACGGCTCGCAGTTCAAGCGCGAAAGCCTCGGCCTGCGCTTCGAGAAGTCCCACATCGGCGAGGTGCTCGACAAGCTGGAGGCGCAGGTCTACTACAACTACGCCGACCACGTGATGGACAACTACAGCCTACGCACGCCCTCGGGCACCGGCATGATGGCCGGCCCCATGGCCTCCAACGTCGACCGCCGCACCCTCGGTGGACGCCTGGCCGCGACTTGGCGCTGGGACGACTTCAAGCTGATCACCGGGGTCGACGCGCAGACCAACGAACACCGCGAACGCAGCGGCATGGGCATCGGCACCTACGACGAAGTGCCCTGGGACAAGGATGCCGTGTTCCACAACTACGGCGCGTTCGGCGAGCTGACCTGGTACGCCGCCGACCGCGACCGGGTGATCAGCGGCGCCCGCCTGGACCGCGCCTCGGTCAAGGACTACCGGCAGAGCAGTGGCTCGGGAATGATGGCGATGCCCAACCCCACCGCCAACGATACCCGCGCCGACACCCTGCCCAGCGGCTTCGCCCGCTACGAGCACGACCTGGCCGACACGCCAACCACCCTCTATGTCGGCCTCGGCCACGTGCAGCGCTTCCCCGACTACTGGGAGCTGTTCTCCCCGGACAAGGGCCCGAGCGGCTCGGTCAACGCCTTCGACAGCATCAAGCCGGAGAAGACCACCCAGCTGGACTTCGGCGCGCAGTACGAAGACGAGAAGCTCAAGGCCTGGGCCTCGGGTTACGTCGGTGTGATCCGCGACTACATCCTGTTCGACTACCTGCCCGGCGGCATGATGGGCCGTACCTCCCAGGCGCGGAACGTCGACGCCCGCATCCTGGGTGGCGAACTGGGCGCGGCCTACGCGCTGACCAGCAACTGGACCGCCGACGGCACCCTGGCCTACGCCTGGGGCAAGAACACCACCGACGGGACTGCGCTGCCGCAGATGCCGCCGCTGGAAGCGCGTTTCGGCCTGACCTACGTGGAAGGCGACTGGAGCGCCGGCGGACTCTGGCGCGTGGTCGCGCACCAGGGGCGGATCGCCGAGAACCAGGGCAACGTGGTCGGTTACGACTTCGACGAAAGCCCCGGCTTCGCGGTGTTCTCGCTCAACGGCGCGTACAAGCTGAGCAAGCACCTCAAAGTCAGCACCGGCGTCGACAACCTGTTCGACAAGGACTACGCCGAGCACCTGAACCTGGCGGGCAACGCCGGCTTCGGCTACCCGGCCAACGACCCCGAATCGATCCATGAGCCGGGACGTACGTTCTGGACCAAAGTGGACTTCGCGTTCTAAGCGCAGGGTCTGATGGTGCTTCGCCGTGGCCGCGACGGAGCCGAGTTTTGCGCAGGACAAGGCGCGAGGAGAGTGGTTTGGTCATTCCAAATGAACGACGAGTAACGCAGCGCTGCGCAATGTTCGGCCCGTCCCTTCGGGTTGCGCGTCAAATCACGCCATGCGTTGTTACGGGACTTGAAAAGGGAATGACCATTTCCTGCGCCCCGTGCCTAGCCTGGCGTGATTTGACGCGGCAACGCGGCTCACGTCGAAGCACCATCAGACCCTGATACCGGCCCCCGCCGGACGGGGGCCTCCTTGCGTGAGGAGATCAACGAATGCAGAAGAAGACATTCGATTTCTACAACCTGGCCTGGCGCTGGCACTTCTATGCCGGGCTGTTCGTCGCGCCGTTCATGATCCTGCTGTCGATCACCGGGATCATCTACCTGTTCAAGCCGCAGCTCGACCCGCTGATGTACCGCGACCTGCTGCAGGTGACACCGGGCGAGGTGCGGCTGTCCGCCGACGAGCAACTGATGCACCTGCACCACCAGAACCCGCAATTGCAGGTCAGCCAGTACCTGCCGGCGTCGGCCGCCGACCGCAGTGCGCAATTCGTGGCGCAGCTGGAGGGGCGCGAGGTGAACGCCTTCGTCGATCCCTACAGCGGCAAGCTGCTCGGCGTGCAGGACGGCAAGTCCAACCTGCAGGCCATGGCCCGCGCGCTGCACGGCGAGCTGATGATCGGCACCGTCGGTGACCGGCTGATCGAGCTGGCCGCCGGCTGGGGTATCGTCCTGGTGGTGTCCGGCCTGTACCTGTGGTGGCCGCGCCAGCGTTCGCTGCGCGTGCTGCTGTGGCCGGACCTATCGCGCCGGGGCCGCGCGCTGTGGCGCGAGGTGCACGTGGTGGTCGGCTTCTGGGGCTCGTTGCTGATGCTCTTCATGCTGCTCACCGGCATGACCTGGACCGGCTTCTGGGGCAAGACCTTCGCCGACGTGTGGAACCGCTTCCCGGCGCCCATGTGGAACGAGGTGCCCAAGTCCGACCTGGAAGCACGCACGCTCAACCAGGCCCACCGCCAGACCATCCCCTGGGCCATGGAAAACACGCCGATGCCGATGTCCGGTGGTGCCCACGCCGAGCACATGGCCCATGGTTCGGGCGGCATGGCGATGCCGCAGATCAGCCTGCAGCAGGTGGTCGATACCGCCGACCGGGCCGGCGTGACGCAGGGCTATGCCATCGCCCTGCCCAAGGGCGAGCAGGGTGTGTTCACCGTTTCGGTGTTCGCCGACGACTCGCGCAACGACGCCACCCTGCACATCGACCAGTACACCGGCAAGGTGCTCGCCGACGTGCGCTGGAAGGACTACGGGCTGGTGGCCAAGGGCGTTGAGTCCGGCGTGATGCTGCACGAAGGGAAGATGTTCGGCCTGTTCAACCAACTGCTGATGCTCGCCGTCTGCCTGATGATCCTGCTCAGCGCGGTCAGTGGCCTGTGGATCTGGTGGAAGCGCCGCCCGCAGGGGCGGCTGGGCGTGCCGCCGATGCCCCATGCGCTGCCGGTGTGGAAGGGTGGGGTGGCGATCATGGTCATCCTCGGCATCGCCTTCCCGCTGGTGGGCGCGTCGCTGTTGCTGGTATGGGCGCTCGACTGGGCGGTGCTGTCGCGGATCAAGCCGCGCCGCCCGGCCCTGGGCTGATGCCTGTGGTGTTTCAACCTGACGCCTGCCGCGAGGCAGGCTATGCTGCGGCGCGATCGTTGCGCCCGCGGCCCGATGGATTCCCGCCATCCCGGCGGACCCGATCACAAGCCAACTGGAGTCTCGAACATGCGTAAATCCCTGCTCGCTTTCGCTGTGCTGCTGGGCTTTTCCGGCGCCGCCATGGCCCACGAATACGAGGCCGGCAACCTGCACATCGACCACCCATGGTCGCTGTTGCTGCCGGCCAACTCGGAGAACGGCGCCGCCTACTTCATCGTGCAGAACCACGGCAAGGAAGCTGACCGCCTGCTCGGCGCCGACACCGAGCGCGCTGCCAGCGCCGAGGTGCACCAGCACGTGGAGAAGGACGGCATGATGAAGATGCGGAAGGTCGAGGGCGTGGATATCCCCGCCGGCGGCAAGATCGTCTTCGCGCCCGGCCAGTACCACCTGATGCTGTTCGGGCTGAAGAAGCCGCTGGCCGATGGCGAGCGCTTCCCGCTGACCCTGCACTTCCAGAAGGCCGGCGATGTGAAGGTCGAGGTCGCGGTGCAGAAAGACGCACCGCTCTCTAAAGGAACAGAGGGGGGCACCGACATGGGCCACGACATGCACGGCATGAACCACAACTGATGAGCGACCGGCTCCTGCGCCCGCTGGTGTGGGCGCAAGACGGCGAGTGGCTGCTGGGGTTCGACGGCAGCTACTCCAGCGACTCGATGCTGCGCATCGAGAGCGCCGCCGATGGCTTCATCCTGCGCGAGGAACGCCTGGCAGAGACGCAGACCAAGCGCTATCCCTTCGCCGACCTCGAGGACGATGTGACGGCGGCGGACTGGACCGCCGTGGTTGTCGACGAGGAGGGCGAGCGCTTGGGGTTCGCCATCGCCCACTATGAAATCTGGAATCGCCGCGCGGTGCTGGACGACCTCTTCGTCCTCGCCGACGCACGCGGCCAGGGCGTCGGCGTGCAACTGCTGGAAGGCTGCCTGGCGTGGGCGCGCGGCACCGAGGCGCGCCACCTGTGGCTGGAAACCCAGAACCTCAACGTGCCGGCGGTGGGCTTCTACCGCTCCCGTGGTTTTGCCTTGAGCGGGCTGTCCACCGACCTCTACGACCCGGCGCAGGTGCTGCCCGGGGAGATGGCGCTGTATTTCAGCTACCCGCTGGCCTGAGGGCCGTTTACACGCTGCTGCGCGTCGGCCGTAGGGCGTTGGATAGCACCCTCGGATGCCCATTTACAGCGCGTAAATACCGCTCTTCGGGCACTCTCCGCCTACTACGGCTCTAGCTCACGAGCGTGTAAGCGGGCCCTGAGGGCCAGGCGCGCCGCGAGGATGAGCGCGAAGCCGATGCCGTAGGCCAGCACGTCCAGCCAGTCGGGCGTCGCGCCGAGCACGATGCGCAGCGCGCGGTTGCCGATCTGCCAGTGAAAGATTGAGGCGAGGTACTGGCCGAACTCGATGATCAATCCACAGCCCAGCGCCGCAGCGGCCAGCCAGTGGGCAGGAGTATCGATAGCTGCGCGCAGCAGGCAGTACAGCCAGATCACCGCCAGCACGTCGCCGCCGAAGCCGCGCAGCCAGCCAAGGTTCGCCCCGGCCGTGGCCAGAGAGATGAGCACGGCGAACCAGAGCAGCGCGAAGAGCGCACCGCGCCCATCGAAACGGATCCGCATCAGGGCTTGAACGCGCCGATGAAGATTGCCGGATCGACGCGGGTGTCGTTGAGGCTGACGTTCCAGTGCATGTGCGGCCCGGTCGCGCGGCCGGTGGCGCCGACCCGGCCGACCACGTCGCCGCGGGCGAGCTGATCGCCGAGTTTCACGTCGATCTTCGACATGTGGCAGAACATGCTGATGAAACCCTGGCCGTGATCGACGAACACGGTGTTGCCATTGAAGAAGTAGTTGCCGATCAGGATCACCTTGCCGGCGGCCGGCGTCTTGATCGGGGTGCCGGCGGGCACGGCGAAGTCCAGCCCGGAGTGCGGGTTGCGCTCTTCGCCGTTGAAGAAGCGGCGCAGGCCGAAGGGGCTGGAGAGCGGGCCGTTGACCGGCTTGTCCAGCACCAGGTTGCTCGGCGTGCCAGGGCTGAAGCTGCGGTAGGCGGCGGTCTGCTCGGCCAGTTCGCGGTTGATGCGCTTGAGGTCTTCGGGCAGCGGGTTTACCTGGCGGGTGTTCGAAAGTCGGATGCGCTGCTCTTTATAGTGCTTGCTGCCCACGCTGAAGCCGAGGTTGCGGCCGGCGCCGGCCTGCTTCACGACGATCTGCTGGCTGCCGGCCTTGGCGGTCAGCGGGATGCCGACGATGGCGATCCAGTCGCGGCCCTCCTCGCGCACCACCAGCACCGGTTTGCCCTGGAAGGTGGCGGTGGGGACGGCGGCATCCTGGCCCAATTGCACCACGGCGACACCGCCGGGCACCGGCTTGTTCAGCGTGCGGCTGATGAAGCCTTCGGCGTGGGCGGAGAGGGTGACAAGGGAGGCGAGGAGCAGGCAACAGAATCGGAACATGGCGCTATCCGTGGACTTGGCGGCGGACGAAGCGGGCAGTCTACACGGGCCTTTCGACTGGGCGGGGCGATTTCGTCGAAAGCGGAACGGCTTGGCGAGCTGCTATTGCTCTTCTTAGGAGCGAGCTCCCGGCGCGCTTTCGTCGGAGCAATGGTCTTCTTCTGGGGAGTCCGTGCCGATGCATCCCCCTCACCCCAGCCCTCTCCCTCAGGGAGAGGGAGCAGTCCGAGCCGATTGACGCCAAGGTTTCATCCTGCGCCGAACGGTCCCCTCTCCCCTTGGGAGAGGGGCTAGGGCCAAGCCGAGCGCAGATATATCCCGTAGGAGCGGACCTTGTCCGCGAAATCCATCCGGCGCGCCCGGAACGACCCGGCGTGGATCCACCCTTTTCGCGGACAAGGTCCGCTCCTACAGGCAGTCCTGCCCGCGGGCATTCCGCCAGCGTAGGAGCGGACTCCGTCCGCGATGGGCCCGCATCACGCAAGGACGGTCCCGGACGGCGCCCGTTGCAAGCTACCGACGCAGCCCTTCGAGCTGCTGGCGCCACAGCTGTTCCAGCCCCAGCACCTGCGCCGGCCCATAGATGGCGTGCGGCTTGCCCAGGTGCGCGGCCCACAGCTGGTCGCCGTAGTCGTAGTGCCACCACTCGCTGGAAAGGTTGCTGAAGCCCGCCGCCAGCATGGCGTTGAACAGCATCCGGCGGTTGTCCCGTACGCGCCGCTGGGCGCCGTCGGGCTGGGCGATCTCTTCGTAATGGCGGGTGTAGGAGCGCGGCGTCGCCTCGTCGAACAGGCTGCCCATGTCCAGCCAGCGGCCCTGGCTGTCGCACAGGGTCAGGTCGATGGCGCCGCCGGTCAGGTGCGGGCTGGGGGATTCGGCGCGGGTGCTGGGCGGTGCGACGAACTCGCGGGTGCGTCGGGTCAGCTCGCGCGGATCGGCGTCCGGCTCGTGCTGGCGGAGGATGTCGTAGAGCGTGTCATACAGGTGCTGCTGTACCGTGAACGGTCGCCAGGCATCGAGGATCACCAGGCGGATGCCATCGGGCAGCAGGCTGGCGGCATGCAGCAGGCGCTCGAAGACGTCCGTGCGGGCGTAGCATTCCGGCTGCGCGTTCGGCACGCCCAGGCGGTGATAGGCCGGCCATACCGCAAAGGCGGTGGCGATGCCCAGGGCCTGCAACGGCTGGTCGCACTCGACGATGGGCACGCGGAAGGCCTCGGCCCAGTCGGGATCGGGTTGCGGCAGGATCGGCGCGAGCAGGTCGGTCATCGGCGGTCAGTCCAGCAGGGAAAGGGTGACGGGCGCCTGGTGGTTGTCCTCCACGCGCACCTCCAGCTCGCCATCGCCCAGCCGGGCCTTGAGGCGCTGGCCGTTGCGGGTTTGCGCGGCGCTGCGGATGGCCTGGCCCTTGTCGTCGAGCAGGATGCTGTAGCCACGGCCGAGGGTCGCCAGCGGGCTGACGATGTGCAGGGTCTGCATCAGGCCGTCCAGGCGCTGGCGCTGTTCGCGCAGGATCGCGTGGGTGGCGCGGGGCAGGCGGGTGCTGAGGTTCTCCAGGCGCTGGCGCAGCAGGGCCAGGTTGCGGCCGGGGTGTTGCGCGGCGAGGCGGGTATCGAGCCGCGCCACGCGTTCCTGGCGGATGTGCAGCTGGCGCTCGAAGGCCCGGCGCAGGCGCATGTCCAGGTCGTCCAGGCGCTGGGACTGCTGGCGCAGGCGTTCGCCGGGGTGGCGCAGACGCCGGGCGCAGCCTTCCAGGCGCAGGCGCTCGCGGGTCAGGCGGTCCTGGATGCGCAGGATCAGCCGGCGACGCAGGCCGTCCAGGCGTTGCTGCAGGTCGCCGCTGTGGGGCGCCAGCAGCTCGGCGGCGGCCGAGGGCGTGGGCGCGCGCACGTCGGCGACGAAGTCGCTGATGGAAACGTCCGTCTCATGGCCCACGGCGCTGACGATGGGCGTCACGCAGGCGGCGATGGCGCGTGCCACCGGTTCCTCGTTGAAGCACCAGAGGTCTTCCAGCGAGCCGCCACCGCGGGCCAGGATCAGCGCGTCGAAGCCCTGGGCGTCGGCCAGCTTGAGCGCGCGGACGATCTGCCCGATGGCCTCGCGGCCTTGCACGGCAGTGGGGATCAGGGTCAGTTCGACCTGCGGCGCGCGGCGGCGGAACACGCTGATGATGTCGCGGATCACCGCGCCGGTGGGGGAGCTGACGATGCCGATGCGCCGGGGGTGGGCGGGCAGCTCGCGCTTGCGCTCGGCGGCGAACAGGCCTTCGGCGGCGAGCTTTTCCTTCAGGGCCTCGAACGCCAGGCGCAGCGCACCGTCACCGGCCGGTTCGACGGCATCGGCGATCAATTGATAGTCGCCACGCCCCTCGAACAGCGAAACCTTGCCGCGCACCCGCACGGCGAGGCCGTCGCGCAGGGCCTGGCGCACGCGCAGGGCGTTCTGCCGGAACAGCGCGCAGCGCACCTGGGCGTTGCTGTCCTTCAAGGTGAAATACAGATGCCCGGATGCGGGGCGGGCGAGGTTGGAGATCTCGCCCTCGACCCAGACCTGCGGGAATACGTCCTCCAGCAGGTGGCGGGCGCGCTGGTTGAGCTGGCTGACGGTCAGAACCTCGCGATCGAGGCCCAGCCGTTGGAAGGGATCTTTCTGCATGGCGAAGGATGATAAGCGGGCCTGCGGACCGGGGCCAGCACACAAGGTTAACGAAGGTGTCGTTCAGATCGTCCGGTTACGTTGAGCCGCGCCCCCGAGCTGAGATATAATGCCGCGCTTCCATTTTTCCCGATCGGGAGCCCCCGCCATGCTGCGCATCAGCCAAGAAGCCCTCACTTTCGACGACGTCCTCCTGATTCCGGGTTATTCGGAAGTTCTACCCAAGGACGTGAGCCTGAAGACCCGCCTGACCCGAGGCATCGAGCTGAACATTCCGCTGGTGTCCGCCGCGATGGACACCGTCACCGAATCCCGCCTGGCGATCGCCATGGCGCAGGAAGGCGGCATCGGCATCATCCACAAGAACATGAGCATCGAGCAGCAGGCTGCCGAGGTTCGCAAGGTCAAGAAGCACGAGACCGCCATCGTTCGCGACCCGGTCACCGTGACCCCGTCGACCAAGATCATCGAGCTGCTGCAGATCGCCCGCGAGTACGGTTTCTCCGGCTTCCCGGTGGTGGAAGAGGGCGAGCTGGTCGGCATCGTCACCGGCCGCGACCTGCGCGTGAAGCCGAACGTCGGCGACAGCGTCTCCGCGATCATGACCCCCAAGGACAAGCTGGTCACCGCCCGCGAAGGCACCGCCCTGGAAGAGATCAAGGCCGCTCTGTACGAGAACCGCATCGAGAAGATGCTGATCGTCGACGAGAAGTTCCGCCTGACTGGCCTCGTGACCTTCCGTGACATCGAGAAGGCCAAGACCTACCCGCTGGCTTCCAAGGACGACGAAGGCCGCCTGCGCGTCGGCGCAGCCGTCGGCACCGGCGCCGACACCGGCGAGCGTGTGGCAGCCCTGGTCGCCGCTGGCGTTGACGTCGTGGTCGTCGATACCGCACACGGCCACTCCAAGGGCGTGATCGACCGCGTGCGCTGGGTGAAGGAAACCTTCCCGCAGGTACAGGTCATCGGTGGCAACATCGCCACCGGCGAGGCCGCCAAGGCACTGGCTGACGCCGGCGCCGACGCCGTGAAGGTCGGCATCGGCCCGGGCTCCATCTGCACCACCCGTATCGTCGCGGGTGTCGGCGTGCCGCAGATCTCCGCCATCGCCAACGTCGCTGCTGCCCTGGAGGGCACCGGCGTTCCGCTGATCGCCGACGGCGGCATCCGCTTCTCCGGCGACCTGGCCAAGGCCATGGTGGCTGGCGCCTACTGCGTGATGATGGGTTCGATGTTCGCCGGTACCGAAGAAGCGCCGGGCGAGATCGAGCTGTTCCAGGGCCGTTCCTACAAGTCCTACCGTGGCATGGGCTCCCTGGGCGCCATGGCCGGTTCCACCGGTTCCTCCGACCGCTACTTCCAGGACGCCTCCGCCGGCGCCGAGAAGCTGGTACCCGAAGGCATCGAAGGCCGCGTGCCCTATAAAGGCCAACTGACCGCCATCGTCCACCAGCTGATGGGTGGCCTGCGTGCCGCCATGGGCTACACCGGCAGCGCCGACATCCAGGACATGCGCACCAAGCCGCAGTTCGTGCGCATCACTGGCGCCGGCATGGCCGAATCCCACGTCCACGATGTGCAGATCACCAAGGAAGCGCCGAACTACCGCGTAGGTTGAGGGCTTCAAGGTAAATGAGTCGGACACGGGGCTGGTTGATACAGCCCCGTGTCGTTTGAGAATTTCGCTACGAGAGATGGCCATGGCCCAAGACATTCACGCTCACCGGATCCTGATCCTCGACTTCGGCTCCCAGTACACCCAGCTGATCGCCCGCCGCGTGCGCGAGATCGGCGTGTACTGCGAGATCCATCCGTTCGACATGAGCGACGACGAGGTTCGCGCCTTCGCCCCGCGCGGCATCATCCTGGCCGGCGGCCCGGAGTCGGTGCACGAAGCCAACAGCCCGCGTGCGCCGCAGGCGGTGTTCGACCTGAAGGTGCCGCTGTTCGGCATCTGCTACGGCATGCAGACCATGGCCGAGCAGATGGGCGGCAAAGTGCTGGGTTCGGACCTGCGCGAATTCGGCTACGCCCGTGTCGACGTGGTCGGTAAGGCGCGCCTGCTGGACGGCATCGAAGACCACGTGGACGGCGACGGCGTGTTCGGCCTCGACGTCTGGATGAGCCACGGCGACAAGGTCACCGAGATTCCGGCGGGCTTCCACATCCTCGCCAGCACCCCGAGCTGCCCGATCGCCGCCATGGCTGACGATGCCCGCGGCTACTACGGCGTGCAGTTCCACCCGGAAGTGACCCACACCAAGCAGGGCGGTCGCATCCTCTCCCGCTTCGTGCTGGACATCTGCGGCTGCGAAGCCCTCTGGACCCCGTCCAACATCGTCAACGACGCCATCGCCACCGTGCGCGCCCAGGTGGGCAACTCCAAGGTGCTGCTGGGCCTGTCCGGCGGCGTGGATTCCTCCGTGGTCGCGGCCCTGCTGCACAAGGCCATCGGCGACCAGCTGACCTGCGTCTTCGTCGACAACGGCCTGCTGCGCCTGCACGAGGGCGACCAGGTGATGGCCATGTTCGCCGAGAACATGGGCGTCAAGGTGATTCGCGCCAACGCCGAAGAGCTGTTCCTCGGCCGCCTGGCTGGCGTCAGCGACCCGGAGCAGAAGCGCAAGATCATCGGCAAGACCTTCATCGAGGTCTTCGACGACGAAGCCACCAAGCTGCAGGACGTGAAGTTCCTGGCCCAGGGCACCATCTACCCCGACGTGATCGAGTCGGCCGGCGCCAAGACCGGCAAGGCCCACGTGATCAAGTCGCACCACAACGTCGGCGGTCTGCCCGAAGACATGCAGTTCGAACTGGTCGAGCCGCTGCGCGAGCTGTTCAAGGACGAAGTCCGCAAGATCGGCCTGGAACTGGGCCTGCCCTACGACATGGTCTACCGCCACCCGTTCCCGGGCCCGGGCCTGGGCGTGCGCATCCTCGGCGAGGTGAAGAAGGAGTACGCCGACCTGCTGCGTCGCGCGGACCACATCTTCATCGAAGAGCTGCGCAACTTCGACTGGTACCACAAGACCAGCCAGGCCTTCGTGGTGTTCCAGCCGGTGAAGTCCGTCGGCGTGGTCGGCGATGGCCGTCGCTACGCCTGGGTCGTGGCCCTGCGCGCCGTGGAAACCATCGACTTCATGACTGCTCGCTGGGCGCACCTGCCGTACGAGCTGCTGGAGAAGGTCTCGAACCGCATCATCAACGAGATCGAAGGCATCTCCCGCGTCACCTACGACGTGTCGAGCAAGCCGCCGGCCACCATCGAGTGGGAATGATCGAGGGGATTTAACATCCTCTTAACGAAGAAGGCGGCATGCTCGCCGCCTTCTTTGCAGGTGAGGGCGGGCGATGCCCGTCCTTGACCTGAGGCATGAGCGGCGCCGCCGTCCTCGTGCAGAGTCACCTCCGTGCAGCCGGCCGCAAGAGCCTGGCGCCGGGCGCGAAACGCGCCAACCTCCGTGAAAGCCGATGGGGTCGCAAGTCCCTTGAGTCCCTTGTTCGAGGATCTGGACCCATGTCGTTTACCCGTAGACAAGTACTCGGCGGCATCGCCGGCCTGGCCGTGCTCGGCCTGGGCGCCGGTGGCGCGCGCCTCTGGCTGGCGCGCCCGGAAGTGGCCGCCGAACATGATTACGAGCTGATCGCCGCTCCCCTGGACCTGGAGCTGGTGCCTGGCCACAAGACTCCTGGCCTGGGCTATGGCGGCCAGGCTCCCGGCGTGGAAATCCGCGCGCGCCAGGGCGACTGGCTGCGGGTGCGCTTCACCAACAAGCTGGACGAGCCCACCACCATTCACTGGCACGGCATCCGCCTGCCCATCGAGATGGACGGCGTGCCCTACATCTCGCAACCGCCGGTGCAGCCGGGCGAGAGCTTCGTTTACCAATTCAAGACGCCGGATGCCGGCAGCTACTGGTACCACCCGCACCTGATGAGCAGCGAGCAGCTGGGCCGTGGCCTGGTCGGGCCGCTGATCATCGACGAGCGCGAGCCGAGCGAGTTCAGCAGCGAGAAGATCCTCTGCCTGAAAACCTGGCACGTGGACGAGGAGGGCAATTTCACCGCCTTCAGCGTGCCCCGCGAGGCCGCGCGCGAAGGCACCCGCGGGCGCCTGTCGACCATCAACGGCGAACGCGCGCCGGTGATCGAGCTGCCGGCCGGCGAGATCGTCCGGGTGCGTCTGCTCAACGTCGACAACACCGTGACCTACCGCCTCAACCTGCCGGACGCCGAGGCGAAGATCTACGCCATCGATGGCCACCCGGTGGCGCCGCGCGACTTCGGCAAGGGCCCCAACGACCAATACTGGATCGGCCCCGGCATGCGCCTGGAGCTGGGCATCCGTGGCCCGGCGGAAGGCACCGAGCTGTCGCTGCGCAATGGCCCGGTGCGCCTGGCGACCATTCGTGGCGTGGCCAACTCCAAGGCCCCGACCGCCCGGTGGCCGGCTGCGCTGCCGCATAACCCGGTGGCCGAGCCGGACCTGAAGAACGCCGAGACCATCAACTTCAAGTTCGAATGGGTCGGCGCCATGTCCGACTATTCCAAGGGCCAGTCGGCCCCCTCGCTGTGGCAGATCAACGGCGTGGCCTGGCAGGGTGGCGAGGAGCACAAGCACAACGCGCCTCCGCTGGCCAAACTCAAGGAAGGCAACAGCTACATCTTCGTGCTGCGCAACATGACGCAGTACCAGCACCCGATCCACCTGCACGGCATGACGTTCAAGGTGCTGGACTCCGATCGTCGGGAGATCATTCCGTATTTCACCGATACCTACCTGCTGGGCAAGAATGAGACGGCACGCGTGGCGCTGGTGGCGGATAACCCCGGCCTGTGGATGTTCCACTGCCACGTGATCGATCACATGGAGACCGGCTTGATGGGAACCATCGCAGTGGGTGAGGCATGGTGCGGCTGACCAACAGCAAGGGGCACCCGACGGTGAAGGGGCTGGTGCCGGTCATCGACCGCAGCCTGGACATCCCCTTCATGCGCGAGGCCCTGTCGCTGGCCGAGCAGGGCGCGGCGCTGGGCGAAGTGCCGGTGGGCGCCGTGCTGGTGCTGGACGGCCAGGTCATCGGCCGTGGTTTCAACCGGCCGATCACCTCCCACGATCCCAGTGCCCACGCGGAGATGGTCGCCATCCGCGAAGCCGCCGCCGCGGCGCAGAACTACCGCCTGCCTGGCAGCACCCTCTACGTCACCCTCGAACCCTGCAGCATGTGCGCCGGCCTGCTGGTGCATTCGCGCATCCAGCGTGTGGTGTTCGGCGCCACGGAGCCGAAATCCGGCGTGGTGGTCAGCCGGGGCAACTTCTTCGAACAGGACTTCCTCAACCACCGGGTGCTGGTGGAGGGCGGAGTGCTGGGGGAGGAGTGCAGCGCGATGCTTTCTGCCTTCTTCAAGGCGCGGCGCAAGGGCTGAGCATTTTCCCGTTGTGATACTGGGCGTCTTGATGGGGGTGCTGCGTCGCTTCGGTGTGCGCGCGGGCCTCTGGTTTCGCCCCCTCGGGCGAGTTACTTTTCCAAACGCCGAAAAGTAACCAAAAGGCTTGCCCCGGACATCCGGTTTTTCGCTTAGGCGAAAAATTCCCTCGTGGAAGCGAAGTTTCAGGGGCCCGCGCTGACGGGCCATCCCTGGCCCGACAGCGCTCTCGCGACATCCATGTCGCTCAACCCCTGAAACTCCGCTTCCACTCGGCCTCCTGAACGGGGCATTCGGAGCGCCTGGATATTTCTCTGGAAGTCTTTAAAAACCAAGGCTGGAAACGGTCGGGATTGGGGCCTTTCGTAGGAGCGAGCTTGCTCGCGAACGGCGCAGCGCCAGGCCTATCGCGGACGAAGTCCGCTCCTACAAGGGGATCACCGATTTCGATCCGCGCTGGGCCTCAGAGCTTCTGGTCGCGCTCGTCGTCGTCATCGGGCTTGGTCTTGTTCACGCCCGGCAGGTGCAGGCCGCTTTCGGCGAGCTGGCCGCCTTCCATCTGCGGCTGGGTCACCCAGGTGAGGATGTCGTAGTAGCGGCGCACGTTCTGCACGAAGTGCACGGTCTCGCCGCCGCGCGCGTAGCCGTAGCGCGTCTTGCGGTAGTACTGCTTCTGCGCCAGGCGCGGCAGCATCTTCTTTACGTCGAGCCACTTGTTCGGGTTCAGGCCTTCCTGCTCGGCCATCTTGCGCGCGTCGTCCAGGTGCGCGCCGCCGATGTTGTAGGCGGCCAGGGCGAACCACATGCGGTCCGGGTCCTTGATGCTGTCGGGCAACTCGTCCTTGATCTGCACGTAATACTTGCTGCCACCCTGGATGCTCTGCTTCGGGTCCAGGCGGTTGGCCACGCCCATGGCCTGGGCGGTGCGGTTGGTCAGCATCATCAGGCCACGCACGCCGGTCTTGGAGGTCGCGTCGGGCTGCCACATGGATTCCTGGTAGCCGATGGCGGCCAGCAGGCGCCAGTCTGCCTCGAGCTTGGTGCCGCTCTGACGGAAATGCTGCTCGTACTTGGGCAGACGCTGCTGCAGGTGCTGGGCGAAGGTGTAGGCACCGACGTAGCCCAGTACATCCACGTGGCCGTAGTAACGGTCCTTCAGGCGTTGCAGCAGGCCGTCCTGCTTGGCCTTGTCGAGGAAGGCGTTGACCTTCTCCAGCAGGCTGTTGTCGTCTCCCGCCGGCAGCGCCCAGGCCAGGCCCTTGGCATCGCCCAGATCGAAGGCGACGCGCACGTTGGGGAAGTACACCTGGTTCATCGCCAGTTCGTTGGAATCGACCAGGGTCAGGTCGATTTCGCCCACGTCCACCATGCGCAGCAGGTCGACCATCTCGTCGGCGTCGGACTCGCGGTATTCCAGCGCGGGGAATTGCTTCTTCAGCTCCGCCAGTTGCGAGGCGTGGCTGCTGCCTTTCAGCACGACGATGCGCTTGCCGACCAGGTCTTCGGGGCGGGTAGGGCGCTGGGCGCCGTTGCGGTAGACGACCTGCGGGGTGACGTCGAGGTAGGAGTGCGAGTAGCGCACCTGGGCATCGCGATCGCCGCCCGGCGTCAGGCCGGCAGCGGCCAGGTTCGGGCCGCCATCGCGGCCGATGCGGTCGTAGAGGTCGTCGATGTTGTCGGCGGTTTCGATCTGCAGCTGTACGCCCAGGCTGTCAGCAAAGCGCTTGGCCAGCTCGTACTCGAAGCCGGTATCGCCGTTGCGGTCCTGGAAGTAGGTGGCCGGACTGTTGCGGGTGATCACGCGCAGCACGCCGTCCTTCTGCACGCGCTCGAGGGCCGTGGGGGCTTTCGCCTCGCTACAGCCACAAAGCAGCAGAAAGATACAGGTCGCCAAGATCCAGGCGGTGCAGCGCACACGGGACACAGTCAGGGCAAGCATCAGGGCAGTATACGCAAAGGCCGCTTGGCGCCATATCTCGACAGGTCGAAGCTTCTCTGCTAGTTGCCGTGCCGTTCGTCGGCATTTTTCGCGCTGAAGGCCGGCGGGCCGGGCTTTTTCCTAGGCCGCTCGAAGGCCTTCGAAGATGAATGGCGATTTCCGCCGGAGCAGCGGCAAGGAAGGCACTTGAAAGGTGCCGCCAGCCAGCGCTTTACGGTAGAATGCACGGCCTCTGTGGGCCGGCCCGTCCGGCCCCACACACTTCCCCGTCTCCAGAGGCTGTTCCGACAATGCTGATCCTGCGCGGTGCTCCCGCCCTTTCCGCTTTCCGCCACGGCAAACTGCTCGACCTGCTGACCCAGCATGTGCCCGCCGTCACCGGGCTGTATGCCGAGTTTGCGCACTTCGCCGAGGTCACCGGAGCCCTCAACGCCGAGGAAGAACAAGTCCTGGCGCGCCTGCTGAAATACGGCCCCAGCGTCCCGGTGCAGGAACCCGCCGGCCGCCTGTTCCTGGTGGTCCCGCGCTTCGGCACCATCTCGCCCTGGTCGAGCAAGGCCTCGGACATCGCCCGCAACTGCGGCCTGGCGAAGATCGAGCGCCTCGAGCGCGGCATCGCCTACTACGTCACCGGCGAACTGAGCGAGGCCGACGCGCAAGCCGTCGCCGCCCGCCTGCACGACCGCATGACCCAGCTGGTGCTGAACCAGCTCGAAGACGCTTCCGCGCTGTTCAGCCACGCCCAGCCCAAGCCGCTGACCGTGGTGGACATCCTCTCCGGCGGCCGCGCCGCGCTGGAGAAGGCCAACCTCGAGCTGGGCCTGGCCCTGGCCGAAGACGAGATCGACTACCTGGTGAAGAGCTTCGTCGAGCTGGGCCGCAACCCGCACGACGTCGAGCTGATGATGTTCGCCCAGGCCAACTCCGAACACTGCCGCCACAAGATCTTCAACGCCAGTTGGGACATCGACGGCCAGGCTCAGGACAAGAGCCTGTTCGGCATGATCAAGAATACCTATGAAATGCACCGCGAGGGCGTGCTGTCCGCTTACAAGGACAACGCCGCGGTCATGAAAGGCTACGTCGCCGGCCGCTTCTACCCGAACGCCGAGACCCGCCAGTACGGCGCCAGCGAAGAGCCGGTGCACATCCTGATGAAGGTGGAGACGCACAACCACCCGACCGCCATCGCCCCTTTCCCCGGCGCCTCCACCGGCTCCGGCGGCGAGATCCGCGACGAAGGCGCGACCGGCCGTGGCGCCAAGCCCAAGGCCGGCCTGGTCGGCTTCACCGTGTCCAACCTGAACATCCCCGGTTTCGAGCAGCCCTGGGAAGTGCCCTACGGCAAGCCCGAACGCATCGTCACCCCGCTGGACATCATGATCGAAGGCCCGCTGGGCGGCGCCGCGTTCAACAACGAATTCGGCCGCCCGAACCTGGCCGGCTACTTCCGTACCTTCGAGCAGGCCATCGCCACCCCGCGTGGTGAGGAAGTCCGCGGTTACCACAAGCCGATCATGATCGCCGGCGGCATGGGCAACATCCGCGAAGACCACGTGCAGAAGGGCGAGATCTCGGTCGGCGCCAAGCTCATCGTGCTCGGCGGCCCGGCCATGCTGATCGGTCTGGGCGGCGGCGCTGCGTCCTCCATGGCCACCGGCGCGTCCGCCGCGGACCTGGACTTCGCCTCGGTGCAGCGCGAGAACCCGGAAATGGAACGTCGTTGCCAGGAGGTCATCGACCGCTGCTGGCAGATGGGCGACAAGAACCCCATCAAGTTCATCCACGACGTGGGCGCGGGCGGCATTTCCAACGCCCTGCCGGAACTGATCAACGACGGTGGCCGTGGCGGCCGCTTCGAACTGCGCAACGTGCCCAACGACGAGCCGGGCATGAGCCCGCTGGAAATCTGGTGCAACGAGTCGCAGGAACGCTACGTGATGTCGGTCGACGCTGCCGACTTCGAAACCTTCAAGGCGATCTGCGAGCGCGAGCGCTGCCCGTTCGCCGTGGTCGGCGAAGCCACCGAAGAGAAGCAGCTCACCGTCGCCGACAGCCACTTCGGCAATAAGCCGGTGGACATGCCGCTCGAAGTGCTGCTGGGCAAGCCGCCGCGCATGCACCGCTCGGTCACCCGCGAAGCCGAACTGGGCGATGACTTCGCCGCGGCCGGCCTGGACCTGACCGAGTCCACCGAGCGCGTGCTGCGCCACCCGGCCGTCGCCAGCAAGAACTTCCTGATCACCATCGGCGACCGCACCATCACCGGCCTGGTGGCCCGCGACCAGTTGGTCGGCCCGTGGCAGGTACCGGTGGCCGACTGCGCCGTCACCGCCACCAGCTTCGACGTCTACACCGGTGAAGCCATGGCCATGGGCGAGCGCACCCCGCTGGCCCTGATTGACGCCCCGGCCTCCGGCCGCATGGCGATCGGCGAGACCATCACCAACCTGGCCGCCGCCAGCATCGACAAGATCTCCGAGATCAAGCTCTCCGCCAACTGGATGGCCGCCGCCGGCCACCCGGGCGAGGACGCGCGCCTGTACGACACCGTCAAGGCGGTCGGCATGGAGCTGTGCCCGGCGCTGGGCATCACCATCCCGGTGGGCAAGGACTCCATGTCCATGAAGACCCGCTGGCAGGATGGCGACGCCGAGAAGAGCGTCACCTCGCCGATGTCGCTGATCATCTCCGGCTTCGCCCCGGTCAACGACATCCGCAAGACCCTGACCCCGCAGCTGCGCCTGGACAAGGGCGAAACCGACCTGATCGTCATCGACCTGGGCCGTGGCAAGAACCGCATGGGCGGCTCCATTCTCGCCCAGGTCAACGGCCAGATCGGCCGCGCCGCGCCGGATGTCGACGATGCCGAGGACCTGAAAGCCTTCTTCGCCGTGATCCAGGGCCTGAACGCCGACGGCCACCTGCTGGCCTACCACGACCGTTCCGACGGCGGCCTGATGGCCACCGTGGTGGAAATGGCCTTCGCCGGCCATTGCGGCCTGGACCTGAACCTCGACGCCCTGGCCGACAGCCGTGACGACCTGACCGCCGCCCTGTTCAACGAAGAACTCGGCGCGGTGATCCAGGTGCGCAGCGGCGCGACGCCGGAAGTGCTCGCCCAGTTCAGCGCTGCCGGCCTGGAAGACTGCGTCGCCGTCATCGGCCAGCCGGCCAATGGCGCCGATATCGAGCTGTCGTTCGGCGGCGAGCGCGTCTTCAGCGCCCAGCGCCGCAACCTGCAGCGCATCTGGAGCGAGACCAGCTACCGCATCCAGCGCATGCGCGACAACGCCGACTGTGCCGATCAGGAGTTCGATGGCCTGCTGGCAGAAGACAACCCCGGCCTGTCGGTGAAACTGAGCTTCGACGTCAACGACAACATCGCCGCGCCCTACATCAAGAAAGGCGTGCGCCCGCAGATCGCCATCCTGCGCGAGCAGGGCGTCAACGGTCAGGTGGAAATGGCCGCGGCCTTCGACCGCGCCGGCTTCGCCGCCGTCGACGTGCACATGAGCGACATCCTCTCCGGTCGCATCAGCCTGGAGCAGTTCAAGGGCCTGGTGGCCTGCGGCGGCTTCTCCTACGGCGACGTACTGGGCGCCGGCGAGGGCTGGGCCAAGTCGATTCTGTTCAACGCCCGTGCCCGGGATGGCTTCCAGGCCTTCTTCGAGCGCAAGGACAGCTTCGCCCTGGGCGTGTGCAACGGTTGCCAGATGATGTCCAACCTGCACGAGCTGATCCCCGGCACTGAATTCTGGCCGCACTTTGTGCGCAACCGCTCTGAGCAGTTCGAAGCGCGCGTGGCGATGGTCCAGGTGCAGGAGTCGCAGTCGATCTTTCTGCAGGGCATGGCTGGTTCGCGCCTGCCGATCGCCATCGCCCACGGCGAAGGCCATGCGGAGTTCGAAAGCGAGGAAGCGCTGCTGGAAGCCGACCTGTCCGGCACCGTGGCCCTGCGCTTCGTCGACAACCTGGGCAAGGTCACCGAGAGCTACCCGGCCAACCCGAACGGCTCGCCGCGCGGCATCACCGGCCTTACCAGCCGCGACGGCCGCGTGACCATCATGATGCCGCACCCGGAACGCGTGTTCCGCGCCGTGCAGAACTCCTGGCGTCCGGACGAGTGGGAAGAGGACGGCGGCTGGATGCGCATGTTCCGCAACGCCCGCGTCTGGGTCGGCTGAGTTTGGCCTGAGGCGACACGAAAAAGGGGGAAAGCCAAGCTTTCCCCTTTTTCTTTGTCTGACTTTCGGAAAGGAGGCGCTTTGGCGGGCGAGGAGGTTCTTCCAGAGGTTCGCCCAGTCCAGCCCGGGCAGGTGCTGCGCCTGTGTCGTTGTGGGCGATGCGCGAGGTTGCCGGATGCCGACGCGGGGTGTGTCGATGCGCTGGAGCTGACGGTCAGTCGCGAGCGGCATCTGTTGTTGTGCCGCTGCGGGCGTTCGGCAACGCTGCCGTATTGCGACGGTTCCCACGCGCCAGGTGCGCCTGGGCTGAAGGAACGCTGGCGCCGCTTCAGGGGACGGTGAGGTCGAAGTCCGTCACAGAATTCAGACAAAGTCCTTCACCAGCGAACAAGCCCGGCACCCGACGGTCGAACCTGCACGATGACCAGCAAGTCATAAGAGGCAAAGTGCCACTATTTGTGGCAGCATTTGTCACCCGTGTCGCGCTTTGCCACGGCTGTGTCCCTGTTTCGATCGGAGTCTCCGATGTACAAACTGTGTTTCTACGTTCCGGAAAGTCATCTGGAACCGGTCAAGAAGGCGGTGTTCGCCGCCGGTGCAGGACGCATCGGTGCCTACGACAGCTGTTGCTGGCAGGCGCTCGGACAGGGACAGTTTCGCCCGTTGCAGGGCAGCAATCCGTTCATCGGCCAGGCCGGCAGCGTCGAGCAGGTCGCCGAGTGGAAGGTGGAGATGGTGGTGGCCGACGAGTTGATCCATGACTCGGTGAAGGCCCTCAAGCAGGCGCATCCCTACGAAACGCCGGCCTTCGAGGTCTGGCGACTTTCGGACATGGTGTTCTGATCACTACGAAAAAGGCGCCCGCAGGCGCCTTTTTTCTTGCCCGGCCAATCAGTCGGGTAGCGCGCCGAGGGATTGCCCCAACGCGCCGGCGCGGGGCCCCACCAGCAGGTGATAGACGCCCTCGGCCACCTGGCTGACACCCTGGCAGCCCAGTTCGGTGAGTTGCTTCTGCTGCAACTGCTGGCCGTTCTTCAGCGCCACCCGCAGGCGGGTCAACGCGACGCTTTCCAGGCTGAGCAGGTTGTCCCGCCCGCCCAGGGCCTGCAGCCACTGGCCGGCTTCCTGCGAGGAGACTCGCTCGGCCGGTGGCTCAGCCGGGGCCTCGCTGGCGGATTGGGCGGCATGCTCCTGCAGGATGCCGGCGGGCAGCGCGCGGCGGATTTCGTCAGCGATGCTGTCGGCTTCCGGACCGACCACGACCTGCAGGCTGCCCGCTTTGCCAGGACGCACCACGGCCATTGCGCCCAGCGCCTTGAGCTGTGCGTCGGACGCTTTATTGCGGTCCAGCAGTTTCAGGCGCAGGCGGGTGGTGCAGGCATCCACGACTTCCAGGTTGGCGGCGCCGCCGAGGGCCTTGATGAAGGCGGGCGCGCGCTGCTCGGAGGAATGGGGAGCCGCTTCGGCGTCGGTGTTTTCGCTGCTTTCCTCCCGGCCAGGCGTTTTCAGGCGGAAACGGCGGATGCAGAAGTCGAACACGAAGTAGTAGGTGAGGGCGTAGCACAGTCCCAGTGGCCAGATCATCCAGCCGTTGGTGGACTTGCCCCAGCCCAGGGCCAGGTCGATGGCGCCGCCGGAGAAGGTGAAGCCCAGGCGGATATTCAGCAGGTCGGTGATGGCCATCGACAGACCCGTCAGCAGTGCGTGCAGCGCATAGAGCAGCGGGGCGAGGAACATGAAGGCGAACTCCACCGGCTCGGTGACACCGGTGAGGAAGGCGGTGAGCGCCATCGACAGCAGCAGCCCGCCAACCAGCTTGCGGCGTTCCGGCAGGGCGTTGCGGTACATGGCCAGGCAGGCCGCGGGCAGGCCGAACATCATCACCGGGAACATGCCGGCCATGAACTGGCCGCCTTTCGGGTCGCCGGCAAAGTAGCGGGCGAGGTCGCCGGTGACCTGGCGACCGGTTTCCGGATCGGGGAAGGCGCCGAAGACGAACCACATCAGGTTGTTGAGGATGTGGTGCAGGCCGGTGACGATCAGCAGGCGGTTGAGCACGCCGAAGGCGAAGGCGCCGAAGCTGCCGCTGCCCACCAGCAGGTTGCCGAGGTCGTCGATGACCCCCTGCACCGGCGGCCACACCAGCCCGAACAGCACGCCCAGGCCCAGGGTGGCGAGGCCGGTGATGATGGGCACGAAGCGGCGGCCGCCGAAGAAGGCGAGGTACTGCGGCAGCGCGATGTCCTTGAAGCGGTTGTACAGCGTGCCGGCCACCAGGCCGCTGACGATGCCCGACAGCACGCCCATGTTGATGTGCGGGTCGATGGCGTTGAGCGTCGACATCATCACCAGGTAGCCCACGGCCCCGGCCAGGCCGGCGGTACCGTTGTTGTCGCGGGCGAAACCGACGGAAATGCCGATGGCGAAGATCAGCGCCAAGTTGGCGAAGATGGCGTTGCCGGCATCGTGGATCAGCAGGATGTTCAGCAGGTCCTTGTCGCCCAGGCGCAGCAGCAGCCCGGCAATCGGCAGGATGGCGATCGGCAGCATCAGGGCGCGGCCCAGGCGCTGCAGCGTCTCGATGAAACCGCCGTAGAGATGCGCGAGCAACTGGCGCGGGCCTTGCGCGGTCTGGAGCAGGTCTGTGGTCATGGTGTGACTCCGATTCTTGTTGTCGGGCTTCAGGCGTGCGGCCAGAAGCGGGCGCAGGCGTCGCGCACGGCGCGGGCGCTGCCCAGGGCCAGCAATTCCTGGCTGCGTTGGCGGCAGTCTTCCGCGTTGAGTTCGCGGACTCGCGCCTTGATTTCGCCGACCAGGCCGGGGCTGACCGAGAGCTCCTGCACGCCCAGCCCGATCAGCACGGGCGTGGCCAGCGCTTCGGAGGCCAGCGCGCCACACACGCCCACCCAACGGCCATGGCGCGCGGCACCGGCGCAGGTCTGGGCGATCAGCCGCAGCAGCGCCGGGTGCAGTGCATCGATGCGCGCGGCGAGCCCGGCGTGGCAGCGGTCCATGGCCAGGGTGTACTGCGACAGGTCGTTGGTGCCGATGGACAGGAAATCCGCGTGTTCGGCCAACTGGTCGGCCAGCAGGGCGGCTGAGGGTACCTCGATCATCACGCCCAGTTCGGGGCGTTCCTCGATGCCCAGCTCGTGTGCCAACTGGTCCAGGCGCTGGCGGATGGCGATCAGCTCGTCCACCTCGCTGACCATGGGCAGCAGCACGCGGCAGCGGCGGATCGGCGCCACCCGCAGCAGCGCGCGCAACTGCTGGTCAAGCAGCTGCGGCAGCGCCTGGCCGAGGCGGATGCCGCGCAGGCCCAGGGCCGGGTTTTCTTCGGCAGGCAGTGGCAGGTAGGCGAGGTGCTTGTCGCCGCCCACGTCGATGGTGCGGATGATCACCCGGCGCTCGCCCATGGCGTCCAGCACGCCCTGGTAGGCGTGCTGCTGCTCCTCTTCGTTCGGCGCCTGCTGGCGGTCGAGGAAGAGGAATTCGGTACGCAGCAGGCCCACGCCGTCGGCCCCGGCGGCGAAGGCTTCGGCGGCTTCCTCGGGGTTGGCGACGTTGGCACCTACTTCGATATGCCGCCCGTCGCGGGTCACGGCGGCTTGCCGGGCCTGGGCGCGCTGCTGCTGGCGCGCCTGCTCGCGTTGTTCGCGTTGCATGGCGACCTGGGCGATCCGTTCGGCGCTGGGGGCGTACTCCAGGCGGCCGTTGCTGGCGTCGAGCACCAGCACGCGGCCTTCGTCGAGTTCGAGCACTTGCGGGCCGAGGGCGACCAGGCACGGCAGGCCCTTGGCGCGAGCGAGAATGGCGACGTGGGAGGTGGCGCCGCCTTCGGCCATGCACAGGCCGGCGACGCCGGCGCGGACCAGCGGTCCAAGGTCGGACGGGGTGATTTCCTGGGCGGCGACCAGGCTGCCGGCGGCGATGGCCTGTTCGCCGTCGTTGCCGAGCAGAACGCGCAGCACGCGTTTTTCCAGGTCGCGCAGATCATTGGCGCGCTCGGCCAGCAGCGGGTTGCCCAGCGACTGGAGAATGCCGCAGTGGGTCTGCACGGCGCGGTGCCAGGCATGGGCGGCGCTGACGCGCTGGTCGATCAGCAGGTCGGCCGCATCGAGCAGGCCCGGGTCCTCCAGCAGGGCGAGGTGCGCGGTGAATATCGCTTCCTCCTCGGCATGGCCTTGCCTGGCGGCCTGTTGCAGGGTGGCGCGCACGTCGCCGCGAACCCGCTCCAGCGCTTGGTCCAGGGCTCGGTGCTGCTCGTCTGGCTGGGAATCGCCACGATCGTCCGGCAGATGGAGGGCGCCCAGGCGCACCAACGGGCCGCTGGCCAGGCCGGGGGAGGCGCAGACGCCGGCCAGCACGCCGGGCTCTTCCACGCCGCGCGGCGCCGCGACGGGGAGCGGCGTGACCGGCTGCGGCGTGGGTTCGGTGCCTGCGGTAGCCAGTGTCTTGAGCAGGGCGTGGAGCGCCGCTTCGCTGTCCGCGCCGCGGCAGATCACTTCCACTTCGTCCTGTTCGGCGACGCCCAGGCCCATGATGCCGACCAGGCTGTCGACGCTGGCGGAGCGGCCAGCGAAGCACAGTTCGGCGCGGCTGGAGAATGCCTGGGCGCTCTTGCGCAACAGTGCGGCCGGGCGGGCATGCAGGCCGCCGTGCAAGGCCACGCGGACATGGCCACGGGATTCGCCGCCGCTGGCGGCTGGCTCGGCAACTGCCGGTGCGCTGCCGGTTCGGCTGAGTTGCAGCAGCGGCGCGCCGACGTCCACGCAGGTGGTGGTCAGCGGGCGCAGTTGGAAGCCTTCGCCATTGGTGAGGATCAGCACCGTGATCAGGCTCTTGCTGCCGCGCGCCACCTTGTCCAGATCGAAGCGCAGCAGCGGCTGGCCCTCCGTGATCCGCGTCCCTTCCTGGACCAGGGCATCGAAGCCCTCGCCCTGCAGCTCGACAGTGTCCAGGCCCAGGTGCAACAGCAGCTCGGCGCCGTTGTCGGCCTTCAGGGTCACGGCATGGCGCGTCCGCGCGACGTGCATGACCACACCGGCGCAGGGCGCGTACAGGCAGTCGTTCAGCGGGTCGATGGCGATGCCGTCGCCCATGGCGCCGCTGGAGAACACCGGGTCGGGGACGCGGCTGAGGGGCATCACGGGCCCGCTCAAGAAGGCTTTGAGGGCCAGGTTGTTGTTGTTCATGGTGGCTGCGCTCAATGGGTGCGGGTGACCTTGCTCAGGTGCCGCGGCTGGTCCGGGTTCATGCCGCGAGCCTGGGAAAGGCCGGCGGCCATGACGTAGAAACTCTGAATGGCCAGGATCGGGTCGAGTGCCGGGTGGACGGCGGTGGCCAGCGGCAGGTCGCGGCCGGCGACGTCGTCCGGGGCGGCGAGCAGCACGCGCGCGCCGCGCTGGCGCATGTCCTCGGCCAGGGCCAGCAGGCCGGCCTGCTCGGGGCCGCGGGGGGCCAGGACGAGCAGGGGGTAATGCTCGTCCACCAGGGCCATCGGGCCGTGGCGCACTTCGGCGCTGCTGAAGGCTTCGGCCTGGATCGCCGAGGTTTCCTTGAACTTCAGCGCGGCCTCCTGGGCCACGGCGAAGCCGGTGCCACGGCCGATCACCATCAGCCGCTCGCAGTCGCGCAGGGCATGAATGGCCGGTGTCCAGTCGAGGTCCGCGGCGCGCCTGAGGTCCGCGGCCAGTTCGCTGCCGGCGTCGAGCAAGGCCTGGTCGCCTTGCCAGTGTGCCAGCAGGCGGGTCGAGGCGCTGAGGGTGGCGATGAAGCTCTTGGTGGCGGCGACGCTGCGTTCGGGGCCTGCGCACAGCGGTACGGTGAACTCGGCGGCGGCTTCCAGCGGCGAGCCCTCGGCGTTGACCAGGGCAACGCTCACGGCGCCGCGCTCGCGCAGGCGGCTGAGGCTCTCGACCAGGTCGGGGCTCTGGCCGGATTGCGAGAAGGCGAAGGCGACCTGGCCCTCGACCTGCAGAGGCGCCTGGCGCAGGGTCACCACCGACATCGGCAGCGAGGCCACTGGCAGGCCGGCGTGCTGCATGGTCAGGTAGGCGAAGTAGCTGGCGGCGTGGTCCGAGCTGCCGCGGGCGACGGTCATTGCCAGTCTGGGCGCGGCGGCGCGCAGGCGCTCGCCCAGGTCGGGCAGGCGCGCGTCCAGGACGGGCAGCTGGCGCGCCACCACATCGGCGGCGGACAGTGCTTCTTCAAGCATCAGCGAGGTCAAGCGGATCTCCTTCGACCCAGACGGTCTCGAGGGTCAGGGAACGGTCCAGGCGCACGATGTCGGCCCAGGCTCCGGGGGTGAGGCGGCCGCGCTCGGGCAGCCCCAGGTAGTCGGCGGGGAATTGCGAGAGGCGCTGGGAGGCTTCGGCGATGGGCAGGCCGATCTTCACCAGGTTGCGCAGGGCCTGGTCCATGGTCAGCGTGCTGCCGGCCAGGGTGCCGTCGGGCAGGCGCACGCCGCCAAGGCACTTGGTGACGGTATGGCTGCCCAGCTTGTATTCGCCGTCAGGCATGCCGGCGGCGGCGGTGGAGTCGGTCACGCAGTACAGGCACGGGATCGAGCGCAGGGCGACCTTGATGGCGCCGGGATGCACGTGCAGCAGGTCGGGGATCAACTCGGCGAACTGTGCGTGGGCCAGGGCGGCGCCGACCATGCCGGGCTCGCGGTGATGCAGGCCGGTCATGGCGTTGTACAGGTGGGTGAAGCTGGTGGCGCCGGCCTCCATGGCCGCCACGCCATCCTCGTAGCTGCCCAGCGTGTGGCCGATCTGCAGGCGCACGCCGCGATCGGCCAGGGCGCGGATCAACGGCAGGTGGCCGGCGATTTCCGGGGCGATGGTGATCACCCGGATCGGCGCCAGGCGCAGGAATGCATCCACTTCCTCCAGCACCGCGGCGTGGGCGAAGTTGGGTTGCGCACCGAGCTTGCCGGAATTGATGAACGGGCCTTCCAGGTGCACGCCGAGCACGCGTGCAGCCTGGCCGCGCGGTGCCTGGCAATACTCGCCGAGCGCGCCGAGCACGCCGCTGATTTCCTCCCGTGGCGCCGTCATGGTGGTGGCGAGCAGCGAGGTGGTGCCGAAGCGCAGGTGGGTACGGGCAATGGCGGCGAACGCGGCAGCGCCTTCCATGATGTCGTGGCCGCCGCCGCCATGGACGTGGAGGTCGATGAAGCCGGGCAGCAGGTAGGGCAGGTCGTTGTGCGAAGGATCGCCGAGCGAGCCTTCGATGCGCTGGATACGGCCGTCCTGCAGGTGCAGGCTGCCGACGATCCAGCCCATGGGGGTGAGGATGTTGCCTTCGAGCATGGAAATGGTCCCGCGTCAGCGCCGCAGTTCGGCGACGAAGTCGTAGTAATCGTTGCGGCAGTAGGTGTCGGTCAGCTCGATTGCGGTGTTGTCTTCGAGGTAGCCGATACGGGTCATCAGCAGCATCGCGGTGCCGGGCTTGATGCCCACCAGCGCGGCCTCCTCGGCGGAGGCGTTGATCGCCTGCACGTGCTGCAGGGCGCGAACCACCGGGCGGCCAATGGCGTCCAGGTGGGCGTAGAGGGAATGGCCCACTGCCGTCGGGTCACCCAGCAGGCGCGCCGGCAACGTGCTGTGCTCGATGGCCATGACTACGCCGTCCGCCTTGCGCAGGCGTTTCATGCGCACCACCTTCTCGGTGGGCGACAGGCCCAGGCGGATCACTTCTTCATGGGTGGGCAGGCTGATCTCCCGTTCCAGCCAGGTGGAGCTGGGGGTGAAACCCTTCAGGCGGAGCATTTCGCTGAAGCTGGACAGCCGTGACAGCGGTTGCTCCAGGCGCGGCGTGATGAAGGTGCCGGAGCCCTGGATGCGATGCACCAGACCTTGTTCGAGCAGGACTTCCAGCGCCTTGCGGGCGGTGACCCGCGACAGACCCAGGTGTTCGCTCAGGTGGCGTTCGGAGGGCAGCGCTTCCTCGGCGCGCCAGTGGCCGGCATGGATGGCGGCTTCCAGGCTGCGGGCCAGCTGCAGGTAGAGCGGGGTGGACAGGGACTCGTCCGGGCGCAGGGCCTGCAGGCGTTGCTCGGCACTGATCAGGGTGGGCTGGCTGGTCATGGCGGGGCTCGGTGGCGAGGTCAGTGGAATTTACGCTAATACCACTTAAATACCACGTCAACGCCGCTCAGCCGGCCCGGGGCGACAGCCGACGAACTGCATTCTGCGTCACGGAACGTCGATAATCGGCGAGGCGCCGGGATTAAAGCCTTGCCAGCGATCAGCGAATGCGAGAAGGGGACAACGAAAAACGCCGCCAGGGCTGGGCCGCGGCGGCGTTCGGGATGGAACTGGTATCAGTGTGGTCGCGTCAGGGACGGATCTCGATCAGCGTACCGTCCTTGACCAGGCTCCAGACCTCGCGCATGTCGGCGTTGGTCATGGCGATGCAGCCATTGGTCCAGTCCAGGGTGGAGAAGTACCACTCGGGGTATTCGTCATCCACTGGCGTGCCGTGGATCATGATCATGCCGCCGGGCGACAGGCTTTTTTCCCGCGCCTTGGCCACGTCGCGCGCGTTGGGGTAGGAGATGTGCATGGACAGGTTGTACTTGTCGCTGGTCTTGCGCCAGTCGACCCAGTAGAAGCCTTCCGGCGTACGGTTGTCGCCCTCGGCCAGCTTCGGCCCTTGCGGGCGCTTGCCCAGGGACACGCGGTAACTCTTGAGAACCTTGCCGTTGCTCATGAGGTGCAGTTTGCGCTCGGACTTGAGCACGAGAATCTTGTCGATATGACCGTCGAGCGTGGGTGTCGCATTGGCATGCGAGAACGCTGCGAAGGTCAGACAAAGTACGGCAATCAACCAGCGCATCTGGTGGTGTTCCCCGGGTAGTTCCTAAAGGCTTAGAGTCGGTAAACGAGCTTATTGGTTCTTTTTCTGTGCAAGCATCGGGAGAATCCCTTCATTGCGTACCGGGAAGTTCTGAACCAGCCGATCCGCGAGGAAATATTCTAAGGTACGGCCCACAGTGGGGAAAGCCAGCTCGTCCCACGGAATGTCGGATTCTTCGAAGAGTTGCACGTCCAGGCTTTCCTCGCCGGCGCTGAAGTGCAGGTCGGCCAGTTCCGCGCGGAAGAACACATAAACCTGGCTGATATGTGGCAGATCAAAGACCGTATACAGCTGCAGGCTATTGACCCGCGCGTTGGCCTCTTCGAGGGTTTCGCGGGCCGCGGCCTGTTCCAGGGTCTCGCCGTTCTCCATGAAGCCTGCCGGCAGTGTCCAGAACCCCTGGCGCGGCGCGATGGCGCGACGGCAGAGGAGGATGCGCCCCTCCCAGACCGGCAGGCAGCCGGCGACGATACGCGGGTTCTGGTAATGCACGGTCTGGCACTGGTCGCAGACGAAGCGCGGGCGGTTGTCGCCGCTGGGAGTGCGCAGGCTCACGCCGGCGCCGCACAGGCTGCAGAATTTCATGCCGCTTCCTTGTTATTGGATGGGGCAATCTTGCGCGCTGCGCGGCGCGCCCAGCAAGGGGCGGGGGTTGGGCAGGGGCGTCTTTCGTGCCATGATCCTTCCATTAGAAGAATCGGCCCCCGCAGGATGTTCGGCATGCTGGACCAGCTGCGCCAACGCATACAGACGCATACGCCAAGCGACCTTGAAACGGACCACAGCTTCCCGGAAGCGGCGGTCCTGCTCCCCATCACTCCCCGGGAAGAGCTCGTGCTCACCCTGCGCGCGACCGGGCTTTCGACCCACAGCGGCGAAGTTGCCTTCCCCGGCGGGCGTCGCGACCCCGAAGATGTGGACCTGATCCACACCGCCCTGCGCGAGGCCGAGGAAGAGATCGCCCTGCCGCCGGGCCTGGTGGAGGTCGTCGGACCGTTGAGCACGCTGGTGTCGCGGCACGGTATCCTGGTCAAGCCATTCGTCGGCTTCGTCCCCGATTTCGTGGAGTACCGCCCCAACGACGGCGAGATCGATGCCGTGTTCAAGGTGCCGCTGGAGTTCTTCCGTGGCGACCCGCGGGAAACCACCCACCGCATCGACTATTTCGGCCGCAGCTGGTACGTCCCGAGCTACCTGTTCGAGGGCTACAAGATCTGGGGCCTGTCCGCGATCATGCTGGTCGAGCTGCTCAACCTGCTGTACGACGCCCGCATCGACCTGCACCAGCCGCCGTCGCAGTTCATCAAGCTGAGCTGAGACGTCAGAATAAAGAGCGGCCCCCGCCTGAGGAGAAACCCATGAAGTACCGCCTGGGCTCGTCCCGAGTCGAAACCCATCCGGAAAGCTGGATCGCCCCCAACGCCACGGTGGTCGGCAAGGTGCGTCTCGACGCCGGTGCCAGCGTGTGGTTCAACGCCGTGCTGCGCGGCGACAACGAGCTGATCCACATCGGCGAGCACAGCAACGTGCAGGACGGCACCGTCATGCACACCGACATGGGCTTCCCGCTGACCCTGGGCAAGGGCGTCACCATCGGCCACAACGCCATGTTGCACGGCTGCCAGGTGGGCGACTACAGCCTCATCGGCATCAATGCGGTGATCCTCAACGGCGCGAAGATTGGCAAGTACTGCATCATCGGCGCCAACGCGCTGATCCCCGAGGGCAAGGAAATCCCCGATGGCTCGCTGGTCATGGGCTCCCCCGGCAAGGTGGTCCGCGAACTGACCGAGCCGCAGAAGAAGATGCTCGAAGCCAGCGCCGCCCATTACGTCCACAACGCCCAGCGCTACGCCCGAGATCTGGCCGAGCAGGAAGAATGAACGAAGAACGTCCCGTCGCCTCGCCCTGCGTGCATGTCTGCGCGCTGGACGATGCCGACATCTGTCTGGGCTGCCAGCGCAGCGCCGCCGAAATCACCCGCTGGGGCCTGATGGACAATGCCGAGCGCCGCGAGGTGCTCAAGCGTTGCCAGCAGCGCGCCCGCGAGCAGGGCGTGCTGGTCTAGCGCCGTCACGCCCGAGAGCCTTCCCGTTTCGAACTATCCCTTCCCGAGGTTTCCCGCAATGCCCCGTATTGGAACTCCCCTGTCGCCGAGCGCGACCCGCGTACTGCTCTGTGGCTCCGGCGAGCTGGGCAAGGAAGTGGCGATCGAACTGCAGCGCCTGGGCTGCGAAGTCATCGCCGTCGATCGCTACGCCAACGCGCCCGCCATGCAGGTCGCGCACCGCAGCCATGTGATCAGCATGCTCGACGGCGTCGCCCTGCGCGCGGTGATTGAGCAGGAGAAGCCGCACTACATCGTGCCGGAGATCGAGGCGATCGCCACCGCCACCCTGGTCGAGCTGGAAAGCGAAGGCTACACCGTCATTCCCACCGCCCGTGCCGCGCAGCTGACCATGAACCGCGAGGGCATCCGTCGCCTGGCCGCCGAAGAGCTGGGCCTGCCGACCTCGCCGTATCACTTCGCCGACACCTATGAAGACTACGCCGCCGGCGTGGCCGCGGTGGGCTACCCGTGCGTGGTGAAGCCGATCATGAGCTCCTCGGGCAAGGGCCAGAGCGTGCTCAAGTCCGACGCTGACCTGAAGACCGCCTGGGACTATGCCCAGGAAGGCGGCCGCGCCGGCAAGGGCCGGGTGATCGTCGAGGGCTTCATCGATTTCGACTACGAAATCACCCTGCTGACCGTGCGCCACATCGGCGGCACCACCTTCTGCGCGCCCATTGGTCATCGCCAGGTGAAGGGCGACTACCACGAGTCCTGGCAGCCGCAGGCCATGAGCCCGAAGGCCCTCGCGGAGTCCGAGCGCGTGGCCAAGGCCGTCACCGAAGCGCTGGGCGGCCGTGGCCTGTTCGGCGTGGAGCTGTTCGTGAAGGGCGATCAAGTGTGGTTCAGCGAAGTCTCGCCACGCCCGCACGATACCGGCCTGGTCACCCTGATTTCCCAGGATCTCTCCGAGTTCGCCCTGCACGCGCGCGCCATCCTCGGCCTGCCGATCCCGGTGATCCGCCAGCTGGGTGATTCCGCCTCGGCGGTGATCCTGGTGGAAGGCACGTCGCAGCAGGTGTCCTTCGGCAACCTGGGCGCCGCCCTGAGCGAGCCGGACACCGCCCTGCGCCTGTTCGGCAAGCCGGAAGTGGACGGCCAGCGCCGCATGGGCGTGGCCCTGGCACGCGACGAATCGATCGACGCCGCCCGCGCCAAGGCCACCCGCTCGGCCCAGGCGGTCCACGTCGAGCTGTGAGTCGCTGGGCGGGGTTGGTGTGGTGGGCGGCGGCGCTGCCGCTGCTGCCACTGGCCCTGCCCATGGCCGTGCGCACCCGGCGCACGGCCTTGCGCCTGGCTCCCGCCGCCGGCGTCTGTGAAGGGGTTGCCGGGGCGGAGTGCGCTGGCGAGCCTTTTCGCCTGTTGCTGCTGGGCGAGTCCACCGTCGCCGGTGTCGGTGCGTCCTGCCTGGATTTTGCCCTGGCCGGCCGGCTGGCCCTGGCGCTATCGGGCCGACTGGAGCGCCCCGTCGCCTGGCGCGCGGTCGGGGAGAATGGCATCACCGCCGGCGAAGCCTGCGCGCGGCTTCTACCGCAGGTGGCCGAGCAGGACTATGACCTGGTGGCGCTGGTGTTCGGCGTCAACGACACCACGCAGTTCAGCTCCAGCCGGCGTTGGCTGGGTGCGCTGGAACAATTGATCGAGCACTTTCGCCTACGTGGCGCGCGGGTCGTGTGCACGGCGGTGCCGCCCTTGCAGCACTTCACGGCATTACCCTGGCTACTGCGGCACATGCTGGGCCGGCGCGCGGCGCTGCTGGATCGCCAGCTCAGCGCGTTGGCACTGGCACAGGGCGCAGGTTACTGCGCAGTGAGCCTGGAGATGCAGCCGCAATTCCTCGCCATCGACGGCTACCACCCCTCGGCGCTGGGCTACCAGGTCTGGGGTGAGCATCTGGCGCAGTGGCTGGTGTCGCGGCCCTTGGCGGAAGGCGGGGCAGATTTTACGGTTCTTTGAACGGCAGCGGGGCATCCGTACCGCGGCGCACCTGGAAGGCGTTCAGGGTCATGGCGACCAGCGCGTAGTAGCCGAAGATCCCGATCAACTCCACCAGCCCGGCCTCGCCGAAGCAGGCCGTGGCTTCGTCATACAGCGCCTGCTCGATGCGGCGGGTTTCGTACAGCGAGCGCCCCAGGCGATGGATCAGGCGTTCGTCTTCGCGCTGGAAGTCCGGCGTTTGGCCCAGTCGCAGTGCTTCGATCACCGGGTCGCTGAGGCCGGCCTGGCGCGCGATGGGTTCGTGGATCTGCCATTCCGCCTGGGATTGCCACCAGGCGGCGGTGACCAGGATCGCCAGTTCGCTCAGGCGCAGCTCCAGGCGGGTGCCGTAGCGGCAGAAGGCCCCGAGTTTCTGGGCGTTGTCCGCCAGGCCGGGGCTGTGGACCCAGGCCAGGAACGGGCCGTCGAGGTTGCCGCGCGGGCCGCTGAGGATGTCCTGCAGCACGCGGCGCTGCTCTTCATCCATGGTCGAGTCGGTCAGTGCGGGCAGGCGTGAATCGATGTTCATGCAAGGTCCCTCAGAGGCTGCCAATGGCTTTGACGATGGCGCGCTGCAGCTTTTCAGTCAGCTCGTCCAGCTGCGCCTCTTCGAGGATGAAGGGCGGGGCGAGGAGAATGTGGTCGCCGCTGCGTCCATCCACCGTGCCGCCCATGGGGTAGCACATCAGCCCTTCCTGCATGGCGGCCTTCTTGACCCGCGCGTGCAGTTTCGCTTCGGCGGGGAAGGGCGCCTTGCTGGCGCGGTCGGCGACCAGTTCGACTCCCTGGAACAGCCCGCGGCCACGAATGTCGCCGATGTTCGGGTGTTCGCCCAGTGTGCTGCGCAACCGTTGCTGGAGCTTCTCGCCGAGGTCCCGCACGCGTGGCAGCAGGTTGCGTTGTTCGATGGTCTTCTGTACCGCCAGCGCGGCGGCGCAGGCGGTGGCGTGGCCGATGTAGGTGTGGCCGTGCTGGAAGAACCCCGAGCCTGTGGCGATGGCGTCGTGGATGCGCTGGCTGACCAGGGTCGCGCCGATGGGTTGGTAGCCGGCGCCCAGGCCTTTGGCGACGGTGATGAGGTCCGCGCTGATGCCTTCCTGTTCGGCGGCGAACAGCGTGCCGGTGCGGCCCATGCCGCACATCACTTCATCGAGGATCAGCAGCACGCCATAGCGGTCGCAGATGTCCCGCACGCGCTTGAAGTAGCCCGGCACGGCGGTCACCGCGCCAAGGGTGGCACCCACCACCGGTTCGGCGACAAAAGCCATGACCGTGTCCGGGCCCAGGTTGAGGATTTCCGCTTCCAGCTCCCGCGCCAGGCGTTCGCCGTAGGCTTCCGGCGTTTCGCCTTCGGCCTGGCCGCGATAGGCATAGCAGGGGCTGACGTGGCTGACGTCGATGAGCAGCGGCTGGAACTGCTGGCGCCGCCAGGCGTTGCCGCCGGTGGCCAGGGCGCCGAGGGTGTTGCCGTGGTAGCTCTGGCGCCGCGCGATCAGGTGCGTGCGCTGTGGCTGGCCGATCTCCACGAAGTACTGACGGGCCAGCTTGAGCGCCGCTTCCACCGCCTCCGAACCACCCGAGACGAAGTACACCGAGCGCATTCCGGCGGGGGCGCGGGCGATAAGGAAGTCCGCCAGCTCTTCCATCGGCTCGCTGGTGAAGAAGGAGGTGTGGGCGTAGGCCAGGTTGCCGATCTGCCGGCGGACCGCTTCGATCACCTCGGCATCGCTGTGCCCCAGGCAGGACACCGCCGCGCCACCGCTGGCGTCCAGGTAGCGGCGGCCGTCGCTGTCGATCAGGTAGGCGCCCTCGCCGCGAACGGCCGTGGGGTAGGACTGGGTGAGGCTGCGGTGCAGGACGTGGCTCATGGTGACCTCCAGGGGTTTGCGCAAATATTAAATGCATTTTTGTGATTGGCAAATTTTTATTGCGCAGCGGGAGGGTCGCCGAAGCACGCTGGAGGCCTCTATTTCCGTGCAAATCCTCGCGAGGCGGGCGCTGGCGGTCATTTCAGTAGCGTTGCCGGTAGGCGAAAAAAGCTTGCAATGATTTTATTTGCATGTTTATTTTGCATGAAAGCACGCTAGTGCATGCAGCCCCGAATGTGGGTTAGCCGCTCAAAACAATAAAGTCCGGGCCCAGGCCCGTTGCATCGAACTGCCGCTAATGCGCGCCGCCCTCGTGGGGCGGCGCATCCCGCCGTCCCGCAAGAGGAAGTCCTGCATGAAAAAGTTGCTGCAAGCCTCGTTCGCCGCGCTCTCCCTGTTCGCCGCCAGCCAGTCGATGGCCGCCGACAAGGACCTGTTGATCGCCACCGACACCGCCTTCGTGCCCTTCGAGTTCAAGCAGGGCGATAAATACGTCGGCTTCGACATCGACCTCTGGGAAGCCATCGCCAAGGAAATGGGCGTGAGCTACCAGCTCAAGCCGATGGATTTCAACGGCATCATCCCCGCGCTGCAGACCCGCAACGTCGACGCCGCCCTGGCCGGCATCACCATCAAGGAAGACCGCAAGCAGGTCATCGACTTCTCCGACGGCTACTACGACAGCGGCTTCCTGCTGATGGTCAAGGCCGACAACGACAGCATCAAGAGCCCCGCCGACATCGCCGGCAAGAGCCTGGCCGTGAAGAGCGGCACCTCGGCGGCGGACTACGCCAAGGCCAATCTGAAGGCCGGCGACCTGCGCCAGTTCCCCAATGTCGACAACGCCTACCTGGAGCTTCGCACCGGCCGCGTCGATGCGGCGATGCACGACACGCCGAACGTCCTTTACTACATCAAGACCGCCGGCGACGGGCAGGTGAAGGCCGTGGGCGAGCAGATGATGGCGCAGCAGTACGGCATCGGCTTCCCCAAGGGCAGCGAGATGCGCGAGCCGGTGAACGCGGCGCTGAAGAAGCTGCGTGAGAACGGCACCTACGCGCAGATCTACCGCAAGTGGTTCGGCACCGACCCGAAATAAAGCAGAGGTAGTCATCCATGCATTTCCAATGGTCCGCCATCTGGGACGCGTTGCCGGTGCTGCTCGAGGGCGCCCGGCTGACCCTGTGGATATCCATTCTCGGCCTGGTCGGCGGCGCGGTGATCGGCCTGGTGGCCGGCGTCGGCCGCGCCTACGGCGGCTTCATCGGCAGCCGCCTGGCGCTGGTGTTCGTCGAGCTGATCCGCGGCACGCCGATCATGGTCCAGGTGATGTTCATCTACTTCGCCCTGCCGTTGATGATCCCGGTGCGCATCGACCCGTTCAGCGCGGCGGTGGTCACCATCATGATCAACTCCGGGGCCTACATCGCCGAGATCACCCGCGGCGCGCTGCTCTCGGTGAACAAGGGCTTCCGCGAGGCGGGGCTGGCGCTGGGGCTGTCCGGGCGCGACACCTTGCGCTACGTGATCGCGCCGCTGGCCTTCCGTCGGATGATCCCGGCGCTGGGCAACCAGTGGATCGTGAGCATCAAGGACACCTCGCTGTTCATCGTCATCGGCGTCGCCGAGCTGACCCGCCAGGGCCAGGAAGTGATCGCCGGCAACTTCCGCGCGATGGAAATCTGGTCGGCGGTGGCGGTGATCTACCTGATCATCACGCTGGTACTGAGTTACGTGCTGCGGCGCATGGAATCGAGGCTGAAGATCCTATGATCGAGTTCAAGCAGGTCTCCAAGCACTTTGGCGAAACCCAGGTGCTCCACGACATCAACCTGAAGATCGGCAACGGCGAGGTGGTGGTGATCATCGGCCCGTCCGGCTCCGGCAAGTCCACCTTGCTGCGCTGCATCAACAAGCTGGAGGTGATCACCGACGGCGAGCTGTTCGTCGACGGCATGGAGGTCAACGACCCGAAGGTGGACGAGCGCCTGATCCGCCAGGAGGCGGGGATGGTGTTCCAGCAGTTCCACCTGTTCCCGCAGATGACCGCGCTGGAGAACGTCGCCTTCGGCCCGATCCGCGTGCGCGGGGCGAAGAAGGCGGACGCCGAGGCGCAGGCGCGTCAGTTGCTGGCGAAGGTCGGGCTCTCCGAGCGCGCCGGTCACTATCCGTCGGAGCTGTCGGGCGGCCAGCAGCAGCGCGTGGCCATCGCCCGCGCGCTGGCGGTGAAGCCCAAGCTGATGCTGTTCGACGAGCCCACCTCGGCGCTCGACCCCGAGCTGCGCCACGAGGTGCTGCAGGTGATGAAGGACCTGGCGGAGGAGGGCATGACCATGGTCATCGTCACCCACGAGATCGATTTTGCCCGCAAGGTCGCCTCGCGCCCGATCTTCATCGACAAGGGCCGCATCACCGAGGACGGCGATCCCGCCAGCCTGATCGGCAACCCCACCAGCCCGCGCCTGCGCGAGTTCCTGCAACATGTCGCCTGAGGTGCGTCGATGATCCTGCAACCCCTGAAACTGGGCGGCAGCCCTTACGACATCGGCCTGGGACTGGGCCGCTTCGGCCACGATGCGGTGCACCGGCGCCTGCGCCCGCTGCCACTGTGGCAAAGTCTCGCAGCCCTGGCCGGCTCCGAGGCGGCCAGGGCCATGCAAGCGCAGGTCGAGGCGGACTTTCCGCGTATCTGGGAGGAATTCCGCGGCCTGGCCGATGGCCTGGCATTGCCGGTGGAGGAAGTCTTCCTCTGGAACTGCCGCGGCGATTTCGTCCGGCCGCAGAGCGTGGACGGCTGCACCACGGTATTCGGCCCCTGCGCCGACGGCTGGCTGATCGCCCACAACGAGGACGGCCTGCCGTCCCTCGATGGCGCCTGTGGCTTGCTCGAGGCAACGCCGGCGCAGGGCATGGCCTTCACCAGCTTCGTCTATCCCGGCTCGATTCCCGGCCATACCTTCGCGGTGAACGCCGCCGGGCTGGTCAGCACGGTGAACAATCTCCGTCCGACCCGCATTCCGGCCGGCCTGCCGCGCCAGGTGCTGGCCCGCGCGGTGCTGGAGTGCGCCAGCCTGGAGGCGGCCGTCGACATGCTCTCGCGCACGGGCCGCGCCGGGGCCTTCCACCATACCCTCGGGCAGGTCGGTTCGGCCCATCTGGTGAGCGTCGAGGCCTGCTCGTCCGGTGTCGCGGTGCGCAAGGTGCGGCGTCTCGGCGGGCACTCCAACCACCTACTGGATGCCGGGCTGGACGCCGCGGGGCAGCGCATCACCGGCAGCTCCGGCAGCCGCCAGCGCCGCGTCGATGTGCTCCTGGGGGATGGCGCGGGGTTGCTCGATGAGGCCCGCGCCCTGGCGATCCTGCGGGATGTCGCAGGCCCCGAGCTGCCGATCTACCGGCGTGCGGAGGACGATCCGGACGATGAGAACACCCTGGCCACCGCTGTGTTTCGCATTGGGGCGAACTCGGTAGAATGGCGCGTCTACTGCCAGCCGGACGTCCAGCACGTGGAAGCGGCCGGCAGTATCCGCCCTCATTCCGCCAACGGACCTGCCCGATGACCCAAGCGCCCGCCGCATTGCCCGATAACCTGGGAGCCCTCAAGCAGCTGCTGGAGGCTATCGAGCGTGGCGAATCGGGTATTTCCCTGGGCGGCAGTTCGCGGCGGGTGCTGGCCGCGCTGATCGAGGCGCCGCAGCGCACCGCGGTGTCTTCGATCAGCGAGCTGTCCGAGCAGCTCGGGGTGAATGCCTCGACGTTGTCGCGCCTGGCCCAGCGTCTGGGGTATGGCGGCTTCAGCAAGTTCCAGGATGTATTCCGCCGCGAGCTGACCGAAGGCAAGAGTTTCTACAGCGACCAGGCCTCGCGCCTGCTGCTGACGCCGTCCGACACCACCCTGTCTCGCCTGACCCGTCTGGGGCGGCAGGAAAGCACCAACATCGCCAGCCTGATCGAGCAGGTCGAGCCGGAGGTGTTCGCCCGCGTGGTGGAGCTGCTGGCCACGGCGCGCCGTGTGCGCATCCACGGCATGCGCCAGTTCACCTCGCTGGCGCTGTTCATGTCCTACGGCCTGGGCATGCTGCGCCAGGACGTGGCGGCGCTGGACGCCAGTCGCCAGGGCGTGGCCGACGCGCTGGCGCAGCTGGATGCCGGCGATGTGCTGGTGGTCGCCAGTTGCTTCCCCTATACGCCCAGCGTGCTGGCCACCGCAGAAGTGGCCGCGCGGCATGGCATCGAGGTGGTGGCCCTCACCGACTCCTCCAGCTCACCGCTGTCGAAGGTGGCGCGGTACAGCTTCCATGTGCCCAACCACAGCCTGTTCTACAGCAACAGCATGTGCGCCTTCATGCTGCTGGCGCAGGGGCTGCTGAGCGAGGTGGCGGGGCAGTTGGGCGAAAGCGCGCTGGAATCCCTGCGCCAGCGCGAAGAGCTGATCAGCGAGCTGAACGCGTCGCTCTGACGAGCCGCCTCAGGCGACCTGCGTCGTCGGCTCCAGCGGGCTTTCGCTGCGCAGGAACTGCTCCAGGCGCTCGCGCTGCCGGGCGTTGAGGAACAGGCCGAGCTTGGTGCGGCGCCAGAGGATGTCGTCGGCGTCATGCGCCCACTCCTCGCGCACCAGGTATTCCACTTCCCGCGCATAGAGCCCGGCGCCGAGGTGTTCGCCCAGTTCGCTGAGGTTGTGCGCACCGCCCAGCAGTGTCCAGATGCGGCTGCCGTAGGTGCCGGCCCAGCGGCGGGCGAGGGCGGGGTCGAGCTGGCGCAGGCGCTCCATGAGCTGCACGGCCAGCTCTTCCACCGTGGTCATGGCTTCACCGCCGGGCAGCGGGGCGCTGGCGGTCCAGCGGGGTTTCATCACACCAGCGAAGTGCGGCGCCAGCTGTTCCAGCGCGGCCTCGGCGAGCTTGCGGTAGGTGGTCAGCTTGCCGCCGAACACCGACAGCAGCGGCGCTTCGCCGGGCGTATTGTCCAGGGCCAGGGTGTAGTCGCGGGTCACGGCCGACGGGTCGTCGGATTCGTCGTCACACAGCGGGCGTACGCCGGAGAAGCTGTGCAGGATGTCCTGGCGACCCAGCTGGCGCTTGAAGTGCGCGTTGACCACGTCGAGCAGGTAGTCGGTCTCTGCTTCGCTGATGCGGATCGCCGCCGGGTCGCCCTGGTATTCGCGGTCGGTGGTGCCTATCAGGGTGAACTGGCGCAGGTAGGGGATGGCGAAGACGATGCGGCGGTCCTCGTTCTGCAGGATGTAGGCCTGCTCGCCTTCGTACAGGCGCGGCACGATCAGGTGGCTGCCCTGGATCAGGCGGATGCCGTAGGGCGGCTTCTGCCGCAGCTCATCGCGCAGGAAGCGGTCGACCCAGGGGCCGGCGGCGTTGACCAGCGCGCGGGCGCGCACCGAGTACAGGCTGCCGTCGCGGCGCTCCAGGTGCAGGTGCCACAGGCCCTTGCTGCGCCGGGCGCTGACGCAGCGGGTGCGCGGATGGATATGTCCGCCATGCTCGCGGGCGGCCATGGCGTTGAGCACCACCAGGCGCGCGTCGTCCACCCAGCAATCGGAATATTCGAAGCCGCGGGCGATCTCGGCCTTCAGCGGGCTGTCGATACCGAAGCGCAGGCCGCGGGAGGGCGGTAGCTTCTCGCGCTTGCCCAGGTGGTCGTAGAGGAACAGGCCGGCGCGGATCATCCAGGCCGGGCGCAGGTGCGGACGGTGGGGCAGCACGAAGCGCAGCGGATGCACGATGTGCGGCGCCTTGGCCAGCAACACTTCGCGCTCGGCGAGGGCTTCGCGGACCAGGCGGAATTCATAGTGCTCCAGGTAGCGCAGGCCGCCGTGGATCAGCTTGCTGCTGGCGGAGGAGGTATGGCTGGCGAGGTCGTGCTGTTCACAAAGGAACACCGACAGCCCGCGCCCGGCGGCGTCCGCCGCGATCCCTGCACCGTTGATGCCGCCGCCGACGACGGCCAGATCATAGACTTCGGCAAGGGGCGCATGGCGCGAGCGGGTGGAGGTCATGGGAGCCGCCTTCGGGATTGAAAGTGAATCTTTTGATGTTCGTTTTCGAAAATATCCTAGTTCAGTGAACGAAATATGACCAGCCCTGAGCGCGAATTCGCGCAGGTGTTCGTCTGAATGTTCGAAATTGAATCAGTGAAGGGTCAGACCAGCTCGAGCTGGACCTTGTGCTGCTGCAGCAGGCGCGCTACCGCGGCGGGCGGCGGACTGTCGGTGAAGACGCGGCTGACCAGGGCGATCGGCCCCAGGCGCACCACGGCGTTGCGCCCGAACTTGCTGGAGTCGGCGGCGAGGAACACCTGCCGGGCGTTGTCGATGATGGCGCGGGAGACGCGCACTTCCTGGTAGTCGAAGTCCAGCAGGCTGCCGTCCTCGTCGATGCCGCTGATGCCGACCACGGCGAAGTCGACGCGGAACTGTTCGATGAAGTCCACCGCTGCCTGCCCGACCACGCCACCGTCGCCGCGCACGGTGCCGCCGGCGATCAGCACTTCGAAGTCGTCCTTGCCGGCGAGGATGCTGGCGACGTGCAGGTTGTTGGTAATGACCTTGAGGTTCTTGTGGCCGAGCAGGGCGCGGGCGATGGCCTCGGTGGTGGTGCCGATGTTGATGAACAGCGAGGCGTTGTCCGGAATGTGCGCGGCGATGGCCTCGGCGATGCGCTGCTTCTCGTCGCGCATCTGGTCGGCGCGGGTGTTGTAGGCGGTGTTCTCGATGCTGGAGTCCCACGCGGCGCCGCCGTGGTAGCGGCGCAGCAGGCTTTGTTCGGCGAGCTGGTTGATGTCGCGGCGGATGGTCTGCGGGGTCACGGCGAACTGCTGGGCGAGCTCCTCGATGCTCAGGTAACCGCGCTCGCGGACCAGGTCGAGGATGCTTTGCTGTCGGGGTGGCAGGTTCATTCGGTTCGCTCGCGTGGAAGGGCCGAAGGGGAAGGATGCCGCAGCGGGACGGAGTCTGTCATGGATTTGTAGGAGCGAGCTTGCTCGCGAACCCCGCCTGACACCACTGCATCAAGCGGTTCGCGAGCAAGCTCGCTCCTACAGGAGAGCACTCAATCTTCGAATGCCCAGCCGCGCGTGCGCTCGACCGCCTTCTTCCATCCCGCATACAGCCGCGCACGCTCCGCCTCGTCACAGGCCGGCTGGAACACCCGCTCGATCACCGCCTTGTTCGCAAGCTCGTCCAGGCTGCTCCAGAAACCGCAGGCCAGGCCGGCCAGCACGGCGGCGCCGAGAGCCGTGGTCTCGCGCATCTGCGGACGCTCCACTGGGGTGCCGAGGATGTCGGCCTGGAACTGCATGAGGAAGTTGTTGGCCACCGCGCCGCCGTCCACCCGCAGGGCGCGCAGCGGCTCGCCGGCGTCCTGCTGCATGGCGTCGAGCACGTCGCGGGTCTGGTAGGCAATGGATTCCAGGGTGGCGCGGATCAGGTGGTCGGCCTTCACCCCGCGGGTCAGGCCGAACAGCGCGCCGCGGGCATACGGGTCCCAGTAGGGCGCGCCGAGGCCGGTGAAGGCGGGCACGAGGTAGACGCCATTGCTGTCCTTCACCTTGGTGGCGAAGTACTCGGAATCGTGGGCGTCGTTGATCACCTTCAGTTCGTCGCGCAGCCACTGCACGGTGGAGCCGCCGTTGAACACGGCCCCCTCCAGCGCATAGGCCACTTCGCCGCGCGGTCCGCAGGCGATGGTGGTGAGCAGGCCGTGGGTGGATTTCACCGCCTTGGCACCGGTATTCATCAGCAGGAAGCAGCCGGTGCCGTAGGTGTTCTTTGCCTGGCCCGGCTCCACGCACATCTGGCCGAACAGCGCGGCCTGCTGGTCGCCGGCGATCCCGGCAATCGGCGTGCGGTGCACGCCGAGGCCGCCGACCTTGGCGTGGCCATAGATTTCCGAAGAGACACGCACCTGCGGCAGCATCGCGCGCGGCACGTCCAGCGCGGCGAGCAGGCGCTCGTCCCAGTCTCGGGTGTGGATATTGAACATCAGGGTGCGCGATGCGTTGGTGTAGTCGGTGACGTGCACCTCGCCTTCGGTGAGCTTCCAGATCAGCCAGCTGTCCACCGTGCCGAACAGCAGTTCGCCGCGCTGTGCGCGTTCGCGGGCGCCGTCGACGTTATCCAGGATCCACTTGAGCTTGGTGCCGGAGAAGTACGGGTCGATGACCAGCCCGGTGGTGTCGCGGATGTGCTGCTCCAGGCCGTCGCGCTTGAGCTGCTCGCAGATCGCCGCGCTGCGCCGGCACTGCCAGACGATGGCATTGTGGATCGGCCGGCCGGTCGCCTTGTCCCACACCAGAGTGGTTTCGCGCTGGTTGGTGATGCCGATGGCGGCCACTTCGGCGACGCTGATGTTGGCCTGGGCCAGGGCTTCCACCAGGGTCGAACTCTGGGTCGCCCAGATTTCCATCGGGTCGTGCTCGACCCAGCCCGGCTGCGGGTAGATCTGCGCGAACTCGCGCTGGGCCACGCTGACCACGTTGGCGTCGTGGTCGAAGATGATGGCGCGCGAGCTGGTGGTGCCCTGGTCGAGGGCGACGACGTATTTCTTGTTCGTCAGGTCGGTCATGGTGGCGGCCTTGTGCGGATTCCGTTCGGCGGTCCCGGTGGCAGGTCCGGGAGGGATTGGCGGTGAACATACGGGATTCATCCGCGTCGGTGAAGCGAACACCGTGCAGCGCGCCACACCTTGGCTTACTGTTATGCGCTGGAAAGCCGCCTGCGAGAAGCCCGCCGATCATGACCCCCGCCATCGACCTGCTGAAGAAGAACCGCGCCGAACACCATGTGCTCAGCTACGAGCACGACCCCAAGGCGCCGTCCTACGGCCTGGAGGCCGCGGAGAAACTCAACCTCGACCCGGCGCGGGTGTTCAAGACGCTGCTGGCGGCGAGCGAGAAGGGTGAGTTGCTGGTGGCGGTGGTGCCGGTGGCAGGCACCCTGGACCTCAAGGCGCTGGCCCATGCAGCGGGCGTGAAGAAGGCCGACATGGCCGACCCCAACGCGGCGCAGCGCGCCACCGGCTACCTGGTCGGCGGGATCAGCCCGCTGGGGCAGAAGAAGCGCCTGCGCACCTTTATTGACGAGTCCGCCCAGGGGTACCCGACCATCCATGTCAGTGCCGGGCGGCGCGGGCTGGAGGTGGAGCTGAGCGCCGAGACCCTGGCCGGGCTGACTGCGGCGACGTTCGCGCCTATCGGGCGGCCCTGAGGATTTGTGTAGGAGCGCTCTTCTGATTGGTCCGTGCCAGGCTATGCCCTCACCCCAACCCTCTCCCGGAGGGAGAGGGGGTAGATCGTGCCGGCTGAAGCTACGGTTTCAGCCTATAGCGAACCAGTCCCCTCTCCCTTCAGGGAGAGGGTTAGGGAGAGGGAAATCCCAAGCACTGACTTTCAGATGAAGGCAGGTGCACCTGGAGGCTGACTCAGAGGGACTGTGTGGTCCCTACTGTACGGTTCGCCGCCCGTCGGCTTCTGTCATGCTCGGCCATCACTCACAAGGAGATTGTCATGCTGCTCGACTTCCACCAGGTGGACGCCTTCACCGACCGTCCCTTCGCCGGCAACCCGGCCATGGTCTACCGCCTCGACGCCTGGCTGAGCGACGAGCTGATGCAGAAGATCGCCGCCGAGCACAACCTGTCCGAGACCGCCTTCCTGGTGAAGGAGCCCGAAGGCTGGCGCATCCGCTGGTTCACCCCGACCGCCGAGGTGCCGCTGTGTGGCCACGCCACCCTGGCCAGCGCCTATGTGCTGTTCAACTTGTTCGAGGAGCCGGGCGAGGTGCTGGAGCTGAACTCGCTGTCCGGCCCGCTGCGGGTGACGCGCGAGGAGGGCCGGCTGGCGCTGGACTTCCCGGCCCAGCCGCCGAGCGAAACCGGCGCCACTGTGGAGCTGGCGACCGCGCTGGGGGTGGATGTGGTCGATGCGCTGAGCAACGCCTCGCACCTGCTGGCGCTGCTGGAATCCGAGCAGGCCGTGCGCGACTGCAAGCCGGACTTCGCCGCCCTGGCGCGCTTGCCCTACCTGGGCGTGATCGTCACCGCACGCAGCGATCACTACGACTTCGTCTCGCGCTTCTTCGCCCCGGCCATCGGCCTCAACGAAGACCCGGTGACCGGTGCCGCCCACTGCAGCCTGATCCCCTACTGGTCGGGCCGCCTGAACAAGCTGCAGATGCGCGCCTTCCAGTGCTCCGAGCGCGGCGGCGAGCTGTGGTGCCGCCTGGAGGACGACCGCGTGAGCATCGCCGGTTACGCCCGCCTGGTGGCCAGCGGCCATCTGCTGGTTGGTTGACATGTGACGGGGGGGCTGCCGGCTCCCCAGCCTAGGCTAGTCTCCTTTGGCCGCCGTGCTGCCCTGGCGCGGTGCGCAGATACGGAGGCAGGCCCATGGCAATCCTGGTCATCGCTGACTACCACACCCACACCGGCGCCGCCGTCCTCGCGCCGGCAACTTTGAATGCCCTGGCCGCCGCCGGGCAGATCGGTGGCGAGGTGCATCTGCTGCTGGCCGGCAGCGGCCTTGCGCACCTGGCGGAGCAGGCGCGGCAGATCGTCGGCGTCGCTCGCGTGCTGCAGGTGGACGATCCCGCCTACGACCATCTGCTGGCGGAAAACCTCTCTGCCCTGGTGGTGCGGCTTGCCCCTGGCTACAGCCACCTGCTCGCGCCCGCGACCGCCATGGGGCGCGACTGCCTGCCGCGCATCGCCGCGTTGCTGGACGTGGATGCGGTCTCCGACGTCATCACCGTGATCGACCGCGAGACCTTCCAGCGCCCGATCTACGCCGGCAACGCCATTGCCACCGTACGCTGCGAGGGGCCGATCACGGTGCTGGGCATTCGCCCCACGGCCTTCGACCCGGTTGCCACGCAAGGGGGCAGCGCCGAGCTGGTACGACTCGATGGGGCCGGGGAGCTGGCGCTGTCGGCCTGGCAGGGCGAGGAACACCCGGCGTTCGAGCGGCCCGCGCTGGAGTCGGCCAAGGTCATCGTCGCCGGTGGCCGTGGCCTGCAGACGGCCGAGGGATTCGCCGCGCTCTACCCGTTGGCGGATCGCCTGCACGGTGCCGTGGGCGCGTCACTGGCGGCGGTGGATGCGGGCTTCGCGCCGGCGGAGCTGCAGATCGGCCAGTCCGGGCGCATCGTCGCGCCCCAGTTGTATTTGGCCGTGGGAATTTCCGGCGCGGTGCAACATGTGGCGGGAATGAAGGACGCGAAGGTCATCGCCGCGATCAACCTCGACCCGGACGCGCCGATCTTCGAGATAGCCGACTATGGCCTGCAGGGCGATCTGTTCGAGGTGCTGCCGGCCCTGCTGCGCGAGCTGGACCGCGTGCTCGACTAGAGCGCCACGCTGCCCTGGGCCGGGAACAGTACCAGGTGCTCGGCGGCCACGCCGATGCTGACTTCGTCGCCCGGCTGGTGGTCGGCATGGCTGGGGAACAGTGACTCCAGCTGGGTGCCGGTGGGCAGCTGCAAGCGATACAGCGTCGCAGCGCCGAGGAAGGACTTGCCGACGATCCTTGCCTTCAGCGCGCCATCGGCGCTGGGCACCAGATCGTCCGGGCGCAGCAGCACGTCCACGGCGCTGCCATCGGGCAGGCTGTAGGCACGGTTGCCGCGCAGCAGGCCCAGTTCGGTGTGCACCGCATCGCTGCCGCGCATCTGTCCGCGAATGAAATAGCCCTGGCCGACGAAACTGGCGACGAAGGGCGTCTGCGGCTCGTGGTAGAGGTTGAACGGAGTGTCCCACTGCTCCAGCACGCCCTGGCGGAACACGCCGACGTGATCGCTGACGGCGAAGGCTTCTTCCTGGTCATGGGTGACCAGGATGGCGCTGGTGCCGCGCGCCTTGAGGATGTCGCGCACCTCGTGGCTGAGCTGGCGGCGCAGCTCCACGTCGAGGTTGGAGAAAGGTTCGTCGAGCAGCAGCAGTTGCGGCTGCGGCGCCAGCGCGCGAGCCAGGGCCACGCGCTGCTGCTGGCCGCCGGAAAGCTCATGGGGGAAGCGCCGGCCAAGGCCGTCGAGCTTCACCAGCTCCAGCAGCTCGCTGACGATGCGCTCGCGCTCGGGGTGCTTGCGGATGCCGAAGGCGATGTTGTCCGCCACGCACAGGTGCGGGAACAGCGCATAGTCCTGGAACACCATGCCGATCCGGCGTTTCTCCGGCGACAGGGTGAAGCCGGAGCGGGAAATCACCTCGCCGGCCAGCTCGATGCGGCCGCCCTGCACCGGCTCGAAACCGGCGATGGCGCGCAGGGTGGTGGTCTTGCCGCAGCCGGAGGGGCCGAGCAGGCAGCCGATGTCGCCGGCGTTCAGGTGCAGGCTGACGCCTTGCACCACTCGCTGCTGTTCATAGCCACAGGAAAGATCGTCGAGGTTGAGCAGCAGCGTTTGGGTCATTGAACGTAGAACCTGTTCAGAATCTCGCCGAGCGCAGTCCGGGCTAGGCGGAATCAGGTAAAAAAAGCGCAGCTTACGCCTGCTAAATGAGCATTTTTTATCTGATTCCAACGCCGCCCGGGCCAGCGCAGGCAGATTACGGGCAGGTTCTCAGGCGTAGTGGGCGTGCTCGACCAGCAGTTCGAGCAGCGCCTTCTGGGCGTGGAGACGGTTTTCCGCCTGGTCCCAGGCCACCGAGCGCGCGTCGTCCAGCAGGTCTTCGCTGATCTCTTCGCCGCGGTGGGCCGGCAGGCAGTGCATGAATAGTACATCCGCCGCCGCGCCATCGAGCAGCGCACGTGTTACCTGATATGGCTGGAACAGGCGCAGGCGCGCGGCCGCTTCGTCTTCCTGGCCCATGGAGGCCCAGACGTCGGTGCTCACGAGATGCGCGCCGGCCACCGCTTCGCGCGGGTCGCGGAAGATCTTCACGCGCTCGCCGGCCTGCGCCATCAGCGTGGCGTTCGGCTCGTAGCCTTCCGGGCAGGCCACGTTCAGCTGGAAGTCGAAGCGGATTGCCGCTTCGATGTAGCTGTTGCACATGTTGTTGCCGTCGCCGATCCAGGCCACGGTCTTGCCTGCGATGCTGCCGCGGTGCTCATGGAAGGTCTGCATGTCGGCCAGCAACTGGCAGGGGTGCAGGTCGTCCGACAGGCCGTTGATCACCGGCACGCGGGAGTTTTCGGAGAATTCGATCAGGTTGCTGTGGGCGAAGGTGCGGATCATCACCGCATCGACCATCCGCGACATCACCCGTGCGGCGTCGGCGATCGGCTCGCCGCGGCCCAGCTGGGTGTCGCGCGGGGAGAGGAAGATGGCCTGGCCGCCGAGCTGGATCATGCCGGCTTCGAAGGAAATCCGCGTCCGGGTCGAGGCCTTCTCGAAGATCATGCCCAGCACGCGATTCTTCAGCGGTTCGTAGAGCACGCCTCGGTCTCGCAGGCCCTTCAGCTCGGTGGCGCGGCGGATCAGACCGAGCAGTTCGTCGGTCGTGTAATCCAGCATCGAGAGGAAGTGACGTGCGCTCATGGTTCGTACCTACTACTTATTCTCAGAATCAGGCCGAGGTACCGACCGGCTTTCGTGAGAAAAAACGGGCTGAACCTGCGGCGGGACCGCATGGAGCGGAAAATGGGGGAAGGCGCGATCCTATAAGGAAATGACGGATATACGCAAGTTCAGCCCCAAGGCACCGTCGGCCGGGCATTCTCCATGGTCGTTCCTGATGCCCGGGGATTCACCCGACAGAAGCTGGTGGTGCGAATCCGGGCCGCGTTCCATAGTGCTCTGCGACCCCACGACCAGCGCCACGAGCGGCTGGCGACAACAACAACGAGGCGAGCCATGAGCAAGACTCTCCACCACCGTGCGTGCCATCTCTGCGAGGCCATCTGCGGCCTGACCATCGAGACCGAGGATGACCGTATCCTCTCGATCAAGGGCGATGCTCAGGACAGCTTCAGCCGCGGCCACGTCTGCCCCAAGGCAGTGGCGCTGCAGGATATCCAGAACGATCCGGACCGCCTGCGCCAGCCGGTGCGCCGGGTCGGCAACGAATGGCTGCCGATTGGCTGGGACGAGGCCTTCGAGCTGGTCGCCACGCGCCTGGCGGACATCCGCGAGCGCCATGGCGGCAATGCCGTGGCGGTGTATCAGGGCAACCCCAGCGTGCACAATTACGGGCTGATGACCCACAGCAATTACTTCCTCGGCCAGCTGAAAACTCGCAATCGTTATTCGGCCACGTCCGTCGATCAGCTTCCGCACCACCTGGTCAGCCAGCAGATGTTCGGCCACGGGCTGCTGATACCGATCCCTGACATCGATCACACCGACTTCATGCTGATCCTGGGCGGCAACCCGCTGGCCTCCAATGGCAGCATCATGACCGTGCCGGATGTGGAGAAACGCCTGAAGGCCGTGAAGGCGCGCGGCGGCAAGCTGGTGGTGGTCGACCCGCGCCACACCGAAACGGCGGCCATCGCCGACCAGCACCTGTTCGTCCGCCCCGGCGAGGACGCGGCGCTGCTGCTGGGCATCCTCGACACGCTGCTCAGCGAGGGGTTGACCCGCGACACCGGACTGCCGGTGAACGGCCTGGAGGACGTGCGCAAGGCGCTGGCGCCGTTCACGGTCGACGCCATGGCAGCGCGCTGCGGTGTGCCGGCCGATCAGATTCGCCAACTGGCGCGGGACTTCGCCGCCGCCGACAAAGCCGTCTGCTACGGACGCATGGGCGTTTCCACGCAGGTGTTCGGCAGCCTCTGCCAGTGGCTGGTGCAGCTGATCAACCTGCTCACCGGCAACCTCGACCGCGTCGGTGGCACCCTGTGCACCACGCCGGCGGTGGATCTGGTGGCGACTACCGCGGGCGGCGCTTTCAACCGCTGGCAGAGCCGCGTGTCCGGCCTGCCGGAGTACGGCGGCGAGCTGCCGGTGGCGGCGCTGGCCGAGGAGATGCTCACCGAAGGCGAGGGGCAGGTGCGCGCCCTGGTGACGGTCGCCGGCAATCCGGTGCTGTCCACGCCCAATGGCCGGCGCCTGGAACAGGCGCTGGACGGCCTGGAGTTCATGCTCAGCGTCGACCTGTACATCAACGAAACCACGCGTTACGCCGACCTGATCCTGCCGCCCACCGCGCCGCTGGAGCACGATCACTACGACACCACCTTCAACGTCTTCGCGGTGCGCAATGTCACCCGCTTCAACGAGGCGGTCCTGCCCAAGCCTGACGGCGCATTGCACGACTGGGAAATCTTCGTCGGCCTGGCCAAGGCCTACGCCGCGCGCCTGGGCGCCGAGCTCAAGCCCACCATGGCGCCCGAGCAGATGATCGAGATGGGCTTGCGCTTCGGCCCCTACGGCGATGCCAGCGAGCACAAGCTCAACCTGGCGCGGCTGCGCGAGCACCCTCACGGGCTGGACCTCGGCCCGCTGCAACCGAACTTGGCGCCGCGCCTGAAGACCGCCAGCCGTCGCATCGAGGCGGCACCGGAGATCTTCCTCAATGACCTGCGCCGCTTCGCCGATACCCCGTCGCCGGCGCACGACCAACTGCTGCTGATCGGTCGCCGCCATGTGCGCAGCAACAACTCGTGGATGCACAACTATCACCGCCTGGTGAAGGGCAAGCCGCGCCACCAGTTGCTGATGCACCCGCAGGACCTGGCTGCGCGCGGATTGGTGGATGGGCAGAAGGTTCGCGTGCGCTCGCGGGTCGGCAGCATCGAGATCGAGGTGGCCGCCAGCGACGACGTGATGGCCGGGGTGGTCAGCCTGCCCCATGGCTGGGGCCACGGGCGGCCGGGCGTGCAGCTGTCCATCGCTCGCGAGCAGGGTGGTGCCAGCGCCAACGACCTGACCGACGAGCGCCACCTGGATGCGCTCTCCGGCAACACCGCTCTCAACGGTGTGCCGGTGGAAGTCGAAGCGGCCTGACGAGCTGACGCGCGTCACCTGCAAAGCCGAGCGTAGTGCTCGGCTTTGCAGTACAATGCGCGGTACCGTGCCGGCCAATGCCCCCGTGGCGCCTGCCGGATCAGTATCTGATCGTTCAGCCGAGGAAGTTCATGGATATCATCGATACCATCAAAGAGCAGATCGCCAACAACCCTGTCCTGCTGTACATGAAGGGTTCGCCGAACGCTCCCCAGTGCGGTTTCTCGTCCCGCGCCGCGCAGGTTCTGATGGCTTGCGGCGAGAAGTTCGCCTATGTCGACATCCTGCAGAACCCGGAAATCCGCGCCAACCTGCCCAAGTACGCCAACTGGCCGACCTTCCCGCAACTGTGGGTTGGCGGTGAGCTGGTCGGCGGCAGCGACATCCTGGCCGAGATGTTCGAAAAGGGTGAGCTGCAACCGCTGATCAAGGAAGCCGTAGGCAAGGCCAACGCCTGAGTCTTTCGTGCTGTCGCACAAAGCCCCGCCTTGGCGGGGCTTTGTTTTTGGGAAGAAACAAAGATGACTGAACAGACGCGGGCCAACGCCGCGCGCTGGGCGTGCGGATACTGCTTCGCCATGGGCGGGATGGTCCATGGCAGCGTGATGGGGCGCGTGCCGGCCCTCAAGAGCATGACCGGGGTGGACGAGCAGCAACTGGGCCAGGCCCTGCTGGGCGCGGGCTTCGGTGCGCTGCTGGCATTCGCCTTTGCCGGTGCGCTGGTTCGCCGCTACGGCAGTCGGGCGATCACCCTCATTTCGGGGCTGGCGCTGATGGCGACCTTCCCGCTGCTGGGGCTGGCGCAGGACGTGTGGGTGTTGGCGGCGGGTTTCCTCGCCGTCGGCCTGACCTTCGCGACCATGGACGTGGCCATGAATACCCAGGCGGTGGAAGTCGAGCGGCGCCTCGGTCGCCCGTGCATCTCCAGCCTGCATGGCATGTACAGCCTGGGCGGCCTGGTGGGAGCCGTGGGCGCGGCGGCCTTTGCCGACCTGGCGCCGATCTGGCACTTCAGCCTGCTGGCGCTGATCGCGGTGGCGATCCTGCCGTTCTTCGCCCGTCATCTGTTCGAGGGCCGTCCGGAGCCCAAGGAGGAGGAGGCGCCAGCCCGACGTGGCTGGCGCCTGCCGCCACCGGCGCTGATGGGCCTGGGACTGCTGACGCTGTGTGCGTTCGTCTCGGAAGGGGCGGTCGCCGACTGGGGCGCCTTGCTGCTGCACCAGGTGCTGGGCGCGTCCGAACGCCTCGCGGCGCTGGGCTTCGCCGCGTTCTCCGCGACCATGGTGCTGGGCAGGCTGTTTGGCGACCGTCTGCGGGTGCGCTTCGCCGACGAGGCGCTGGTGCGCAACCTGGCACTGCTGGCCATCGTGGGCATGCTGCTGGCGCTGTTCAGCCCCTGGGTCGTGGGCGCGATTGCCGGGTTTGCCCTGGTGGGGGCGGGACTGTCGGTGGTGGTGCCGATCCTGATCGGCGCGGCGGGCAACCGTCCGGGCGTCGAACCCTCGCGCGGCGTGGCGGCGGTGGCGTCGTTCGGCTATGGCGGCTTGCTGATGGGCCCGCCGCTGATCGGCTTCCTCGCCGAGCACGTGGGCTTGCGCCTGGCGTTGCTGGTGGTGGTGGGGCTGTGCGCCGGGCTGGTGCTGAAGGCGTCACTGGTGCGTCGTCCGCCGAAGGCGAACGCCTAGAAGGGAAGGGCACCGGCGTCCACAACTGCGCCGGTGCCCCGTTCCTGATCAGTCGTCTTCGTGCATGTGCGACTGCAGGTAGTTTTCCAGACCGACTTTCTGGATCAGGCCCAGCTGGGTTTCCAGGTAATCGATGTGCTCTTCCTCGGACTCGAGGATGTCCTTGAGCAGGTCGCGGCTGACGTAGTCATGCACGCTTTCGCAATGCACGATCGCTTCCCGCAGGTCCTTGCAGGCCTTGAGCTCCAGGTTCAGGTCGCACTGCAGCATTTCCTGGGTGTTCTCGCCGATCAGCAGCTTGCCCAGGTCCTGCAGGTTGGGCAGGCCTTCCAGGAACAGGATGCGCTCGATGAGCTTGTCGGCGTGCTTCATCTCATCGATGGACTCGTGGTACTCGTGCGCGCCGAGGCGCTTGAGGCCCCAGTCGTTCCACATGCGCGAGTGCAGGAAGTACTGGTTGATGGCGATCAGCTCGTTGCCGAGGATCTTGTTCAGATGCTGGATGACTTTCTTGTCGCCTTTCATGCCGGGGTCCTGCCGTGTGGAGTGGGAGAGAGTGAAATTCTCGCCACCTTATAACCATATGTCAAATATAAGTCCTTGAATTTGTTATAAAAAGGAATATGAATGCGAATGTTTTCATTCCGCAACTTGGCGCTAACCACCTGAATTACAGGCATAAAAAAACCGGGCAGGGGCCCGGTTTCTTCGCAAAGGCGGCTGAATCGATCAGCGGTCTTCTTTCTCAACCCGCCGCGTAGGCCAGGTTGTAGTTTATCGCCTGGGCGCTCTGCAGCTCGCCGAGGGTCTCGCGAACCACCTGTTTGGCCAGGCAGGCGCACTTGCCGCACTGGGTGCCCACGCCGGTGCATTCGCGCACTTCGCGATAGTTGCAGGCGCCGTCGTAGATCGCATCGCGGATCTGGGTATCGGTAACACCGTTGCAGAGGCAGACGTACATGGTTGCACTACAGTCGCTGTGGGGTTGTTGGAAGCGATATTAATAATAATGAGAATGATTGTCAAAATTTGTGCGGGTCACTTTTGACGGTCTCCGATAAATGGTTGATCGCTCAGTGGCTTGGCGCTGAAACCCGCATGGATGAAGGCGTGGCGTGTTGCGGTGTATGATGACTGCCCCACTGAGCGGCAGCCCCTCAAGCCCGGCAGTTTCGACCGGGCAGCAGGCTTTTCGCTCCCTAGCGCCTCACCATCAAGGAGAAGGAAATGAGCGTACTCGTAGGTAAGAAAGCTCCCGATTTCAATGTGGCCGCCGTGCTGGGCACCGGCGAGATCGTCGACAGCTTCGTGCTGTCCGAAGCCATCAAGGGCAAGTACGGCCTGGTGTTCTTCTACCCGCTGGACTTCACCTTCGTCTGCCCGTCCGAGCTGATCGCCCTGGACCACCGCATCCCTGAATTCCAGGCGCGCAACGTCGAAGTGATCGGCGTCTCCATCGACTCCCACTTCACCCACAACGCCTGGCGCAACACCCCGGTGGACAAGGGTGGCATCGGCCCGGTCAAGTACACCCTGGCCGCCGACATCACCCACGAAATCGCCAAGGCCTATGACGTCGAATCCGAAGGTGGCGTGGCCTTCCGTGGCGCCTTCCTGATCGACCAGAACGGTGTGGTGCGCTCGCAGATCGTCAACGACCTGCCGCTGGGCCGTAACATGGACGAGCTGCTGCGCCTGGTCGACGCCCTGCAGTTCACCGAGGAGCACGGCGAAGTCTGCCCGGCCAACTGGAAGAAGGGCGACAAGGGCATGACCGCTTCGCCCGAAGGCGTCGCCGCCTACCTGGCCGAGAACGCCGGCAAGCTGTAAGGCCGGCTGTGCATGAAGGAGCCCCGCCCAGGCGGGGCTTTTTTATGGCTCTTCGTAGGAGCCAGCTTGCTCGCGAACCCTGCCCGGCGAACCCCGAGCTGGCCGGTAGGTCTCGTTCGCGAGCAAGCTCGCTCCTACAGGCTCCCGGACGGTTTAGCGTGAGAAATGAAAAAGCCCCGCGATGGCGGGGCTTTTTCATTCAGGAAGGCCGATCAGTGATCGTCTTCCATCCAGCCGCCGAATTCCTTCCAGCGGTTGACGATGCCGCAGAACAGCTCGGCGGTCTTCTCGGTGTCGTAGCGCGCCGAGTGGGCCTCGCGGTTGTCGAACTCGATGCCGGCGGTCTGGCAGGCCTTGGCCAGGACGGTCTGGCCGTAGGCGAGGCCGGCGAGGGTGGCGGTGTCGAAGCTGGAGAAGGGGTGGAACGGGTTGCGCTTCACGCCGCTGCGATTGACCGCGGCGTTGAGGAAGCCCAGGTCGAAACTGCTGTTGTGGCCGACCAGGATCGCTCGCTTGCAGCCGTTGGACTTGAGCGACTTGCGCACGCCGCGGAAGATCTCGGTCAGCGCCTGCTCTTCCGGCACGGCCATGCGCAGCGGATGGTCCAGCTTGATGCCGGTGAACTCCAGGGCGGCCTGCTCGATGTTGGCGCCTTCGAAGGGCTCCACGCGGAAGAAGTAGGTGTGCTCGGGGAACAGGTAGCCGCTTTCGTCCATGCCGATGGTAACGGCGGCGATTTCCAGCAGGGCGTCAGTGCCGGCGTTGAAGCCACCGGTCTCCACGTCCACCACCACCGGCAGGTAGCCGCGGAAGCGGCGTGCCATCGGATGGCGTGGGCCGGGCGGGAAGGAGCCGTCGAGTTCTTCTTCGAAGATTTCGTTCTCGTCACTCATGCCTCGGTCTCCAGCACACGCCAGCGCAGTTTCTCACCGGCGCGCAGCGGGACCACGTCATAGTCGCCGAACGGCAACGAGGCCGGGGCTTCCCACTCCTCGCGGACGAGGGTGATGCGGTCGCTGTTGCGCGGCAGGCCGTAGAAGTCCGGGCCATGGAAGCTGGCGAAGCCTTCCAGCTTGTCCAGCGCCTTGCGCTGTTCGAAGGCTTCGGCGTACAGCTCGATGGCGGCGTAGGCGGTGTAGCAGCCGGCGCAACCGCAGGCGGCTTCCTTGGCGTGGCGCGCGTGGGGGGCCGAGTCGGTGCCGAGGAAGAACTTCGGGCTGCCGCTCGTGGCTGCATCCAGCAGGGCTTCCTGGTGGGTGTTGCGCTTGAGGATCGGCAGGCAATAGAAGTGCGGGCGGATGCCGCCGACCAGCATGTGGTTGCGGTTGTACAGCAGGTGGTGCGCGGTGATGGTGGCGCCGACGTTGGCCGGGGCGGCCTTGACGAAGGCGGCGGCATCGCCGGTGGTGATGTGCTCGAAGACCACCTTGAGCGTCGGGAAACGCTCGACCACACGGGTCAGGTGCTCGTCGATGAAGCGCTTCTCGCGGTCGAACACGTCGACCTCGGCGCGGGTCACCTCGCCGTGCACCAGCAGCGGCAGGCCGACCTCGGCCATGGCTTCGAGCACGTGGAAGATGTTGTCGATGCTGGTGACGCCGGAATCGGAGTTGGTCGTGGCGCCGGCCGGGTACAGCTTGGCGGCGTGCACGAAGCCGGACGCCTTGGCGGCGCGGACTTCCTCGGCGCTGGTGCGGTCGGTGAGGTAGAGCACCATCAGCGGCTCGAAGCGGCTGCCGGCCGGACGGGCGGCGAGGATGCGCTGGCGGTAGGCGTCGGCTTCGGCGGCGTTGCGCACCGGCGGCACCAGGTTCGGCATGATGATGGCGCGGCCGAAGGTACGGGCGGCGTCGCCGACGGTTTGCGCGAGTGCGGCGCCGTCGCGCAGGTGGATGTGCCAGTCGTCGGGGCGCAGGAGTGTCAGGCGGTCGGACATGCGGATTCCAGGGAGGCGGTTGCAGCGGGAAGAGGGTGAAATGCTACCGGAAAAGGCCGCTGCCGGCACTCGCTATCAAGTTTTGCCGAGGCCGACCGATAGAAACTGGGACGCCTATTTATCTGTGTGGATGCCGCCGTGCGCCAGCCTTCCGTTCTCCTGCTCACCCTGTGCGCCAGCCTGCCGGCCTGGGGGCTGACCTTCCAGCCGCGCCTGGAAAATGCGCAATGGACGGTGGCGGGCGACCAGTTCGAATGCCGGTTGTCGCAGAATGTCGGCGGGTTCGGCGTCGGCGAGTTCGTCTGGCGCGCCGGCGAGCAGCCGACCTTCCGCCTGAAATCCCAGCAGGGCTGGCTGGGCAGCGGTTCTGCGACCCTGCTGGCCGCTGCGCCACCGTGGCGCCCGGGGCAGGGCGATCTGAACCTGGGCTCCGTGCGGGTGGGCTCCGGGGACGTGCCGTTCAACAGTACCCAACAGCAGGCCGGGCGCCTGCTGGGTGGCTTGCTGGAGGGGCGCACGCCGGAAGTCCGCCACCGCACGCGCACGGGCGAGAATCTGCTGGTGCGTTTGTTGCCCACCCGTTTCGCCGACGGTTACGCGCAGTTTCAGGACTGTTCGACGAAAATGCTCCCGGTCAACTTCGATCAGGTGCGCCAGAGCCAGGTCGGTTTCCCCGATGGCGGCACCGAGGTCGATGCCCTGGGCCGTGCCAAGCTGGACATCATCCTGCAGTACATGAAGGCCGACCCGACGGTGAACCGCATCGAGCTGGACGGCCATTCCGACAACAGCGGCAATCGCCTGGCCAATCGCGAAGCTTCGCGCCGTCGGGCCATCGCGGTCATGGACTACCTCAAGGCCAATGGCGTGGCCGAATCGCAGATCACCGTGCGCTTCTATGGCGAGCGCTACCCGCTGGTGAAGAACAACTCCGCCGCCAATCGCGCGCTGAACCGCCGGGTGACGGTGAACCTGTCCCGCGAGGCGGTGGTCGACGAGCCGCCCGCCGAAGCCCCGTCGGCGCCCGCCGCGGCGCCCAGCGCGCCTGCCCCCGCCGCACCGAGCGCACCGGCCGCCAGTGCGGCCAAGACCCCTGCCGCGCCTGCCGCAGCGCCCAAGGGCTGAGTCGCGGCATCGGGTCGCACCGATGATAGATTTTGTCGCTTTGTCGTCAAAAGCTGTCGCCCCTCTGTAAATTACTCCGAGCGGACAGTAGAATCGGTCCCTTTCGTGACAACCCCCGTGGAGTTGAGTGGCATGGCGGACGTGAAGAAGGTAGTCCTGGCGTATTCCGGTGGCCTGGATACCTCCGTGATTCTGAAGTGGCTGCAGGATACCTATAACTGTGAAGTGGTGACCTTCACCGCCGACCTGGGTCAGGGCGAGGAGGTCGAGCCGGCCCGCGCCAAGGCCAAGCAGATGGGCGTGAAAGAAGTCTTCATCGAGGACCTGCGAGAAGAGTTCGTCCGCGACTTCGTCTACCCGATGTTCCGTGCCAACACTGTCTACGAAGGCGAGTACCTGCTGGGTACGTCCATCGCCCGCCCGCTGATCGCCAAGCGCCTGATCGAGATCGCCAACGCCACCGGCGCTGACGCCATCTCCCACGGCGCCACCGGCAAGGGCAACGACCAGGTGCGTTTCGAGCTGGGCGCCTACGCGCTCAAGCCGGGCGTGAAGGTCATCGCGCCCTGGCGCGAGTGGGACCTGCTGTCCCGCGAGAAGCTGATGGACTACGCCGAAGCCCACAACATTCCGATCGAGCGCCACGGCAAGAAGAAATCGCCGTACTCCATGGATGCCAACCTGCTGCACATCTCCTATGAAGGCGGCGTGCTGGAAGACACCTGGACCGAGCACGAAGAGGACATGTGGAAGTGGACCGTCTCCCCGGAGAAGGCCCCTGACGCGCCGACCTACATCGAGCTGACCTACCGCAAGGGCGACATCGTCGCCATCGACGGCAAGGACATGACCCCGGCCCAGGTGCTGACCGAGCTGAACCGCATCGGCGGCGCCAACGGTATCGGTCGCCTGGACATCGTCGAGAACCGCTACGTCGGCATGAAGTCCCGTGGCTGCTACGAGACCCCCGGCGGCACCATCATGCTCAAGGCGCACCGTGCCATCGAGTCGATCACCCTGGACCGCGAAGTCGCTCACCTGAAGGACGAGCTGATGCCGCGCTACGCCAAACTGATCTACACCGGCTACTGGTGGAGCCCGGAGCGCGAGATGCTCCAGCAGATGATCGATGCCTCCCAGGAACACGTGAACGGCGTCGTGCGCCTGAAGCTGTACAAGGGCAACGTCATCGTGGTCGGCCGCAAGTCCGACGACTCGCTGTTCGATGCCAACATCGCGACCTTCGAGGAAGACGGCGGCGCCTACAACCAGGCCGATGCCGCGGGCTTCATCAAGCTCAACGCACTGCGCATGCGCATCGCCGCGAACAAGGGCCGCAAGCTGTTCTAAGCGATCCCTGCAGGGGCGAGTTGCTCGCGAAGCTTTTGCTTTTTGCGCGGTTCGCGAGCAAGCTCGCTCCTACAGTAGAACAACAATCCCCGGCCACGAGCCGGGGTTTGTGTTTATAAGCCCGCACTCCGGGCACCTGATGAGGAAAGAACCGATGAGACTGCTGCATACCATGCTGCGCGTCGGCGACATGGAAAAATCCATCGCCTTCTACACCGAAGTCCTGGGCATGACCCTGCTGCGCCGCAAGGATTATCCGGACGGCCAGTTCACCCTGGCGTTCGTGGGGTACGGCAACGAAGACGACAACAGCGTCATCGAGCTGACCTACAACTGGGGTGTGGACAAGTACGAGCTGGGCACCGGCTACGGCCACATCGCCCTCGAAGTGGCCGACGTCTACAAGGCCTGCGAAGACATCCGCTCCCGCGGCGGCAAGATCACCCGCGAGCCGGGGCCGATGAAGCACGGCACCAGCATCCTGGCCTTCGTCGAGGACCCGAACGGCTACAAGATCGAGCTACTGAGCCCGCAGCGCAAGGACTGATCCTTCGCCTGTCGCCTGCGCGTTCCCGGAAAACCCCGCCCACCTGGCGGGGTTTTTCTTTTGCAGGGCGTCATCAGAACGTCATCGCAGCGTTCATACTCAGGAGGCATCGACGCCGGACGCGTCGATTGCGGAAGCAGTTTCCGCCATTCGCTTGTCAGAGTCAGAAGGAGCGCGCTGCGGGCAGGAGAATCCCCGCCGCGACGCCCCCGGCAATGACGGCCGAACGGACGGCCGCATCGATTTATCGGAAGGCCCGCGCCTCGGCGCCCGGCTTCCATCGTCAAGGAATACAGCATGTCCCCAAGACCGGTAAACAATGCCTCGGTCAGCCCCAAGGGCAGCCTTGAAACCCTCTCCCAGCGTGAAGTCCACCAGCTCAGCGAAGCGGGCTCTGGCAGCACGTACAAACTTTTCCGCCAGTGTGCCCTGGCCATCCTCAACACCGGCACGCAGATCGACAACGCCAAGCACATCCTCGACGCCTACCGCGACTTCGAGCTGGAAATCCACCAGCAGGACCGCGGCGTGCGCCTGGAACTGTTCAACGCGCCGGCTGACGCCTTCGTCGACGGCGAGATGATCGCCAGCACCCGCGAGATGCTCTTCAGCGCCCTGCGCGACATCGTCTATACCCAGAATGCCCTGAACAGCCGGCGCTTCGGCCTGGACAGCTCGGCCGGCATCACCGACTACGTCTTCCATCTGCTGCGCAACGCCCGCGCCCTGCGCGCCGGGGTGGAGCCGAAGATCGTCGTGTGCTGGGGCGGCCACTCCATCAGCACCAACGAGTACAAGTACACCAAGAAGGTCGGCCACGAACTGGGCCTGCGCAGCCTCGACGTCTGCACGGGCTGCGGCCCGGGCGTGATGAAGGGGCCGATGAAGGGCGCCACCATCGGCCACGCCAAACAGCGCATCTCCGATGGACGCTACCTCGGGCTGACCGAACCCGGGATCATCGCCGCCGAGGCGCCGAACCCTATCGTCAACGAACTGGTGATCCTGCCGGACATCGAGAAGCGCCTGGAGGCCTTTGTCCGCGTCGGCCACGGCATCATCGTGTTCCCTGGCGGCGTCGGCACGGCGGAGGAGTTCCTCTACCTGCTGGGCATCCTGATGCACCCGGACAACCAGGACATGCCATTCCCCCTGGTGCTTACCGGCCCGCGCAGCGCGGCGGCGTACATCGAGCAACTGCACGCCTTCGTCGGCGCCACCCTGGGCGAAGCCGCGCAGCGGCGCTACCGCATCATCATCGACGACCCGGCCGAAGTGGCGCGGGAAATGAGCGCCGGCCTCAAGCGGGTTAAGCAGTTCCGCCGCGAGCGCAACGATGCCTACCACTTCAACTGGCTGCTGAAGATCGACGAGAGCTTCCAGCGCCCGTTCGAGCCGACCCACGAGAACATGGCCGGTCTCGACCTGGGCCGCGACGTGCCGCCCCACGAACTGGCGGCGAACCTGCGCCGGGCGTTCTCCGGGATCGTGGCCGGCAACGTCAAGGACCGTGGCATTCGCATGATCGAGGAATTCGGCCCTTACGAGATCCATGGCGACGCGGCGATCATGGAGCCGCTGGATGCGCTGCTGCAGGCCTTCGTCGAGCAGCACCGCATGAAGCTGCCGGGCGGCGCGGCGTATGAACCGTGCTACCGGGTGGTGCAACGCGTGGGCGTCGCGGTGTGATCCTGTAGGGGCAGCTATCTGCTCCTGGATATACCGGGGCTGGGGTTCACCCTCACCCCAGCCCTCTCCCAGAGGGAGAGGGGGCAGATCGTGCCGGCTGATGCTGTGGGTTCAACCTGCGCCGAACAGTCCCCTCTCCCGCTTGCGGGAGAGGGTTAGGGTGAGGGGCTCTTGACCTTGTAAGCGGCTATTTCCGGGATCGCGCATGGCGCGTTCCTGCAACGTAATTTGCGCAGCGAGCGCCAACAAAAAGCCCCGCCAGATCGCGGGGCTTTTTCATGCAGGTACTTCGCTTGGGAGAAGGCTTACAGATCGAAATCGTAGTCGGACAATTGGCGCTGCAGGCGACGTTCTTCCAGGTAATTGTCGATGATGCGGCGCTTGGTCAGGTTGGTCTTGGCGACCTCTACCGAGGCTTCGGCAGCGTCATCGCTGTCGTCTGTGCTGACATCGTCCTCGAGTTCGAGGTCTTCTTTGTCGTTTGCCATTGGGTGCACTCCACAACACGGGGTGTGTTGGCGCCCCTTATATCGACAAAGGCGTGGGCGGTAAAAAAGATTTTTTCAATCACCCTGACGGAATTTTCCCATAACGCTCAATCGTCGGAAGTCTTGTGCTTGTACTCGCACAGGTCCTCGATTCGGCAGCTGCCGCACTGCGGCTTGCGCGCCTTGCAGACGTAGCGGCCATGCAGGATCAGCCAGTGGTGCGCGTCCAGCAGGTATTCCTTGGGCACGAACTTGAGCAGCTTGCGCTCCACCTCCAGCACGTTGCGCCCCGGCGCGATGTTGGTGCGGTTGGCGACGCGGAAGATGTGGGTGTCCACGGCCATCGCCGGCTGTCGGAACGCCGTGTTGAGGACCACGTTGGCGGTCTTGCGGCCCACGCCCGGCAAGGCCTCGAGGTCTTCGCGGTTCTCCGGCACCTGGCCGCCGTGCTTCTCGATGAGGATGCGGCAGGTCTCGATGGTGTTCTTCGCCTTGCTGTTGTACAGGCCGATGGTCTTGATGTACTCCGACAGCCCCTCCACGCCGAGGGCGTAGATCGCCTCTGGGGTATTGGCCACCGGGTAGAGCTTGGCGGTGGCCTTGTTCACCCCGACGTCGGTGGCCTGGGCGGAGAGCAGCACCGCGATGAGCAGTTCGAACGGCGTGCTGTAGGCCAGCTCGGTTTCGGGGTTGGGATTGTCTTCCTTGAGTCGGCGGAAAATCTCCGCGCGCTTGGCGGCATTCATTCGATCACTCCGGTCACGCGGACGCGCTGGCGCTCGGTTGCGGGTGCGTTGCCCGCTGGCGCCCTGGCGCGGTCCGCCAGGCTTTCATCAATACGGTTCTTCAGTGCAATGAGCAGGCCCAGCACCAGGAAGGCGCCGGGGGGCAGCACGGCCAGCAGCAGGCCCTGGTAGCCGGGAACCTGCAGCTTCCAGCTGGCGGCGCCGGGGCCGAACAGCAGGTCCATGCCGGCCAGCAGGGTGCCGTGGCCGAGCAGTTCGCGCAGGGTGCCGATGGTCAGCAGGACGAGGGCGAAGCCCAGCCCCATCATCAGCGCGTCGAAGGCCGAGCGCGCCAGGTTGTTTTTCGCGGCGAAGGCTTCAGCGCGGCCGAGGATCACGCAGTTGGTGGCGATCAGCGGCACGAAGATGCCCAGCACCTCGTACAGCTCGTAGCGCCAGGCCTGCATCAACAGTTCGACGCAGGTGGTGAGGCTGGCGATGATCAGCAGGAAGGCCGGCAGGCGCACGGCTTCGCTCAGCGTGCCACGGATCAGCGCCACGCTGATGCTGGAGCAGACCAGCACGAGGATCGTCGCCAGGCCCAGGCCGAGGGCGTTGACCATGGAACTGCTGGTGCCCAGCAGCGGGCACAGGCCGAGCAGCTGCACCAGGCCGGGGTTGTTCTTCCACAGGCCCTGGAGGGCGATGTCGCGGTAGCCGGGGTTATTCATGCTGTTCTCCCGAGGTCGCGGGAACCAATAGCTCCGCCTTGTGTGCATCGAAGTACTGCAACGCCAGGTGCGTCGCCTTGACCACCGCGCGCGGCGTGACGGTGGCACCGGCGAACTGGTCGAACTGGCCGCCATCCTTCTTCACCTTCCAGCTCGCGTCGGTCGGGTCCCCCAGCGAGCGGCCGTCGAAGCCGTGCAGCCAGTCGCTCTTGCCCAGTTCGATTCGATCACCCTGGCCGGGCGTCTCATGGTGCGCCACGACGCGCACGCCGAGCAGCCGGCCTTGGGCGGTCACGCCCACCAGCAGCTGGATCGAGCCGCCATAGCCATCCCGGGCGATGGGCTGGAGCACGACGGCCGTGGCCTGGCCACCCTGGCGGGCGACATACGCCGGCGCGGGCTCATCGCGCCCCAGCAGCTTGGGATCGAAGGTGCTGACGGCGTTTTCCAGCGGATGGTTGTCGTAGCTGCCCCTGGGCAGCAGTTCCAGCACCTGGCGACCGCGGAACTCGCGCTGGGCGGTGTCGATGCGCTGGGCGGTGAGCTGCTGGACGCCGGTGACGATGCCCGCGGCGATCAGCGCCAGCAGGCCCAGCACCACGGCACTCCTGGGCGTCATTGGTCGCCCGCCTGGAAGCCGCGCTCGGGCTTCTTGTGCCCGTAGGTGCGCGGGCGGGTGAAGTAGTCGAGGGTCGGTGCGGCGAGGTTCATCAGCAGCACGGCGAAGGCCAGGCCATCGGGGTAGCCGCCCCAGGCGCGGATCACGTAGGTGAGCACGCCGACGCCGACGCCGAACAGCAGCCGGCCGCGGTTGCTGGTGGCGCCGGACACCGGGTCGGTGACGATGAAGAAGGCGCCGAGCATGGTCGCGCCGCTGAACAGGTGCAGCAGCGGCGAGCCGTGGGAGTCGGAACCGCTGCCGTTCCAGAACAGCAGGCTCATGATGAACAGGCCGCCGAGCATGCCCACCGGCGCGTGCCAGGTGAACAGCCTGCGCCAGAGCAGGAACAGCCCGCCGGCGAGGAAGGCCAGGTTGACCAGCTCCGCGCCGCGGCCGCCGACGCTGCCGAAGGCGGGGGACTGTGCCAGCAGCTCCTCCATGGTCAGGCTGTGGTTGTTGCGCACCACGTCCAGCGCGGTGGCGCCGACCCAGGCGTCCGGCCCCTGGCTGGCGAAGCCGAGGATCTGCCGCAGGCCCTCGACGACACCCAGGGCGTTGTCCGCCGCCGGCCACTGGCTCAACTGCTGCGGGAAGGACACCAGCACCACGGCATAACCCACCATGGCCGGGTTGAACGGGTTCTGCCCGAGGCCGCCGTACAGGTGCTTGCCGAAGATCAGCGCGAACACCGTGGCGACCGCGCTCAGCCACCAGGGCGAATAGGGCGGCAGGGCGAGGGCGAGCAGCACGGCGGTGACCAGCGCGCTGCCGTCCTTGAGGAAGAAGGTCACCGGGCGGCCGCGCAGGCTGAGCATCAGGGCTTCGGTGGAGAGTGCGAGCAGGCTGCACCAGAGCAGGTTGAACAGGGTGCCGATGCCGTACAGGCCGATCAGCACCAGGGCGCCCGGTGCGCAGGCGGCCAGCAGGGTCAGCATAACCTTCTGCGTGCGATTCGCGCCGGTGGTGTGGGGTGAGCTGATGCGCGGCAGCTTCATGGGCGCATCTCGCCCTGGGCGTCGGCGACGGCACGTTCAGCCGCCTGCAGGCGTTCGCGGGCGACGGCCAGGGCCGCTTCGTCCGCGCCTTCGCGCTCGAGCTTCTTCAGGTCGACGCGGGCGTAGGCCAGTTCGGTCTTGGCGGCGCGCAGGGCGGCGCTCACCGGGCGCTTGTCGGTGCGCACCAGGTCCGGCGGCGCCTTGCCGCTGGCGTCCTCGGCGGCGTGCAGGGCGGCTTCCGCGGCGGCGAGTGTCTGGCGGATCGCGGCCAGTTCCTCAGTACGGGCGCCTTCGCGCTCGGCCGTCCGCAGGGCGTCGCGTTGGGCGACATAGGCCTGCTTGGCCTGGCGCAGCGCGAGGATGCCGTCGGCAGGCTGGGCGGTGTGCGGTTCGCTCGGCATGGCGGTTCCCTGCAATGGCTGGAGTCGGCCCTCGATGCGTTCCACTTCCGCGCGCAGCGAGGCGAGAGTGGCGCGCTGTTCATCGCTGGGCGTTTCGCCGAACGCTTTCTCGGACTTTTTCAACTGGGCGCGGGCCATGGCGGCGTCGATCTTCGCTTTCTTCAGGGCGGCCTCGTTGTCCATCGGCGCCGCAGTGGGGGCCGGCTCCGCACTGGCGTGCTGCGCGTGCGCAGCTGCCAGCGCGGCTTTGGCCTCTTGGGCAGCGACCCGCAGCTCGGCCACCTGGGAGCGCAACTGCTCGGTGTCGTGGCTGGCCAGTTGCTTCTCGGCCTTGTTCAGCGCGACCTGGGCCATGCTCGCCTCGATCTTCAGTCGCTTGAGCTGGTCGGTCGCAGTGCCCACGGCCTTTTCGGCCTTCACCCGTTCGATCACCGCTTGCGCGGCGGGAGTGGCGGGGGTTTCGACGGCGGGCTGCTCGCCCTGCACGGACGCGGCGCGCTCCTGCCGGGCGAGGCGGTTGGCGGCGCGCTGCGCTTCCTCGCGGCGCAGGCGATCCTGGCGCTGTTCGAAGCGCAGGCGCCAATGCTCGGCCTTCAGCTGGCGCTGCTCCAGCGCGCGGATCTCGGCCTTGGCGGCGCGGTAGTGCTGCACCAGTGGAATGCTCGATGGACAGACGTAGGCACAGGCGCCGCATTCGATGCAGTCGAACAGGTTGTGCGCCTTGAGCTGCGGATGATTCTCGGCGAAGAAGTACAGCTGCTGCGGCAGCAGGCTGGCGGGGCAGACCTGCGCGCAGTCGCCGCAGCGGATGCACGGCATCGCTGGGGCGGGCGGCGGCAGTTCTTCGCGGGTGGCGGCCAGCAGGCAGTTGGCGGTCTTGATCAGCGGCGCGTCCAGCGAGGGCAGGCTGTCGCCCATCAGCGGGCCGCCGAGCAGCAGGCGGTCCAGCCTGGCGTGATCGAGGCCGGCGAAGTCCAGCAGTTCGCCCACCGGCGTACCGATCAGCGCTTCGACGTTGCAGGGGCGCGCCAGCGCGGCGCCGGTCAGGGTGGTGATGCGCGAGATCAGCGGGCGCCCGCGCAATACGGCGTCAGCCACGGCGACGGCGGTGCCGACGTTCACGCAGAGCATGCCGATGTCCGCCGGGAGGCCACCGGAGGGCACCTCGCGGCCGGTGAGCAACTGGATCAGCTGGCGCTCGCCGCCGGACGGGTAGCGCGTCGGCACCGCCTGCAGACGAATGGGGCGTTCGCCGATGGCGGCCTGCACCGCGGCGATGGCGTCGGGCTTGTCGTCCTCGATGCCGAGCAACACCTGCTGCGGCTGGAGGATGTGCATCAGCACTTCGATGCCTTGCACCAGCTCGGCGGCGCGCTCGCGCATCAGCAGGTCGTCGGCGCTGAGATAGGGCTCGCACTCGGCGCCATTGACGATCAGGGTGTGCAGGTCCTCCTGGGCGCGGGAGGCCAGCTTGGCCGCGGTGGGGAACCCAGCGCCGCCGAGGCCGGCGACGCCCGCCTGGCGAATGCGCTCCAGCAGTTCGACCCCGGAGAGAGACAGGTATTCGGGCTCGGGTTCGAGAGCGATCCACTCATCCGCGCCATCGCTGTCGATCACGATGGCTGGCGCCGACAGGCCGGATGCGTGCGGGTAGGGCTGCTCGCCGATCTCGACCACCGTGCCGGAGGTGGGCGCGTGCAGCGCGGCGCTGATGGCGCTGCCGGTGTTGGCGATCAACTGGCCCTTGAGCACGCGCTGGCCGACGTCGACGCACGGCACGGCGGGCGCACCGATGTGCTGCTGCAGCGGCAGCACCAGGCGGCGCGGCAGCGGCGGCTGCTGGATCGGCGTGGCGGTGGATTGCTGCTTGTTGGCCGGCAGTTGCAGGCCGCCGGGGAAGCGCCAGACTTGCGCGTTCATGCCGCCTGCTCCTTGTCGCTGTGGATCAGCCGGCCCTGCGGCAGCGGCCATGTCCAGTCGGTGACGCGCACCGGCAACTCGCGCATCTCGATGCAGTCCACCGGGCAGGGCTCCAGGCACAAATCGCAGCCGGTACATTCGTCGACGATCACCGTGTGCATCAGCTTGGCCGCGCCGACGATGGCGTCCACCGGGCAGGCGCGGATGCACTTGGTGCAGCCGATGCACTCGGCCTCGCGGATGTAGGCCACGCGCGGCGGCGTTTCCTCGGCGGCGTCCAGCGGCAGGGGTTCGACGTCCAGCAGCTCGGCAAGGGCGGCGATGGTCGCGGCGCCGCCGGGCGGGCACTTGTTGATCGCGTCACCCTCGGCGATGGCCTGGGCGTAGGGCTTGCAGCCGGCGTAGCCACACTGGCCGCACTGGGTCTGCGGCAGCAGGTCATTGATCTGCCCGGCGATGGACTCCTCGACGACATGCCCGCGCGCCGCTGCCAGGCGCAGCGCCACCACGCCGGCGAGGCACAGCAGGATGATCAGCAGTGCGGCGATCATGGCTTTAGCAACCCGCTGAAGCCCATGAACGCCAGGGACATCAGCCCGGCGGTGATCATGCCGATGGCCGCGCCCTGGAAGGGCTTGGGCACGTCGGCGAGGGCGATGCGCTCGCGCAACGCGGCGAACAGCACCAGCACCAGGGTGAAGCCCAGCCCGGCGCCGAAGCCCTGGAAAGTCGCTTGCAGGAAGCCGAACTCGGCCTTGCGCGCATTGAGCAGCGCCACGCCCAGCACGATGCAGTTGGTGGTGATCAGCGGCAGGAAGATGCCCAGCGTGCGGGCCAGCAGCGGGCTGGTCCTGTTCACCAGCAGTTCGGTGACCTGCACGACGATGGCGATCACCAGGATGAAGCCGATGGTGCGCAGGAACTCCACGTCCAGCGGCTGCAGCACGTAGCGCTGCAGGATGTAGCTCAGCGCCGAGGCAAGGGTGAGGACGAAGGTGGTCGCCAGGGCCAGGGCGAGTGCCGTTTCGATCCGGCGCGACACGTCCATGAACGGGCAGATGCCGAGGAACTGCACCAGCACGAAGTTGTTCACCAGGATGGCGCTGACCAGGATCAGGGCGAGTTCGGTCATGGCCGGCGACCGACAACAGGGCAAGGGCGGAGGGTGTGCATGCTCAGATTCCGCTGATCAGCAGGTCGATGGCGGCGATGATCTCCCGGCGCAGGTGCGCCAGGTTGCCCACCGGCTCGCCCAGCTCGCGCCGGGCGATACCGGCCATCTGCGGGGTCAGCAGCAGGAGCGTCTCATCGCCCACGCGCACCTCCGGCATCAACTGGTGGATACCCGCCAGGCCCTTGGCGCGGCTGAGCGGGATGACCATGCGGGTATTGAGCGAGGCCAGCAGGTCACTCTGTACGTCCAGCAGCAGCGGGATCGCCTCCCGCGTGCGGGGATTGGCGTTCTGGTAGAGGTCGAACTGCTGCATCAGAAGCTCCGCAGTCCGTCGCTGAAGACGCCGGTTTCCTCGACGTGCTGGTTGTAGGTTTCGATGGCGTCGCGGTTCTGCTCCAGCCAGCGCTGGCCGAGGCGCTCCTTGACCACATCGGCCAGCGCCTCTTCCAGCACCGCCGAGAGGTTCACGTCCAGCTCGCGGGCCTGTTTCAGCAGGTCGCTGTTGAGGCTCAGATTGGTGGCTTTCTTCGGTGCCTGAGGGTCGTAGGTCGTGTGCATGGGCACCTCCACGGTGGATGCGCATAGGTTATGCGCATAGCTGGTCGCAGGCAATCTTCCTACGAGGTAAACAGCTTGCGGTTGCAGGGGCGACGGAGGGACTATTCCCGGCTGCCGACGCCCGTCGTTCCCTTCATGGAAGCTGCCATGCCCCTCCGCCTGACCCGCTGTTTCATTGCCTTTAGCCTGGTGCTTTCCAGCGGCCTGGCGTGCGCTGCGCCTGTCACGACTGCCGACCTGCTCAGTTGGCCGCGAATGGGCGTCGCCGATTTCGCCTGCCAGCTGGAGCAGCGCACCGGCAAGGCTGACGCGCAATTCAGCTGCGCCGCCAGTAAAAAGCTGAGCGACTGGGGCGATGCCTGTCACAACACCGACCTCAGCTATGCCGGCCCGCAATTGCCCGACGCGCTGGTGCGCCAGCTCGACCCCCGGATTGCCGAGGTTGAGCTGGATTGGGAATACGGTCGCCTGCAATCGATCAACGTCACCTTCGACCGGATCATGACCGCCGAGGAAGTGGCCGACATCTTCCCCGACGTGAACCTGGACGACCCCGCGTCACGGGGCAACCTGAGCAATGCGTCGCTGCAGGACTGCGCGGCGGATGCCTCCTGCCTCTACCTGGAGGGCTTCGAGCACCTGGGCGCGGCGGATGTGGAGTGTGACGACGCTCAGTAGGTCATGCAGGCGGCGTTGAGCAGGCCCACGCACAGCGAGGCGCCGCCGAGGAAGACGCCGTGGGCCAGGGTGTCGTTCTGAATGCCGCCCTTGAGCTCCGGCACCAGGCGCGACAGGCCGAGAAACACCAGCACCTGCACCAGCATGGCGATCGCGCCCCAGATCAGCATGTCCACCAGGCTGACGCTGTGGGCGATGGTGCTGGCCAGCGGCAGGGCGAAACCCAGCAGGGTGCCGACCAGCGCCACGGCGGCGCTGAGGTTGCCCTGGCGGATCAGCTGGATTTCCGCATAGGGCGTCAGGCGGATGTAGAGGCTGGTGAACAGCCCGAACAGGCCGAGGGCCGAGGCGAAATAGGCGAGGAAGTTGGGCAGGGTCTGCAGCAGGTTCATGGCGGTCCTTCAGACGAAATAGTGGGGAACGAAGCGGCTGCTGTCGCGGGTGATGGCGCTGGCGTCCTCGCGGATGCCCAGGCCGGCGGCCTGGCCGTCGATCACCCAGCAGCCGAGCACGGCGTAGTTGTCGCCGTGGTTGGCCAGCGGCGCATAGCCCTGGTAGATGCAGGGCGCGTCGGCATGGGGGCCGTCGCTTTCCAGTTGCAGGTCGCCGGCGACGATGCGGATGTTCTCGCCCTCGCGGGAATACAGCGGCTTGCGCACGTAGTGGCCGGGAATGTCCTGGCGGTAGCTGGCCGGCAGCAGGTTGGGATGCGTCGGGTTGAGCTTCCAGAGGATCGGCAGCATGGCCTTGCTGGACATCAGCAGCTTCCACGCCGGCTCGACAAAACGGATGTCACTGCGCTCCAGGTGCTCGGCGAAGCTGTCCTGCAGCAGCCATTCCCAGGGGTAGAGCTTGAAGCAGTGGTGGATGTCCTGTTCGTACTGGTCGATGAAGGTCCCGCGCCCGGCGTGGTGACCGATGAACTCCACCGGCAGGTAGCGCGTCGGCAGCCCGGCCTGGTGCGCAGTGTCCAGCAGGTAGAGGGCGTTGCCGGTGTCTTCCTCGTGGCCGTCGATGGCGGTGAAGTGCAGCAGGCCGTCCGGCGCGATGGCCTTCCAGCGGGCGATCAGCTTCTCGTGCAGCGAGTTGAACTGGTCGGCGGCGGGGTTCACGTCGTTCAGCCATTGCCATTGCACCACGCTGGCTTCCAGCAGGCCGGTGGGGGTATCGGCGTTGTACTCGAGCATTTTCGGCTGGCCTTCGCCGTTCCAGGCGAAGTCGAAGCGGCCGTAGAGGCTCGGGTCCTGGCGCTGCCACGAACGGATGATCGCCTCGCGGGCGCCCGGCGGCAGGTGGAAGGGTTCGAAGTGACCGGTGCGGATCACCCATTCCACGCATTCCAGGTAGCGCTGGTGCAGGTCTTCGCTGGCGGCCTCCAGCGTCTCGATCTGCTCGAGGCTGAATTCGTAGGCCACCGACTCGTCCCAGTACAGACCGTCGATGCTGTGGAAGGTGAAGCCGACCGCCTCGCAGCGCTCGCGCCAGTCGGGGCGCGGCGTCATGGCCAGGCGCCGCATCAGCCACCCCCGGAGAAGCGCGCGCCCGAGTGGCCGAAACCGCCCCGGGTGACCAGCTGGCGTGACTGCACCTGGTAGTTCTGCGCGGTCTGCGGCCGCGAGCCGTCCTCGTAGCTCGGCCCGCGATAGCGCCCGGAGCTGCTGCTGGTGTAGCTGCTGCCGCCACCGCTGCTGCTGGACGATTCCGGCTCGCAGGCGTTGGGCGTGTTGCCCCAGTCCTTCAGGCAGTCCTCGCGGTTGGCATAGAGGTCGCGGTACACCGGATTGTGGTGCAGCACGTTGTAGAGCAACCCGCCGGTGAGCAGGGTGGTGAAGACGATGTTGGATTTCTTCATGGTCAGTTCGCGGCGCGTCGGGTGCCGAGTTTGCGCCAGAGCCAGCGCAGGATCAGGGCGGCGATCAGCAGTACTACCAGCAGCGGCAGGCCGAAGGCGGCCACCTGGATGGCGTTGACGGTGCCGTCGGTGAGTTCGTCCAGTGAATGGCCGAAGGCTTCGCCAATGCGCGACCAGCGTCCGGTGGGTTGGTGGTCGCTGGAGAAGTCCAGGGTCAGCAGGTTGGTGGCGATGCGTCGTTGCTGCTGGGCCGCGTCCTGGCGGGCGGTGTGCAGTTGCTGCTCGACCTCGGCGGTGGCCTTGGCCAGGGCCAGCAGGTCGCTGACGCTCATGTCCTTGCGGCCCTGGAAACCCTGCAGGGTCTGGTACTCGCGCTCCAGCCGGTCGCGCAGCTGCTGGGTGTCGCTGACGGCCTGGGCGAGGTCCTCGGCGCGGGTGCTGCGGCGTTGCAGCTGTCCGCCGGCGGCGGCGAGGGCAACGAGTTTTTCCACGCCGTCCGGAACGATGCGCACCACCAGCTGTGCGTTGCGCCTCTGGCTATCGCCGCTCTGCTCGATAGCGATCAGCTCGCACGGGCCGAAGCGGTCCTGGGTGCAGGCGTCGCGGGAGGCGGCCAGTTGCGCATCGATGCGCTCGCTGGCGAGGCGGATGCCGACCTGGTGTTCATAGGCGAGGAAGGATCCGGCTTTCGCCGCTTCCCCCTGGAAAGCGGCGCCGGAACCGGCACCGTGCTCCGAGGGAGCGCCGCAGCCGGCGAGGGCGGCGCTCAGGGCAAGCGCTGCCCAGTGGTGCAGTTTCATCGTTGGCCTCCTTGCCGTGCGATGCTTACTTGACGCGCTGGCCCGGCTTGGCGCCGCTGTCCGGGCTGAGCAGGTAGATCTCTTCGCCGCCGGGGCCGGCAGCCAGGACCATGCCTTCGGAGACGCCGAACTTCATCTTGCGCGGGGCCAGGTTGGCCACGTACAGGGTCAGGCGGCCTTCGAGCTTGCTCGGGTCCGGGTAGGCGCTCTTGATGCCCGAGAACACGTTGCGCTTCTCGTCGCCGATGTCCAGGGACAGGCGCAGCAGCTTGTCGGCGCCCTCGACGAACTCGCACTTCTCGATCAGCGCGATGCGCAGGTCGACGGCGGCGAAGGCGTCGAAGTTGATTTCCGCGGCCAGCGGGTCCTTGGTCAGTTCGCCATTGCCCTTGGGCTGGTTGGCGGCGGCGAGGTCTTCCTTGGAGGCTTCGATCATGGCTTCGATTTTCGCGGGCTCGATACGGGTCATCAGCGGGTTGAACGGGTTCAGTTGGTGGTTGGCCAGCAGCTGCTCGTGGTCGGCCCATTTCAGCGGGGCGACGTTGAGGAAGGCTTCGGCGGCCTGGGCCAGCTTCGGCAGCACGGGCTTGAGGAAGATCACCAGCTGGCGGAACAGGTTCACGCCCAGGGCGCAGATGGCCTGGACTTCGTCCTGCTTGCCTTCCTGTTTGTTCAGCGACCAGGGCGCCTTGTCGGCGATCCAGGCGTTGGCCTGGTCGGCCAGGGCCATGATCTCGCGCATGGCGCGGCCGAAGTCACGGGCTTCGTAGGCGGCGGCGATGCTCGGCGCGGCGCTGCGGAAGGCTTCGACCAGTTCCGGCGCGGGGTTGGCGTCCACCAGCAGGCCGTTGTTGCCCTTGTGGATGAAACCGGCGCAACGGCTGGCGATGTTGACCACCTTGCCGACCAGGTCGGAGTTGACCTTCTGCACGAAGTCCTCGAGGTTCAGGTCGAGGTCGTCCACGCCGCGGCCCAGCTTGGCCGCGTAGTAGTAGCGCAGGTATTCCGGGTCCAGGTGGTCCAGGTAGGTGCGCGCCTTGACGAAGGTGCCGCGGGACTTGGACATCTTCTGGCCGTTGACGGTCAGGTAGCCGTGCACGTTCAGCGCGGTCGGCTTGCGGTAGCCGGCGCCTTCGAGCATGGCCGGCCAGAACAGCGCGTGGAAGTTCACGATGTCCTTGCCGATGAAGTGGTACAGCTCGGCGTCGGAGCCCTGCTGCCAGTAGGCGTCGAAGTCCAGCTCCGGACGGCGCGCGCAGAGGTTCTTGAAGCTGGCCATGTAGCCGATCGGCGCGTCCAGCCAGACGTAGAAATACTTGCCCGGCGCATCCGGGATCTCGAAGCCGAAGTAGGGCGCGTCGCGGGAGATGTCCCATTCCTGCAGGCCGGCATCCAGCCACTCGGCGAGCTTGTTGGCCACCGAGTCCTGCAGGGTGCCGCTGCGGGTCCACTGCTGCAGCATTTCCTGGAAGTCAGGCAGCTTGAAGAAGTAGTGCAGCGACTCCTTGAGCACCGGGGTGGCGCCGGAAATCGCCGATTTCGGGTCCTTCAGCTCGGTGGGCGAGTAGGTCGCGCCGCAGGCTTCGCAGTTGTCGCCGTACTGGTCGGCGGTGCCGCACTTCGGGCAGGTGCCCTTGATGAAGCGGTCGGCCAGGAACATCTGCTTTTCCGGGTCGAAGTACTGGGTCACCGGGCGGGTGGCGATGTGGCCGGCCTCGCGCAGCTTCAGGTAGATGGCCGAGGACAGCTCGCGGTTCTCGTCCGAGTGGGTCGAGTGGTAGTTGTCGAAGTCCACCATGAAGTCGGCGAAGTCGGCCATGTGCTCGGCGCGCACGCCGTCGATCAGCTGCTCGGAGGTGATGCCTTCGCGCTCGGCGCGCAGCATGATGGCCGAGCCGTGGGCATCGTCCGCGCACACGTACACCGCCTGGTTGCCACGCATCTTCTGGAAGCGCACCCAGATGTCGGTCTGGATGTACTCCAGCATGTGACCCAGGTGGATCGAACCATTGGCGTAGGGCAGGGCGCTGGTGACGAGGATCTTGCGGGCTTCGGACATGATGATCGGCCGTTCCGGTTAAAACGAGGGAATCGGCAACTATATAGGGGCGGGGGGAAATTTTCATCCGTGGGCCGCTTGGCTGTAGGGGCAAATTCACCTTTGAGCATCAGGCGCTCGGGCTGTTCGCGAGCAAGCTCGCTCCTACAGGTTCATGCAGAGTTGGCGCTCTTCGTAGGAGCGAGCTTGCTCGCGAACCCGGCCTACCCCCGATGACCCGAGCAAGGCCGCGGCGACAGGCGTAAGATACCCGCCCATTCTGCTCAGTCTTTCATCGGGAGTACCCATGGGCGCCGCCAACCGAGCCACGGTGGAAAACCTTCTCCGCCAGATCAACGACCCCCACACCGGCCAGAACCTGCTGGACGCCGGCTACCTGCGCGAGCTGGACATCCAGGGCGGGCGCGTCGCGCTGACCCTGGAGCTGGGCTACGCCGCCGGCCTGTTCAAGAACGGCCTGGCGCAGACCGTGCAGATGGCGCTGGAAGCGCTGGACGGCGTCGACTCCGCCCAGGTCAAGGTGGAGATCCACATCGCGGCACACAAGGCCCAGGCCCAGGTGCCGGGCATGAGCAACGTCAAGAACATCATCGCCGTGGCCTCCGGCAAGGGCGGCGTGGGCAAGTCCACCACCGCCGCCAACCTCGCGCTGGCGCTGGCCCGCGAGGGCGCCAAGGTCGGCATCCTCGACGCCGACATCTATGGGCCGAGCCAGGGCATCATGTTCGGCATCCCCGAGGGCACCCGGCCGCAGATCCGCGAGCAGAAGTGGTTCGTCCCGCTGCAGGCTCACGGCGTGGAAGTCATGTCCATGGCCTTCCTCACCGACGACAACACCCCGGTGGTCTGGCGCGGCCCGATGGTATCCGGCGCGCTGCTGCAACTGATCACCCAGACCGCCTGGAACGACCTGGACTACCTGGTCATCGACATGCCGCCGGGCACCGGCGACATCCAGCTGACCCTGGCGCAGAAAGTCCCTGTGGCCGGCTCGGTGATCGTCACCACCCCGCAGGACCTGGCCCTGCTGGACGCCAAGAAGGGCGTGGAGATGTTCCGCAAGGTCAACATCCCCGTGCTGGGCGTGGTGGAGAACATGGCCGTGCACATCTGCTCCAACTGTGGCCATGCCGAGCACCTGTTCGGCGAAGGCGGCGGCGAGAAGCTGGCCGCGCAGTACGGCGTCGAGCTGCTGGCGTCGCTGCCGCTGTCCATGGCCATCCGCATGCAGGCCGACGGCGGCAAGCCCACCGTGATCGCCGACCCGGAAAGCCAGCTGGCGATGATCTACCAGGAAATGGCGCGCTGCGTCGGCGCCCGCATCGCCCTGAGCGAGAAGGCTGCGCCGGACCTGCCGAACATCTCCATCAGCGACGACTGAACCGCAGGGAGCACCATGCGCAAGGATGCGAAACGCGCCGCCGGCTGGCTGCTGGCGGCTTGCCTGGGCCTTGCTGGCTCCGCTGCCCGGGGCGAAGACGAGGGCGCCAACTGGCAGGCCCAGTGCGTGATCGGCGGCCAGCCGGTGACCCTGGACTTCCGCTCCGCCTCGGGCGATGCCTTCGAAGACGACATGGCCGTGCAGGCGCGCCGCGCCGATGGCTCCCGCGTGGCGCTGCCGCTACCGCCAGCCCTCTACCACTCCACCGGCCTGCTCGGCAGCCCGCCGAGCGCCTGCGACCCGGTGCCGCTGCTGGACATGGGCAACGGGCTCGGCCTGCTGCTCCTGGTGCGTGACAACCGTCCCGGCCTGCCGGTGGTGGATGCGCTGCTGCTCGACCTCGCCACCCTGCAGGTGCTGGACAAGCGCCTGGGCGACCCGGGCGCCGTGGAAGGCCTGCTGAAAACAGCCAGCCTGGTGCTGCGCCAGTCGCCCGCGGGCGTCGACCTGCGCCTGGTGCGCGAGGCCGTGCCCGGTGCGGAGTGCGACTGCGCCGACGGCTATGCCGAGGACTGGCTGCGTTTCTCGGTGGACCAGCGCAGGCTGCGCACGAGCTGGCATCCCTGAGCGGGCGCCAGCGTGTGACCGCCGGCCCTTTGCCCGAAAGGGCCGGCCCCGGTAAGATTCGCCTTCTTTTTTCAACCGCCGCACAGGACACCCGCCATGAGCATCAAATCGGACAAGTGGATTCGCCGCATGGCTCAGGAACACGGCATGATCGAGCCGTTCGTCGAGCGCCAGATTCGTGGTGCCGATGACAGCCGGGTGATTTCCTACGGCGTTTCCAGCTACGGCTACGACGTGCGCTGCGCCGCCGAATTCAAGGTGTTCACCAATATCCACTCCGCCGTGGTGGACCCGAAGAACTTCGACGAGAAGAGCTTCGTGGACATCAACAGCGACGTCTGCATCATCCCGCCGAACTCCTTCGCCCTGGCCCGCACCGTCGAATACTTCCGCATCCCGCGCGACGTGCTGACCATCTGCCTGGGCAAGAGCACCTACGCGCGCTGCGGCATCATCGTCAACGTGACCCCGCTGGAACCGGAGTGGGAAGGCCACGTGACGCTGGAATTCTCCAACACCACCAACCTGCCGGCGAAAATCTACGCCAACGAAGGCGTGGCGCAGATGCTGTTCCTGCAGTCGGACGAGGCCTGCGAAGTGTCGTACCGCGATCGCGGCGGCAAGTACCAGGGCCAGACCGGCGTCACCCTGCCCAAGGCCTGATCGCGCTGCTGCTGTGGAAAACCGGGCCAAGGCCCGGTTTTTTATTGCCCGTCGTCCGCGGCAACCGTCGGTTTCTGTGGGAGCGAGCTTGCTCGCGAACGCAACGGCACAGTGCTCACCGGCAAGCGCCGTTCGCGAGCAAGCTCGCTCCTACACGTGGCTCCGCGCCAGGATGAACGTCGTGCGCTCCTCCAGGCTGCCCAGAGGTAGCTCCAGCACGCGGTAGCCCAGCTCTTCGTACACCTCGGCCATCACCGCCGCGGTGCGTTGCGCCTCGGCGAAGTCCTGCCTGCGTTCGGTGTCGTTGCGGTAGATAGCTTCCCAGGCGGGGGCGAGAAAGACGATAGCCCCATAGCGCTGCTCCCGCGCCGCGCATTCCAGGCGTTCCGGGGGCGCCAGTCCGCAGAGCCGCGCGTAGCCCAGCACATCCGGCAAGCCCCGATCGAACAGCCACACGCCACCGGCGTCGAGCGCCGTCTCGCGCGTCGCCAGCGCGTGCTCGAACATCGCCTGGCAGAAAGCCTCCCGGTTGGCCCACGGCAGGGCGTCGCCGCCACGGGCGACTTGCTCGCGAATGATGGCGCGGCCGCCTTCCGGGACGACATTGAGGCCGTGATGCTGGCGCAGGTGGTGGAGCAAGGTGCTCTTGCCGGCGCCAGGGCCGCCAGTGAGGACGATAAGGGATTCGGACATGGCGAAGACTCCTGGGTAGAAGGATGCGGGAGTACCGTCCGGGGGAGAGTTCGTGCGAGGGGTGGTGCAGCGGGTGCGGAGCGGGAAAAAAGAAAGGCACCCAGAGGGTGCCTGAATATGATCATGGAGTAAGTCGACAAATCTGATTCCGGGGCGGGAAGCAAGTTCCCAACCCCGGCGAAATATTTTTCAGATCATCACTTTTCCGGCACCAGCGTCAGGCGTTTCACGCCGTAGACCTTCTCCAGGTTCTGCGACTGGAAGGGGAAACTCATGTAGTTGCCCTTCAGCCAGGCGTCGATGCCGTCGGCGTAGTGCGGGCTGGCCGGGTTGCCGGACTGGCCGCTGCTGTTGAGGCCGATCATCGGTTCGCTCTGCCCGAAGTCGACGACGATGCGCATGGCCGGGATCAGCCAGGTATTGAAGTCCTGGCCCCAGTGGTAGGCCGAGACGTTCAACGTGCTGTGGTCGCCGCCGGCCGGATAGGGGCCGCGGTCCAGGTAGCCCTTGATCGCGCCCAGGCTGGCGCGGTCGCCGGCGCTGAGGTTCGGCGCCATCTTGGTGCTGTCGCTGAGCCACTCGTAGGTGTGCAGCTTGCCCCACTGCCAGGCGCGGCGGTCGCTGCCCAGCTTCTGCTCGCAGAAGGCGGTGGCGGCGGCCAGGCTGCGGGCGAGGATCGCCGGCTTGTCTTCCTTCTGCGGGGTGCGGGTGTCATCCCAGAACGGGCTGTCGTCGCGGCCCAGCAGGTGGTCGGCCTGGGCCGAGTAGGACAGGTTGGCGGTCTCGACGAAGGCCTTCCACGATGGGCTGTCTTCCGGGCCCAGTTCGTCCAGGAAGATCTGCTTGGTGCTTTCCTGCAGGAAGGCTTCGTACAGCGCGGCGTCGCCGGAGGTGGCCGAGAGCTTGCCGTCGAATGCCATGATCCGGTCCAGCGCCTCGCGGGCACGGGCGCGCTGGTCGGCGGGCAGGGCGTCGATGGCCTTCTTCAGCGGCTGCGCCATGCCCGGTGCGTCCAGCATCGCCTGCAGCTTGCCGGCGAACGGCGTGGTCTGGTCGTACTGCATGGCGATCATGCTGCGGTAGTCGTGGCTCTTGCTGGCGCCGGCGAGCTGGGCGATGCGCTCGTAGCGCTCGGGGTAGTACCAGGAACTGGACAGCTGCGCGCCGTAGCCCGGCTGTACGCTGCGGTGGTTGGCGGTGCCCAGCCAGCCCTGCGCCGGGTCCTGGTCGGAGGGGTGCAGGATCGGGTCGGCGTAGCCGTCCCAGTCGTAGCGGCCGTCCCAGCCGGGGGAGGGCAGCAGGCCGCGGCCTTCCTTGCGGTTGGGGAAGCGTCCGGTGACCTGCCAGCCGATGTGCTTCTCGTCGGCGAACACGATGTTCAGCGCCATCGCGCGCACGTCGCGGGTGGCGTCGAAGGCCTGCTCGACGTTCTTCGCCCGGGACAGGTCGAAGAAGGCGTCGAGGGTGCGGTCGGTCTCGCCCTGGATGCTCTGGTAGGCGATGCCGTAGCCGCTGGACAGCGGCAGCGGCTGCAGGTCGTGCTTGCGCTCGCCCAGCGCGCTGTTGAGCAGCGGGCCGTGGCGGGTTTCGTAGATCACCTCGCGGACCGGGCTCCGGCCCTTGATGAAGAAGGTCTCGTTGCGCTCGATGGCCGGTTTCCACTGGCCGTCGGCGAGGTAGTAGAGCTTGTTGCCCTGGCGCTTCACCTGTTCGAGGAAGAGGTCCTGGTTGTCGCCCATGACCATGGTCATGCCCCAGGCCAGCTTGCCGTTGAAGCCGGCGACCACGCCCGGCACGCCGGCGATGGAGACGCCCGCGGCGTTGTATTTGGGCGAGCGGATCTGCACGTAGTTCCACACCGAGGGCATGGACAGCGGCAGATGGGTGTCATTGGCCAGGATGCTCTTGCCGCTGCGCGTGCGCTGCGGGGCGATGGCCCAGTTGTTGGACGCGGCGACGCCCATCATCTGCAGCGAGGCGACCTGGCCGGCGGCGCGGTCCAGGGCGTCGAGGCCGGCGATCCTGCCGTCCAGGCGCAGGCCCTTGAGCTTCTCGGCTTCCTCGAAGGGCAGCGCTTCGTCCGGGTAGATCGGCGTCAGCCAGGGCAGCTTGTCGGCGCCCACTTTTTGCGCGAGCACCAGGGAGGCGATCTCTTCCTGCAGGTTCACCGCCAGGCCGAAGTTCAGCAGGCTGAAGACCAGCGCGGAGTCTTCCGGTTTCCAGTACTCGGGACGGTAGCCGGACTCGGCTAGGTCCATCGGCAGCTTGTCGCGGTAGCGGTACAGGTAGGCGTTGACGCCGCGCGCGTAGGTCTCGAAGAAGCGCTTCAGACGCGGCGAGGCGCCGGCATAGAGTGCATCGGCGGCCTTCTTCAGGTTCACCGTGCGCATGAAGCGGTCGGTTTCCAGCGCGCCGGGGCCGACCATCTCGGACAGGCGCCCTTGGGCCATGAGGCGCAGGCCGACCATCTGGCTGATGCGGTCGGTGGCGTGCACATAGCCCAGGGTGAACAGCGCATCGTGGAAGGTGCTGGTCTCGATCAGCGGCATCCCCAGGCTGTTGCGGCGGATCGACACGTTGTCCGCCAGGCCCTTGATCGGCTGCACGCCGTAGGTCGGCGGCAGGCTGCCTGCGTAGCGGTCATTGAGCCAGCCCTGGCAACCGGTGAGGCTGACAGCGGCGCTGAGGGTGGCGGCAAGGCCGAAGCTGGGAAGCCGGCGGAAGGCTCGCGGGGCCATGGGGATGTGCTCCTGCACAAGATGTCGCTGGAAAAGGTGGTCGCTTGAAGGGCGCTACGTTAGTGAGCCGAGGATTGCTGTGCAAGCTACGCGCGGCGGGATTTTCAGCAGCCGACGAACAACTGGGCCGGACAGCAGAAGGCCCGCGCTCGGCGGGCCTTCTTCGCGGTGCCGCAAGCCTGGGTCAGGCGCCGTGGCACTTCTTGTACTTGCTGCCGCTGCCGCAGGGGCAAGGATCGTTGCGGCCCACGTCCTTGAGCGGGTTGCGCACCGGCTCGTGGCTGTGGTTGCAGTGCGGGCCGTGCACGTGACCGTGGTCATGGTGGTGGTCATGATCGTGGTCGTGGTTGCAGTTCGGACCGTGTACGTGGGGTTCCTGGCTCATGGTGACGCTCACTCGGGGATGAAATCGCCGGGAATTATCTCGCCATTGCGGGCGATGTGCACGCTCTGTCCGAACAGCAGGCCTGTCTTCACTTCACCGTCGAGGCGATAGCGGATCGGCTTGTCGGGATTTTCCAGCAGCTTGACGATGTACTTCATGTGCCGCCACAGGTTGGTGGTCACCGGGACTTCGAAGGTCTCGTAACCATTGGCCGGCACCGTGAACCAGTTATTCGACTCGCCCTCGGCCAGGTCGATATCGTTCAGCTTGACCTTGTAGGCCAGGCCGCGAACCGGAAGGCTGAAGTCGTTCGGGTTGTCGATGCGGAAATGCAGGACGAACTCCTGCTCCAGCAAGCGAGCTTTCACGACGTCGACTTTCTGCAGCTTCACGTCGGGTTGCTCGAAATTGCCTGACATCCAGCCGCAGCCGGAGACGAGGCTGAACAGCCAGAACAGGCTGAAAATTCTTATCATTTGCGCCTGATAATTCATGTCTACCCCTCAAGACGCCCCAGTGTACCAAGCACCTGCTCGGCCGCAAGTTGTTGTTACGTTAAAAGAAGCTGCACCATACTGGCCGAATGTAACCGGCGGGTTAACCCAGGAGAGTGAAGATGAGTCGCTATGAGATTGCCTTCTCGGGACGAACCGTTCCCGGTGCTCAGCTCGACACGGTGAAAGCCAACCTGGCCAGGCTGTTCCAGGCCGACGCCCAGCGCATCGAGCTGCTGTTCTCCGGCCGCCGCATGGTGATCAAGAACAACCTCGATGCGGAGGCGGCGGAAAAGTACCGCAGTGTGATCGAGCGTGCCGGCGCCGTCGTCGACGTGGTCGACATGGACGCGCCGATCGAGGAAATCGAGCTGGCCCCGCCGCCGCCGGCCGAACCCGCGCCGCCGGCTACGCCGGGACGCCTGAACGTGGCGCCGCGTGACGGCTACATGGCGGCGTTCGCCGAGGTGGATGCGCCGGACTTCGGCCTCGCGCCGGTGGGCGCCGACCTGCAGGACGAAAAACCTGAGGCCCAGGCGCCGCGGGTGGACCTCAGCCAGTTCAGCGTCGCTCCGGTGGGCAGCGACATGGGCCAGGCCAAGCCCGAGCCCGCGAAGCCCGCGCCGGATACCAGCCACCTGAAACTCGCGGAGTGATCAGTCGCCCTGGTGCGGGTCGTCCTGGTAGACGAACTTGGGCATTTCCCAGCGGAAGCGGATCGCCAGCATACGGAACAGGAAGCCGGCGAACAGGGTGATCAGCATCGCCTGCTCCTTGGGCAGGTCGATCTGCAGGCAGATCAGGTAGCACCAGGCGCTGGCGAAGGACACGCTGGCGTACAGCTCGCGGCGGAAGATCAGCGGCACGTCGTTGCAGAAGATGTCCCGCAGGATGCCGCCGAAGACCCCGGTGATCACGCCGCTGACCGCGGCGATCAGCAGGCTGTGGCCCATCTCCAGGCTGACCTGGCAGCCGATCAGGGTGAAAGCCACCAGGCCCACGGCGTCCAGCGCGAGGAACATCGAGCGCAGGTGGCGCATGAGCGGGGCGATGAATACCGTGACCAGCGCGGCGCCGGCGGTGAGCGCCAGGTATTCCGGGTGGCGCACCCAGGTCAGCGGGTAGTGGCCCAGGAGCATGTCGCGCACCGAACCGCCGCCCAGGGCGGTGACGCAGGCCACCAGCACCACGCCGAACAGGTCCATGCTGCGCCGGCCGGCGGACAGCGCGCCGGTCATGGCTTCGGCGGTGATGGCGATGATGTAGAGAACGGTCAGCAGCATGGCGAGGTCCGGCAGGAGTAGCCGGTACGGCGAAGTACCGCCGCACCGGAAAAAAGCGCGGATTCTAGCCCAGACACCGAACGCCCCCAAGTGCTGCGAGTCGGCGCCTCACTCGAGGCTGTCCTACTCAATCCAGGGACCGCAGCACTTCTTCAGCTTGCCACCGGCGCCGCAGGGGCACGGGTCGTTGCGCCCCAGCTTCATCGGCACGGTGGGGTCGAGGAAGTACCAGCGGCCGTCGCGCTGGACGAATCCGGAGCATTCGCGATGGCTGTGCTCGCCGCCGGCGTCATGCCAGCGCGCGACGAAGGTCACCCGCGCATGCTCGGGCTGGCCGCCGAGCACTTCGTGGCTTTCCACCTCCAGGCCCAGCCAGGTGCTGCCCAGGCTCCAGGTGCGGATCGCGTCCAGGTCCAGGCCTTGCTGCTGGGCGGGCAGGGTGGTGTCCTTCAGGTAATCCACCAGGCCCAGCGCGTAGGCGCTGTAGCGCGAGCGCATCAGTGCCTCGGCGGTGGGCGCGGCGACGCCGGCGTGGAAGCGCCCGCAGCAGTCGGGCAACGGCCGGCCGCTGCCGCACGGGCAGGTCGGTTCGATCATGGTCACCACCAGTACTTGCCGAAGTTTTGCGGGTTGGCCCAGAACTTCGCGTTGAGCCAGTCCGGGACCTGTTTGTATTCGTGCAGATCGTAGGTGAACAGCGTGATCACCTGCGCGTCGCGCTGGAAGCGTTCGCTGGCCTGCATGGCCAGGGCGTAGAAGTCCGCATCCTGCGCCTGGGCGGCGTCGAGGTCGACCAGCACCGCCACGCGGCTGCTGTTGAGGTTGCGGATGCCGCCCACCAGTTGCTGCGCTTCGCGGCGCGGCAGGTGCTCCAGGCAGTCGGCCAGCAGCGCGAGGTCGTAGCGCTGGCCGGCCAGTTCCGCCGGCAGGGCGCCGGCGTCGGCGTGAAACAGCTCACAATCCGGATGCACCGCGAGGAAGGCGTCCACCGCCGGGAGCTGGCTGGCGCCCACCAGCAGCAGGCGCTGCGGTGCGTAACGGGCGAGCAGGGCGGCCAGGGCTTGTTGTGGCGTGCGTGTCGAAATCATGGGGCTCGTCGAAGGCAAAAAATAATGAACGAAGACTAGCGTGTGACACCCATATGGCCTAGTGCTGGCGCATTCTGTCAGTCACGTCTTTACTCGGTAATTGTCGGTCAAGACCCGATCATTAGAGGAGACATAACTTTATGAGCATCACAAGGACCGCTTTACCCCTGCTGCTGGTAAGCACGTTGCTCACCGGTTGCGCAGGGTTGCAGAAGTCCGACTGGCCGACCTGTGCCGTGGTGGGCGGTGTCGGTGGCGCAGGTTTGGGTTCCATCGAAAGCAGCGCCTGGGCGGGTTGGGGAGCCCTGATTGGCGGTGTACTGGGGGCGTCCTACTGCTGGGTGCATGGTGCCGCCGAACAAGTGGCCGAGGTTCCGCCGCCTGCGCCGGCTCCTGAGCCTGCTCCGGCCCCGCTGCCCAAGGAAGAGACCATCGTGGTGCGTGACCTGCACTTCGCCTTCGACTCGTCGAAGATCGATGCGCAGGACAAGGACAAGCTCGACACCATCGCTACCCGCCTCAAAGGCGAAGCCGCGACTACCGAGCTGAACATTGGCGGCCATACCGACAGCATCGGTACCGACGCCTACAACCAGAAACTGTCCGAGCGCCGTGCGAACGCCGTGTCCAACTACCTGGTCGATGCCGGCGTGCCTGCCAGCAGCATCAAGTCGGTCGTCGGTTATGGCGAAAGCCAGCCGGTGGCGGACAACAAGACCAAGGAAGGCCGCGCCGAGAACCGTCGCGTGGAAATCAAGATCACCCGCCAGTAAGTCCGGGGTGACCTGTGCAGAGGGGGCCTTCGTGGCCCCCTTTGTCATTCCCGGTTGCCACTGGCATAGCCGGGGGCAGAGGCGTATGTTCCCCGGCAAAGAAAAACACGGGGGCACTACATGAAAGCGTTGTTGGGGCTGGGCAAGGTGATTGCCCTGTTGTTCTGGATGGCGGTGCTGGCCAATCTGATCCAACCCTTCGCACATCCCTTCGCCCTGCTGCTCAACGCGGCGGGTGCGCTGATCCTGCTGATTCACATCGTCGAGGTCGTGGCGCTGCGCAAGCGTCTGCAGGGTCGCCCGCATCCGGGCATGGACCGCCTGCAGATCCTGCTGTTCGGCGTCTTCCACTTCGCTACCCTGCCGCCCTCGGCCCCTGCCCCCGTAGAAGGAGATACCCATGCGTAAGTCGCTGCTGGGCCTGGCGCTGTGCGCCCCGCTGGCCTGCTTTGCCGCCGGCAGCGTGTCGGTGGAAGCCAACACCGTGTTGCGTCTGCCGGTGAAGGGCGACAGCCTGAGCCTGGACCGCATCAGCGTCGGCCCGGAAGGCGCGCTGCTGATTCCGTCGCGGGTCAAGGAACTGAAGATCGGCGAGCTGGACCTGGCGAAGAACGCGCGCATCGGCGTGTTCCCCGGCAACGAGGCGCTGCAGATCGACGTGCAGCACGGCCATCTGGCCGACGGCAGCGTGATCGCCGCGCAAGGCAGCTCCGGCAGCTTCGAAAAGCCCGCCAGCGGTGGCCGCAACCTGGTGCTGCGGCTGCAGGACGTGCAGGTGGAAAACCTGCTGATCGACGTGCGCGGCGGTGTCGGCGCTCCGGGTTATGACGGCCTGGACGGCGGCAGTGCGCAGACCTCCGGTTGCCTGTGGGGCAGCGGAAAATCCGCCGGTGACGGCCAGAACGGCGGCAACGGCCAGACCGGCGCAGCCGGCGGCGTGGTGCGCCTGGAAGTGCCCGAGCGGTTCGATGTGGCCACGGTCAAGGTGCGCCTGGAAGGCGGAGCCGGCGGTGCCGGCGGCAAGCCCGGCAAGGCCGGACCGCGTAGCAGCGAGAAGGGCTGCTGGTTCTATTCGGTGGCGGGCGAGAAGCCCGGCGCGGAAGGTCAGGGCGGTGCGGAAGGTGCCAAGGGCAGCGATGGCCGCCTGGAAGTGAAGCGCTTCTGAGTCGCGGTGCGTGAAAAAAGCCCGCCCGGCAACCGGGCGGGCTTTTTTTTGCGGTGCGGGTCTTACCAGTGCGGGCGCGCGGCGACGAACGCCACCAGCGCCATGCCGATCAGCAGGTTCAGACCCACGGTCTTGCGGATCTTGCCCAGCGCGGCGCCGCCGGCCGGCCAGTCCTCGGCGCCCACTGCGCGGCGCAGCTCCGGCAGTTGCAGCGCCTGGATACGCAGGAACAGCGCGAGCATCGCCACGTACAGCCCCATCATCACCTGCACGTAGCGCGGTGCGCCGGCCATGCCGTTGAAGCTCAGGTGCAGCATGCCCACGCCGGTGACCGGCAGCAGGATCACCGCCGCCCACACCCAGCGGAAGAAGCGCGGGAACACTTCCAGCCACAGCTTCAGCCGCGGCGGGGCTTCCAGCGCGGCGACGGCGGCCGGGCGCAGCACCATCCAGGCGAAGAACATGCCGCCGACCCAGACCAGGGCGGCCAGGACGTGCAGGGCATAGACGAAGGCAAAGGGTGTCATTCGGACGATCTCCGCTGGCGATTGAAGTCAAGCGCGCTATCATAGCGGCCGATTCGAACCACTGAAAATTTATCCAGCATCCGGATGTGTCCTTTCGGCACGCTCCGGGGCCCGGGAAGTCCATGCTCAGCACCGAACTCAAGGCCACGATCCAGGGCGCCTACTCGCGCTTCCTCGAGGCCAAGGAACTCAAGCCGCGCTACGGCCAGCGCCTGATGATCGCCGAAGTCGCCAAGGTCCTGGGGACCATCGCCAGCGATGAGGAAGGCCATCGCCTGGGCGATGCCGCCGTGGTCGCCGTGGAAGCCGGCACCGGCACCGGCAAGACCGTCGCCTACAGCCTTGCCGCCATCGCCTGCGCCAAGGCCGCCGGCAAGCGCCTGGTGGTGGCCACCGCCACCGTCGCCCTGCAGGAGCAGATCGTCCACAAGGACCTGCCCGACCTGCTGCGCAATTCCGGCCTGTCGTTCAGTTTCGCACTGGCCAAGGGGCGCGGGCGCTACATGTGCCTGTCCAAGCTCGACCACCTGCTACAGGAAGGCCAGGCGCAGAGCGCCACTGCCCAGCTGTTCGAGGAGGAAGGTTTCCGCATCGACGTGGACGAAACCTCCACCAAGCTGTTCAACCAGATGATCGAGCGCCTGGCGGGCAACCGCTGGGACGGCGACCGCGACTCCTGGCCGGAGGCCATCGAGGATGCACAGTGGGCCCAGGTCACCACCGATCACAGCCAGTGCACCAACCGCCATTGCCCGAACTTCCAGCAGTGCGCCTTCTACAAGGCGCGCGAGGGCATGACCAAGGTCGACGTGATCGTCACCAACCATGACCTGGTGCTGGCCGACCTGGCCCTGGGCGGCGGCGCGATCCTGCCGGACCCGCGCGACACCATCTATGTGTTCGACGAAGGCCATCACCTGCCGGACAAGGCCATCGGCCACTTCGCCCATTTCACCCGCCTGCGCGCCACCGCAGACTGGCTGGGCCAGGTGGAAAAGAACCTGACCAAGCTGCTGGCGCAGAACCCGCTGCCGGGCGACCTTGGCCGCCTGATCGAACAGGTGCCGGAACTCGCCCGCGAGCTGCGCACGCATCAGCAGTTCATGTTCACCGCCTGCGAGGAAGTCGGCGACTTCCGTGCCGGCGAGGACATGGAAGGCCGCGAGCGGCCGCGCCATCGCTTCGAGGGTGGGGTGGTTCCCGAGCACATCCGCGAGATGGGCATTGAACTGAAGAAAGGGTTCGCCAAGCTCACCGACCTCTTCACCCGCCTGACCGAGTTGCTCAAGGAAGCCATGGACGGGGAGGGCAGCGTCGGCATCGCCAGCCACCAGGCCGAAGAGTGGTACCCGCTGTTCGGCAGCCTGCTGTCCCGTGCCCAGGGCAACTGGGAGCTGTGGACCGCCTTCACCAGCGAGGACCCGGAAGACAGCCCGCCCATGGCGCGCTGGCTGACCCTCGCCGAGAGCGGAACCTTTTACGACATCGAGGCCAACGCCAGCCCGATCCTCGCCGCCGAGACCCTGCGCCGCAACCTGTGGAACGTGGCCTACGGCGTGCTGGTGACCTCCGCGACGCTCACCGCGCTGGGCACCTTCGACCGCTACCGCATGCGCGCCGGCCTGCCGCGCGCCGCCGTCACCGCCGTGGTGCCGAGCCCGTTCCACCATGCCGATGCCGGCGTGCTGCGCGTGCCGGACCTCAAGGCCGACCCGCGCGACGCCGCCGCCCATACCGCGGCGATCATCCGCGAGCTGCCGGCGATGGTCGAAGGTTCGCGCGGCTCGCTGATCCTCTTCGCCTCGCGCAAGCAGATGCAGGAAGTCTTCGACGGCCTGGAACGCGACTGGCGCAAGCGCGTGCTGATCCAGGGCAACCTGTCCAAGCAGGAAACCCTGAACAAGCACCGCGCGCGGGTGGACGATGGCGAACCGAGCGTGCTGTTCGGCCTGGCCAGCTTCGCCGAAGGCGTGGACCTGCCCGGTGCGTATTGCGAGCACGTGGTAATCGCCAAGATTCCCTTCGCCGTGCCGGATGACCCGGTGGAGGCGGCGCTGTCGGAATGGATCGAGGCGCGCGGCGGCAATCCGTTCATGGAGATCGCCGTGCCCGACGCTTCGCTGCGCCTGGTGCAGGCCTGCGGCCGCCTGCTGCGCACCGAGCAGGACCGCGGCACCATTACGCTGCTCGATCGCCGTGTGGTGACGCAGCGCTACGGCAAGGCCATTCTTAACGCGCTCCCGCCTTTCCGCCGTGAAATAGCTTGATCGGAGTTCGATCAGCTGCGCGTCGGCATAACTGCGTTGGAAGCTGGCCCGGAGTGCTCATTTACTGCGTGTAAACTCCGCTTCCGGGCCAGCTTCCGCCTTGTTCTGCTCTAGCTCGCAAGATCCTCGAGTTCGGAGCGGAAAATGCTTCCTGGTTGAATTCAGCGCCCGCCTGCTGGCGGTGCGTAGTGAGGACAAGGATAAATGATCGCTCCGCGTTGGCATCTGCCTCTGCTGCTCAGCCTGGCCATCGCCAGTGCCCCGGCCTGGTCGGCTGGCGGCAATGAAACCCTGTTCAATTTCGTCAAGCCGATGGCCGTGGTCACGGTGACCACGCAGAACGCCGACCTGCCCAGTGCCACCGCCGAGGCCACGCCCGAGGGCGAGATCCTGCGCCGGGTGAACTTCAACCCGGCGCCGCAACCGACCCTGCGCCTGGCGCCGTCCAACGGCAGCTGGGACTGGTCCCAGGCCGACAGCGTCAGCCTGCGCATCCAGAACGCCATGGACTGGGCCATCACCCTGGAAGTGGAGATCGAAGGCGTCGCCGGCGCCCCCGGCCTGCGCGCCAGCATCGCCCTGCCGCCAGGCCCGGCGCAGACCCTGGTGATCCCGCTGCACGCCATCGCCCCGGAAGACTTCGGCATGCGCGCCGGCGTACCGATGCCCGTGACCCAGGACGGCCAGCGCCTGCTGCTGGCCAGTAAGGTCACCGGCGAGCTGAACCGCAGCCAAGTCGGCGCGGTGAAACTGTTCCTGACCTCGCCCAAGGCGGCGCAGGACATCCTCGTCGGCCGCTTCGGCACCCGCGCCGGCAACGACGAATACCGCAAGGCCTACACCGGCATCGTCGACGGCTTCGGCCAGTCCACCCGCAGTGATTGGCCGGAGAAGGTGAAGAGCGCCGAGCAACTGGCCAGCGCCTGGAAAGCCGAAGGCGAGCAACTCAAGAAGTGGCAGCCCGCCCCCGGCCGGGACGCCTTCGGCGGCCTGCTGGACGGCCCGGCCTTCGAGGGCACCGGTTTCTTCCGCACGGAAAAACGCAACGGCCGCTGGTGGCTGGTGACGCCCGAGGGCCACTCGTTCTGGTCCCTGGGCGTCAACGCGGTGAACGCCGACAGCAGCCAGACCTACGTGGAAGGCCGCGAATACATGTTCGCCAGCCTGCCCAAAGAAGGCGAGCCGCTGGCCGCCTTCTACGGCCAGCGTGACGACCGCAGCGGCGTGGGCGCCCAGCAGGGCCGCGCCTTCGGCAATGGCCGCTGGTTCGACTTCTACGCCGCCAACCGCTTCCGCGCCGACGGCGGCCTCAGCGGCGACGCCGCCGCTGCCGCGTGGCGCGAGCGCACCGTGCAGCGCCTCGGCTCCTGGGGCTTCAATACCCTGGGCGACTGGAGCGATCCGGCTTTCGCCGACGATCCGCGCCTGCCCTACAGCGTGCCGCTGTCCATCAGCGGCGATTACGCCACGGTGAGCACCGGCTACGACTGGTGGGGCGCCATGCCCGACCCGTTCGACCCGCGCTTCGCCATGGCTGCCGAGCGCGCCATCGCCATCGCCGCCCGCGACCACCGCGAGGATGCCTGGCTGCTGGGCTACTACGCCGACAACGAGCTGGCCTGGGCCGGTCGCGGCGATGATGCCCAGGCGCACTTCGCCCTGGCCTTCGGCACGCTCAAGCTGTCCACCGACAGCCCGGCCAAGCGCGCCTTCATCAAGCAGCTCAAGGACAAGTACCAGGAGCACGAGCACCTCGCTGACGCCTGGGGCGTGCAATTGGGTTCCTGGGAAGACCTCGATGCGCCGGGTTACCAGGCGCCCCTGCCGAGCGAGGCGCACCCGGCCATCGCCCAGGACTACAGCGCCTTCCTGCGCCTGTATGCCGACCAGTACTTCAAGACGCTGAAGGACTCGCTGCAGTGGCACGCGCCCAACCACCTGCTGCTCGGCCCGCGCTTCGCCGTCAGCACGCCGGAGGCCCTGGCCTCCTGTGCGCAGTACTGCGACATCCTCAGCTTCAACCTCTACGTGCCGCTGCCGCAGCAGGGCTTCGATGCCGACTACGTGCGCAGCCTGGACAAGCCCGTGCTGATCACCGAGTTCCACTTCGGCTCCCGCGACCGCGGGCCGTTCTGGGGCGGCGTGGCCGAGGTGTACAACGAGCAGCAGCGCGGCGAGGCCTACCAGCGCTTCCTCGCCGAGGCGGCGAAGGCGCCGAATATCGTCGGTGCCCACTGGTTCCAGTACCTCGATCAGCCGGCGACCGGCCGCCTGCTCGATGGCGAGAACGGCCATATCGGCCTGGTCGGCATCACCGACCTGCCGTTCGGCGGCTTCGTCGATGCCGTGCGCAGGGCCAACCAGCAGACGCTCAAGGGCATCGACGAGCAGGCCCGCGCCGCTGCCAAGGTGGCGCCGGAGCCCGCGCCGAAACCGGCGCCCGCCAGCGATGACGGCGGTGAGGAAGAGCAGGCGTCGCAGTAGCGGCGCCGCGATGATCCGACATTCGTGAGACCACACCCTGCCTTCGGCAGGGTTCCCAGGGGCGGGGTGCGCTGGAAGAATGACGCCACCCGCCCTTGTGCTTTTTCGGAGCTTGAGATGACCCTGAACGGCCACTGCGATCCGCGCTTCACCCCCGTTGCCGATGCGTTCAGCGCGCTGTTCGAGGACCCGCAGGAGCGCGGTGCGGCACTGTGCATCCAGGTCGGCGGCGAGACCGTGGTCGATCTCTGGGCCGGCAGCGCAGGCAAGGAACCAGGGCAGGACTGGCAGGCCGACACGCTGCTCAACCTGTTCTCCTGCACCAAGACCTTCGCCGCCGTCGCCGCGCTGCAACTGGTGGGTGAAGGCCGGCTGGAGCTCGACGCCCCGGTCGCGCGCTACTGGCCGGAGTTCGAGCAGGCCGGCAAGCAAGGCATCACCGTGCGCCAACTGCTCAGCCATCGCGCCGGCCTGCCGGCAATTCGCGAGCCGCTGGCGCCCGAGGCGCTGTACGACTGGACGACCATGACCGCCGCGCTGGCCGCCGAAACGCCCTGGTGGACGCCGGGCGCCGAGCACGGCTACGCGCCCATCACCTACGGCTGGCTGATCGGCGAGGTGATCCGCCGCGTCGACGGCCGCGAGCCGGGCGCTGCCATCGTGGCGCGCACCGCCCGGCCGCTGGGCCTGGACTTCCACATCGGCCTGGACGACGCCGAGTTCCCTCGCGTGGCCCATATCGCCCGCGGCAAGGGCAACCTGGGCGACGCCGCCGCACAACGCCTGCTGCGCACCATGATGACCGACGCCGCGGCGCTATCCACCCGCGCCTTCACCAACCCGCCGTCGGTGCTCACCAGCACCAACAAGCCGGAATGGCGGCGCATGTCGCAGCCGGCGGCCAACGGCCATGGCAATGCGCGTTCGCTGGCCGGTTTCTACAGCGGCCTGCTGCAGGGCAGGTTGCTGGACGACGCGCTGCTGGCCGAACTGACCCGCGAACATGCCGTTGGTGAGGATCGAGCATTGTTGACCTGTACGCGCTTCGGTCTGGGTTGCATGCTTGACCAGCCGACTGTGGCCAACGCCACCTACGGCCTCGGCCCGCAGGCCTTCGGGCATCCCGGGGCGGGTGGCTCCATCGGTTTCGCCGACCCCGAACGCGAGCTGGCCTTCGGTTTCGTCGTCAACACCCTTGGCCCGTATGTGCTGATGGACCCGCGCGCCCAGCGCCTGGCACGCCTGGCCGGCGACTGCCTGTAGCGACGAGCGGGAGGAACCTTCCTCCCGCCGCACCTTCTTAAGGTCGTCCGCTTTTGCCGTCGCGCTTGCGAGCTGTGACGGCGTTCTCCTGCGCGCAGGCATGCGCCGCTCGTCAGTTCGGGATTAAAATCTCGTTCCAACTGAGTAAGTTATGTACAACTCTTAAGCCGATTGCTGAAGTCAGGGGGCCGCCGCTCGCCGGCCGCGCCTGGCCTTCCTTCATGTTCCAACTTTATGGAATCGACCCCATGAACCTGCTGTTCTCCCGTACGCTGAAAGTCTCCACCCTTGCGCTGTGCGTCGGCCTTTCCGCCTGCAGCCAGTTCCAGTCCCAGGATCAGGCAAAGGCGCCGGACAGCGCCGCGGCGGCTGACGGTTCCCGTCACGGGTGGTGGCCCTTCGGTGGCGATCAGGCAGCCACTGCCGCAGCCCCCGCACCGGCGAAGCAAGCCGTTGACGCGCCCAAGGTCGCCGATGCCGGCAGCCAGCAGCCCGGTGGCCACTGGTGGTGGCCGTTCGGCGTGAGCGAGAGCAAGCCCGGCGCCGACACCGCCGCCAAGCCGCAGAGCGCCAAGGTCACCAAGGAGTGGCTGGACCAGCACGAGAAGTCCCTGCGCGATGCGGTGGCCGGCAGCAAATTCACCGTCGAGCGCCGCGAAAACGCCCTGGTGCTGATCGCGCCGGTGGAAGGCTCGTTCAACCCCAAGCGTCCTGAACTGCTGCTGCCAGTGACCCTGGCGCCGCTGGGCAACGTGGCGAAGATGCTGCAGAACGACCCGGAAAGCGGCGTGCTGGTGCTCGGCCACAGCGACAGCTCGGGCGACAAGGCGACCAACGACAAGGTCAGCCTGCAGCGTGCCCAGGCGGTGTCCTCGATCTTCCGCCTCAGCGGCCTGGGCGCCGATCGCCTGCGCCTCAAAGGCGTCGGTTCCAGCCTGCCGCGCGCCGACAACGCCAGCGCCGAAGGCCGCGCACTGAACCGCCGTGTCGAAGTGCTGGTGACCCAGCGCACCAGCCTGCTGGCGCTCGCCCAGGCCAACTGATCCGGCGCACGCCGAGCGTCGTTCCGCGCGGAATGACGCTTGTCGTGGATCAAGCGCAAAGGCGCAAGTCTGGATAAGCTTAAGGACTTCTTCTGCAGGAGATTTCCGATGGCTCAGACCCTGGCCGATATGCGCCGCGAATACACCCGTGACGGACTGACCGAAGCCCAGGCGCCCGCCGAACCGTTCAGCCTCTTCAACCAGTGGTTCGAGGATGCGCTGAAGACCGAGCAACTGCCGGTCGAACCCAACGCCATGACGCTCGCCACCGTGGACGCCGACGGCCAGCCACACTGCCGCGTGCTCCTGCTCAAGGGCCTCGACGAGCGCGGCTTCACCTTCTTCAGCAACTACCAGAGTGCCAAGGGCCAGCAGCTCGGGGAAAACCCGCGCGCGGCCATGACCTTCTTCTGGCCGGCCCTGGAGCGCCAGGTGCGCATCGAAGGGCGCGTCGAGAAAGTCTCGGTCGAAGAGTCCGCCGCCTATTACCGCGTGCGTCCGCTGGGAAGCCGCCTGGGCGCCTGGGCTTCGCCGCAGAGCCGGGTGATCGACGGCCGTGGCGAGCTGGAGCAATTGCTCGCCGAAACCGAGAAGCGCTTCGCCGACAGCGCGCCGAGCTGCCCGGAGTTCTGGGGCGGGTATCGCCTGCTGCCCCATCGCGTCGAGTTCTGGCAGGGCCGCCCGAGCCGGCTGCACGATCGCCTGAACTTCCGCGTCGAGAACGGCGCCTGGGTGCTGGAGCGCCTGGCGCCCTGATCCTATTCCGCAGGTTAGCGTGGTGTAGGACCAACAGGGTAAGTCCGTGCCTGTGTTTCCCCTCACCCCAGCCCTCTCCCGCAGGGAGAGGGAGCAGATCGTCCCGGCTGACGCCGCGGTTTCATCCTGCACCGAACGGTCCCCTCTCCCGCGGGAGAGGGTTAGGGTGAGGGCTGGTCCGAGCTCTGAATTATCCTGGGGGAGACGTCTCTGTCCGCGATGGTTTCCGGCGCGAGTCACACCCATCGCGGACAAAGTCCGCTCCTACGCACGTCGGGAAAACCGTGCTGCGGTGTAGGATGCCTCCATCCTCCCGCACAACGGACCCGTTCCCATGAAAGTCGTCATCGCCCCCGACTCCTTCAAGGAAAGCCTCTCCGCCCCCGCCGTCGCCGAGGCCATTTCCCGTGGCTGGCTGCGCGCGCGGCCCGGCGACGAAACCCTGCTGCGGCCCATGGCCGACGGCGGCGAAGGCACCGTGGACGCGGTGCTGGCGGCGCGGCCGGGCGAGCGCCGCGAGCGGGAGGTCTGTGGCCCGCTGGGGCAGCCGGTGAAGGCCCACTGGGGCTGGTTGGACGACGCCACGGCGGTGATCGAGATGGCCGCCGCCAGCGGCCTGCACTGGGTGCCCGAGGCCCAGCGCGACGCCACCCGCACCACCAGCCGCGGCACCGGCGAGCTGATTCGTGAAGCGCTGGATGCCGGCGCGAGGAAGATCATCATCGGCCTGGGTGGCAGCGCCACCAATGACGGCGGCCTGGGCTTGTTGCAGGCGCTGGGCGCGAGTTTCGTGGATGGCCAGGGCAACGAGCTGGGCGCAGGCGGTGCTCGGCTGGCCGAACTGGCGCGTATCGACCTGTCGAACCTCGACCCGCGACTGGCAACGGTCGAGATCGAAGTCGCGGCCGACGTCAACAATCCCCTCTGCGGTCCCCACGGCGCTTCGGCGGTCTTCGGCCCACAGAAGGGGGCGAGCCCGGCACAGGTCCGGCAACTGGACGCGGCGCTCAAGCGCCTTGCCGAAAACGCCGCACTCGCGCTGGGGCAGGATCACAGCCTGTTCCCCGGTGTCGGCGCCGCCGGTGGCCTGGGCTTCGCTTGTCGGGCTTTTCTCAAGGCGCGCTTCCGTCCCGGCATCGAGCTGATTGCCGAACTGTCGGCGCTGGAGTCGGCGTTGGCCGGTGCGTCGCTGGTCATCACCGGCGAGGGGCGGCTGGACGGCCAGAGCCTGCACGGCAAGACGCCGGTGGGCGTGGCCCATGTCGCCCGCCGCGCGGGCGTGCCGGTGATCGCACTGGCGGGCAGCGTCGGCGAAGGCCTGGCGCAATTGCGCGAGGCGGGCATCGAGGCGGCGTTCAGCCTGGCGCCCGGGCCGATCACCCTGGCCGACGCCTGCGCCCGGGCGGCGCAGGAGCTGGAACACCGCGCCGAGGCGCTGGCGCGGTTCTGGTCGCTGGCTCAGGCGGCGCGGTAGTCGTCGGCAGCGCGTTGCAGCCAGTCGGGCAGGTCGCGGCGCTTCACCTTCTGGCGCTTGGCGTCGGCGAGGCGTTCGAGCAGGTAGCTGCGCTTGTGCGGATCGTCGCCGGCCAGCGACAGGGCCAGGTCGCGGTCCATCCAGCGGCGGATGCGCCAGTAGATCCACCAGTGGAAGTACAGACCGGCGGCGGTGGTGACGACGATGATGAAATAATCCATGGGGGTGCTCCTGCCAGGCGCGCCAGCGTAATCGATACTAATGCCGGAAAAACTGAGCCAGAGCAGGCGTTTTCGGCGCCGTTGGCACAAACTGTACGAAAGCTGAATCGAGATCAGCTGTTTCAAGACCTGGCGTGACAGGTGGGTTGCCGTCGGAGTCTAATAGTCGTAGCCCTACTTGGAGGTTCCCTAATGCGTAAAACTGCCCTCATCGCCGTGACTTTCGCCGCCCTGGCCATGGCCCTCGGCGGTTGCCAGTCCAGCCTGACCGGTGACACCTACACCCGTGAAGAAGCACGCACCGTGCAGAACGTTCGCATGGGCACCATCCAGGCCCTGCGCCCGGTGAAAATCGAAGGCACCAAGACTCCCATCGGCTCGGTGGCCGGCGCCGCGGTCGGCGGTATCGGCGGCAGCGCCATCGGTGGCGGCAAGGGCAGCTATGTCACTGCGATCATCGGCGCCGTGGCCGGCGGCCTGCTCGGTGCGGCCACCGAAGAAGGCCTGACCCGTACCCAGGGCGTGGAAATCACCGTTCGCGAAGACGACGGCAGCACCCGCGCCTACGTTCAGCAGGTCGACGAAGGCGCCGTGTTCCGTGTCGGCGAGCGCGTGCGCATCCTGACCGTCAACGGCACCAGCCGCGTCAGCCACTGACCGGTACCGGCTGCCGTTCGCGGCAGCCAGCGAAACCCAGCGCGCGACAGTCACATCGACTGTCGCGCGCTATCGTTTGGGGGATCGTAAATTTCGCCGCAGCGCACGGCCGGCGCGGCCCAAACGTTCATTTTCGTAATAATTCAATCCATGACGTGAAATCGATAGATATGGATAATCGTCGTTTTCCTACACCGGCCGCTCGGGCGCGGGGTGGTGTGCTGGCTTGCCGTTCGGCGGTGAAAAGGAGTGGGTCATGACGTTGGCGCTGATCATCGCGCTGCCTTTCTTCGGGGTATTGCTGCCGCTGCTGGCCGAGCGTTTCGGGCGCACCGCCTGCGCCGCCGCTACGGGCCTGGTGCCGCTCGCCGGGTTGATCCTGCTGCTGGGCCAGCGCTCGGTGTTGGGCGCCGCGCCCCAGGTACAGCGCCTGGAGTGGCTGCCGGAGCTGGGCCTGAATCTCAGCCTGCGCCTGGACGGCCTGGGCTTTCTGTTCGCCCTGCTGATCCTCGGCATCGGCTTGCTGGTCATCCTCTACGCCCGCTATTACCTGTCGGAGAAGGAGCCCGCGGGGCGCTTCTTCGCCTTCCTGCTGCTGTTCATGGGCGCCATGCTCGGCGTGGTGCTCAGCGAAAACCTGCTGCTGATGCTGGTGTTCTGGGAGCTGACCAGCCTGTCGTCGTTCCTGCTGATCGGCTTCTGGGGCCATCGCTCGGATGCCCGCAAGGGGGCGCGCATGTCCCTGGCGGTCACCGGTGGCGGCGGCCTGGCGCTGCTGGCCGGCATCCTGCTGATCGGCCACGTGGTCGGCAGCTTCGAGCTTTCCACGGTGCTCGGCGCCCGCGAGGTGCTGCAGGCCAGCCCGCTGTTCCCGCTGGCGCTGTGCCTGGTGCTGCTGGGCGTGTTCACCAAGTCGGCACAGTTTCCGTTCCACTTCTGGCTGCCCCATGCGATGGCGGCGCCGACGCCGGTGTCGGCCTACCTGCACTCGGCGACCATGGTGAAGGCCGGCGTGTTCCTGCTGGCGCGGCTCTACCCGCTGCTCTCGGGCAATGACCTGTGGTTCTACCTGGTCAGCCTCACCGGCCTGGCGACCCTGCTGATGGGCGCCTTCATGGCGCTGTTCCAGAACGACCTCAAGGGCCTGCTGGCCTACTCGACCATCAGCCACCTGGGGCTGATCACCCTGCTGTTCGGCCTGGATTCGCCCATGGCCAACGTCGCGGCGATCTTCCACATCATCAACCACGCGACCTTCAAGGCCTCGCTGTTCATGGCCGCCGGGATCATCGACCACGAGACCGGCAGTCGCGACATGCGGCGCATCAACGGCATGTGGAAGTACATGCCGCACACCGCCGTGCTGGCGATGGTCGCGTCGGCGTCCATGGCCGGCGTGCCGCTGCTCAATGGCTTCCTCAGCAAGGAGATGTTCTTCGGCGAGACCCTGGCGCAGAACATGATGGGCAGCTTCAACTGGGTGATCCCGGCGCTGGCCACCGTCGGCGCGCTGTTCTCGGTGAGCTACTCGGTGCGCTTCATCCACGACGTGTTCTTCAACGGCGAACCGATCAACCTGCCGAACCCGCATCCGCACGAGCCGCCGCGCTACATGAAAGTGCCGGTGGAAATCCTTGTGCTGATCTGCCTGCTGGTGGGCGTGCTGCCGTCGCTCACGGTCGGCCCGCTGTTGGCCGGGGCCGCCGCATCGAGCCTGAATGGCGCGTTGCCCGAGTACAGCCTGGCGATCTGGCACGGCGTCAATGCGCCGCTGATCATGAGCTTCGTCGCCACCGCCGGCGGCGTGCTGCTGTATGTACTGCGCAAGCCGCTGTTCGACTGGTACGCCGGGCTGCCGGCGATGGACGCCAAGCAGGTGTTCGAACAGCAGGTACAGCGCGTGGTGCGCTGCGCCGCGCAGGTGACCGGCTACCTGGAGAACGGCTCGCTGCAGCGCTACGCCATGCTGCTGGTGCTGGCTGCCGTGGTGGTGGTGTTTGCCGGTCTGGCGTCGCTGCCCACGGTCGAAGGTGACCGGGCGCAGACGCCGCTGGACGGCATTACGGCCCTGGGCCTGGTGCTGCTGGCCATCGCCGGGCCGCTCACCGTCTGGTTCCATCGCCAGCGCCTGACCGCGCTGGTGATCCTGAGCATCGCCGGCTTGCTGGTGGCGCTGGCCTTCGCCCGCTTCGCCGCGCCGGACCTGGCGCTGACGCAGCTGTCGGTGGAAGTGGTGACCATGGTCCTGCTGATGCTGGCGCTGTACTACCTGCCGGCGCGCACGCCGAAGACCTCCAGCAGCCTGCGCCGCCTGCGCGATTTCGCGGTCGCCATCGGCGCCGGGGTGATGGTCACGCTGCTGACCTACGCCGTGCTCACGCGCCCGTATGACAGCATTGCCGGCTATTACCTGGAGAACAGCGTCGCCGGTGGTGGCGGGCACAACGTGGTGAACGTGATCCTGGTGGACTTCCGGGGCTTCGATACCCTCGGCGAGATCACCGTGCTGGCGATTGCCGCGGTGGGCATCTTCGCGCTGCTCGACGGCCTGCGCCTGTTGCGCCGCGATCGTGACGACGAAGGCCGCGCCTGGGCGACCGACCGCTTCCCGCCGATTCTCGCCACGTTGTCGCGCCTGTTGCTCCCGCTGGCGCTGCTGGTGTCGGTGTTCATCTTCCTGCGCGGGCACAACCTGCCGGGCGGCGGCTTCATCGCAGGGCTGATCACCTCGGTGGCGCTGATCCTCCAGTACATCGCCTGCGGCAGCCGCTGGGTGAGCACGCGCCTGCCGCTGGACTACAGCCGCCTCGCCGGCCTCGGCGTGCTGATCGCCGGGCTGACCGGCCTGGGCGCCTGGTGCTTCGGCTTCCCGTTCCTCACCTCGGCGTTCGGTCACTTCCATATCCCGCTGGTGGGCGACATCGAGCTGGCCACGGCGATGCTCTTCGACCTGGGCGTGTACTTCACCGTGGTCGGCGCGACGCTGCTGATTCTGTCCGGTCTCGGTTCGCTCACGGCGCCGCCGGAGCCGCTGTTGTCCAAGGAGGCGCATTGATGGAAGCGCTGTTCGCCATCGCCCTCGGCCTGCTGACCGCCAGCGGCGTCTACATGCTGCTGCGGGCGCGCACCTTCCCGGTGGTGCTGGGGCTGACCCTGCTGTCCTACGCGGTCAATCTGTTCCTCTTCGCTATGGGCCGGCTGGCCGGCGACCCGGCGGTGATCGGCCAGGTCGCCAATGCCGGCGACCCGATTCCCCAGGCGCTGGTGCTGACCGCCATCGTCATCGGCTTCGCCATGACCGCCTTCGTCATCGTGCTGGCGCTGCGCGGGCTGGCGGAAACCGGCGGTGACCATGTCGATGGCACTCTCGATGACAAGAATGGGGAGGAGGGCCGATGAACCATTGGCTGATCCTGCCCGTCCTGCTGCCGCTGTTCGCCGGCTGCGCATTGCTGCTCGTGGGCGAGCGCCTGCAGCGTGGCCTGTCGCTGCTCGCGACCCTGGCGCTGCTGCCGCTCTCGGCCGTGCTCCTGCAACAGGCCGACAGCGGCGTGGTGCAGTTCTACGCGCTGGGCAACTGGCAGCCGCCGTTCGGCATCATCCTGGTGCTGGACCGTCTCAGCGCCTTGCTGATCGCGGCGACCGCGTTGCTCGCCAGCCTGTCGCTGATCTACGCCGTGCGCGGCGACGACCGGCGCGGCAAGCGCTTCCACGCGTTGTTCCAGTTCCAGCTGCTGGGCCTGAACGGGGCGTTCCTCACCGGCGACCTGTTCAACCTGTTCGTGTTCTTCGAAATCCTGCTGATCGCCTCCTACGCGCTGCTGCTGCATGGCGGCGGGGCAGGGCGGGTGCGCGCGGGCGTGCACTACGTGGTGCTCAACCTGGTCGGGTCGGCGTTCTTCCTCATCGCGGTGGGCACGCTCTACGGCATCACCGGCACCCTGAACATGGCGCACATGGCCGAGCGCGTCGCGCAACTGAGCGCCGAACAGGCGCCGCTGGTGCGCGCCGCGGCGCTGTTGCTGCTGGTGGTGTTCGGCCTGAAGGCGGCGCTGCTGCCGCTGTATTTCTGGCTGCCCAAGGCCTACGCCGAGGCCAGTGCGCCGGTGGCGGCGCTGTTCTCGATCATGACAAAGGTCGGCATCTATTCGATCCTGCGCGTCTACACGCTGATCTTCGGCGAGCAGGCCGGCGAGCTGGCGAACCTCGCGCAAGCCTGGCTGTGGCCGCTGGCGCTGGCCGGGATCGTCGCCGGTGCGCTGGGCGCCCTGGCCGCGACCACGCTGCAAGGGCTGTTGTCCTACCTGGTCGTCGTGTCCGCCGGTACGCTGCTGGCGGCCGTTGCCCTGGGCACGCCGGAGGCGCTGGCCGCTGCGCTCTACTACCTTTTGCACAGCATCTGGGTGGCCGGCGGCCTGTTCCTGCTGGCCGACCTGATCGCCCGCCAGCGCGGCGACAAGGGCGGCCGACTGGTACAGGGGCCGGCGTTGCTGCAACCGCATCTGCTGGGCGGCGCGTTCTTCTTCGGCGCCATCGCGGTTGCCGGGTTGCCACCGTTGTCGGGCTTCCTCGGCAAGCTGATGCTGCTGCGTTCGGTGAGTGGCGGCAGCGAAGCCATCGCGCTGTGGAGCGTGGTGCTGATCAGCGGGCTGGTGACCATCGTCGCCCTGAGCCGCGCCGGCAGCACGCTGTTCTGGCGCACCGGCAATACCGTACTGGGCAGCGCCGAGCGCGAGCCGGTGAAGCTGCTGGCGACGGTCGGCCTGCTGGCCAGCGCGCCGCTGATGGTGGTCGCCGCGCGACCGCTGCTCACCTATGCACAGGCCACGGCGGCGCAATTGCTGGACGCCGGGCTGTATCGCCAGGCGATCCTGCTGGGAGGTGGCGCATGATCCGGCGCATCCTTCCACATCCGTTGCTCAGCGGCGTGCTGCTGGTGAGCTGGCTGCTGCTGGTCAACGATTTCTCCCTCGGCCACTGGCTGCTCGGCGCCTTCCTCGGCCTGGCGATTCCGCTGCTGTGCCGCAACCTGCTGCTGGCCGCGCCGCGTATCCAGCGGCCTGGGCTGCTGCTGCGCTTCATCGGCCTGGTGCTCTACGACATCGTGGTGGCCAACCTGCAGGTGGCCAAGCTGGTGCTGGGGCCGAAGGCGAACCTGCAGCCGGGGTTCGTCGAGATTCCCCTGGATCTGACCGACGACCTTGCCATCAGCATCCTCGCCAGCGTCATTACCCTGACCCCGGGCACCTGTTCCGCCGACCTCTCCGCCGACCGCCGCACGCTGCTGGTCCATGGCATCGACGTGCCGGACCCGCAGGCGCTGGTGGCGGACATCAAGGCGCGCTACGAGGCGCCGCTCAAGGAGGTGTTCCCGTGCTCGGCCTCGTGATCCCGATCTGCCTGGCACTGCTGGGCATCGCCGTGCTGCTTACCGTAGCGCGGCTGATTCGCGGGCCGTCGGTGGCGGACCGCATCCTCGCGCTGGACACCCTGTCGGTGGAGGCCATCGCGCTGATCGTGCTGTTCGGCATCTGGAAGGGCAGCGGCCTGTACTTCGAGGCGGCGCTGCTGATCGCGGTGATGGGCTTCGTCAGCACCGTGGCCCTGTGCAAGTTCCTCCTGCGCGGAGACATCATCGAATGACTGTTCTGATCGAAGCGCTGGTCTGCCTGCTGTTGCTGGCCGGCAGCCTGTTCGCGCTGCTCGGCGCCATCGGCCTGTACCGCCTGCCGGACTTCTACACGCGCCTGCATGCCCCGACCAAGGCCTCCACCCTGGGCGTGGGTGGGGTGGTGCTGGCGTCGCTGCTGTACTTCAGTACGCGCGGCGAGGGCGTCAGCCTGCATGAGGTGCTGATCACCGTGTTCCTCTTCATCACCGCGCCGGTGAGCGCGCACCTGCTGGCGAAGGCGGCGATGCAGCAGCGGGTGCCGGTGGAGCGGGGGACCAAGGGTAAGCCTTGGGAATGATTTTGGACCTTGTCCGCGGGCGGATCTGGTCCCACCAGGGAATACCAGGCTGCACGCCATTGTAGGAGCGGGCCATGCCCGCGATCTGCCGGCAGGATCGGCGCCCTGTTCGTGCTCGAGTGTTTATCCTGTTTGACTGCTCTGACTTGGGTGTTCCCGCGCCGCTTCGGCGTACGCCCCGCCTTCTTGTTTCGCCCCCTCGGGCGACCTTCTTTGGCAAATGACCCAAAGAAGGCAAAGGTCTTGCCCCGGACATCCGGTTTTTCGCTTAGGCGAAAAATTCCCTCGTTGAATCGAAGTTTCCGGGGCACGCCACGACGGGCCGTCCCTGGCCCATCGTGGCTCTCGCGACATCCATGTCGCTCAACCCCTAAAACTCCAATTCCACTCGGTCTCCTGAACGGGGCGTTCGGCGTGCGCGGATATTTCCCTGGAAGTGTTTAAAAGCCAGGGGAGGGCGAGGCATTGGCTCTTCTTAGGAGCGAGCTTGCTCGCGAATCGCCCCAGCGCAGGAGCCGCCGGTGGGTTTGTTCGCGAGCAAGCTCGCTCCTACACAAAAGCCACAAGCCCATACAGTTTCCCTGTGATTCTGTACCTGTCGGCCGCCAGGGCGCGCCTCCTATACTCCGGGGACCTTTTCACTGGAGCGTCCCGTGCAGCAATCCCGGCCGTTCGCCCTCGCGTGCCTGGTGCTGGCCATGGCGCTGTGGGGCAGTTCGTTCATCGCGCTGAAGTTCGCCTTCCAGGAACTGCCGGCCATGTGGGTGATCTTCGCCCGCATGGCGCTGGGCAGCCTGATCTTCCTCGCCGCCTGGCGCTGGCGCGGGCGCATCGACTACCGTCCGGGCGACTGGCGGTGGCTGCTGGCGCTGGCCGCCTGCGAGCCGTGCCTGTATTTCATCTTCGAGTCCCTCGCGCTGCAGCACACCAGCGCCGCCCAGGCGGGGATGATCACCGCGTTGCTGCCTCTGCTGGTGGCGGTTGGCGCCTTCTTCCTGCTGCAGGAGACGATCGCCCGCAACACCTGGCTGGGCTTTGCCCTGGCGGTGCTCGGCTCGCTCTGGCTGACCCTGGGCAGCGAGCCGGACCGCCACGCGCCCAACCCACTACTGGGCAATTTCTACGAGCTGCTGGCAATGCTCTGCGCCACCGGCTACACCCTGTTGCTCAAGCACCTGTCGGCGCGCTATTCGCCCTTCATGCTCACGGCCATGCAGGCGTTCATCGGCTCGGTGTTCTTCCTGCCGCTGGCGTTGGCCACCTCCGGCGTGCCGGCGGCGCCCGGCCCGACCGGTTGGTTCGCCCTGGCCTACCTGGGCAGCGTGGTGACGGTCGGCGCCTACGGTCTGTACAACTTCGGCGTCAGCCGCCTGCCGGCGAGCCAGGCGACCGGCTTCATCAACCTGATCCCGGTGTTCACCCTCATCTTCGCCGCGCTGCTGCTGGGCGAGGTGCTCAGCGGCCAGCAGGCGCTGGCTGCGGGCCTGGTGTTCGCCGGTGTCGCCTTGAGCCAGTGGCGCAGCGCGCCGCCCACATCGCCCGCCGGTGTGCTGGACTGAACCCATTGAACCGCATGCCCTGCCAGGAGAACGACACGATGGCTGCCCAGGAACGCAACTGGACCCGCGAGGCGATCCGCATCATCGAAGCGGATTTCCAGCGCAGCGCCGATACCCACCTGATCCCCCTGGACATGCCCGGCCTGCCGGGCGTGGACCTGTACTTCAAGGACGAGTCGAGCCACCCCACCGGCAGCCTCAAGCACCGGCTGGCGCGCTCGCTGTTCCTCTATGCGCTGTGCAACGGCTGGCTGAAGCCGGGGGCGCCGGTGATCGAGGCGTCCAGCGGGTCGACGGCGATCTCCGAGGCGTACTTCGCCCGCCTGGTCGGCCTGCCGTTCATTGCCGTGGTGCCTGCCAGCACCTCGAAGGAGAAGATCGCGCAGATCGCCTTCTACGGTGGCCAGGCGCACCTGGTGGAAGACCCGACGCAGATCTACGCCGAGTCCGAGCGGCTGGCGAAGGAAACCGGCGGCCACTTCATGGATCAGTTCACCTACGCCGAGCGCGCCACCGACTGGCGGGCGAACAACAACATCGCCGAGTCGATCTTCCAGCAGATGCGCCACGAGCGCTTCCCCGAGCCGGCCTGGCTGGTCTCAAGCCCCGGCACCGGCGGCACCCTGGCGACCCTGGGGCGCTTCGCCCGCTACCGTCGGCATGACACCCACGTGCTCTGCGCCGATGCCGAGCGCTCGGTGTTCTTCGAGTCCTACAAGACCGGCGATCGCGATCTGACCCTGAGCTACGGCTCGCGCATCGAGGGCATCGGCCGGCCGCGGGTGGAGGCGTCCTTCCTGCCCAGCGTGCTCGATGCCTGCTGCAAGGTGCCGGACGACCTGTCGCTCGCCGCCATGCACTACCTGGCCCAGCGCCTGGGTCGGCGGGTCGGCGGCTCCAGCGGCACCAACCTGATCGGCGCGCTGCTGGTGGCGCAGCGGATGGCCGCGCGGCGCGAAAGCGGCTCGGTGGTGGCGATTCTCTGCGACAGCGGCGAGCGCTACGAAACCACCTACTACAACCCGCTGTGGCTGATATCCCAGGGCTTCGACCTCGATCCGCTGATCGAGGCCGTGCGCCAGTGCGCCGAGCACGGCGTGGCGCTGCCCGGCGATCTGCCCTGCATCGGACTGGAGTGAAGCCTGTGGCGGTAACCCTGAAAACCATCGGCCTGATCGGCGGCATGAGCTGGGAATCGACCATTCCCTACTACCGGCAGATCAACGAACGCATCAAGGAACGCCTGGGCGGCCTGCATTCGGCGAAGGTCGCGCTGTACAGCGTGGACTTCCACGAGATCGAGCGCCTGCAGCACGCCGGCGACTGGGACGCTGCCGGCCGCGTGCTGGCGGACGCGGCGCGTTCGCTGAAGGCGGCCGGGGCGGATTTCCTCGTGCTCTGTACCAACACCATGCACAAGGTGGCGCCGGCCATCGAGGCGGCGGTGGATATCCCGCTGCTGCACATCGCCGACCCCACCGCCGAGGCGATCCGCGCGGCGGGCGTCTCCACGGTCGGTCTGCTGGGCACGCGCTTCACCATGGAGCAGGCATTCTACAAGGACCGCCTGGCGGACCGTTTCGGGCTCAAGGTGCTGACGCCCAGCGAGGCCGACCGCGGGGTCGTGCACCGGATCATCTACGAGGAGCTGTGCCTGGGGCGGATCCGCGATGAATCGCGGGACGAGTACCGGCGCATCATCGGCGCGCTGGTGGAGCAGGGCGCCGAGGCGGTGATTCTGGGCTGCACGGAGATTTCCCTGCTGGTTGGCCCGCAGGACGCCTCGGTGCCGCTGTTCGACACCACGGCGCTCCATGCCCTGCAGGCGGCCGACGCTGCCATTCACGGAGAACCCGCATGAGCTTCATCAGCCTGAAGGTACGCGCCGCGTTCATCATGCACGGCTACGACGAGCAGAACCGCGAGGTCATCGAGCAGGTGTCGGACCCGGACTTCGTCGAGAAGCTGGTGCGCATCGAGCGCATCCAGTCGATCAGCGAAAAGTACGTGCTGGTGACCGCCAGCGACGGTCGGCTGGCCTACTGGGAATATGACGGGGAATTTGCCGTGCTCAAGGCGCGCCTGATGGCGGCGGGGCTGCTGGTCTGAGTCTTCCCGCCGCGTAGGGGCAACTGTTTTTCTCTCGAAAGTTCGTGGCTGGGTTCTTCCCTCTCCCTAACCCTCTCCCTGAAGGGAGAGGGGACCGTCCGGTGTGGTGTGGGGCCGAAGTGTCAGCCGGCCTGGATGGCTCCCTCTCCCTTCGGAGCGGGGCGCGCAGCCAGGGCGGGGGGAAAGGGCCGAAGCCCGCGCAGGGCTATCCAGGTAGGAACAACTGTCTTTCTCTGAAGCCCGTACCGGCTAATCCCGCCCTCACCCTAACCCTCTCCCAGAAGGGAGAGGGGACCGTCCGGTGTGGTTTGGGGCCGAAGTGTCAGCCGGTTCGGATGGCGCCCTCTCCCTTCGGAGCGGGGCGCGCAGCCAGGGCAGGTGAGAGGGCAGGCCCCGGCGCGACGCGGGCCTATCGCGGACGGAGTCCGCTCCTGCGTTGTCAGCGGGACCTGTGCGGTGTCGATCAGTCGCCGCTGGAGCCGCCCGGATAGGCGCAGCCGCGCATCACCTTGTCGTCCAGGCGCAGCTCGGCGGAGAGGTTGCTCAGCGCGCCGCTCATGCCGTCCTGGCAGCGTGCCGGGGCGACCCACAGCTCGACCTTCTCGCCGTTGGCTTCGCTGGAATAGCTGGTGCTGCCGTCGGGCACGCCTTCGGCGATGTAGGGCAGCACCAGCGGTTGCTTGCCCGGCTGTTCGATCAGCATGCCCTGGCCGTTGACCAGCACGCTCCAACCCGGCTCGTTGCCGTGGGCGCGGACCACCGCGCGCTTGAAGTTCGGGTCGTCGCAGCCGGCGCCTTCGTTCTGCAGGCGATAGACCTTGGCCACCTCCAGCTTGCCGTCGGTGCCCTGGGCGCTGCTGCCGCTGAAGCTGCCGCGCAGGTCGGCGTACAGCGACGTGGCGCCGTCGTTGAACATCTCCAGCGCATCGCGGGGCAGGCCGGTGTTGCCGGTATCCTCGATGCTGAAGCGGCGCTGCTCGGTGCAGCTGCGGAACACCAGCTTGCCGTCCTGGCGGCTCAGCTCGCCCTGCAGGCGGGTGGAGGCGTTAAGATCGGTCTTGTTCGGCGTCCACACCTGGCAGGCGGCGAACAGGGGCAGCAGGCTGAACAGAATGAAACGGCTGGATCGCATGGAACGGGCTCCTCGAAAGTGCGCCCACGTTACCCAGCGAAGCCGGCCACCTCAAGCCGAGGAGGAGGATTTCGGATGATTCGTTGCAAGCGCGCCTACGAGCCGCCGGCGCAGGAAGACGGCCAGCGGGTGCTGGTGGATCGCCTGTGGCCGCGCGGCATCCGCAAGGAAAACCTGCACCTGGCGCGGTGGGCCAAGGAGGCATCGCCGTCCAGCGAACTGCGCCAGCGCTTCCACCATGACCCGAGTCTGTTCGAGGACTTCCGCCAGGCGTACCACGGCGAACTGAACGCCCACCCGGAGCACTGGATGGGCCTGCTCGACCTCGCGCGGCAGGGCACGCTGACGCTGCTGTATGCGGCCAAGGATGAGGAGCACAACAACGCCCGGGTGCTGGCCGAGTTTCTGGAAGACGAGCTGGAGAAGCAGGGCGAGGGGAGTTCGCCGGTGTGCTATGCTGGCAAGAGCGAATAGCTGACTCGCTGTGCCCTCTCCCTTAGCGCCGTGCCCAGGCTCCTCCCTCGCCCCCGCCCTGAAGGGAGAGGGAGCCGATCGGCACTGTTCAGCACGGTGTTTCGCTTGAAGCTGAACAGACCCCTCTCCCTTCAGGGAGAGGGTTAGGGAGAGGGAGTCCGAGCGTCGGGGTTTCCCTGGAGCGGCCCTCACCAGATCTTGTACACCTGCCCGCTCTGCTTGCCTTCCACGCTACGGGCGAAGCCCAGGGCGGCGTCGGCGGCCGGCACCGGCTTGAAGCCGCGGAAGAACGGCGCATAGCCCTCCATCGACTCCACCAGCACGTTCGGGCTGACCGCGTTGATCCGCTGGCCGCGCGGCAGTTCCAGGGCGGCGCTGCGCACGAAGCCTTCCAGCGCGCCGTTGACCAGGCTGGCCGAGCTGCCCAGCACTATGGGCTGCTCGCTGAGGATGCCGCTGGTGAGGGTGAAGGACGCACCATCGTTGGCGTATTGGCTGCCGATCAGCACCAGGTTCACCTGGCCCATCAGCTTGTCCTTGAGACCAACGGCCATTTCCGTCTCGCCCATTTCCGCCAGTGCGCCGAAGTGCACCTTGCCGGCCGCGCTGATCAGCGCATCGAAACCGCCGACCTGCTCGAACAGCGCGCGGATCGAGGCGCTGTCGGTGATGTCCACGCGATAGTCGCCGCTGCTGCGGCCGACGCGCAGGATCTCGTGGCGCGGGCCCAGTTCGTTGGCGACGGCCTGGCCGAGGGTGCCGCTGGCACCGATCAGGATGATTTTCATGAAGGCTCCGAAGGGATGTGGCTGAAGACGGCTTCAGAGTAGAGTGGTCTCCTGTTCAGATAATCCTGCCAATCGATAACCTTTGGTTTTCATATGGAAACAATCGCCAGCGATCTGCAAGACCTCTCCGCCTTCGCCGTCCTGCTGGAGTGTGGCAGCTTCACCCGCGCGGCGGAGAAGCTCGGGTGCAGCAAGGGCCAGCTGTCCAAGCGGATCTCCGCGCTTGAACAGGCGCTGGGCACGACGCTGGTGCACCGCACCACGCGGCGCCTGTCGCTGACGGCCGCGGGCGCCGCGCTGCTGCCCGAGGCCCAGGCGCTCAATGCCCAGGCCGCGCGGGCGCGGCGGGCGGTGCTGGCGTTGCAGGAGGAGGCGCAGGGCAAGGTGCGGCTGAGCATGCCGGTGTCCCTGGGCGAGACTTTTTTCGACGCCTGGCTGATGGAGTTTTCCCGCCGGTACCCGGAGATTCGCCTGGAACTGGACCTGTCCAACGAGCGCCGCGACCTGGTGGCCGACGGTTTCGACCTGGCGATCCGCTCCGGCAACCTGGCGGTGGACGAGCGCCTGGTGGCACGACCGCTCTTTGCCCTGCAGGAGCTGACCTGCGCGACGCCCGATTACCTTGCCGAGCACGGCGTGCCGGAGGCGCCGGCGGACCTGGCCGGGCATTCCTGCCTGCAGAACACGCACTACCAGGACAGCGATGTCTGGCTGTACCAGCGCCACCACGAGCTGTTCCGGGTGACGGTGAACGGGCTGCTGGCGAGCAACCACTACACCTTGCTGAAGAAAGCGGCACTGGCAGGTGCAGGAATCAGCCGACTGCCGTCCTACATGATTCAGCAGGAATTGGCTGAAGGCAGTCTGGTCTGGCTGCTGCGCGACTACCAGACCCGGACCCAGCCGGTGTTTCTCATCCACCCGTACCAGAGCCGCTTGCCACGTCGCACGCAACTGCTGGCGGACTACCTGCTGCGCTGGTTCGAGCGGAGCCGGATGCAGTTGGTCGCCCTGGAAAGTTGACGAGGGTCTCGTTCAGCTTCATTCAGCGTTGGTTCAGGGAGAGTTCAGTGGGAGTTCAGGGGGGCCTCTGTAGACTTTCGCCATCCTTTTCTGAAAGCCTCTCGAGGTAATCACCATGAACCGTTCCACGCTGCTGCTGACTGCTTTGTTCACCAGTGCCGCTCTGCTGAGCGGCTGCGCCTCCGACCTGTCGGGCTCGTCCTACTCCCGTGCCGATGCCCGCGCCGTGCAGAATGTCCGCATGGGCACCATCGAATCCCTGCGCCCGGTGCAGATCGAGGGCACCAAGACGCCCATCGGCACCCTGGCCGGGGCGGCGGTCGGCGGCATCGCCGGCAGCTCCATCGGCGGCGGCCGTGGCCAGGCCATCACCACGATTCTCGGCGGTGTCGCCGGCGGCATGGCCGGTTCGGCGGTGGAAGAAGGCGTGACCCGTACCCAGGGCGTCGAGATCGTCGTCCGCGAGGACGACGGCAGCACCCGGGCCTACGTCCAGGCGGTGGACGCGAACCAGCAGTTCCGCGTGGGTGATCGCGTTCGCATCATGTCCGTCAACGGCAACAGCCGCGTGACGATATGAAGGGGGCACACAGGATGCGCCGCCTGCTGATCGCTGCACTGGCCCTGCTCGGCTGTGGCACCGCCATGGCCGAGGAGGGGGGCTTCTGGTACCTGCAGACCAGCGTGTACACCACCCACTGGAGCAACGACCCGGATCACAACAACCACCAGAACCTGATCGGCCTGGAGCGCAACCGCGCCGATGGCATCGTGTTCGGTGGTGCGACCTTCAGGAACTCCTTCAGCCAGCGTTCCAACTATGTCTACGCCGGCAAGCGCTTCGACTGGGAAGGCACGCCGTTCTACGCCAAGGTCACCGGCGGCGCGCTGCAGGGCTATCACGGTGAGTATCGCGACAAGATCCCGCTGAACCGCTACGGCGTGGCGCCGGCGATCATTCCTTCGGTCGGTGCGCACCTGGGTCCGGTGGGTACCGAGTTGGTGGTGCTGGGTACCTCTGCCGCGATGGTCAACGTCGGGGTGCGTTTCTGACCTGCCGCGCCCCGGCATGACGGCAAAAAGGATACGCGCGGACTGCAGGGCCAGGGCCGCGCCCGTGCGTATCCTGCGCCGTGCTCCGCTTCAGCTCGCGACGTCCGCCAGCGCCTTGTCCAGGCAGTCGATGAACAGCTCGGCATGCTCCTGTTCGAAGGCCAGCAGCGGGCGAATCTTCAGGATGTTCTCCAGCGGCCCCGCCGCGCTGATCAACACGCCGCGCTCGCGCATGCCGTTGACCACCCGGCGCGTCTGCTCGGCGGCCGGCGTTTTCGCCCCGCGGTCGGTGACCAGCTCGACGCCCAGGAACAGCCCCGCGCCGCGCACGTCGCCGATCAGTTCATGGCGCTCGGCCAGATGGCGGATGCCGTCGGCCAGGAAGGCGCCGATGCGCCGGGAGCGTTCCTGCAACTGTTCATCGCGGATCACGTCGAGCACCGCCTGGGCCGCCGCGCAGGACACCGGGTTGCCGCCGAAGGTGTTGAAGTAGCGCACCTCGCGGCCGAAGCGTTCGAGGATTGGCGGGCGTACCACCACGCCGGCGATGGGCTGGCCGTTGCCCATGGGCTTGCCCAGGGTGACCAGGTCGGGCTGCACGCCGTGGCGCTGGAAGCCCCACATGGCATCGCCGGTGCGGGCGAAGCCGCTTTGCACTTCGTCGGCGATGTAGAGCAGGCCTTCCTCCTGGGCGACCTTCACCGCTTCGGCGAGGAAGCCGGCGGGGCCGGCCAGCACGCCGTCGCTGGCGAAGATGCCGTCGAGCAGCAGGGCGGCGGGCTTGATGCCGTGGGCGCGCAGGTCGGCGATGGCGGCGCGCACGTCGTCGGCGAACAGCTTGCCGACGTTTTCCGCACCCAGCCGGTAAGCGTCTGGCGCAATCACGGTGCGCGCGTGTGCGGGGAGGGTGATGCCCGCGCCGAGGGACGGCGACAGCTCGGCAATGCTGCCGGTGACGCCGTGGTAGGCGAAGCGGGTGATGATCACCCCGGTGCCGCCGGTGTACTGGTGGGCGATGCGCAGGGCGAGGTCGTTGGCTTCGCTGCCGGTGCAGGTGAACATCACCTGGTCCAGGCCGGCGGGGAAGGTGCCGAGCAGGTCCTCGGCGTAGTCGAGGATGCCTTCCTGCAAGTAACGCGTGTGGGTGTTCAACACGGCCGCCTGGCTGGCGATGGCCTGCACCACGCGCGGGTGGCAGTGGCCGATGGAGGCGACGTTGTTGTAGGCGTCCAGGTAGCGGTTGCCCTGGTTGTCGTAGAGCCATACGCCTTCGCCGCGCACGGTGTGCAGCGGGCGCTCGTAGAACAGCCGGTAGGCCGGGCCGAGCAGGCGCGCGCGGCGCTCGATCAGATGGCGTTCCTGTTCGCTCAGGCGCTCGGCGTCGGCGGCGCTGAAGCCATTGGGCATGGTCATGGGCGGGGCTCCTGGTGATGCGCAGGGTGCGGGGCGCAGGCGGTGGCGATCTGCTCCTGCGCCTGTTCCCGGGTAAGGCCGGCCAGGCCTTGCAGGGCCTGCCAGGCGTGGCGGGTGTTGCGCAGGATGTAGTCGCGGTTCTCGGGATGCAGGCTGGCGCGCCAGGCGGTGATGCTCAGGGTCATGATCAGCCGCGTGGCAATCAGGTCGGCAAGGATTTCCTGTTCCTCGGCCAGCAAGGGGCAGCGCCGGTGGTACGCGGCAATCATCTCGCACGCGGTGGCCAGTGGCGCGTCCCGTTCGCCCACCTGGTAGGCGGCGGCGACTCCCAAGTCGTTGATCAGCGGGGCATGCACCATGTCGCCGAAGTCGAGGATGTTGCGCACCTGGTCCGGGTGCCGCGCATCGACGATGACGTTGTGCGGGTTGAGGTCGTTGTGGATGACCTGGGCGCGCAGCGAGCCCTGGCGGGGCAGGGCGTGGCGCTCGAAGTTGTCGAGGAAGCGCTCGACCAGCGCACGCTGGTCGCGATCTTCAAGGTAGGGCAGCAGGTTGCGCAGCCGCGAGGCGTGCTTGAGGTCCCAGAGCAATTCGTGGCCGGCGGTGGCCGGGTGCTCGAAGCCTTTGAGGGCCAGGCCGAGGCGAGCCAGGCTGTCGCCCAGGTGCTCGCGCAGGGCGCGGCTGCGTCGCGGCACGCGGTGCAGCGGGACGCCATCGACGAAGGAGAACAGCCGGGCAATCATCGGCTGGCCGTCGACGACCAGGGGAATCTGGTGTTCGCCGTCCAGCGCAGGGTAGACGCGCTGCACCGCCAGGGTCGGGTCCCGGGCTTCGACGCGCAGCAGAGCGCGGGTCTGAAAGTCCACCACCTGCGGATCTTCCAGCGGGTGGGAGAGCTTCAGCAGGCGGTCCTCGCCATGGCCGTGGGCGATGTGGAAGTTCAGGTCGCGTTCACCGGCCAGGCGGTGCAGCGTGCCGCGCTGGCCGAAGTATTCCTCGGCGATGGCAGCGGCCTGGGCGTCGCTCACCTGGGCGGGGGCCGCTTCCAGCAGGTGATCGTGGACGGGAGCGGTATTGAGGGGCACGGGTACTTCTCCAACGGGTTCAGCGGGTCCAACAGTTCCAGCGGTGCAACAGTAGAGCGGTGGTCGGGCGAGGGTTGCTCCCGCCCGGCGCGGCGCCGGGCAGGAGCGCCGGGCTTACTTGCTCGCCCAGGCGTTGAAGCGTTGTTCCAGTTCCTCGCCGTGGTCGATCCAGAACTCGGTGTCCATGGCGCGTGCGTTCGCAAGGTTCTGCGGCGCGGTGGGCAGCTTTGGCGCGATGGCCGGGTCGATCAGCGGAATGGTGTTCCTGTTGGTCGGGCCATAGGGAATGTTCTCGGCGAAGACCTTCTGGTGCTCGGGCTTGTTGGCCAGGGCGATGAACTGCTCGGAGAGGTCCTTCTTCGGGCTGCCCTTGACGATGGCCCAGTGGTCCAGGTCATAGATGCTGCCATTCCACTGGATGGTGAAGTCGCGGCCTTCCTTCTGCGCGGTGGCGACGCGGCCGTTGTAGGCGCTGGTCATCACCACGTCACCGGCCGCCAGCCACTGCAGCGGTTGCGCGCCGGCTTCCCACCACTGGATGTACGGCTTGATCTCGTCGAGCTTCTTGAACGCGCGGTCCACGCCTTCCTTGGTGCCCAGCACCTTGTACAGGTCGGCCTGCTTCACGCCGTCGGCTTCCAGGGCGAATTCAAGGGTGAACTTGGCGCCACGGCGCAGGCCGCGCTTGCCCGGGTACTTCTTCACGTCCCAGAAGTCGGCCCAGCCGGTGGGCGCGCTGGCGAGCTTCTTGGCGTCGTAGGTCAGCACCGTGGACCAAATGAAAATGCCCACGCCGCAATCGCTCACGGCGGCGTCGAGGAAGTCCTCGCGCTTGCCCAGCTTCGACCAGTCGAGCTGTTCGAACAGGCCTTCGCTGCAACCGCGCATCAATTCCGGGGACTCCACCTCGACCACGTCCCAGCTGGTCTTGCCGGTGTCGGCCATGACCTTGATCTTGGCCATCTCGCCGTTGTACTCGGCGCCCTGGACGGTGACCTTCGCCTGCTGCTCGAAGGGTTTGTAGAAGGCCTTTTCCTGGGCCACCTTGTTGTCTCCACCGAAGGACACCACGGTGAGTGTTTCGGCATGCAGCTGGGCGGCGCCGCCGGCCAGCATCATCAGTGCTACGGCTTTCTTGAACATGCGATGACTCCTGAGCGGGCCAATCCGGCCCATGAATAAGAGGGCAGCTTCAAGAGTGGGGCGCTGCGCCGGGCCAAGCTGGCAGACCGGCGGGTACGCCCTCGGACATCAGGGAGAGGAACGGGCGGAACGGGTGAAGTCGATCATCAGGGGTGCTCCGTTTCTTGTTGTTGTTCGGACAGCCGGTCAGGACCAGGCGGATCGATTAAAGCACCTTCCAAAATATGATGCATCATGTTTTTATGGGCGCCATCGCTTCACGGATGTTCACCGATCGCGCGTTCAGACTTGAGAGGGATGCCCCATGAACCAGACCCGAACCCTGCTGCTCACCGGCGCCAGCCGCGGCATCGGCCACGCCACGGTGAAGCATTTCAACGCCGCCGGCTGGCGCGTCTTCACCGCCTCGCGCCAGGACTGGAGCGCCGAATGCCCTTGGGCCGAAGGGCTGATCAACCACATCCACCTGGACCTGGAAGACATCGACAGCGTCCAGGCCAGCCTGCCGATGATCCGCGAGAAGCTGGGCGGCAGCCTGCACGCGCTGGTGAACAACGCCGGCATCTCGCCCAAGGGCCCGGAGGGCGAGCGGCTGGGGGTGCTGAGCAGTGACTACGCCACCTGGCTCAAGGTGTTCAACGTCAACCTGTTCTCCACCGCGCTGCTGGCGCGCGGACTGTTCGAGGAGCTGAAGGCGGCCCGGGGCTCGGTGATCAACGTCACCTCCATCGCCGGCTCCCGCGTGCATCCGTTCGCCGGCGCCGCCTACGCCTGCTCGAAGGCGGCGCTGGCGGCACTCACCCGCGAGATGGCCCATGATTTCGGGCCGCACGGTGTGCGCGTCAACGCCATCGCGCCGGGGGAGATCGACACGGCGATCCTGTCCTCGGGCACCGAGCAGATCGTCGAGCGCGACATTCCCCTGCACCGCCTGGGCAAGCCGGAGGAGGTCGCCTCGCTGATCCACTTCCTCTGCACCAGCGGCGCGTCCTACGTGAATGGTGCGGAAATCCACGTCAACGGCGGCCAGCATGTGTGACCGCGCTGGCATCTCCCGCGCGCAATCCGCATCATGCGCGCCGGCAATGCCGCAGCACCGGACGACAACGCGATGAACTACCCGATCGATGGCCTGAATCACTCCTACCTTGGCAGCGGCGTCTATGCGTTGCTGCGCGAGGCGTTGATCACCGGTCGCTTCAAGCCGGACGACCGTTTGCGCATCCGTGACCTGGCCCAGCAACTGGGCACCAGCGTCACCCCCGTGCGCGACGCCATCCTGCAGTTGGCCAAGGAACAGGCGCTGGTGCTCAAGACTCCGCGGGACATCCGCGTGCCGCTGCTCACCCGCGAGCAGTACCTGGAGATTCGCAGCATCCGCGTGGCGCTCGAAGGCCTCGCTGCGCAGACCGCCGCCGAGCGCGCCAGCGACGCGCAGCTGGACGAACTGGAAGCCAACATCCGCGACAACCTCGCCGCGATTCATGCCCAGGATCTGGTGCTGGCGCTCAAGCTCAACCAGGCCTTCCACTTCGCCCTGGCCGACATCGCCGGCATGCCGCTGCTGCGCGCCTTCCTCGACAGCCTGTGGATGCGCACCGGCCCGCTGATCGCCCAGGCCTACGCCGACTTCAACGAACGCATGGCCATCGAGCACCACTGGGACGTCCTGCACGCCCTGCGCGAACGCAACGGCGCCGCGGCTCGCGAAGCGATCCATGCCGACCTGCTGGACGGCAGCGAGAAGATGCTGGAATTCATCGCCCAGAGCGAAGTACCGGCGCAGGAAGCCGGCTGAGGCGGATTGCTCCCTGTAGGAACGGGCCACGCCCGTGATCGCGGGCATGGCCCGCTCCTACAGTGTCGGCGCCGAAGTCAGGGGGGCTGTAGGAGCGGATCTTATCCGCGATCCGGCCGTCAGGCTGGTGGCTCTTGTCCCGGCTGCGCCGGGATTTCGCGGAGAAGCTCCGCTCCTACGAAGAGCTGCACCGCAGGGCGGATGCCCCTGAGCGGGTCGCCGCTGATGGACTCGCGGCGGATAACGATTGGCGCGCTGTGCGCCCTGGGCGCTGATTGCTCCCTGCAGGAACGGGCCATGCCCGTGATCGCGGGCATGGCCCGCTCCTACAGGTTCGGCGCCGAAGTCAGGGGTGTCTGTAGGAGCGAGCTTGCTCGCGAACCGCATCGTACCGAGTTGGCCGACGAGAGTGTTCGCGAGCAAGCTCGCTCCTACGAAAAGCAAAATCTCAGACCGCGCCATCCTTGCGCAGCGCCGCGATGGCCGCTGCGTCGTACCCCAACCCGGACAGCAGCTCGTCCGTATGTTCGCCCAGCTTGGGCCCGATCCACTCGGCGCTGCCGGGCGTCTCGGAGAGTTTGGGGACGATGCCGGGCATGCGGAACGGCTTGCCGTCGGGCAACTTGGCCGAGAGGAACATCTCCCGCGCGAGGAATTGCGGGTCGGCGAACATGTCCTCGGCGGAGAAGATGCGGCTGGCCGGCACCTCGGCGTCGTTGAGCACCTTCAGCACGGCGTCCAGCGATTCGGAGCGCGCCCAGCGGTCGATGATGCCGTACAGCTCGTCGCGGCGGGCATCGCGGCCGTCGTTGCTGGCCAGGGTCGGGTCTTCGGCAAGGTCGAGGCGGCCGATGGCGGTCATGAAGCGGCGGAAGATGGCATCGCCATTGGCGGCGATCTGCACGTGCTTGCCGTCGGCCGTGGTGTGCACCGAGGAGGGCGTGATGCCGGGCATGATGTTGCCGGAGCGTTCGCGGATGAAGCCGAACACGTCGAACTCCGGCACCATCGACTCCATCATGGCGAACACCGCTTCGTAGAGCGCCACGTCCACCACCTGCCCGGCGCCGCCGTTCACCTCGCGGTGACGCAGTGCCATCAGCGCGCCGATCACCCCCCACAGCGCCGCGATGGAGTCGCCGATGGAAATCCCGGTGCGCACCGGCGGGCGGTCCTCGAAACCGGTGATGTAGCGCAGCCCGCCCATCGACTCGCCCACCGCGCCGAAGCCCGGCTGGTCCTTGTAGGGGCCGCTCTGGCCGAAGCCGGACAGGCGCACCATCACCAGCTTCGGGTTCAGCGCGTGGATCACGTCCCAGCCCAGGCCGAGCTTCTCCAGCACGCCGGGGCGGAAGTTCTCGATCAGGATGTCGGCCTCGGCCAGCAACTTCTTGAGTACCTCGCGGCCGGACTCGTGCTTGAGGTTCAAGGTCAGCGACCGCTTGTTGCGCGCCTGTACGAACCACCACAGCGAGGTGCCCTCGTAGAGCTTGCGCCACTTGCGCAGCGGGTCGCCGCCATCGGGCGATTCGACCTTGATGACCTCGGCGCCGAATTCCGCGCACAGGCGCGAGGCGAAGGGGCCGGCGATGAGGGTGCCCAGTTCGATGACCTTGAGGCCGGCGAGGGGTTTGGCGGTGCTGTTCATCGGTCTGTCCGATCAGAAGGTAATCGCCGGACTCTAACGCGTGTGCGCCGCTTCGAACAGGCCGCCGAGCAGACGTCCGGCAGCGGTGCTTTGCGCCGACCTTTGGCGCGCGTAGAGTAGCGACATTCAAGGACGTTTCTTATTCCAGCTCTCCGGTTTTCGGACAGGTACACCGTGATGCGCTCGCCCATTTGCAGACAGCCCGCAGGCCTGGCGGCATTCCCCGACGAATGCGCGCAGGTGGGTGGCGAGGGGGCTGCATGACGTTGAACCTGCCGACGCTGGTGGTCGTCGACCTTTACGTCCTGACCCTGGTCGGTGTGCTGATGGCCTTTGCCTGGCACAGCGGCCGACGCGAACCGACCCTGGGCTGCATGAGCGCTGCGCTGCTGCTGGGCGCCCTCGGTACGTTCCTGGGAACCTTGCGCGGCATCGGCGTCGACTGGGTGGCCATCCTGGTCGGCAACGTCATCCTGCACCTGTGTGCGGCGATGACCTGGACCTCCATGCGGGTCTTCGCCGGCCGCGTGGCGAACTGGCCGCTGATCGCGGCCGGCGCCGCCTTGTGGGCGGTGCTCTGCCTGGTCCCGGCGTTCTACGAGTCCCTCGCCGCGCGGGTGCTGGTCAGCACCGCGATCACCATCCTCTATTGCCTGGCGTCGCTCTCCGAACTCTGGCGCAGCCGCCGCCAGCTGGAAGTGGAGCTGCGCCCGACCCTGATACTGCTGGCCTTCCACACGCTGGTCTACGGCGTGCGGCTGGTGGTGGACCGCGGCATGCCGTTCGCCAGCGTGGCGAACAATGGCGAGGGCTCGACCTTCTTCACCTTCCTGGTCTTCGAGACGATGCTCTTCGCCATCGGTATCGCCTTCGCCACCCTGGCGATGGTCAAGGAGCGCGCCGAGCTGCAGTTCCGCAGCGCTGCCCTGAGCGACCCGCTGACCGGCGTGGGCAACCGCCGCGCCTTCATGGAAACCGGCGAGCGCCTGCTGCGCCTATGCGCCGAGCGTGGCGAACAGGCCTCGCTGCTGCTCTGCGACCTGGACAACTTCAAGCGCCTCAACGACTCCTTCGGCCATCCCGCCGGCGACCGCGTGCTGGTGGAGTTCAGCCGCATCATCGCCTCGCGGATGCGCAAGCACGACCAGTTCGCCCGCATCGGCGGCGAAGAGTTCGCCTGCCTGCTGGTCGCCGCCGACACCGAGGGTGCCTGCCAGGTGGCCGAACGGGTGCGCCGCGAGTTCGCCGAGCTGCCGTTCATGGCCGAGGGCCAGCTCAGCGTCAGCATTGGTATCGCCACCACGCGCGAGGCCGGGCATGACCTGCTGCGCCTGCTGTCGCTGGCCGACCAGGCGCTCTACGCCGCCAAGGCCAAGGGCCGCAACCGCATCGAACTGGCCGCGCCGGAGCCTGGAGCCGACCGGCGTCCACGTAGTTGAGCCACGGCGCAGGTGCTTTCGCGGTAGACTTGCCGCCTTCGAAAATTCGCCGGGAATGCCCATGGCCCTGTCCGCCACGCCCTACAAAGCCGATATCAGCCTGACCGACCTCGACCGCGGGGTCTACGAGACCCTGCGCTTCACCGTTGCCCGCCATCCTTCGGAAACCGAGGAACGCCTGGCGGTGCGCCTGCTCGCCTACGTCATCTGGTACAACGAGCAACTGGCCTTCGGCCGTGGCCTGTCGGACGTGGAGGAGCCCTCGCTCTGGGAAAAGAGCCTGGACGACCGGGTGCTGCACTGGATCGAAGTCGGCCAGCCCGACGCCGAGCGCCTGACCTGGTGCTCGCGGCGCTGCGAAAAGCTGACCCTCGTCGCCTACGGCAACCTGCGCGTGTGGACCACCAAGGTGCTCGACAGCGTGCGCCATCTGAAGAATCTCAACGTCGTCGCCTTGCCCCAGGAGCCGCTGGAGGAAATCTCCCGCGACCTGCCGCGCTCGATCAACTGGACCGTGATGATCAGCGAAGGGACCATTTTCGTCACCGACGAGCGCGGCCAGCATGAGCTGCAAGTCGAGTGGCTGATGGGCGAACGTTAATCGCGCTAGCTGCGCGTCGGCCCGGCTGCGTTGGAAGTAGGCCCGGGCGTGCTCATTTACTAAAGTAAACTCCGCCGCCCGTGCCTACTTCCGCCTTGCCGTGCTCTAGCTCGCAAGGCGCGAGACAAGAGTCGAGAAAGGAATAGTTGGAAGCCTGATGCGCATCGAATCCCGCCCCCTCCCGCAAACCCTGCCCGACCTGGGCGACCTGCCGCCGCTGCTGACCCGTCTCTACGCCGCCCGAGGCGTGCAGAGCGCCGCCGAGCTGGACAAGGGCCTGGCGCGGCTGATTCCGTACCAGCAGCTCAAGGGTGTGGACGCGGCGGTGGAACTGCTGGTCGATGCGCTGGAGAAGGGCCAGCGGATTCTCTACGTCGGCGACTTCGATGCCGACGGCGCCACCGCCAGCAGCGTCGGCGTGCTGGCGCTGCGCATGCTCGGTGCGGCCTGGGTCGATTACCTGGTGCCCAACCGCTTCGAGTACGGCTACGGCCTGACCCCGGAAATCGTCGCCGTGGCGCTGGAGAAGCGCCCGGAACTGTTGGTGACCGTGGACAACGGCATCTCCAGCATCGACGGCGTCGCTGCCGCCAAGGCCGCCGGCCTGCGCGTGCTGGTCACCGACCACCACCTGCCGGGGCCCGAACTGCCCGCGGCGGACGCCATCGTCAACCCGAACCAGCCCGGTTGCGAGTTCCCCAGCAAGGCCATGGCCGGCGTCGGGGTGATCTTCTACGTCATGCTCGCCCTGCGCGCCCGCCTGCGGGAACGCGGCTGGTTCGCCGCACGCGGCATCGCCGAGCCCAACCTTGCCGAACTGCTCGACCTGGTCTCCCTGGGCAGCGTCGCCGACGTGGTGCCGCTGGATGCCAACAACCGCATCCTGGTGCACCAGGGCCTTGCGCGCATCCGCGCCGGCCGCGCCCGTCCCGGCCTTCGCGCGCTGCTGGAAGTGGCCGGGCGCGATTGCCGGCGGATCACCTCCACCGACCTGGGCTTCATCCTCGGCCCGCGCCTGAACGCCGCCGGGCGGTTGGACGACATGTCCCTGGGGATCGAGCTGCTGCTCTGCGAGGACGAAAGCCTCGCCCGCGACATGGCGGTGCAGCTCGACCAGCTCAACCAGGACCGCAAGGCCATCGAGCAGGGCATGCAGCGCGAAGCGCTGGCGCAGCTCAAGGAACTGCCGGTGGAAGAGATGCCTTTCGGCCTGTGCCTGTTCGACCCGGAATGGCACCAGGGCGTCATCGGTATCCTCGCCTCGCGCCTGAAGGAGCGTTACCACCGCCCGACCATCGCCTTCGCCGACGCCGGTGACGGTACCCTCAAGGGCTCGGCGCGTTCGGTGCCGGGCTTCCATATTCGCGATGCGCTGGACGCCGTGGCCGCGCGCCACCCGGGGTTGATCAGCAAGTTCGGCGGCCACGCGATGGCCGCGGGCCTGTCGCTGCCGCAGGAGCACTTCGGCGCCTTCGCCGCCGCGTTCGATGCCGAAGTGCGCCGCCAGCTGGACGAAGACGACCTCACCGGCCGCCTGCTGTCCGACGGCCAGCTGGGCGCCGAGGAATTCCACCTGGAACTGGCCCGCGCCCTGCGCCAGGCCGGTCCCTGGGGGCAGCATTTCCCCGAGCCGCTGTTCCACGGCATCTTCCAGATCGTCCAGCAGCGGGTGGTCGGCGAGCGTCACCTGAAACTGGTGCTCAAGACCGAATGCGGTTCGCTGCAGCTCGACGCCATCGCCTTCAACATCGACCGCGACATCTGGCCGAACCCCACCGTGCGCTGGGCGGAGGTGGCCTACAAGCTGGATGTCAACGAGTTCCGCGGTAACGAAAGCGTGCAGTTGATGGTGGCGCATATCGCGCCGCGCTGAGCCTTTGCAGGAGCGAGCTTGCTCGCGAACGAACTCGCCGGTTTGCTCCATTGTCTGGGCGGGTTCGCGAGCAAGCTCGCTCCTACATGGGGCTGCTGCGTAGGCAGTGGGCTCCGTTCGTGATAGCCCGCATCGCGCTGGACACCATCGCGGACAGAGTCCGCTCCTACGCCGGTATACGCGTCATGAGGGGGCCATGCCCGTGAGCGCGCGCAGGGCCCGCTCCTGCCGGGGCCTGTCCTCTCCGCCGCCCTGGCTACGCGCCCCCTCCGAAGGGAGAGGGGCCGGATCGGTGCAGGAGGAATCCACGGCGTCAGCCGGCACGGACAACTCCCTCTCCCTTCAGGGAGAGGGCGGGGGAGAGGGCAGGCCCCGGCACGAACTTTCAGAGAACGACAGTTGCTCCTACCGCTGGGCAGCGCCAGCCAGCGGTGGCCACGAAGCAGGCGTTGATGCGGGATTGCGTGGCCAGGGGAATTTGAGCCGCGCAACGGGGACAAAAGAAAAAGCGTCCCGCTAGACCAAGCCGGCGGAGCGCGGACACCCGTTGCACCGGTGTCCGCGGTGCCAGGACGGATGAAATCGGATACCGGCCGTCTCCCGTGGCAGAGCAATGGCTCGGGGCGCGCTGGGTGGCCTTTTCGATTTCTTTACACACTTTCGCTGCGTATTTTCCACGGCTCATCCGTCTTGTTATGTGAAGGCGCCCGTTTCGCAACGGAGGCGAGCGGCGCCCAGACAGGAGAACCCCGCATGAACCTTTCCCTTCGCCAGCCAGTGCTGCTGGCCCTGGCGCTGAGTGTTTCGCCCGTGGCCGGCGCGGATTACCTGTGGCTGGAGCGCAGTGCCGGCCAGGGGGCGAAAAGCTATTTCAGCGACCTGCAACCCGGCGAGCATCTGCCGGTGGCTCAGCTGCAGAATCCTCGCGTTGTGTTGGGCGACGGCAAGACCGCGCCGATGAAGGCCGGCGTCGATTCCTTCGCCATCGAGGATGCACCGCCGGGCGACCTGCGCGTCGCCGCCCAGCGCGAGCAGGGCAGTACCCTGACCCTCTATCAGGCGCGCGAAGGGCGAAGCGAAACCCGGCCGCAGAATGATCTGGAACTGGTGCCTACCACGCCCGGCGGCAACACCTTCGCCCTGTACTGGAAAGGCACCGTGGTGCCGGCCTCGCAGGTCAACGTGTACACCTCCGAGCAATGGACCCGCAGCCTGAAACCGGCGGCGGACGGCACGGTCACCCTGGTCACGCCGTTCCCGGCGCGCTACGTGCTGGAGGTTTCCGCGCAGGTCAATGGCGGCGCCAGTGTCGAGGGCAAGCGCTACGACAGCGTGATCCACGTTTCAACGCTGTCTTTCGAGGTGCGCAAATGAGGGCTTCACCACGCGTTGCGATGAAAGCCACTGCGCCGGTACAGCCGCGTCTGCCGCGCCCGGCCCGCCAACTGCTGGAACATGCCGGCCTGCGCAGCAGCCTGCCGCGGCTGACCATCCTCGATGCGCTGGTCATCTGCGGCAAGGCCACCGCGGTCGAGTTGCACGCCTACCTGGAGGAACCGGGGCTGCCCATCTCCCTCAGTTGCGTCAGCCAGACGCTGCGCCGGCTGCACCTGTCCGGCCTGCTCGAGCGCGACCGCAGCAAGCGCTACAGCCTGGCGGCGGGCGCGGCAGCGGTGATGGGCGAGTCGAGCGAGCTGCACTAAGGGGACAAAATCCCCGTAGGAGCGGATTCATCCGCGATCCGACCGGCAGGCCGGCTTGGCGCTCGGTCGCCTGTCCCGGCTGCGCCGGGATTTCGCGGAGAAGCTCCGCTCCTACAAAAGCAGCGCGGACTCTCCCTGTAGGAACGGGCCATGCCCGTGACCGCGCGCAAGGCGCGCTGCCGTCCCGCTCCGAAGCAAGAATTGATGTAGGAGCGAATTCATCCGCGATCCGGCCGGTAGGCCGATTTGGGGCTCGGTCGCCTGTCCCGGCTACGCCGGGATTTCGCGGAGAAGCTCCGCTCCTACAGGAGCAGCTGCGCCGATTCTCCCTGTAGGAACGGGCCATGCCCGTGGCCGCCTTCAGGCCGCTCCGTCAGTCAGCGACGGCTGCCATCGATCATCGGAACCTATCCTTAGGCGATCCCGGTCTACAGTTGAAATGACACGTTCTGAAGAACCAAGGGAGTGCCACCATGAGCCAGTTGTTCGAGCCCCTGACCCTGCGCCAACTGACCCTGTCCAACCGCATCGCCGTTTCCCCCATGTGCCAGTACTCCGCCCAGGACGGCCTGGCCAACGACTGGCACCTGGTGCACCTGGGCAGCCGCGCCGTCGGCGGCGCCGGCCTGGTGATCGTCGAGGCGACGGCGGTCGCGCCGGAAGGGCGGATCAGCGCCGAGGACCTGGGCATCTGGAATGACGAGCAGGTCGAGCCGCTGCGGCGGATCACCCGCTTCATCGAATCCCAGGGCGCGGTGGCCGGGGTCCAGCTGGCCCACGCCGGGCGCAAGGCCAGCACCTGGGCGCCCTGGCTGGGCAAGCACGGCTCGGTACCGATCAGCGAGGGCGGCTGGACGCCCGTGGCGCCTTCGGCCATCGCCTTCGACCCGCAGCACACCGTGCCCATCGCCCTGAGCGAAGAGCAGATGGCGACCATCAAGCAGCAGTTCGTGCGAGGCGCCGAGCGCGCGCTGGCCGCCGGCTTCAAGATCGCCGAGGTCCATGCGGCCCACGGCTACCTGTTGCACCAGTTCCTCTCGCCGCTTTCCAACCAGCGCCGCGACCAGTACGGCACCTGCTTCGAGAACCGCATCCGCTTCCTTCTGGAAGTGACTCAGGCCGTGCGGGCGGTGTGGCCGCAGGAGTTGCCGCTGTTCGTGCGCCTGTCGGCCACCGACTGGGTGGAGGACGGCTGGAACCCCGACGAGACCGTGGAACTGGCGCGCCGCCTGAAAGACCTGGGCGTGGACCTGATCGACGTGTCCTCCGGCGGCACCGCGGTGAACGCCGAGATTCCCGTCGGGCCGGGCTACCAGACGCAGTTCGCCGAGCGGGTGCGCAAGGAGGCGGGCGTCGCCAGCGGCACCGTGGGGATGATCACCGAGCCGGTGCAGGCCGAGCACATCCTGCGCACCGGGCAGGCGGACCTGATCTTGCTGGCCCGCGAACTGCTGCGCGACCCGTACTGGCCGTTGCACGCCGCCGATGAGTTGGGCGGCCAACCGGTGCCCTGGCCGGCGCAGTACCTGCGCGCCGCGCAACGCGGTACGCCCAAGCGCAAGGCCTTCGGCCAGGCGTGAAACGAAAAAGGGTCACGCGTGCCAGGCCGCGTGACCCTTCGGTTCGGTTCAGTGGGGATCACTCGACCGGGTGGTCTTCCTTGACGGTGACGATGCCCTTGAACAGCGCTGCGGGGGGCAACGCGGTGAAGGGCCGTTTCTTCGCGTCGCGCTGATCGCTCAGCGGCGTGCCGTGGCTGTCGCTGAGCGTCCATACGGCATTGGCGAGCTTCAGCGAGTACGCCAGTGGTGCGCCATCCTTGATCACCCGCTGCGGGCCGCGACGTTCGAGGGCATAGAGGGTTACCTCATAGCCGTCGATCCGGCCGTCGGCGTTGCGGCTCGAAGGCACCAGGCGCGCATAGTTGAGCACCGGCGAATCCGGCAACCGGCCAATCACGTGCTCGCCCAGTTCGCCATCGGCGTATAGCGGGTAATGCACGGGCGCCGCTGGCGCGCTGACGTCGAGCACGTGGAGGAAGCCATAGCGCTGCCAGTCACCCACGCTGAACAGACCGCTGCCGGGCCCGGCAATCACCCATTAGTGCTTCTTCGGCAGGCTCACCTCGAGCAGGCGGGCGTGTGGCATGTCCAGGCGCGGAAAGTTGCCCCAGGGTGTCGCGTCGGCGTCGAAGCGCTTCTGCCCCATCGTGATCGACGCCCCTTCGGCACCCACCAGCAGATAACCCGGCGCTTTCTCGATGGCGCTGCGATAGAGCGTGGCGTTGCCGGCTGGCTTGCCGTCGAACGCGCCACCGCGCACGTTGATCGAAATCGCCTTGGCATCCCAGAGGTTGTCGATGGCCGCCACCAGGCTGGCATCCGCTGCGGCATGGCACAGGGGCATCGCGCCAAGCAGGGGCAGCGCGAACAGGTAGCGGCGGAGCCGGGAGTGAGACTTCATGGTTGCCTCGCGGTCGGGGAGGATTCAGCGGCGGGCGGCCTGGACAAACGCCGGCCCCCACATCGGGTGCGTCGATTCGGCCGTGGTCAGGTGGAACGTCGGGTCGATCTGCAGGGCGCGCTCGAAGGCGAAGCGGCATTGGATAGGGCGTTCGCTGACGCAGTAGGTGAACGCCAGGTACTTGAGCGCGGTGAGTTGCACGCGGGGCTCGCTGTGCCAGATCGCCGGCGCGAGGAAACGTTGTTCGGCCTGGTCGTAGTCACCGTCTTCGTACAGGCGCAGGCCTTCCGCCAGGGCGAGGTCGCCCGAGCTGGTCGGTGCGGCGATCACCGGTTCAGCCGCGGGCGTTTCAACGGTCGTCTGGCAACCGCTCAAGGCCAGGAGAGCGATCAGAAGCGGCAACGGCAGGTGGCGTGGAAGGTTCATCGTGCGGTCCGAAAGCTGGAAAGGGGCGCGCCAGGGCATTACTGGAACCTGTGTTGCAGGGTCACCGACTGCCCGGCGGAGATCGCCAGGGACTGGCTGTAGCTGGGCAGCCCCGGGTTGCGCAGTTCCACCAGGTGGATGCCCTGGGTCAGCTGCAGCTTGAGCAGTGGCGGGCTGATGCCGCGCTTCACGCCATCGACCCAGACTTCGCCCCAAGGCTTGAGGGTGATGGTCAGGGTTCCCATCGCGGCGGCTGGCGCACTGCTGCTGGGCTGGGCTTGCGGCTTATTGCCGGCCGTGGCGGCCTTGGCGGCGGCGCGGTGCGGCGGTGTGGGGACGGCCTTGGCGATGACAGGCGGGGTGGCCGGCGGCAGGGTGGCGAGCGGAGCGTCGGCGCTCGCATTCGGTGGTACCGCTTCGGCGCCGGGCGCTGTCGCAGCCGGCGCAGGCGTGGGGGCCGCCAGTGCCTGGGGCGGTACGGCGTCGATCGGTGCTGGCGCGGTGGCAGAGGTGTGTGCGACGGCCGCCTCAGCGCTGGGCGCCGGTAGGGCGTGAGTGGGGAGCAAGCGTTTGGGCAACGGTGCGGTTTGCGTGACAGACGGCTGCGGAGCCGTGGCAAGCGCAGCCGTCGAATGTGCGGCGATTTCCGCGCTCGGTGGCGTTGGGGCCGACGTGGCAGCGGGCGCTGTGGCGGACGTCACGTCGACAGCAGCCGATGGCGCGGGATGAGCCGGCAGCACGCGTTTGGGCAGCGGTGCGGGCGGCATGACGATTGGCGGTGAGGCGCTGGCAAGGTCGGGCGCCGTGGACTGGGAAGCGACGTCCCCGGTGTCACGCGGCGTCTCGGCAGTGACGGCGGCGGATGACGGTGTGGCCGCCGCGTCGGGGTGGGCGGCAACCGTGGCGGCAGGCAGGCTTGCGCTATCGCTGGTCCAGGGTTTCCAGAGGGCGAGCAGGAGCGCGGTGAGCAACGTGCCGAGCAGTACGCCGCCGATCAGCGGGCGGTTCAGTTTCGATGCGGCGCCACCCCGGCGGACCACCGATCCATGGGGGAACTTCGGCGCCGGAACGGTCGCCCGCACGACGGCGGTCTCGTCCGAAGGAATGACGCCGGCATAGGGAATCACCGGGTGGTCAGGCTCTGGTTCCGCGGCGGGCTGTGGTTCCGGCTCTGCCACGGGCGGCTCGACGCTGTAGGCGGTGCCGCCCATTTCCCAGGGCGATGGTTCGTGCATCGGCGCGGCGGCGGTGTCATCGGTCTCGTCGTCGCCGAGCAGGCGATAGCGCCGGACGTGAACGTCCGCGCCGGCATCGGTGTGGCGCGGGAAGGAGCTGGGGCCGAAGGGCTCGTTGCCCCGGGGGCCCTGCGGGCGCAGGCCGTGGGCGGTGTAGAGCGTGTTGAAACCGTCCTCGTCGTGGGCTGCCGAAGGCTGGGCGTCGTCGGGAAGGGCCGCTGCCGGGGTCGAACGATTCAGGGAGGTCCGAGCGTCGTCAGGTCGGGGAGTGTTGGCAGTCGGTTCCATGCGCGTTGTGTCTTCAGGAAGTTGAAGCAGTCATTCCCTGTTCTCGTCCTTGAAAAAACGCTCTTCATGACGACAAGAAAGAATTCGGCGTTTCGATGGGGTGGCCGCGGATCATAGGTAGTCGATTTTTTTCGTTCAAACCTGCACGGGGGTTTGCCCTGTCACTGCGGGGAATTGAGCATCAAGTCGCGCTTTGCCGTCCCGTGCCGTGAGGTCGGAGGCCCGCCGCGCATAGGCTGCGAACCGGGCGAGCCGTTGGGTAGCGCTGGCGGAAGATGACCAGGAGGTCAGGAAAAGAAATGAAATGTGATATCTGTCGCAGAGTGGCGTTGTGATGCTACGCTCAGCGTGCTGGCGCAAGGAGTGCGCAGCCCCCCACACAGCCTCACTGGAGCACGCATGGACGCCTCCGCAACGCCTGCTGTCATCCCGCAATCGGAAATCGCCCTGCTGGCGAATATCCTCGCCCTCGCCACCCGCAACATGTCCAACCTCAGCGCGCTGATCACCCAGTTGTCGGTGGAGCTTGGGCACAGCCCCGACCCGCATTTGCAGCGCGTGGGCCAGCGGGTGCTGGCGGACGTGGACGTACTGGCGAAATCCCTGGATACCCAGTGGGAGCTGATTGGCGCCCTGGCGCGCTTCTGTCCGCTGCTGTCGCGCACGCCGCTGGTGAAGCCGTCGCTGGTGACCGAGATTCATATCACCGAGTTGCCCCAGCGTGGGTAGGTCGAGGCCGGGTTCGCGAGCAAGCTCGCTCCTCCAGCACCCCCGCCTCCGGAGCCTGCCTTCGTAGGAGCGAGCTTGCTCGCGAACGCCGCGCGGCGTCACAACACTGGAATCACTCGCCGGCCTGTGCCAGTTCGAAGCTCATCATCAGCGCCCAGGGTGCATCGCTGTCGCCCACGCGGATGGGCTGCAGCAGGTGCACGCGGCGGCCCTTCACCTGTTCCCAACTGCGGCCCTGGGCGATGGCGTTGCGCGCTTCCTGGGGCAGTTCGCCGGCTTTGTCACCCAGGCGCTGGATGTCCGCGTGGGTGACATAGACGCCGGCGTTGGAGAGCAGCGCATACCGGCCGTTGCCCATGGGCGACAGTTGGCCGAGGCTTTCCTGCAGCTGCTGGAGGGTGTAGTCGGCGCCGAGGATACCGAGGAAGCGGCCGTTCGCGAGCATCGGCGACATGAAGGACGTCATCAGCACCGTGCTGCCGCCGACGCTGTACTCGTAGGGCTCCATGAACACGTCGCGGCCCTTGTCGCGTGGTACCTGGTACCAGTCGCCGCTGCCGTCGGCGCGGTCGTAGCCGACCAGGCACTCGCGCTGGGCCACACCGCTGCCGCGGTGCCAGTAGGCCATGAAGCGACCGCTGGCGTCGTGGCCTGGGGCGTCGACGAACTCGCTGTCGCGGCCGTCGAAGGCGTTGGGTTCGCAGCCGCAGGCGAAGGCCAGCAGCTCAGGGTTGCGGGTCAGGTATTCGTGCATGACGGCGTCGATCTGTTCGCGCTGCGGGCCGAGGTTGCGCGCCTTCATGCCGAGGATGAAGTGCTTCAGGCCATAGAGCGCGGTGGCCATCACGGCGAAACGCGCTTCCAGGCGCTGCGCCTCGCTGGCCAGCACCACGCGGGCGGTATCGAGCAGGCTGGAGTGCTCGGCCTGCTCGACGTCGGCCAGGGCGCGGGCGCTTTCGCTCTTGATCGAGGCGACGACGTTGCCGATGTCGGCGGTGGCGTTGGCCGACTGGGTGGCGAGGCGGCGCACCTCGTCGGCGACCACCGCGAAGCCGCGGCCGCTTTCGCCGGCGCGGGCCGCTTCGATGGCGGCATTGAGGGCGACCAGGTTGGTGTTTCGGGCGATCTGCTTGATGACGTCGGAGACCTTGCTGATCTCGGTCCAGCGCACGTTGAGGTCGGCGATCAACTGCTTGACCTGGTCGATGGTGGAGCGGGTGCTGGAGCTGTCTTCGGCCGTGGCGGGCCGTGGTTCGAGTGTGATTGGCATGGCGTGGGACTGCTGTGACGGATGAGGGCAGGGGGGCGAGGTCTTCTTTCTGGTTATGTCGGCCGCGTCCGCAGGCGTGGCCGATGGTGCTCCCTGTAGGAGCGGGCCATGCCCGCGATCGCGCCCATGGGGCGCTCCTACAAGGGCAGCGTGGGAGCGAATTCATCCGCGATGGTCGGCAGCCGAGGCCGGCCCATCGCGGACGGAGTCCGCTCCTACGAAAGCTGCACGACCGACCAACGCGCGGACGGTCGCAATCCGCTTACCAGCCGAGCTGCTTGTGCAGGCCCAGGGCGTCGTAGTAGTCGCCCTGGTAGACGATCTTGCCGTCCTTGACCTTCACGTAGCTCACACCGTCGAACGACAGCGGCTTGTTGGTCGCCGGGGTTTGGGCATCCCAGGCGCCGGTGTTGGTGCCGCTGAAGGTCCACTGGAAGGCGATGCCGTCCTTGTCGACGATCGGCTTGCCGTTCATCTTCCACGTAAGATCCGGAACGGCCCCCACGAACACCTTGATCACATTGTCGCGCGCGGCGTCGCGGCCCTTCTGCGGGGTGCCGACGGTGACGTCGAAGTACTCCGCATCCTTGGCCAGGTAGCCGGCGGCCTTCTCGGCGTCGTGGGCGTTCCACGCGGCCATGTAGGCATCGACGATCTGTTTGGGCGACTCTGCCGCCTGGGCCAGGCCGGCGAGGGTGAACAGCGACAGCAGGTAAAACGCTCTGGCGAGGTGACGCATGCTTGCCTCCGTTGCGGGCGTGCCCGCGGGTTGTCGGCCGGACGGCCGTTCAATGTGGCGCCACGCTCAGGCATGGCGCCGGGTTCCTCAGGACAGTTCACCCACCGCGCGCCAGGCCTCGTCGATGGCCGCGTGGGCATAGGCGTCCCAACGCAGCTCCGCCGACGCGCAGCAGGCCGTATCACCAATCAGTGTTTGATCATGACGTGGCGGATGGCTGTGTAATCTTCCAGGCCGTACATCGACATGTCCTTGCCGTAGCCCGACAGCTTCATGCCGCCGTGGGGCATCTCGGTGGTCAGCATGAAGTGCGTGTTGACCCAGGTGCAGCCGTACTGCAGGCGGGCGGACAGGCGATGGGCGCGGCCGATGTCGCTGGTCCACACCGAGGAGGCCAGGCCGTAGTCGGAGTCGTTCGCCCAGGCTAGCGCCTGCGCTTCGTCCTCGAACTCGGTGACCGAGACCACCGGGCCGAAGATTTCGCGACGGACCACTTCGTCGTCCTGGCGGGCGCCGGCGAGCACGGTCGGCTCGAAGAAGAAGCCCGGACGGTCGGCACGCTTGCCGCCGGTGACCACTTCGATGTGCGGCACCTGGCGGGCGCGCTCGACGAAGCCGATGACGCGCTCCAGGTGCTGCTCGGTGATGACTGGGCCCAGTTCGGTGTTCGGGTCGTCCTGCTCGCCGTACTGGATGCTGGCGACCGCTTCGCCGAGCTTCTGCACGAACTTGGCGTAGATGCCCTTCTGCGCGTAGATGCGGCAGGCGGCGGTGCAGTCTTGCCCGGCGTTGTAGAAGCCGAAGGTGCGGATGCCTTCCACGGCGGCGTCGATGTCGGCGTCGTCGAAGATCAGCACCGGGGCCTTGCCGCCCAGTTCCATGTGCATGCGCTTCACGGTGTCGGCGGTGCCAGCGATGATGCGGCTACCGGTGGCGACCGAGCCGGTCAGGGAGACCATGCGCACTTTGGGGTGGGTGGTCAGCGGCTCGCCAACGCTCGGGCCACGGCCGAACACCAGGTTGACCACGCCGGCGGGGAAGATGCCGGCCATCAGTTCGGCCAGGCGCAGGGCGGTCAGCGGGGTCTGCTCGGAGGGCTTGAGCACCACGGTGTTGCCGGCGGCCAGGGCCGGGCCGAGTTTCCACGCGACCATCATCAGGGGGTAGTTCCACGGCGCGATGGAGGCGACCACGCCCACCGGGTCGCGGCGGATCATCGAGGTGTGGCCCGGCAGGTATTCACCGGCGGCGGAGCCTTGCATCACCCGGCAGGCGCCGGCGAAGAAGCGGAACACGTCGGCCACGGCCGGCAGTTCGTCATTCAGCGCAGCGGAGTAGGGCTTGCCGCAGTTGTTGGATTCCAGGCGGGCCAGTTCCTCGGCGTTGGCGTCGATGGCGTCGGCCAGTGCCAGCAGGAGCAGGGCGCGGTCTTTGGGCGCAGTCTGCGACCAGCTGTCGAAGGCGGCGTCGGCGGCCAGCACGGCAGCGTCGACCTGGGCCGGGGTAGCCTCGGCGATCTCCACCAGGGTGGTGCCCAGGGAAGGGTTCAGGACGGCGAGCTTCTCGCCTTCGCCAGCGACCAGTTGGCCGTTGATCAGCAGGTTGGTTTGCATGGTTGAGTCCTCTTGGTCAGGAGCGTGGTGCAAATTCGGTTGGGGTGTTTCTTGTTAAGGGCCTGCCGGTTGTCATGGCCGGCGGGCCTGAGGGGTTCTGTTGATATCGGTGCCGCGGGTTTCCCTCACCCCAGCCCTCTCCCAGAGGGAGAGGGAGCTATTCGTGCCGGCCGAAACCTTGGTTTCCTCCTGCACCGGACAGTCCCCTCTCCCTCGGGAGAGGGGTAGGGTGGGGCGCACGGCACCCAAGTTACTTCCCGCTCCCCGCCACGCCTTCGCCACCCTTGGTCAGGTAGTAGGCGCCGAGGATCGGCAGCATGGTCACGATCATCACCAGCATCGCCACCACGTTGGTCACCGGCACGTCGCGTGGGCGGCCCAGCTGGTTGAGCAGCCAGATCGGCAGGGTGCGTTCATGGCCGGCGGTGAAGGTGGTGACGATGATCTCGTCGAAGGACAGCGCGAACGCCAGCATGCCGCCGGCCAGCAACGCCGAGCCGAGGTTCGGCAGGATCACGTAGCGGAAGGTCTGCCAACCGTCGGCGCCCAGGTCCATCGAGGCTTCGATGAGGCTGTGCGAGGTGCGGCGGAAGCGCGCGATCACGTTGTTGTAGACGATCACCACGCAGAAGGTGGCGTGGCCGATGACGATGGTCAGGAAGCCCGGCTCGATGCCGAGTGTCTTGAACGCCGACAGCAGCGCGATGCCGGTGATGATGCCGGGCAGGGCGATCGGCAGGATCAGCATCAGCGAGATGCCTTCCTTGCCGAAGAAGTCGCGGCGGTACAGCGCGGCCGCGGCCAGGGTGCCCAGGAGCATGGCGATCAGCGTGGCGACGCTGGCGATCTTCACCGACAGCTCGATGGCTTCGAGCACGTCCTGCCGCGCGAAGGCGACGCTGAACCAGTGCAGGGTGAAGCCCTTGGGCGGGAAGCTGAAGGCCGCGTCCTCGGTGTTGAAGGCGTACAGGAAGATGATCAGGATCGGGAAGTGCAGGAACACCAGCCCGCCCCAGGCGGCCGCTTTCAGACCCCAGGAAGCCTGCCCTTGAGATGAAGAGTCAGAGTGCATCGAAGGCTCCTAAGCGTTTGACGATGGAGAGATAGACCGCGATCAGCACGATGGGCACCAGGGTGAAGGCGGCGGCCATCGGCATGTTGCCGATCGCGCCCTGCTGGGCGTAGACCATGCTGCCGATGAAGTAGCCCGGCGGGCCCACCAGCTGCGGCACGATGAAGTCGCCCAGGGTCAGGCTGAAGGTGAAGATCGAGCCGGCGGCGATGCCGGGGATCGACAGCGGCAGGATCACCTGCAGGAAGGTCTGCCGCGGGTGCGCGCCGAGGTCGGCCGAGGCTTGCAGCAGCGACGGCGGCAGGCGCTCCAGGGACGCCTGGATCGGCAGGATCATGAACGGCAGCCAGATATACACGAACACCAGGAAGCGCCCGAAGCTGGAGGTGGACAGGGTGTTGCCACCCACGCCGGGAATACCCAGCAGCAGGTTCAGCACAGGCTCCAGGCCCAGGTGCTGGACGAACCACATGGCCACGCCGCCCTTGGCCAGCAGCAGGGTCCAGGCGTAGGCCTTGACGATGTAGCTGGCCCACATCGGCATCATCACGGCGATGTAGAAGAACGCCTTGGTCTTGCCGGTGGTGTAGCGCGCCATGTAGTAGGCGATGGGGAAGGCCACCGCGCCGCTGGCGATGGACACTGCGACCGCCATCAGCACGGTGCGCTGGATGATGTCGAAGTTGGAGCCACTGAACAGCGAGCCGAAGTTCGCCCAGGTCAGGTCCGGCGTCTCCGTCATGGTGAAGTCGTCGAAGGTGTAGAAACCCTGCCACAGCAGCGTCAGCAGCGAGCCGAGGTAGATCGCGCCGAACCACAGCAGCGGCGGCACCAGCAGCAGCGAGAGGTACAGCGTCGGCTTGCGGTAGAGCAGGTTGGACAGGCGGCGCAGCGGGCCACCGCTGGCCTGCAGCACCGGAGCATTCATTGTCAGTTCCATGTCACGCGCCCTCGTGCAGCACCACCATCGCCTCGCGCGCCCAGCGAGCGGTCACGCGCTGGCCCGGCTGGTGGGCGTGGTCGATGTCGGCCCACTGGCTGTTGGCCTGGCTGAGGCAGAGGTTCTGGCCGTTGTCGAGACGGATCTCGTAGCGGGTCGCCGCGCCCTGGTACTGGATGTCGTGCAGCAGGCCACTGATCTCGATGTCCGAGGCGTTGCGCTCGCCAGTGGCGAAGCGGATGTGCTCGGGGCGGATGGAGAAGGGCTGGGCATTGCCGGTGAGGTTCTGGGCGATGTCGCCGCGCAGCACGTTGGAGGTGCCGACGAATTCCGCCACGAACGGCGTGGCCGGCTTCATGTAGAGGTTGCGCGGGGTGTCGACCTGCTCGATGCGGCCCTTGTTGAACACGGCCACGCGGTCGGACATGGACAGGGCTTCGCTCTGATCGTGGGTGACAAAGATGAAGGTGATGCCCAGCTGGCGCTGCAGCTTCTTCAGCTCGCTTTGCATCTGCTCGCGCAGCTTGAGGTCCAGCGCGCCGAGGGGTTCGTCCAGCAGCAGTACGCGCGGGCGGTTCACCAGGGCGCGGGCCAGTGCCACGCGCTGGCGCTGGCCACCGGACAGTTGCACCGGCTTGCGCACGCCGTAGCCGCCCAGGGCGACCATGCCGAGGGCTTCTTCAGCGCGCTTGAGGCGTTCGGCCTTGCCGACGCCTTTCACCTTCAGGCCGTAGGCGACGTTTTCCAGCACGCTCATGTGCGGGAACAGCGCGTAGTCCTGGAACACCGTGTTGACGTCGCGCTGGTAGGGCGGCAGGCCCGCGGCCTCCTCGCCATGGATGCGGATGGAGCCTGCGCTGGGTTGCTCGAAGCCGGCGATCAGGCGCAGGCAGGTGGTCTTGCCCGAACCCGAGGGGCCGAGCATGGAGAAGAACTCGCCGTCCTTGATGTCGATGGACACCCGGTCAACGGCCTTGACGTCGCCGAACTGGCGGGAGACCTGGGTGAATTGAACAGCGGGAGTGGTCATGGTGCACGCTCCAAGGGGCAGGAATCCGGCGTAGGGGAGCCCCGCCCGTGAATCTGAGATACGGGTGAATCGATGCGATCGGATGGATGCCGTGGTTCGCCGGGAGGCGATCCGCACGGGGCGGGTTCGCGAGCAAGCTCGCTCCTACAGGGAGTGCAGCTTTTCGTAGGAGCGAGCTTGCTCGCGAACCTTCAGCGGCTTAGCGGCCGCCCATGATCCCGATATAGTCCTGGGTCCAGCGGCTATACGGAACGAACTTGCCGCCCTCGGCCACCGGGGTCTTCCAGAACGCGATCTTGTCGAACTGGTTGTAGCCGTTGGTGGCGCAGCCTTCGTCGCCGAGCAGGGCGCTGGCCTTGCAGCCGGCGGGTGCTGCCGGTACCGAGCCGAACCAGGCGGCCACGTCGCCCTGGACCTTGGGCTCCAGCGACCAGTTCAGCCACTTGTACGCGCAGCTCGGATGCTGGGCTTCGGCGTGCAGCATGGTGGTGTCGGCCCAGCCGGTGACGCCTTCTTTCGGGAACACCGTGGCGATCGGCTGACCTTCGGCCTTCAGGGCGTTGGCCTGGTACGGCCAGGCGCTGGATGCGGCGACGCCTTCGTTCTTGAAATCGCTCATCTGCACGGTGGTGTCGTGCCAGTAGCGGTGGATCAGGTCATGCTGCTTGCGCAGCAGTTCGACCACGGCCGCGTACTGCTTCTCGTCGAGCTGGTACGGGTCGGTGATGCCCAGTTCCGGCTGGGTCGCCTTCAGGTACAGCGCGGCGTCGGCGACGTAGATCGGGCCGTCGTAGGCCTGCACGCGGCCCTTGTTCGACTTGCCGTCGGGCAGGTTCTGGGCTTCGAAGACGACCTTCCAGCTGTCCGGCGCGGTGGGGAAGACCTTGGTGTTGTACATCAGCAGGTTCGGGCCCCACTGGTACGGCGCGCCGTAGGTCTTGCCGTTGACCACGTACCAGGCGGCGTCCTTCAGGCGCGGGTCGATGTTCTTCCAGTTGGGGATCAGCGACGGGTCGATCGGCTGCACGCGCTTGCCGTAGATCAGGCGCAGGGAGGCGTCGCCCGAAGCGGTGACCAGGTCGTAGCCGCCCTTGGCCATCAGGCTGACCATCTCGTCGGAGGTGGCGGCGGTCTTCACGTTGACCTGGCAGCCGGTGTCCTTCTCGAACTGGGTCACCCAGTCGTAGTTCTTGTCGGACTGGCCGCGCTCGATGTAGCCGGGCCAGGCGATGATGTCCAGGCGGCCTTCGCCCTTGCCGACTTCCTTCAGGGCCTCGGTGGCCTGGACGCCGGCGCTGGCCAGCAGGGCGGTGGTGATGGCACTGAGCAGTGCGGTCTTGCGCATCGGGTGTCTCCCTCTCGTTGTTGTCTCTATTGGTGGGGCAGGGTCAATCGAGCAACAGCCCTTCAGGACGTGAGAAAACTACTGCGGGCTGCGCGCGCCAGGCTGCGTTGAAGCCACTCCGGGAAATGCTCATTTATGGGCATAAACTCCGCTTTCCCGGAGCGACTTCGCCTTGCCTGACCGTCGCTCGCTACGTTTTCACACGCCCTGATGCAGGGCTTCTTCTTATGTGCCGGCGGGTGACCCCGCCGGATGGTTCAATCCAGTTGCTGGCCGTGGCGCGCCATGATGTGGCGCACCACGCTGTAGTCCTGCAGCGAGTCGCTGGACAGGTCCTTGCCGTAGCCCGAGCGCTTGAGCCCGCCATGGGGCATCTCGCTGGCGAGCATGAAATGGGTGTTGATCCAGGTGCAGCCGTACTGCAGGCGGTTGGCGATCTGGAAGGCCTTGTCCAGGTTCTGCGTCCACACCGAGGAGGCCAGGCCGTATTCGGAGTCATTGGCCCAGTCCACCGCCTGTTCCAGCTGGTCGAAGCGGGTCACGGTGACCACCGGGCCGAACACCTCGCGCTGGACGATCTCGTCCTGCTGCTTGCAGCCGGCCAGCAGCGTCGGCTGGTAATAGAAGCCGGGGCCCGAATGCACGGCGGCGCCGGTGACGCGCTCGATGTGCGGCTGGCCGAGGGCGCGCTCGACGAAGCTGGCCACGCGGTCACGCTGGCGGGCGCTGATCAGCGGGCTGATCTCGTTGTCGGCATCGCGCTTGCGGGCGAAGCGGATGCTGGCCACAGCATCGCCCAGTTCGGCGACGAGGCGGTCATGGATGCCGGCCTGCGCGTAGATGCGGCAGGCGGCGGTGCAGTCCTGCCCGGCGTTGTAGTAGCCGTGCGTGCGCACGCCCTGGACCACGGCGTCGAGGTCGGCGTCGTTGCAGACGATCACCGGCGCCTTGCCGCCCAGTTCCAGGTGGGTGCGCTTCAAGGTGCGCGCGGCGGCCTGGAGAATCTTCTGCCCGGTGACGATGTCGCCGGTCAGGGACACCATGCGCACCTTCGGGTGGCTGACCAGATGGCTGCCGACGCCCTCACCGCCGCCGCAGACGATGTTGATCACGCCGGCGGGCAGGATTTCCGCCAGCGCCGGGGCCAGCGCCAGGATGCTCAGCGGCGTATGCTCGGACGGCTTGAACACCAGGGTGTTGCCGGCGGCCAGGGCAGGGGCGATCTTCCACGCGGCCATCATCAACGGGTAGTTCCACGGCGCAATCGAGGCGACCACGCCCACCGGGTCGCGGCGCACCATGCTGGTGTGGCCGGGCACGTATTCGCCGGCGAGCTGGCCCTGCTGACAGCGCACGGCGCCGGCGAAGAAACGGAACACGTCGGCGGTGGCCGGGATGTCGTCCTGGCGTGCCAGGTGCAACGGCTTGCCGCAGTTCAGCGATTCCAGCTGGGCGAGGTCGTTGGCGCGCTTGTCGATGGCGTCGGCGATGGCGAGCAGGGCGGTGGCGCGCTGGGCGGGCGTGGTGCGGGCCCAGGCGGGGAAGGCGCGGTGCGCGGCAGCGATGGCCTGCTCGACCTGATCCAGGGAGCCGTCGGCGATGCTGATGAGGGTTTCGCCCGTGGTCGGGTTGATGATCGGCTCGGCGATGCCTTCGCCGGCGACCAGTTGGCCGTCGATCAGCAAGGCGGTATGCAGGGTTGCGCCGGTCATCTTGGAAGCTCGTCGTTTATCTGTCTTGTTTTCAGTGGCCATGTGCGTGCTCCGGTGGGGCGGTCCCGGAGCTGGCCCTGTGCATGAGGGCAGAGACTAGAGTCCGGGCGTGGGGTCGACAAATTCTAATTACTGAAAGTGGCATTCGATTAAATCGAATGGCCGGCTCTGCTGCACCGAACTCGTAGGGCGCATAACGCCCCCGGCGTTATCCGCCATCGGCGCCGCTCCGAGTATTGCCGGCGGATAACCGCAAACGGTTATGCGCCCTACGATGGCTCGGAGTCGTTGGGATCTCCTCAGATCGACAGCTTCTTCGCGTTGGGCTGCTCGCGGGCCATGGTGAGGAACGGGTCCACCAGGGGCGGCCGCGCGGTGCCGCGGCGCCAGGCCAGCCCCACGTCCAGCGGCTCGGAGAGGTCGACCAGCGGCCGCGCCTCGATGATGTCGCCCTCCAGCGACCAGGGGCGGTAGGTCATGTCCGGCTGGATCGACAAGCCCAGGCCCGCCGCCACCAGGCTTCGCACCGCCTCCACCGACGCCGTGCGCAGCGTCACCTGCGGCACCAGCCCGGCGCGGGACCAGATGCGCTGGGTATGCAGGCCCATTTCGTCGGCGTTCAGCTGGATCAACGGCTCGCCGGCCACATCCGCCAGGGCGATGCTGTCGCGCTCCAGCAAGGGGTGCTGCGCCGGCAGCCAGAGGCGGTGGGGCGAATGGGTCAGCACTTCGGTCTGCAGGGCGTGGCGGTCTTCCAGGTTGGAGAGGATCAACACGCCGACGTCGATCTCGCCGCTTACCAGCAGGTGCTCGATGTACGGGCGCTCGTCCTCCACCACGCGGGTCTGCACGTTGGGGTAGGCGCGCTGGAAACGGTTGATCAGGTCCGCCAGGTAGTAGCCCGCCACCAGGCTGGTCACGCCGATGGTCAGGCTGCCGGCGACCTGGTCGGTGCTCTGCTGCAGGCTGCGCTTGGCGTTCTCCACCGTGGCCAGGATCAGGTGCGCCTGGCGCAGGAACTGGTGGCCCTGGTGGGTCAGGGTCATGCCCTTGGCGTGGCGGTCGAACAGGCGCACGCCGATCTCCTCCTCCAATTGCTGGATGGCGAGGGTCAGGGTGGACTGGGAAATGAACACCGCCTGGGCGGCAGCGGAGATCGAGCCGGTCTCGGCGACGGCGATGAAATGGCGTATCTGGCGGAGCGTCATCATGGGCGGTGGACCGCTTGCGAAGTCGGTGGAGCGCTCGGAGCCGCTGTCTAGAGCAGGCAGGGCGCTTTTCATTGTTGATTATCGAAAATCTATAGGAGCATTCTTTTTAATCGAATGAAAGCGGCCTGTTTGCCCTGCGGACACGCCGACACGAGCCCGCAATATCCGGAAGCACACTGTCGCTGCGTCTGGCGGGCGCGTCGGGCTAGAGTCGGAATCCACCTTTTTCGATAGACAGTGGAGATCGCCATGAACACGCGCGGCCTGCTCGACCAACTCCTCAGATCCGGCCAGGACCTCCTGCAGAACAAGGGCGTCGCCCGGCAGGATGGCGGCCAGCAATCCAGCAAAAGTGCCGGCCTGGACCTGGGCAGCCTGCTCTCCGGCGCCGGTGGCGGCGCCCTCGCGGCGGGCGCGCTGGGCCTGCTGCTGGGCAGCAAGAAGGCGCGCAAGATGGGCGGCAAGGTCGTCACCTACGGCGGTCTCGCGGCGCTTGGCGTGCTCGCCTACAAGGCCTATGGCAACTGGCAGCAGAAGCAGGCCAGCGCCCCGCGCGGCGAGCCGCAGACCGTCGACCGGCTGCCCCCGGCGCAGGCCGAGCAGCACAGCCACGCCATCCTGCGGGCCATCGTCGCAGCCGCCAAGGCCGACGGCCATATCGATGATCGCGAACGCCAACTGATCGACGGCGAAATCGCCAAGCTCACCGGCGACCTCGAATTGCAGGGCTGGCTCGACCGCGAGCTGGCCAAGCCGTTGGACCCGGCCGACGTCGCCCGCGCCGCCACCAGCGCGGAAATGGCCGCCGAGATGTACCTGGCCAGCCTGTTGATGGTCGACGAAACCAGCTACATGGAGCGCGCCTACCTTGACGAGCTGGCCCGCCAGCTGAGCCTAGACGCCGGTCTCAAGGCCGAACTGGAAGCCCAGGCGCAGAAGGCCCTGGACGCGGTCCCCGCCTGACCTTGCGGCGGTCGTCGGGCGCCGTTCGCCCGGCCCGGCGAACGGCGCTGGCGCATCGGTGTGGCGGGGCTATCGTTGCCCAACGCACACCGGTGTTAGCGAGGGACATCTGATGAACACGGCGGACCTACTGGAACAACTGCTGCGCGCCGGGCAGGGCGCCCAGACGCAACAGGGCGGCGGTGCAGGAGGCCTGGGTGGTCTCGGTGGATTGCTGGGCGGCTTGCTCGGCGGAGCCTCCGGCGGCGCCGGCGGTGGGCTGGGCGACGTACTGGGCAACATGCTCGGCGGTGGCTCCAGCCGAGGCGGCGCGCCCCAGGGACGCAGCGGCGGTGTCAACTACGCGATGCTGGCCTCGTTGGGGATGATGGCCTTCCAGGCCTACCAGAACTGGCAACGCCAGCAGAACGCCAATCCCTCGCAGCAGCCGTCGCTGACCACCGTGGATCAGCTCTCCGGCCCGGAGGCCGAAGCCCACAGCCATGGGATCCTGCGTGCCATGATCGCTGCCGCCAAGGCCGACGGTCGTATCGATGAGAAGGAAAAGACCGCCATCCAGGGGGAAATCGCCCGCCACACCGACGAACCGGAGCTGCAGGACTGGCTCGACGCGGAGGTGCGCAAGCCGCTGGACGCCGCGGAGGTCGCCGAGTCCGCCCAGGGCGATCCGGCGGTGGCCGCCGAGATGTACCTGGTCAGTGTGATGCTGGTGGACGACCAGCAAGGGGCGGAGCGCACCTACCTGGATGAACTCGCCTATCACCTCGGCCTTGCCCCGGAACTCCAGGCCCACCTGGAACAGCAGGCCAAGGCCGGCGGCGAAGTAGCTTGATACAACTCAGCGCGGGGCCGTAGGAGCATTCGTACAATCTGACGGTCAGAGCGCTCGGACGAACGCACCCGTGCGGGGCGTTCGTTGTTCATTTCTGCAAGGAGGCTTCATGCCGTTCGTACGTTTCACCCTCCCCACCGCGCTGCTGCTCAGCGCCACCGCCACCCTGGCCAACGCCGCCAAACTGGAAGACGTCGCGCCCTATCCCAAGGCCGAAGACGGCTTCGTGCGCCAGGTCATCAACCTGCCCAAGCAGGCGCAGGAAGAGAACTTCAAGGTCGAGATCCTCGCCGGCAAGACGCTGACCGTCGACTGCAACCGTCAGCGCCTGGGCGGCACCCTGGAAGAGAAGACCCTGGAAGGCTGGGGCTACTCCTACTACCGCCTGGACAAGGTCAGCGGCCCGGCCAGCACCCTGATGGCCTGCCCCGATGGCAAGACCCGCCAGGATTTCGTCCCGGTGGTCGGCGAGGGCTTCGTGCTGCGCTACAACAGCAAGCTGCCGATCGTGATCTATGCGCCGAAGGACGTCGAAGTCCGCTACCGCCTCTGGTCGGCCTCGGACAAGATCGAACACGCTCGCGCCGAATAATCCCGACGTCCCTGTAGGAACGGGCCATCCCCGCGATCCGTCGGCAAGGCCGACGCTGGGCGGGTTCGCGAGCAAGCTCGCTCCTACAGGGACGGCGCCACAACCACCGGTGCGCGGCCGTCCGGGGCCGCGCAATGATGCGCCCAGATCGCCCGATACAGGGCTTCCAGATCGACGGTGAAGCGCGCCGTGTCGAACAGCGGCGATGTCATGCGCGCCGCGCCCAGTCGCCGGCGCAGCGCATCGCGCTGGGCATCGTCAAGCGCCAGCGCCTTCAGCCGCTCGAAATAGTCCTGCGCATCGGTCGCCACCAGTTCGTCGAAGCCGTGGGCCCTGAGCAGGCTGCCCGCTACGCGGCTGGTGAAGGTCTCGCCCAACCGGGTCAGTAGCGGCACGCCCACCGGTGAGGGTCGAGTCATCGACGAAGCCTGCCGCGAGGACCGTTGGCGTGAAGGGAAGGGCGCTGCCCAGCAGGGTGCCGGCCACTGCCAGGCGAAGCGTCTGGCGGCCGTTGCGATGAAGAGCCATCGGTGGTTTCTCGTTGTTTTTTATCGTGCGCGGTCAGCGGCAGCCAGAGCGCCCCGCCGCAATCTGAAAGCAGCCGGACGTTAATTTCTGAAGGACGCGCGGAGTTCAGCGCCGCAGCGGAAAACGCGGCGGATTGCCGGCAATGAGCGGTGCTTGGCGAAGGGCGGGGAAAATCTGCGCGGCATGCGCCGTGGCACAGATCGGGCGGCGCGCGGAGCGGGCGGAAATGGGGCGGTGAGAGCGGGGATTGTTCGGGCGCGGCGGGATTTGCACCAGTGGTGTTAGCGCACCCGTTCAGCATGCGCTCTGCCCGCGGCATCGCGGACCGTCAGGTGGGAAATGGCGTGTCTGAATTCATGGTTCGACCTGAAGGATCGTTCTTACAGACGCGGTGTGCCGAGTCGGGGGAGGTCGTTTGCTTTATTCGGCCGATTCAGGCTAGCGCCAGGCTCAACAGCAAGAGGGCGTCGCTCTGGGTAGGAGCGAGCCTGCTGGCGAAGGGAAATCTCAAAGGCCACAGGCGGCCCACCCTGGCGCGCGCTCCGCTCCGAAAGGGGACTCTGCTCTGTGTAGGAGCGAGCTTGCTCGCGAACCCGCCTGGCGTGGACGCCGCAGGGTACTCTGTTCGCGAGCAAGCTCGCTCCTACTCTCGTTGCGGGCGCGCGGTCTGGCCTTCAACGAGAATCCCCTGCTCGCGCCCGCACACCTCCAGCAGAAAGTCCCACACCAGCCTCAGCCTCACTGAGCGGTGCAACTCGCGTCGGGTGCACATCCAGTATTCGCGCTCGATGAATTCCTCCGGCAGCACCGGCAACAGCCGTGGGTCGTGCAGGCCCATGTACTGCGGGAGGATGGCGATGCCGATACCGGCCTGGGCGGCCTGCTGCTGGGCGACCACGCTGGTGCTGCGGAACACCACCTGCGGGTGGCGGCAGAAGCTGTGGTGGAACAGCAGCTCCTGGCTGAACAGCAGGTCGTCGACGTAGCCGATCCAGGGGTGTTTGCACAGGTCGTCGCGGTCGCGCAGGGGCGGCGCGTTTTCCAGGTAGGCGGGGCTGGCGAACAGGCTCAGGCGGTAGCGGGTCAGGCGCCGGCTGATCACCAGGTCGGCGCTGGGGCGCTCGAGAGTGATGGCGATGTCGGCCTCGCGGTTGGTGATGCTGACAAAGCGCGGCACCGATACCAGTTCCACTTCCAGGCCGGGGTAGCGCTGCATCAGCTCGCCCATGCGCGGGGCGAGGAACATCGTGCCCAGGCCCTCGGTGACGCCGATGCGGATCTGCCCCAGCGGCGAGATGGCCTGGCTCATTTCCTCCTGGGCGAGCAGGGCGGTGTTCTCCATGGCCTCGGCATGCTTGAGCAGCGCCTGGCCTGCGGGGGTGAGCTGGTAGCCGCCGGTGTGCTGGGCGAACAGCTGGGTGCCGAGGTCGCGCTCGATGTTCTCGATATGCCGCGCCACCGTGGCGTGGGTGGTGCCCAGGCGCTTGGCAGTGGTCAGCAGGCGGCCGCTGCGGTGCAGCTCGAGGAAGAAGCGCAGGTCATTCCAGTCGAACATCTCGGCGGTCCTCGTTGTTAGAAAACGCACAGCGGGTGACTCGAAATGAGTGTTCTTTTATCACGAACGAACGACTAGGCTCAGTCCCCATACAAAAAGAACAAGAACGACGAGGTACCTTTCCATGCCCCAGGCGCTGGATGCCTATGACTACCTGATCGTCGGCGCGGGTCCGGCCGGCTGCCTGCTGGCCAATCGCCTGTCCGCTGACCCGGCCAACCGCGTGCTGCTGCTCGAAGCCGGCGGCCCGGACAACTATCCCTGGATCCACATCCCCGTCGGCTACCTCTACTGCATCGGCAACCCGCGGACCGACTGGTGCTACGACACCGAGCAGGTGCCGGGCCTGAACGGCCGCGCGATCAAGTACCCGCGCGGGCGTACCCTGGGCGGCTGCTCGTCGATCAATGGCATGATCTACATGCGCGGCCAGGCGCTGGACTACGACGGCTGGGCCGCCGAGGGCAACCCCGGCTGGGGCTGGAACGATCTGCTGCCGCTGTTCATGAAGATGGAGGACCACTTCGCCGGCTCCAGCGAGCTGCATGGCGCGGGCGGCGAATGGCGGGTGGAGAAGCAGCGGCTGTCGTGGGCGATCCTCGATGCCTTCCGCGAGGCGGCGGCGCAGGCCGGCGTGCGCCCGGTGGACGACTTCAACGGCGGCGACAACGAGGGCTGCGGCTACTTCCAGGTGAACCAGCGCTCGGGTGTGCGCTGGAACGCCTCCAAGGCCTTCCTGCGGCCCATCGCCAACCGTGCCAACCTGACCGTGCTGACGAACGTCGAGGCTCTGCGCGTGCTGCTGGAGAACGGCCGCGCCGCCGGGCTGGAGGTGAACTGGCAGGGCGCGCGGCGCGAACTGCGGACGCGGCGTGAAGTCATCCTCTGCGCCGGCGCGATCAACACGCCGGTGCTGCTGCAGCGCTCGGGCATCGGCCCCCGCGACCTGCTGGAGAAGCACGGCATCGGCGTGCGCCATGCGCTGTCCGGCGTGGGCGGCAACCTCCAGGACCACCTGCAACTGCGCCTGATCTACCGCATGAACGGGGCGCCGTCGCTGAACCAGATCGCCTCGACGCTGTGGGGCAAGATGGGCATGGGCCTGGAGTACCTGCTCAAGCGCAGCGGCCCCCTGTCCATGGCGCCCAGCCAGTTGGGCGCGTTCGCCAAGTCCGACCCAAGCCAGCGTTCGGCCAACCTGGAATACCACGTGCAGCCGCTGTCGCTGGAGCGCTTCGGCGAGCCGCTGCACAGCTTCCCGGCATTCACCGCCTCGGTCTGCGACCTGCGCCCGCTGAGCCGGGGCACGGTGACCCTGCGTTCGCCCGACCCGCGCGACAAGCCGGTGATCCAGCCCAACTACCTGAGCCACCCGCAGGACCTGCGCGTGGCCGCCGACGCCATCCGCCTGACCCGGCGCATCGCCGCCGCGCCTGCGCTGGCGCGCTATCAGCCGGTGGAGTTCAAGCCCGGCCCGGATTACCAGACCGAAGAAGACCTGCACCGCGCCGCCGCCGAGATCGGCACCACCATCTTCCACCCCGCCGGCACCTGCCGCATGGGGCAGGGCGAGGGTGCGGTGGTGGACAGCCGGTTGCGCGTGCACGGCATCCCCGGCCTGCGCATCGCCGATGCGTCGATCATGCCCAGCCTGACCTCCGGCAACAGCTGTTCACCGGTGCTGGTGATCGCGGAAAAGGCCGCGCAGATGATATTGAGCGAACCTGCGCGCGGCGCGGAGGTCATCCCTTCCAGTGGGCGCACGGCGGAGGAAGCTCCCGTGGCGTGACGGCGAGGCTGTCTCCCCACAGTGTTTGGCGTGGAATTTCGCTCCCTGACGCCTGCGTGCCAGGCGGTTCGCGAGCACGCTCGCTCCTACCAGGGGCGGCACAACCGGTATCGCGCGGTGTCACCACCGTGGCAGTCGAGGCTGACAAAAACAAAAGCCCCCAGAAGGGGCAGGAGAGCCCGCAATGACCGATGTAGCACAGACCAGCCCCTATGAGCGGCCCGCGACCTCGCGTCGCGACGAGCGCAAGGTGATCTTCGCCTCGTCGCTCGGCACGGTGTTCGAGTGGTACGACTTCTTCCTCTACGGATCGCTCGCGGCGGTCATCAGCAAGCAGTTCTTCGCCGGGGTCAACGACACCACCGCCTTCATCTTCGCCCTGCTGGCATTCGCCGCCGGCTTCCTTGTCCGCCCGTTCGGCGCGCTGGTATTCGGCCGCCTGGGCGACATGATCGGGCGCAAGTACACCTTCCTTGCCACCATCCTGCTGATGGGCCTGTCCACCTTCGCGGTGGGCCTGCTGCCGTCCTACGCCACCATCGGCGTGGCCGCGCCGATCATCCTCATCGTCCTGCGCCTGCTGCAGGGCCTGGCGCTGGGCGGCGAGTACGGCGGGGCGGCGATCTACGTCGCCGAGCACGCGCCGGACCACAAGCGCGGCGCCTACACCAGCTGGATCCAGTGCACCGCCACCGGCGGCCTGCTGCTCTCGCTGGTGGTGATCTGGGGTTGCCGCCAGGCCACCGGCGCCGAGTTCGAGACCTGGGGCTGGCGCCTGCCGTTCCTCATCTCCATCGTGCTGCTGGGCATCTCCACCTGGATCCGCCTGTCCATGCAGGAGTCGCCGGCATTCCTGAAGATGAAGGCCGAGGGCAAGGTGAGCAAGTCGCCGCTCAAGGAATCCTTCACCCGCTGGAGCAACCTGAAGATCGTCCTGATCGCCCTGTTCAGCATCAACGCCGGCCAGGCGGTGACCTTCTACGCGGCGCAGTTCTACGTGATGTTCTTCCTGACCCAGGTGCTGAAGGTCGACCCGGCGCTGTCCAACGGCTTGCTGATCATCTCCCTGGTGATCGGTGCACCGTTGTTCGTGATCGCCGGCTGGGTGTCGGACAAGGTCGGGCGCAAGCCGGTGCTGGTCACCGGCCTGCTGCTGGCCACGGTGCTGTACTTCCCGCTGTTCAAGGCGCTGACCCACTACGCCAACCCGCAGATCGACGCGGCCTCGCGCCAGGCGCCGGTGACCGTGATGGCGGACCCGGCCACCTGCACCTTCCAGTTCGACCCGGTGGGCAAGGCCAAATTCGACAGCGCCTGCGACAAGGCCAAGACCCTGCTGGTGAAGGGCGGCGTGCCGTACAGCACGGTGGCCGCGCCAGCGGGCAGCGAACTGGTGGTGACGGTGGGCGAGAAGCGCATCGAGGGCTTCGACGCCGCCGCGCTGGGCGCCGCGGTGAAGGACGCGGGTTACCCGGCCGTGGCCGACTCGTCCCTGGTGAACCGGCCGATGGTGGTGGCGATCATCGTCGCGCTGATCTTCATCGCCACCTGCTGCTACGGCCCGCTGGCGGCGCTGATGGTCGAGCTGTTCCCGACGCGCATCCGCTATACCTCGCTGTCGCTGCCGTACCACATCGGCAACGGCTGGTTCGGCGGCCTGCTGCCGACCATCTCGTTCGCCCTGGTGGTGTACACCGGCAACATCTTCTACGGCCTGTGGTACCCGGTGCTGATCACGGCGATGAGCCTGGTCTGCTCGCTGCTGTTCCTGCGCGAGACCAAGGACAACGACATCCACGCGGATTGATCTTCGGCTGAGGGGAAAGGGCCCGGCGGATGCCGGGCTTTTTCATTGGGCTCCTACGTATGCCGGCCAGCACGCGGCTTGGGTGTAGGAGCGGGCCATGCCCGCGATCGCGCGCATGGCGCGCTCCTACAGGGGGCTCCGCGGCGAAGCGTGTTCGCGAGCAAGCTCGCTCCTACAGGGTGGGTGCCGTCAGCACAGTAGGCGCCCTGTGGCGAGCATCACGGAGGGCGTCCTGCCGGCAAGCACGTGGCGTGGGTGTAGGAGCGGGCCATGCCCGCGATCGCGCGCATGGCGCGCTCCTACAGGAGGCTCCGCGGCGAAGCGTGTTCGCGAGCAAGCTCGCTCCTACAGGGTGGGTGCCGTCAGCACAAAAGGCGCCCTGTGGCGAGCATCGAGGACGGAGTCCGCTCCTACGAATGCGGCAAGCATGCGGCCTGTGTAGGAGCGGGCCATGCCCGCGATCGCGCGCATGGCGCGCTCCTACAGGGAGGCTCCGCAGCGAAGCGGGTTCACGAGCAAGCTCGCTCCTACAGGGTGGGTGCCGTCAGCACAAAAGGCGCCCGAAGGCGCCTTTCGCAGGTAGCCGCGGCGATCAGCGGAACGCCGGCACCACGTGCTGGATGAACAGCTCCAGCGACTTCTTCTTCTGCGCATAGGGCAGGCTGTTGTCGGCCCAGAAGCTGAACTCGTCCACACCCAGTTCCTGGTAGTGGCGGATGCGCGCGATGATTTCTTCCGGGGTGCCGATCATGGTGTTCTTGCGGATGTTCTCCAGCTCGAACTCCGGGCGCTCCTTGAACTTCTCCTCGGGGCTGGGCGGCAGCAGGCCGTTGACCGGGGTCTGCTTGTTGCCGAACCAGGCGTCGAAGGTGCGGTAGAAGCGCGAGATCGCCTCGGCGCCGACCTTCCAGCCATCCGGATCGTCCGCGGTGTGCACGTGGGTATGGCGCAGCACCATCAGTTGCGGGCGCGGCACGTCCGGGTTGTTGGCCAGGGCGGCTTCGAACTTGTTCTTAAGGTCGACGACTTCTTCGTCGCCTTTCATCAACGGGGTGACCATCACGTTGCAGCCGTTGGCCACCGCGAAGTTGTGCGAATCCGGGTCGCGGGCGGCGATCCACATCGGCGGGGTGGGCTTCTGGAGCGGACGCGGCGACGAGGTGGAGGTGGGGAATTTCCAGATTTCGCCGTCGTGGGCGACGTCGCCCTGCCACAGTGCCTTCACCACCGGGACCATCTCGCGCAGGTACTTGCCACCGTCGCCGGCCGGCATGCCGTTGGCCATGCGGTCGAACTCGTACTGGTAGGCGCCGCGGGCCAGGCCCACTTCCATGCGGCCGTTGCTGATGACGTCGAGCAGGGCGCATTCGCCGGCCACGCGGATGGGGTGCCAGAACGGCGCGATGATGGTGCCGGCGCCCAGGCGGATGGTCTGGGTGCGGGCGGCGAGGTAGGCCAGCAGCGGCATCGGGCTCGGCGAGATGGTGTACTCCATGGCGTGGTGCTCGCCGATCCAGACGGTGGAGAAACCGCCGGCCTCGGCCATCAGCGTCAGCTCGGTGAGCTCTTCGAACAGCTGGCGGTGGCTGGGCTGATCGTCGTAGCGCTCCATGTGCACGAACAGGGAAAACTTCATATCGCTTACCTCGAACCTTTCTTGTATCCGGCACGGCAGCCGGCGGGAGATGCGCAGGCACGCATCGCTGCTTTTCGGCGGTCAGGCGCGACGGCGGAGAACAACGGCCGGTTTACGCGCTAGGGAATCCGTTGCATATTGGTATACCATAATATGGGATGTCTGCAAGGCGTTTCTGCCGCGAGCAGACCAAGGGAGTAAGGGATGAACCTCAAACAAAAACTGATCCTCGCGTTTTCCGCCATCGCCAGCTTGCCGGTGATCCTGGTTGCCGTACTGGTGATCCTCAACCTGCGCGGGGAGGCCCGGGACAGCTTCATCGACGGCAGCAGCCGGGAGATCCGCCAGGTCGAGAACGCCATGCAGCTGTTCTTCGACGGCATCACCCAGAACGTCGAATACCTGGCCAGCCATCCGCAGCTGGCAGCCATCGACGGCGGCCTCAAGCAGTACATCGCCAGCGATGCCGCGCAGCACCCCACCGGCGAGCTGGACAAGCGCGTCTTCGACCTCTTCACCGGGCTGGCGCAGAGCCACCCGGATTACGCCTACGTGTCCCTCGGCACCCGCGAAGGCGGCTACAGCTTCTGGCCGGGCGACGCCACGCTGGCCAACTACGATCCGCGCACCCGCCCGTGGTACCAGGCGGCCATGGCCCAGCCGGGCAAGACCCTGCGCACCAAGGCCTACTACTGGGCGGCGGACAAGGTGGTGCTGGTGAGCAGCGTGCGCACCTTCGCCAACCAGCTCGGCCCGCAGGGCGGGGTGGTCAACATCGACGTCTCGCTCAAGCGCCTGACCGATATCGTCAAGGCGATCCGCCTGGGCGAATCCGGCTACCTGATGCTGATGGAAGGCGACGGCACCATCCTGGTCGACCCGCACAATCCCGAGAACAACTTCAAGCAACTGGGCGAGCTGGGCGGCGATTTCCAGCGCCTGGCCAGCGCGCAGAAGGGCCTGGTGGAGGTGGAGATCGGCGGCGAGCGCTACCTCGCCAACGTCTGGCCGTCCGACGCCCTGGGCTGGCGCTTCGTCGGCCTGGTCAAGGAGAGCGAGGTGATGAGCGCGGCGACCCGCCTGACCTGGGTCATCGCTCTGATTGCGGTGGTCATCGCGCTGGCCTTCGCCGGCCTCGGCTCGCTGTTCGCCGGCCTGGTGGTGCGCCCGGTGCGCGCGGTAGCCGCCGGCCTGGAAGGCATCGCCCAGGGCGATGGCGACCTCACCGGACGCCTGGCCGTGCGCGGCCGTGACGAGACGGCGCAACTGGCCGGCTGGTTCAACCAGTTCCTCGACGCGATCCGGCGGCTGGTGCAGAGCATCGGCGCCGCGGCCGGCAGCATCCACCAGAGTTCGGGCAGCAGCCGCGAGACCTCGCAGGCGCTGGCCGATACCGCCGCCCGCCAGCGCGAGGCGGTGGACATGGTCTCCACCGCGTTCAACGAGATGGTGATGACGGCCAACGAGGTCGCGCGCTCCTGCACCCAGGCGGCGGAATCCGCCGACAGCGGCCAGCGCCAGGCCCACGACGGCCAGCAGCAGATCGACGCCGCCGTGGACAGCGTCGGCCGCCTGAGCGAGGAGATCGCCCACTCCGCCGATGCCATGCGCCAGCTGGAGCAGGACAGCAACGATATCCAGTCGATCCTCGGCACCATCCGTTCCATCGCCGAGCAGACCAACCTGCTGGCGCTCAACGCGGCCATCGAGGCGGCGCGTGCCGGCGACCAGGGCCGCGGGTTCGCCGTGGTGGCCGACGAGGTGCGCGCGCTGGCGCGGCGCACGGCGGAATCCACCGGGGAGATCGACAACCTGCTCGGCACCCTGGCGCGCCGTACCCACGACACCGGGCGGCAGATGCAGTCGAGCCTGGAGGCATCGCAGCGCACCGTGGGCTCGATCCGCGAGGCGCGGGCGTGCTTCGGTGCGATACGCGAGTCGGTGGACGTGATCCGCGACATGAACGCGCAGATCGCCACCGCCGCCGAGGAGCAGCACCAGGTGGCGGAGGAGATCAACCGGCACATCAGCCAGATCCACCGCGATGCCCAGGAAGTCGCCGGCCTGGCGGAGGCCACGCGCGGCGATGCGCAGACCCTGGGTGGGTTGTCCGATGAGCTGAACCGGCTGGTGTCGCGGTTCAGGACCTGAGGCACGAGACGGGCTCGCGAAGGCGGGCCCTTTTCTTAGCCGATGAGCTTTTCGTAGGAGCGAGCTTGCTCGCGAACCGCATAACGCCGTGCTAACCGGCAAGCGAGGTTCGCGAGCAAGCTCGCTCCTACAATGTGCGCCTTCACCGCTATGTGCCCTGGTGAGGGCGGATTCCGCCGCGAGGGATTCCAGGCTCGCACGCGGGCATCGCCAGAGAACGGATTTGTAGGATGGGTGGAGCGCAGCGATACCCATGTTGTCGGTGCGCCAATTCGATGGGTATCGCTGCGCTCCACGCCATCCTGCGAACGTGCCTCATGGCAGGCGTAGGGCGCATGACGCGCCAGCGTTTCCCGCCGCCGCAACGGCGGTTCGGCCTTCCCCGGCGGTGGCTTTGCATTCCACAGGCAAAAAGAAAGCCCCTTCTCACTCCCGCAAGAAGGGGCCCGCGCCGGACGGCGAACGATCAGGCGGTCAGGCGAACGCCTCCAGCGCGCCCATCTTTCCGCGGCAGTAAATCATCGGGGTGATCTGCTGGTCCGGCACGATCAGGTTCTTCACCGCGCCGACCAGGATGGCGTGGTCACCGCCTTCGTATTCGCGCCACAGCTCGCACTCGATGATGGCGGTGGCATTTGCCAACAGCGGGTTGCCGCGTTCGCTCAGCGTCCATTCGATGCCCTGGGCCTTGTCCTTGCCCTTGCTGGCGAAGGCATAGGCTTCGCCCTTCTGGTCGGCGGACAGCAGGTGGATGGCGAACTGCTTGCGGCGGATCAGCACCGGGTAGGAGTCGGAGCTGTAGTTGGGGCAGAACAGCACCAGCGCCGGGTCCATCGACAGGGAGCTGAAGGCGCTCGCGGTAAGGCCGACCACCTGGCCATCGTCGTCCAGAGTCGTGATGACGGTGACGCCGGACGGGAAGGAGCCCATGACGTGTTTGTAGGCAGCGTGGTCGATCATTGCGAGTACCTGTCGTGTGAGCCGGCCATCGGGAGTGGTCGTTTCGTATGATGGTATACCGTAATACTTCGAAATCAAGCCTTTTGTTTTCCCGATGGATGGATGGCGCAATCCCCGTCGTCGCCTGGAGGCTGCAGAATACGGGGCTTTGGCCGGTAAGATGAGCCTTCGCCGGAGGGGCGGCTGGCGACCATTCGACCAACGGTTATTCAGAAAATGCTTGCTTGGTATGTGGAATACCATAATATTTCAGCCGTCACCGCCGCGCCGTTTCTGCCCCATCCGAGGCGCCGGATGACCTGACCTTACAAAGACAATAAGCAAGGCAAAACCGATGTCCGATACTCCGTTGATCGAGAACCATACCGTCGATTACGTGCCGCCGGCCGAGCGCCATGGGCGCTCCCGCGACCTGTTCACGCTGTGGTTCAGCACCAACATCGCACCGCTGCCGGTGGTGACCGGCGCGATGGCGGTCCAGGTGTTCCATCTCGACCTGCTCTGGGGGCTGATCGCCATTGTCCTGGGCCACGTGTTCGGCGGCGTGTTCCTCGCCCTGGCATCGGCGCAGGGCCCGCAGATGGGCATTCCGCAGATGGTCCAGAGCCGGGGCCAGTTCGGCCGTTACGGCGCCTTGCTGATCGTGTTCTTCACCGCCCTGATCTACGTCGGCTTCTTCATTTCCAACATCGTCCTGGCGGGCAAGTCGATCCAGGGCCTGGTGCCGGCGACCCCGACGCCTGTGGCGATCATTCTCGGTGCACTGAGCGCCACCGCCATCGGCGTGATCGGCTATCGCTTCATCCACACCCTCAACCGCATCGGCACCTGGGTGATGGGCGGCGCGCTGCTGGTGGGTTTTGCCATCATGCTCGGCGGCGAGCTGCCGGCGGACTTCCTCTCCCGCGGCGCCTTCAACCTCTCCGGCTTCCTGGCCACGTTGTGCCTGGGCATCATCTGGCAGATCAGCTTCGCGCCCTACACCTCGGATTATTCGCGCTATCTGCCGGCCAGCGTCGGCATCGGCAAGCCGTTCCTGGCGACCTTCGCCGGCGCGGTGGCGGGTACCAGCCTGTCGTTCAGCTTCGGCGCGGTGGCGGTGCTGGCAACCCCCGAAGGCACCGACGCGATGGTCGCGGTCAAGCAGGCCACCGGCGTGTTCGGTCCGGTGCTGATGCTGCTGTTCCTGCTCAACATCATCAGCCACAACGCGCTGAACCTGTATGGCGCCGTGCTCTCCATCGTCACCTCGATCCAGACCTTCGCCGGTAGCTGGACGCCCAGTGTGCGGGTGCGCGTGGTGCTGTCCTCGGTGGTGCTGGCGGGCAGTTGCCTGATGGCGCTGGGCGCCTCGGCCAACTTCATCTCGCAGTTCATCGGCCTGATCCTGGCGATGCTGATCGTGCTGGTGCCCTGGGCCTCGATCAACCTGATCGACTTCTACCTGATCAAGCGCGGCCGCTACGACATCCAGTCGATCTTCCGCCGTGACGGCGGCGTCTACGGGCGCTTCAACCCGCACGCGATCATCGCCTACTTCATCGGCATCATCGTGCAGCTGCCGTTCGCCAATACCTCGTTGTTCGTCGGCCCCTATGCCAACTACATCGATGGGGTGGACCTGTCCTGGCTGGTCGGCCTGCTGGTGACCTGCCCGCTGTACTACTGCCTGGCCACCCGCGGCCAGGCCCGCGAAGCCGGCCAGCCGGTGGCGCTGGGGATCGCGGAGTAGGGAATTCGACCTGGGTTGCACACTCTCTGCCCCGCCGGGATTCGGTGGGGCTTTTTTTTGCCTGTACGGTCTGGAGCTAGAGCTTTGGTTACAGGGAGGGCAGTGTCTCTGCGCCGCTGATGTGTGCGCTGAGAGATTGGGTTTCGCCCCCTCGGGCGAGTCCCTTTTGGCAAACGCCCCAAAAGGAACCAAAAGGTCTTGCCCCGGACATCCGGTTTTTCGCTTAGGCGAAAAATTCCCTCGTTGAAGCGGAGTTTCAGGGGCACGCTGCGAAGGGCCGTCCCTGGCCCATCGCAGCTCTCGCGACATCCATGTCGCTCAACCCCTGAAACTCCGCTTCAACGAGGCCTCCTGAACGGGGCAGTCGGAGTGTGCGGATGTTTCTCTTGAGGGCCTCAAGAGCCAAAGCGGAGCATCGGCTCTTCGTAGGAGCGATCTTGCTCGCGAACCGCAAGGCACAACATTCCCTGTAGGAGCGGGCCATGCCCGCGATCACGGGCATGGCCCGTTCCTACAGTCTGGCGAGGGCAGTCGGCTGTCGTAAGAGCGGAGCTTCTCCGCGATCCGGTTACACCGGCGCTCGGATGGTTCGCGAGCAAGCTCGCTCCTACAAGGGGCGTTTTACTTCGGTATGTCTTCTGCCGGGATCGAATTCCGCCGCGTGGGATATCGCGGACAGAGTCCGCTCCTACGGGAGCCGGGTGCGGACCTGTAGGAGCGAGCTTGCTCGCGACCGCCCAGCGCCGGATGTCCCCTGTAGGAGCGGGCCATGCCCGCGATCACGGGCATGGCCCGTTCCTACAGGCTGGCGAGGGCTCTCGGCTGTCGTAGGAGCGGAGCTTCTCCGCGATCCGGTAACACCGGCGCTCGGATGGTTCGCGAGCAAGCTCGCTCCTACAAGGGGCGTCTTGCTTCGGTGTGTCTTCTGCTGGTCGGATTCCGCCGCGTGGGATATCGCGGACCGAGTCCGCTCCTACGGGAGCCGGGCGCGGACCTGTAGGAGCGAGCTTGCTCGCGAACAGCCCAACGCCGAACGTCCCCTGTAGGAGCGGGCCATGCCCGCGATCCGTCGGCAGGGCCGACGGCAATCCCGCTCGCCCATGGCCGGGGCCTTACCCCTCGAACCCCTCGACGATCACGATCTCCGCCTTCGCCACGCCCTGCCGGTGCGCGCAGGCGTCCTGGTATTCCGCCGAGCGGTAGCAGGCCAGCGCCTGCTCATAGGAATCGAACTCGATCACCACGCTACGCTGAGGAGTAGAGCGCCCTTCCAGCGCTTCGGAGCGGCCGCCGCGGGCGAGGAACCTGCCGCCGTACAGGGCGAAGGCCGCGGGCGCGCGGCGGGTGTATTCGCCGTATTGCTGCGGGTCGGTGACGTCGACGTGGGCAATCCAGTAAGCCTTCATGGGCACCTCTGCGTGCTGCTGTTTTGGATAAGAAATATATTATGGTATACCAGATTTTTTCATCCACGATCCAGCCGAGTACCGCACCATGCCGTTCGACCGCATCGAAGACATCATCGAAGACTACCGCCAGGGCAAGATGGTGCTCCTGGTCGACGACGAAGACCGCGAAAACGAAGGCGACCTGCTGCTCGCCGCCGAGCGCTGCACGCCGGAGGCGATCAACTTCATGGCGCGCGAGGCGCGCGGGCTGATCTGCCTGACGCTGACCGACGAACACTGCGCCCGCCTGGGGCTGGAACAGATGGTGCCGGCCAATGGCAGCGTCTATTCCACCGCCTTCACCGTGTCCATCGAGGCGGCCACCGGCGTCTCCACCGGCATCTCCGCCGCCGACCGTTCGCACACCGTGCTCACCGCCGTGAAGCCGGGCGCTCGCGCCGAGGACCTGGTGCAGCCCGGCCACATCTTCCCCCTGCGCGCCCGCGAAGGCGGAGTGCTCACCCGCGCCGGCCACACCGAGGCGGGTTGCGACCTGGCGCGCCTGGCCGGGCTGACCCCGGCGTCGGTGATCGTCGAGGTGATGAACGACGACGGCAGCATGGCCCGCCGCCCGGACCTGGAAGCCTTCGCCAAGCGCCATGGCATCCGCATCGGCACCATCGCCGACCTGATCCACTACCGCCTGAGCACCGAGCACACCGTCGCGCGCATCGGCGAGAGCGAGCTGCCCACGGTGCACGGCACTTTCCGCCTTGTCACGTACGAGGACCGCATCGAAGGCGGCGTGCACATGGCCATGGTGATGGGCGACATCCGGCGCGATGAGCCGACCCTGGTGCGCGTGCACGTGATCGACCCGCTGCGCGACCTGGTCGGCGCCGAGTACACCGGGCCGAAGAACTGGACGCTCTGGGCCGCCCTGCAGAAGGTCGCGGAGGTCGGCCACGGCGTGGTGGTGGTGCTGGCCAACAACGAGTCCTCCCAGGCGCTGCTGGCCCGCGTGCCGCAACTGACCCAGGCGCCGCGGCAGTTCACCCGCTCGCAGTCGCGCATCTATTCCGAAGTCGGCACCGGCGCGCAGATCCTGCAGGACATCGGCGTCGGCAAGATCCGCCACCTCGGCGCACCGCTGAAGTACGCCGGCCTCACCGGCTACGACCTGGAAGTGGTGGAAACGCTGCCTTTCGAGGGCTGATCCGTTCGTCCGCTCGCCGTGCTGGCGTTTCGCCAGAAAACTTCCGCGCGGCGAGTGTGAAAAAAGATTTCCTTTCCAATCAAGAACCTGAGCAACACGAGGAACGACGCGGTGTTCACCCAAGCTTCGCTGCCACGATGGCCGGTGTCGCGGAGGACTTGCGGAAAGTTTGGAATACCATAATATGACATTCCGTAGGCCTTACGATTTCTGCTCGTCAGCGTGCCACTCCATCGGACCCTGACGACGCTCCGGCCACCTGCTCCAGACCGGCGTCCCCCGAAGGTCGCCGTGAACAATCACAACAATGAGGGCAAGCAAGATGGTGTTCAAAAAACGTGCGATCGCGGTCCTGGCCGCGGCAGTCCTGGGCGCAACCGGCACCGCTGCCTTCGGCGCCGACAGCCTCAGCTTCGTCAGCTGGGGTGGCACCACCCAGGATGCGCAGAAGCAGGCCTGGGCCGAACCCTTCAGCCAGTCCACCGGCGTCGCCGTGGTCCAGGACGGCCCCACCGACTACGGCAAGCTCAAGGCCATGGTGGAGAGCGGCAACGTCCAGTGGGACGTGGTCGACGTGGAGGCCGACTTCGCCCTGCGCGCCGCCGCCGAGGGCCTGCTGGAGCCCCTGGACTTCAACACCATCAAGCGTGACCGCATCGACCCGCGCTTCGTTTCCGACCATGGTGTCGGCTCGTTCTATTTCTCCTTCGTGCTCGGCTACAACCAGGGCAAGGTCGGCGGCAAGCAACCGCAGGACTGGTCGGCGCTGTTCGATACCGCCAGCTACCCGGGCAAGCGCGCGCTGTACAAATGGCCGAGCCCCGGCGTGCTGGAGCTGGCCCTGCTGGCCGACGGCGTGGCCAAGGACAAGCTCTACCCGCTGGACCTGGACCGCGCCTTCAAGAAGCTCGACACCATCAAGAAGGACATCGTCTGGTGGGGCGGCGGCGCGCAATCGCAGCAGCTGCTGGCCTCCGGCGAGGCGACCCTCGGCCAGTTCTGGAACGGCCGCATCTACGCCCTGCAGCAGGACGGCGCGCCAGTGGGCGTGAGCTGGAAACAGAACCTGGTCATGGCTGATTTCCTCGTGGTGCCCAAGGGCGCGAAGAACAAGGACGCGGCGATGAAGTTCCTGGCCAACGCCAGCAGCGCCAAGGGCCAGGCCGACTTCGCCAACCTGACCGCCTATGCCCCGGTGAACCTGGACAGCGTCGGCCAGCTCAAGGGCGACCTCGCGCCGAACCTGCCCACCGCCTATGGGCAGGAGCAGATCACCCTGGATTACGCCTACTGGGCGAAGAACGGCCCGGCGATCGCCGCACGGTGGAACGAATGGCTGGTCAAGTGAAAATGGCTGTGATGCAGCCGGGCCAGGCTGCCGGAGGCGCATCCCGCGCCGCCGGCGGCAAGGCCCCGAAGGCCGAACCCATCCGACAGGATGAAGTGCTCACCCACCGCTGGCGCGGCGTGCGCAACCTGCTGCCGGCGCTGCTGTTCCTCGGCCTGTTCTTCCTCGCCCCGCTGATCGGCCTGCTGCTGCGCGGCGTGCTGGAGCCGACCCCAGGCCTGGACAACTACGCACAGCTGTTCGCCAACTCGGCCTACTCGCGGGTGCTGTTCAACACCTTCGCGGTCGGCGCGCTGGTCACCGTGATCAGCCTGCTGCTGGGCTTCCCGCTGGCCTGGGCGATCACCCTGGTGCCGCGCGGCTGGGGCCGCATGCTGCTGAACATCGTGCTGCTGTCGATGTGGACCAGCCTGCTGGCGCGCACCTACTCCTGGCTGGTGCTGCTGCAGGCCTCGGGGGTGATCAACAAGACCCTGATGGCGCTGGGCATCATCGACCAGCCGCTGGAGCTGGTGCACAACCTGACCGGCGTGGTGATCGGCATGAGCTACATCATGATCCCGTTCATCGTGCTGCCGCTGCAGGCCACCATGGCCGCCATCGACCCGATGGTGCTGCAGGCCGGCTCGATCTGCGGTGCCAGCCCCTGGACCAACTTCTTCCGGGTGTTCCTGCCGCTGTGCCGGCCGGGGCTGTTCTCCGGCGGCCTGATGGTCTTCGTCATGTCTCTGGGCTACTACGTCACCCCGGCGCTGCTGGGCGGCGCACAGAACATGATGCTGCCGGAGTTCATCGTCCAGCAGGTGCAATCCTTCCTCAACTGGGGCCTGGCCAGCGCCGCCGCCGCGCTGCTGATCGCCATCACCCTGGTGCTGTTCTACCTCTACCTGAAGCTGCAGCCGGAATCCCCGGTGGCTTCCAGTAGCGCGAGGTAAGCCATGCTGCTCTCACCCAATGCCATGAGCCGGCGCATGCGCGTCGGCCTCTACCTCACGACGGGCAGCATCGCGGCCTTCCTGCTGCTGCCCATCGTGTTCATCGTGCTGCTGTCCTTCGGCTCCTCGCAGTGGCTGGTGTTCCCGCCGCCGGGCTGGACGCTGAAGTGGTACGGCCAGTTCTTCTCCAACCCCGAATGGATGAGCGCCGCGCTCGCCAGCCTGAAGGTGGCGATCCTCACCACGATCTGCTCGGTCGCCCTGGGCCTGCCCACCGCGTTCGCCCTGGTGCGCGGCAAGTTCCCCGGCCGGGAGTTGCTCTACGGGCTGTTCACCCTGCCGATGATCGTGCCGCTGGTGATCATCGCGGTGGCGGTCTACGCGCTGTTCCTCAAGCTCGGCTACACCGGCACGCTGTTCTCCTTCGTGGTCAGCCACGTGATCGTCGCGCTGCCGTTCACCATCATCTCGATCATCAACTCGCTGAAGCTGTTCGACCAGTCCATCGAGGACGCCGCGGTGATCTGCGGGGCGTCGCGCCTGCAGGCGGTGATCAAGGTGACCTTCCCGGCGATCCGCCCCGGCATGGTCGCCGGCGCGCTGTTCGCCTTTCTGGTCTCCTGGGACGAAGTGGTGCTGAGCGTGATGATGGCCAGCCCGACCCTGCAGACCCTGCCCGTGAAAATGTGGACCACCCTGCGCCAGGACCTGACCCCGGTGATCGCCGTCGCTTCGACGCTGCTGATCGGCCTGTCCGTGCTGGTGATGGTGATCGCCGCCGCCCTGCGCCGGCGCAACGAAATCCGCGCCTGAGCGCCGAGGTAAATGCCATGAGTGCCGTGATCCAAGAATCCCGCGAGCAGAAGACCCTGGTCAGCCTGCGCAACCTGAACAAGCACTACGGCGACTTCACCGCCGTGGACAATATCTCCCTCGACATCCAGGACGGCGAGTTCCTCACCTTCCTGGGCTCCAGCGGCTCGGGCAAGAGCACCACGCTGTCCATGCTGGCCGGCTTCGAGACGCCCAGCAGCGGCGAGATCCTGGTGGACGGCCAGTCGCTGGTGAACGTGCCGCCGCACAAGCGCGACATCGGCATGGTGTTCCAGCGTTACTCGCTGTTCCCGCATCTGTCGGTGCGCGACAACATCGGTTTCCCGCTGGACATCCGCAAGCAGAAGGGCGCCGAGCGCGAGCGCCGTGTCGACGCCATGCTCAAGCTGGTGCAACTGGACAAGTTCGCCCACCGCCGCCCGGCGCAGCTCTCCGGTGGCCAGCAGCAGCGCGTCGCCATCGCCCGCGCGCTGGTCTACGAACCGCGCATCCTGCTGATGGACGAACCCCTCGGCGCGCTGGACAAGAAGCTGCGCGAGGACCTGCAGGACGAATTGCGCCACCTGCACCGCCGCCTGGGCATCACCATCGTCTACGTCACCCACGACCAGGAGGAAGCGATGCGCCTGTCCCAGCGCATCGCCATCTTCAGCCACGGCAAGATCGTCGGCCTGGGCAGCGGCTATGACCTCTACCAGAACCCGCCGAATGCCTTCGTGGCGTCGTTCCTGGGCAACTCCAACTTCCTTCGCGCCCGTGCCCATGGCAACGCCGCGGCGGAATTCGAAGGCCGCGCACTGGCCATCCGCCCGACCGCGAACCTGCGCGAGGGCCAGGACATCCTGCTGATGGTGCGTCCGGAAAAAGCCCAGGTACTGAGCCCGACCCAGGCCGCCGCCACGCCGCTGGCGGCGGGCTGGAACGAAATCCCGGCAAAGGTGGCCGAGACGGTGTTCCTCGGCGAGAGCCTGACCTGCAGCGTGGTCACCGCCAGCGGCGCGATGCTGACGCTGAAGGAGCTGTCCGGCAACACCCAGCCGCTGGCCCCCGGCAGCGAGGTGCGCGTGCGCTGGGCCGCCGCCGATGCCTGCGTGTACGACCAGTGGAACGAGAGTGACCTGACCAAGGGCGCGCACTGAGCGAATCCTGACGATTTATCCCTTGCACCCCCGGCGTGCCGTTGGCGTCGGGGGATTTTTTTGCCTGGCGTTTTTCGGATGTAGTAGGTGTCCGGCCCAACCGCCGGATCGCGCGCGCGGCACCCTCGTGTAGGAGCGGGCCATGCCCGCGAACGCGCGAAAACGCGCGGTCAGATCCAGATGGCGTTCCAGAAGGAATAATCGCCGACTCGCCGAACCAATCCTGCGCGAAGCGGATTTGCAACCAGATAGCGCGCGGCTTGGCGCAGGTCATCCTCACGACGTAAAGCCCGGTCATGGAAGCTCGGTGTCCATAGCTCGCTTCGCCTGCCTAGCGCCCGATTGGCCAGGCGTGCGCTGGCGGATTTCAGGTTCTTCACGGTCGTCTCCAGGCAGGCCTCTTCGCCCAGCTGGAGCAGCCAGTGCACATGATCCGGCATCAGCACCCAGGCAAGCATGGTGCAGCCATTCAACAGTTGCCGATCCTCGAAGCAGCGTGCTGCTGCACATGCAGCTTTGAAGCTAGCGAAGAATGGCTGGCGCCGGAGCGTCGTGGAGGTAAGCAGATAGACCGTATGGGGCAGGGCGACGCGGCCTTTGCGCAACGCAGCGCGGCCGGCAGAGTGCAGGGCCATGGTCGATCCTCTGTGTGAGTGGATCGACTATCACGTTCGCTGCTGTTCGCTACGAGAGGAAACAGCCGCAAGCCAGCCGGCTGATTCGGTGTCCCCTGTAGGAGCGGGCCATGCCCGCGAACGCGCGGATACGCGCGGTCAGGCCCAGATGGCGTTCCAGAAGGGAAAATCAGCGACCCGAATCACCGAGTTTCATGGGCGGCAGTGGTGCTAGGACCAGCCGTCGGCCCTGCCGACGGATCGCGTGCACGGCACGCTCCTACAGGTCGGCTCGTGTAGGAGCGGGCCATGCCCGCGAACACACGAAAACGCGCGGTCAGATCCAGATGGCGTTCCAGAAGGGAGATCAGCAACCCGCATCGCCGGTTTGCACGGGCGCCGTGTGCTAGGACCAACCGTCGGCCCTGCCGACGGATCGCGTGCATGGCACGCTCCTACAGGTGGGCTCGTGTAGGAGCGGGCCATGCCCGCGAACGCGCGGATACGCGCGGTCAGGCTCGAATGACGTTTCAGAAAGGAGAATCAGCGACCCGCGTCACCGAGTTTCATGGGCGGCGGAGGTGCTAGGACTAACCGTCGGCCCTGCCGACGGATCGCGTGCATGGCACGCTCCTACACGGGGGGGCGGTGTTACCGGATGAAATGCACCTTCCCGGTGTCGTCGTTGCCCATGTAGATGCCATATACCCCTGCCTGGCGTTCCTCGATGTAGCGTTCGAGGATCTGCCGGATCGCCGGGTAGTAGATGCACTCCCAGGGGATTTCCTCCGGGGCGAAGAATTTAACCTGCAGGGTCTCGGGGCCGTGCTCGCCGGTTTCTTCGATCACGCTGGCGCGGAAGATGATGTAGACCTCGCTGATCTTCGGCACGCTGAAGATGGAGTAGGGCGAGACGATGTCGGCGCGTACCCCGGTCTCTTCCCAGACTTCGCGCAGGGCGGCCTGCTCGGTGGTTTCGCCGTTTTCCATGAAGCCGGCCGGCAGCGTCCAGGTGCCGGGACGCGGCGGAATGCCGCGCTGGCAGAGCAGGTATTTGCCGTCGCGCTCGATGATGCAGCCGGCGATGACCTTGGGGTTTTCGTAGTGGATGTAGCCGCAACCCGCGCAGACAAGGCGCTCATGGGTGTCCCCCGGCGGGCACCGGCGGCTGAGGCCGCCACTGCCGCACGCGGGACAGAAGCGCGGGGCGGGCATGGCGTCAGCGGCCTATGCGCGGCTCTTTGAGCGCGATGGGGGTGGCGATGTCGCGCACCTTGCCGGCGCCGTCCTGCTTGGAGCGCAGGTAGTCCAGGGCAACCTTGGCGGCGGCGCGCACGTGGTCGACCGAGGCCTGGTGAGCGGCAACCGGGTCGCCGCTCTTGATCGCCTCGACCATGCGTTCCATTTCCTGGTTACTGGCGGCGCGACGGTTTTCCTGGGACACGGAGGTGGCCCGCAGGTAGCTGATGCGCGCCTGCAACTGGCGCAGCTGGGTGGCGGCGGTGCGGTTGCCCGAGCCTTCCAGGAGTACGTCGTAGAAGCCCTGCACCGACTCGATGACCTGCTGCAGCTCGCCGTCTTCCAGCGCCTGGCGGTTCTCCTCCAGCGCGCGCTCCAGGTTGCGGATGTCGCGGGCCTTGGCGTTGAGGGTGAAGAGCTGGACGATCAGGCCTTCGAGCACGCAGCGCAACTCGTAGATGTCGACCGCGTCTTCCAGGGTGATGATGGCGACGCGCGGACCCTTGGCATCGGCGAACTCCACCAGGCCCTCGGATTCCAGGTGGCGCAGCGCCTCGCGCACGGAGGTGCGGCTGACGCCCAGGCGATCGCACAGATCGCGCTCCACCAGGCGGTCGCCCGGCAGCAGCTGGAAGTTGAGGATCGCGCCGCGCAGCTTGTCGAGGACGATTTCGCGCAGGGTGACGGGGTTGCGATTGACCTTGAAGCTATCGTCGAGTGGCAAGCGTTTCATGGGGTCCGCTCTGTGTTCTGGCTGTCCATAGGAAGATCGATGGAGCACCCTGGGGCGCTCTTTCGTCAAGTCGGGCCAGCAATCAACCACGTTCCTCGGCGTCGGCCTCGGCGAAGGCTTCGCGGGCGAGGCGGAAACTGTCCACCGCCGCGGGAACCCCGCAATAGATGCCGACCTGCAGGAGGATCTCGCGGATCTGCTCGCGGGATAAGCCGTTTCGCAGGGCGCCGCGCACGTGCAGCTTGAGTTCGTGGGGGCGGTTGAGTGCCGAAATCATCGCCAAGTTTATCATGCTGCGTTCCTTGAGCGATAAGCCCTCCCGGCCCCAGACGTGGCCCCAGCAGTACTCGGTGACCATCTCCTGGAGCGGGCGGGTGAAGTCGTCGGCGTTCTGGATCGACTTGCTGACGTAGGCCTCGCCCAGCACCTGGGTGCGGATGGCCAGGCCTTTTTCGTATTTCTCGTTGCTCATCGGGTATTCCTCACGCGTCTCCCTGTAGGAGCGCGCCATGCGCGCGATCGCGGGCATGGCCCGCTCCTACAGGTTGTAACCGGGTCCGCTAGCGCGGGCGGACCATGAAAAAAGGCCGCTGCCGAGGATGATGGCGAGCGGCCCTGGAAGGCGTCAGCCGGCTATCTCCGGCAGTGCGCCGAGCTTGCCGCGGTGATAGACCATCGGGGTGACCTCCTGCTCCGGGAGGATCAGGTTCTTCACCGCGCCGACGATGATCGCGTGGTCGCCGCCGTCGTACTCGCGCCACAGCTCGCATTCGATGATCGCGGTGGCGCGGGTCAGCAGCGGGTTGCCCAGCTCGCTCAGCCGCCACTCGATGCCCTTGGCCTTGTCCTGGCCCTTCCTGGCGAAGGCGTAGGCCTCCGCCTGCTGGTCGGCGCACAGCAGGTGGATGGCGAACTGCTTGCTGTCGCGCAGGATGGGATAGGTGTCCGACTCGTAGTTGGGGCAGAACAGCACCAGCGCCGGGTCGATCGACAGCGCGCTGAACGCGCTGGCGGTGATGCCGACGATCCTGCCATCGGCGTCCAGGGTGGTGACCACGGTGACGCCGGACGGGAAGGAGCCCATCACTTCTTTGTAAATGCCGGGTTCGATCATTTCGTCGCTCCTCCGAACCTGTTCAATGTCTGCCTGCGCTTGCCCATGCGGCGTTAAAAGCAGGCTCAAAATGCTCATTTACAGCGAGTAAACTGCGCTTTCTCGCCTGCTTTTGCCTTGCCTGGGCTGCGCTCGGCGAGACATTCAACAGGTTCTCAGCGCATCACGAACGGGTCGGGCATGGGCGCCTGCGAGAGGTTGATCCACACCGTCTTCAGCTCGGTGTAGGCCAGCACCGAATCGATGCCGCTCTCGCGGCCGTAGCCGCTGTTGTGGAAGCCGCCGATGGGCGCCATGGCGGACACCGCGCGGTAGGTGTTGACCCAGATGATCCCGCTGCGCACGCCACGGGCCATGCGGTGGGCGCGCCCCAGGTCGCGGGTCCAGATGCCGGCGGCGAGGCCGAACTGGGAGTCGTTGGCCATGGCCAGGGCCTCGGCCTCGTCCTTGAAGCGGATCACCGAGGCGACCGGGCCGAAGACTTCCTCCTGCATGATCTTCATCGAGTGGCTGTCGCACTCGAACAGGGTCGGCTCGTAGAACCAGCCTTCGGAATCGATCGACGGACGCTTGCCACCCAGGCGCAGGCGGGCGCCTTCGGCCAGGGCGTCGGCGACCAGGCCTTCGACCACGGCGAGCTGCTGCGCGGTGGCCATGGGGCCCATCTCGCTCTGCTCGTCCTGTGGGTTGCCGATGCGGATGCGCTGGGCACGTTCCACCAGGCGGGCAACGAACTCGTCGTAGATCTCGTCCTGCACCAGCAGGCGCGAGCCGGCGACGCAGCTCTGCCCGGAGGCGGCGTAGATGCCGGCCACGGCGCCGTTTATGGCGCTGTCCAGGTCGGCGTCGGCGAAAATGATGTTGGGCGACTTGCCGCCCAGCTCCAGCGACAGCTTGGCGAAGTTCTCCGCGCTGCTGCGCACCACGTGGCGCGCGGTGGCGGCGCCGCCGGTGAAGGCGATCTTGCGCACCAGCGGGTGGCGGGTGAGCGCCGCACCGGTGCTCGGGCCGAAGCCGGTGACCACGTTGACCACGCCGGCCGGGAAGCCGGCTTCGGTGGCCAGGCGAGCCAGTTCGAGGATGGTCGCCGAGGCGTGTTCGGACGGCTTGAGCACGATGGTGTTGCCGGCGGCCAGGGCCGGGGCCAGCTTGATCGCGGTCAGGTACAGCGGGCTGTTCCACGGGATGATCCCGGCAACCACGCCCAGCGGCTCGTGCACGGTGTAGGCGAACAGGTCGGGCTTATCCAGCGGAAGGGTGCCGCCTTCGAGCTTGTCGGCCAGGCCCGCGGTGTAGTGGAAGAACTCCGGCAGGTAGCCGACCTGGCCGCGGGTCTCGCGGATCAGCTTGCCGTTGTCGCGGCTTTCCAGCTGCGCCAGGTGTTCCTTGTTCTCGGCGATCAGATCGCCCAGGCGGCGCAGCAGCTTGCCCCGCGCGGTGGCCGTGAGGCCGCGCCAGGCCGGGGCGTCGAAGGCGCGCTGGGCGGCCTGCACGGCGCGCTCGACGTCGGCTTCGTCGGCATCGGGCAATTCCGCCCAGGGCTTGGCCAGGGCCGGGTTGAGGCTCTGGAAGGTCTTGCCGGAGACGGCGTCGACCCACTGGCCATCGATGAACATCTGGAAGCGTGCGAGGGTCATGCGACATTCCCCTGTACGTGATTCTTGGAAACCTGCGCCTGTTGCAGGAAGTCGAGCAGCATCTGGTTGACCAGCCGCGGCGACTCCACCGGCATCATGTGGCGCTGCTCGTCGAGCACCACCACCCTGGCGCCCGGAATGCGTTCGGCCAGCTCGGTGGCCATCTTCGGCGTCGAGCCCGGGTCCAGCTCGCCGGTAGCGACCAGGGTGGGCACCTTGATGCTGCCCAGGTCGTCCGCGCGGTACATGTCCTGCGTGGCGAACAGCGTGTAGGTTGTCAGATAGCCCTGCGGATCGTTGCTGGCAAGGGTCTGGCGGATCGCGGCGATCTGCGCCGGGTTGGCGGCCTGGTATTCGCGGCTGAACCAGCGCGACAGGGCGGCCTCGGCGTTGGCGTCCGGGCCGTGCTCGGCGGCCTGGCGGGTGCGCTCGATCACCCCGGCGCGCTGTTCGGCGCTGCGGTTGAACACGCTGTTGAGCACGACCAGGCCGTCCAGGCGCTCGGGATGGTGCAGGGCGAAGGCCCGCGCCACCAGGCCACCCATGGAGAAACCGATGACCGTGGCAGTGGTCACGCCCAGGTGGTCCAGCAACTCGCGCAGCTGGTCGGCATAACCGACCAGCCCACAGTCCGGCTGCGGCAGCTGACTCGCGCCATGGCCAAGCATGTCATAGGCGATGACCTGGAAGTGCGGGGCCAGACCGACGATCTGGCCGCCCCACATTTCCTTGTTCAGGCCGACGCCGTGGATCAGTACCACGGGGTGGCCCTGGCCGGTCGCCAGGTAACTGGTGCCGGCCGGTGTGCGTTCAGCGGTGAGCCGAATCATGGAGCGCTCCTGCACGGTGTGGATCACTGGGCCTGTTCGGCGGCCAGTTCTTCCAGGTCGATGTAACGGTTGCCGATGCGCGGGTGCAGGCGGCCACCGTCGGCGGCGCCCAGTACCACGACGATCTCGTCGGCGCGCGGGGCGTCTTCGATCTGCATTTCCAGGGTGATGTAGTGCGAGCGCAGGCCTTCGTCGTCCTTGTGCATCATCGGGATCTGGATCGAGGTGCCCGGGCCGCCGCGCTTGTTGGTGAAGCTCAGGTAACTCTTGGCATCCACGGCCTTGCGGTAGTGGTTGCCGAAACGCAGGGTGTGGATGACGGCGGAGGCGTGCTCGATCTCGCCATCGGCGCCGACCACGGCGGCCTTGCCGTAGGCCTGGATTTTGTCAGCGCCACCGATGGCGGCGGTCAGGCGCTCGACCATCAGTGCGCCCAGCTCGGAGCAGTTGGCCTTGATCTCGGGCTTGAGGTCTTCGACGAAGCCGCGACCGGCCCAGGGGTTCTTGATCACCACGGCGAGGCCGACCATGGTCACCGGCGTGTCGGTGGCCTTGCCGGCTTCGATGAAGGTCTGCTCGCTGTAGGTGACGATCTTGCGAATCTCGAAACTCATGGGTCGCTCCAGTGATGACTGCGGCTGGGTTGGGGAAGGGATTCGGTATCATGGTATACCATAATACGGTTTGCGCAAGGCGTATTTGCCATGGGAGTGCTGCGCCAGGAGCCAGCAGTGGCGGGCGGTGCGGGGGTATGCCGGAGGAACAGGCGACAAGCGGTCGCGGGGGAAAGCCGCCGTTTCGGTGGTCTCGGCGGCGCGGTATCCTTGGCGGCATCAGCCGGCGCGCATGGCGCCGGAGCCTTCTGGAGAGCCTTCGAGCATGAAACAGGAAATCGCCACCGTGACCGTCAGCGCCGAACACTGGGGGCGCGAGGCCGAAGCGGTGGACAACGCCCGCGTGACGGTGACCCTCAGCGCGCCGGAAGAGGGCGTGATCGAGGTGTGCTTCAAGGGCCAGCTGGATGCGCCGGACGAGCCGACCCACGTCTGTGTGACGCTGGAGAACGGGCTCTCTTATTACGGCGAGATCCAGGGTGGCGAGGCCAACGAGGAGGGCGGGTCGATTCGCTTCGAGGGGGAGTTGATCGATCTGGAGGGGTTCTGACCCTTTCATCCGCCGGTGCTCGCGGGTCGCGCTCCTACAGGCCGGCGCCTGATACTCACCTGTAGGAACGGGCCATGCCCGTGATCCGTCGGCAGGGCCGACGCTTTTTGCTCGGATGTTGCAGGGCGCTGCCTTGGCTTGGCGGTTTCTGCGTCGCTTCGGTGTGCGCGCTGACTTCTGTGTTTCGCCCCCTCGGGCGACCTTCTTTGGCAAACGCCCCAAAGAAGGCAAAGGTCTTGCCCCGGACATCCGGTTTTTCGCCTAAGCGAAAAACCGGA
>NZ_JBLUQC010000012.1:0-207012 GCF_048068435.1 Pseudomonas sp. NY15437
GGAGAGGTCCTGCTGCGGCAGGTAGGCGCGCGTGGTGACGAAGCCGCGGCTCAGGTAGTTGTCGGTGATGCGCTTGAGCAGCTCGTTGAGCTGGTTCACGCCCAGGCACTGGCCTATGTAGGACGCGACGATCTCCCGGCGCGCGTTGGCAGGCAGGTTATCGGCACCACCAATGACGATGGAGTGAATGGTGAAACAACGGCTATCCGGTGCTGTCTGCGGGGTCGCTTCAGAGGGTGCCTTGCCGCGTAGTTGCTGGAGCTCCTCTAGGCGCTGGCGCTGTTCGCGCAGCAATTGTTCCTGGCGCTGGCGCTGAAGGTCGTTGTCACCCGGCGTGGCCAAGGGCGCAGCCAGCGCATCGTTTGCCAGCAGGGCCAGACAGGCAGGCAGCCAGTAATAGCGGAGATGGTGCATCCTTTCGTCTCCCGGATTGGCCTGCGGCCTGGTTTTTGGGGGCGAAATTTGAGCACGGGGGGTAGCAATGGCTTGCAGGAATGCAGCGCCAACTACCGGCGGATAATTCCCAATAATTACGAGAAAATGCGGCAACAAGGGCCACTGCATGGCCTACTGATAGGATCGATCCTAGCCAGGGGAACAGGGCGATGTATTGCTGGAAACACTGGCATGGCGCGCCACTGGGGCCGAAATCTACTGCCTCGACTCTCCCGTTTATTTGCCCACACCCCCCGTCTCTGCTAGTGTCGCGGGGTTTCCGAATACCCCCGCCGAGATGTCCACATGGCCCGCAAGAAAGCTTCCCTCGACTTCGAACAGTCCCTCGCCGAGCTGCAAACGCTGGTGGAGCGCCTGGAAAGCGGCGAGCTGTCGCTGGAGGACTCGCTGGGGGCCTTCGAGCAGGGCATCCGCCTGACCCGCGACTGCCAGGCGGCGCTGACCCAGGCGGAGCAGAAGGTGCAGATCCTGCTGGAGCGCGACGGCGAACTGAGCGAAGCGCCCTTCGATCCGGAAGGCGAAGAGGCATGATCTCGGCCTACCAGGCGCGCTGCCAGGCGCGTGTCGATGCTGCGCTGGAAAAACTCTTCGTCGCCCCCCGTGAAGAACTCACCCGCATCTACGCCGCCATGCGCTACAGCGTGGTCAACGGCGGCAAGCGCGTGCGCCCACTGCTGGCCTATGCAGCCTGCGAAGCCCTCGGCGGTGAGGCCGAGCGCGCCGACGGCGCGGCCTGCGCGGTGGAGCTGATCCACGCCTATTCCCTGGTCCACGACGACCTGCCGGCGATGGACGACGACGCCCTGCGCCGCGGCCAGCCGACCACCCACATCGCGTTCGACGAAGCCTGCGCCATCCTCGCCGGCGACGGCCTGCAGGCGCTGGCCTTCGAGGTGATCGGTAACGCCCAGCTCAACCCGCAGGATGCCCAGACCCGCCTGGACATGCTGCTCGCCCTGACCCGCGCCTCCGGCTCGGCCGGCATGGTCGGCGGCCAGGCCATCGACCTCGAATCGGTGGGCCGCACGATCGACCAGGCGGCGCTGGAAACCATGCACCGGCACAAGACCGGCGCGTTGATCGAAGCCAGCGTGCAGCTCGGCGCACTGGCCAGCGGCCGCGCCGACGCCGCCTCCCTGGAGGCCCTGCGCCGCTATGCCCAGGCCATCGGCCTGGCGTTCCAGGTGCAAGACGACATCCTCGACGTGGAAAGCGATACCGCCACCCTGGGCAAGACCCAGGGCAAGGACCAGGCCCACGACAAGCCGACCTACCCCGCCCTGCTCGGCCTCGACGCCGCCAAGGCCTATGCCCTGACCCTGCGCGACCAGGCGCTGGCGGCGCTGGAACCGTTTGGCGACAGCGCCGAACCGCTGCGCGCCCTGGCCCGTTACATCGTCGAACGCCGCAACTGATTTCCCGGCACGCGCATTGCGTGTGCAACGCCTGCGGTTGCTCCTTTTGCGATGACGCCTTGGCAGTGCTTCACTGCATCGCAGGGATTTCGTATACCATATTCGACAACCCTTCCCTGATCGGACTGCATCGTGCCGCTACGCAACGCCCCCAACCTGGGTATCGTCCCTTCCGCCTCCGAGACCATCGCCAAGCACCTGCGCGAGGCGATCATTTCCGGGCAGATGGCGGAAAACGAGCCGATCCGCCAGGACGACATCGCGCAGATCTTCAACGTCAGCAAGATCCCCGTGCGCGAGGCGCTCAAGCGTCTGGAGGCCGAGGGGCTGGTGGAGTTCCAGCGCAACAAGGGCGCACTGGTCACGAAGATTTCCGAGCCAGAACTGGCGCAGATGTTCGAGGTGCGCGTGGTCCTGGAGGTCCAGGCGCTGCGTTTGGCGATCCCCAACATGAACGCGGAAACCTTCGCCCGGGCCGAGCGCATCTGTGCCGAGTTCGTCGGCGAGGATGACATTGGCCGCTGGGCCGAGCTGAACTGGCAATTGCACGCCTGCCTCTACGAGCCGGCGCAGCGGCCGTACCTGGTCGGGCTGATCCGCTCGATCCACGACAAGGTGGAGCGTTACCTGCGCCTGCAGATGAGCATGTCCGACGGCAAGGAGCGCGCCGACCACGAGCACCACGACATCCTCGACGCCTGCCGCGCCGGTGATGCCGAGCGCGCCGCGCGCCTGCTGGAAGAGCACATCAACGGCGTCTGCCGCACGCTCTACGAGCACCTGCCGAATCGCCTCACGCCCAGTTAAGCGACGTGCCGCGCTGTGCCGATTTCATCATCGGCCCGGCGGAAAACCCTCAAGCTGCAATCCCTGTCCCGCGCCACCCTAGGGTCTACAACAAGACACCCCAGGGGGCAGCATGAAACGCATCCAGGTTCTCGATTCCCACACCGGCGGCGAACCCACGCGCCTGGTGCTCGACGGCTTTCCCGATCTGGGCAAGGGCAGCATGGCCGAGCGCCGCGCGCGGCTGGCGGAGCAGCACGACGACTGGCGCGCGGCGACCGTGCTGGAGCCGCGCGGCAGCGACGTGCTGGTCGGCGCGCTGCTCTGCGAGCCGGTGGACCCGAGCGCCTGTGCCGGGGTGATCTTCTTCAACAACACCGGCTACCTGGGCATGTGCGGCCACGGCACCATCGGCCTGGTGGTCTCGCTGGCACACCTGGGGCGCATCGGCCCCGGCACGCACAGGATCGAGACGCCGGTAGGCACCGTCGAAGCGACCCTGCACGACGACCGCTCGGTGAGCGTGCGCAACGTTTCTTCCTACCGCTACCGCAAGCAGGTGCCGGTGCACGTGCCCGGCCATGGGCGGGTGCACGGCGACATCGCCTGGGGCGGCAACTGGTTCTTCCTGATTGCCGATCACGGCCTGCGCGTGGCCGGCGATAACCTCGACGCGCTGACTGCTTACACCGTCGCCGTGCAGAAGGCGCTGGAAGACCAGGGCATCCGTGGCGAGGACGGCGGGCTGATCGACCACATCGAACTGTTCGCCGACGATCCCGAGGCGGACAGCCGCAACTACGTGCTGTGCCCCGGCAAGGCCTACGACCGCTCGCCCTGCGGCACCGGCACCAGCGCCAAGCTGGCGTGCCTGGCCGCCGACGGCAAGCTCGCCGCCGGCGAGGTCTGGCGCCAGGCCAGCGTGATCGGCAGCCAGTTCGAAGGCCGCTTCGAGTGGGCCGGCGAGCCGTCCGCGGGGCGTATCGTCCCGACCATCCGCGGACGCGCCAATATCAGCGCCGAGGCCACCCTGCTGCTGGAAGAGGACGATCCCTTCGCCTGGGGCATCCGCCCGTGAGCGATGCCGACATCATCGTCATCGGCGCCGGCATCGTCGGCGCCGCCTGCGCCCACGCCCTCGCCCGCCGCGGCCTGGACGTGCTGGTGCTGGACGCGCGCCTGCCCGGCGCCACCGCGGTCGGCATGGGCCACCTGCTGGTGCTCGACGACAACGCTGCCGAGCTGGCGCTGAGTGACTATTCGCTGCAGCGCTGGCGCGAGTGGGGCCACGACATGCCCGCCGAGTGCGCCTACCGCAGCAACGGTACGCTGTGGCTGGCCGCCAACGACGAGGAGATGGCCGAGGCCGAGCGCAAGTTCGCCGTCTTGCGCGAGCACGGCGTAGGCGCGAAGCTGCTGAACAGCGCCGAGCTGCTGCGTGAAGAACCCGAGCTGCGCAAGGACCTGCACGGCGGGCTGGAAATCACCGGCGACGGCATTCTCTACGCGCCGCGGGCCGCCGCCTGGCTGCTGGAATCGGCGCCCAAGCCGATCCGCCAGCGTCAGGCGAAAGTCGTGGAAATCGACGAGCCCCGCGTGCGCCTTGACAACGGCCAATGGCTGAGCGCCAGCGCCGTGGTGCTGGCCAACGGCATCCAGGCCGGCGAGCTGTGCCCCGGCCTGCCCATCGCGCCGAAGAAGGGCCACCTGCTGATCACCGACCGCTACCCCGGCAAGGTGCAACGCACCCTGGTCGAGCTGGGCTACGTGACCAGCGCGCACAACGCCAGCGGCCCATCGGTGGCCTGCAACATCCAGCCGCGCCCCACCGGCCAACTGTTCATCGGCGCCTCGCGGCAGTTCGGCACCACCGACCCGCAGGTGGAAGGCTGGATGCTGGCGAAGATGCTGCGCCGCGCCGTGGATTACATGCCGGGCCTGGCCAACCTCAACGTGATCCGCAGCTGGGCGGGCTTTCGCGCCGCCAGCCCCGACGGCCTGCCACTGGTTGGCGAACATCCGCAGCGCCCCGGCCTGTGGCTCGCGGTCGGCCACGAAGGGCTGGGCGTGACCACCGCCCCCGGCACCGCCGACCTGCTCGCCGCGCAGCTGTGCGATGAGCCGCTGCCGCTGCCGGCCGAAGCCTATTCCCCGCACCGCTTCCTTGGAGCCCATGCCCATGCCTGAGCTGATCCTCGACGGCCGCCCGCTGCGCGTCGCCGCCGGCACCACGGTCGCCGCCGCGCTCGCCCTGGGCGGCGACGGCACCACGCGCACCTCGGTCAGCGGCCAGCGCCGCGCGCCGCTGTGCGGCATGGGCATCTGCCAGGAGTGCCGGGTGACCATCGATGGCCAGCGCCGCCTGGCCTGCCAGACCCTGTGCCACGACGGCATGCAGGTGGAGACCCGCCCATGAACGCCGCGGCCGATATCGTCATCATCGGCGCCGGCCCGGCCGGGCTGTCCGCCGCCCTCGCCGCCGCGCCGAGCGGCGCCAGTATCGTCATCCTCGACGACAATCCGCGGCCGGGCGGGCAGATCTGGCGCGACGGCCCCAACGCGCACCTGCCACGTGCTGCTCTCGAGCTGCGCGAGCGAGTAGCCGCCTGCACCAACATCCAGACTCACAACGGCACGCGCGTGGTCGCCCTGGCCGGCGAGCGCGGCCTGTTGCTGGAAGATGTCGACCGCGGCTGGCGGCTGGATTACCGCACGCTGATCCTCTGCACCGGCGCCCGCGAATTGCTGCTGCCCTTCCCCGGCTGGACGCTGCCCGGCGTCACCGGCGCGGGCGGATTGCAGGCGCTGATCAAAGGCGGCATGCCGGTCGATGGGCAACGCGTGGTGATCGCCGGCAGCGGCCCGCTGCTGCTCGCCAGCGCCGCCACCGCCCGCGCCCATGGCGCGAAGATCGTGCGTATTGCCGAACAAACTTCCTGGCCGGCCCTCGCGCGTTTTGCCCTGAAACTGCCGCGCTGGCCGAACAAGCTGCTGCAGTCCTTCGGCCTGTACGACCCGGCCTACCGCGCCGACAGCCATGTAGTCGCCGCCCTGGGCAGCGGGCACCTGGAAGGCGTGCGCATCCGCCAGGGCGGCAGGCTCACGGAAATCGCCTGCGACCGGCTGGCTTGCGGCTTCGGCCTGGTCTCCAACGTACAGCTCGGCCAGGCGCTGGGCTGCACCGTGGACGACGGTGCGATCCGTGTCGATGCCTGGCAGGCGACCAGCCGCGCGGGTGTCTACGCGGCGGGCGAATGCACGGGTTTCGGCGGGTCGGAAAAGGCCCAGGTGGAAGGCCGCATCGCCGGCCACGCGGCAGTGGGCGAGCATGACCGCGCCCGCGCGCTGTGGCCGCAGCGCCAGCGTTGGCAGGGTTTCGCCGACGCCTTGCGGCGCGACTTCGCCCTCGACCCGCGCCTGAACCAACTGGCCCAGCCGGACACCCTCGTCTGCCGCTGCGAAGACGTGCCCTATTCCGCGCTCGCCGGCAAACCGGACTGGACCGCCGCCAAGCTCGCCAGCCGCTGCGGCATGGGCGCCTGCCAGGGCCGCGTGTGCGGCGCGGCGGCAAGGCAGCTGTTCGGCTGGCAACCGCCGGCACCGCGCCCACCGTTCAGCCCGGCACGGGTGGAAACCCTGTTGCAGCTGGCCGACGACTGACGGATGGCGGATAACGCTTGAGGCGTTATGCGCCCTACGTCTGCCTCACACATCCCCCAAAGCGGCACGCTTTATCCGCCGTATTTGCCGGCGCGTATTGACGATGACGGATAACACCCGAGGCGTCATTCGCCCTACCACGAAAGCCCTTCGCCCCGTATTCTCCATGTTCCGACAGCCGACCTCCTTCCCGATGCACGACCTGATCCCCCAGGGCGCCCGCGACCTGGACAGCCTGCTGCAGACGTTCCGGCAGATCGCCCCGCTGCTCGACGCCATGCCCGGCGTGGTGTTCTTCATCAAGGACACCGCGGCGCGCTACGTGCTGGTCAACCAGACCCTGGCGCGGCGCTGCGGCGTGAAGGATGCCAGCGAGCTGCTCGGGCGCACCGCCGAAGAGGTCTTCCCCTCGCGCTTCGGGCCGATCTACACCGAGCAGGATCGCCGCGTGCTGGAAACCGGCGGCCAACTCAGCGACCAGCTGGAGCTGCATCTCTACCCAGGCCGCCTGCCCGGCTGGTGCCTGACCCACAAGCTGGCGCTGCGCGATGCGAACGGCGCGGTGATCGGCATGGCGGGCATTTCCAGCGACCTGCAGGCGGCGCAGTCCACGCACCCGGCGTACCAGCGCCTGGCGGCGGTGGACGCCTACATCCGCGAGCACTACGACAAGCCGATCAACCTCGGCGAGCTGACCGAGCTGGCCGGGCTGTCGGTCGCCCAGCTGGAGCGCCACTGCAAGCGCATCTTCCAGCTCACTCCGCGGCAGATGATTCACAAGGCGCGCCTCGGCGCGGCCACCCGGCTGCTGGCCGAAGACCTGCCGATCACCGAGATCGCCCTGCGCTGCGGCTACACCGACCACAGCGCCTTCAGCCGGCAGTTCCGCGCGCTCACCGGGCTGTCGCCGACGCAGTACCGCGAATCGCAAGCGGCCTCCGGCTGACGAGCCATCCGTAGGGCGCATGGCGAACCTGGCGTAGGAGCGGACTGCGTCCGCGATCGGTATGGGCCGCCAAAGAGCATCGCGGATGAATCCGCTCCTACGGGGCATGACGGTCCTGCTCCAGCCCAACTCACCGTATAGAAGCGCGCATGCGCGCGATCGCGGGCATGGCCCGCTCCTACAGGAACGGCGGACAGCCAGGGCTAGGCGCTCCCTCGGCCCTACGAAAGCCGGCTCCCTGTAGGAGCGAGCTTGCTCGCGAACGCTCTTCAACCCCAATCAGCAAACACCCGCCAAGTGCTCCCATAAGGGGCAGCGAAACACGCTGGTGCTTCATTCGGTAACAGCATCCGGAACACGCCTACGACTGTTCCGGAAGGCTTCGGATAACCAATCCCCGCAACACCGGGCCCCTGCGACCCATAGGTCACGCACCGAGGCGTTCTGGCACATGCCTTGCTCTAAGAAATATCGTATACGAAATCCATAATACAAAAAACTGCTGCACAACACTGACTCAGAGAGGCCCCCATGAAATTCACCCGAATTGCTCTAGCCCTCACCGCTGTGTTCCTCGCCAGCCAGGCCCAGGCCGACAAGCTCGACGACATCATCGAATCCGGCAAGCTGCGCTGCGCCGTGACGCTGGACTTCCCGCCCATGGGTTCGCGCGATGCGCAGAACAACCCGGTGGGCTTCGACGTGGACTACTGCAACGACCTGGCGAAAGTGCTGGGCGTGACCGCCGAAGTCGTCGAGACCCCGTTCCCGGATCGTATCCCCGCGCTGGTTTCCGGCCGCGCCGACGTGATCGTCGCTTCCACCTCCGACACCCTGGAGCGCGCCAAGACGGTCGCCATGACCATCCCCTACTTCGCCTTCCAGATGGTGGTGCTGACCCGCGAGGACACCGGCATCACGAAATACGACGACCTCAAGGACCGCCCGGTGGGCAACACCAGCGGCACCTATGAAGCCATCGCCCTGGAAAAGGACGTGAAGAAGTGGGCCGGCAAGGGCAGCTTCCGCGCCTACCAGAGCCAGAACGACACCATCCTCGCCGTCGCCCAGGGCCACATCGATGCCACCGTGGTGACCAACACCGTCGCCGCCTCCACCCTCAAGTCCGGCAAGTACAAGGGCCTGAAGGTCGTGGGCAACGCGCCCTACGTGATCGACTACGTCTCGCTGGCGGCCGCGCGCAACGAGTACGGCCTGATCCACTACCTCAACCTCTTCGTCAACCAGCAGGTCCGTACCGGTCGCTATGCCGAGCTGTACGAGAAGTGGGTCGGCGGCACCCCGGTCGATCTCACTGTTCCCCACGTGTACTACTGACGGCGGGGGCGACATGTCTTCGATGCAGGCTTCACGGGTGCGGGACTCACGCCTCACAGGGCGGGTCCTGATAGGGGGCAGCGCCGAAGGGGCGCTGCTGCCCGCCGCCACCGGGCTGAGCTTCTGGGGAGGCGTCGAGCCCTCCAGCGGCGAAATCATCGACCGTCACCACCCGTTGTCGGGCAGCTTCCTGCCCGGCCGGGTGCTGGCGATTCCCAGCGGCCGCGGCTCCTGTACCGGCAGCAGCGTGATGCTGGAACTGCTGCTCAACGGCCACGCGCCGGCAGCCCTGCTGCTGGCCGAGCCGGACGAAATCCTCACCCTCGGCGTGCTGGTGGCGCAGGTGCTGTTCGGCCGCGCCATCCCGGTGCTGTGCCTGGGACGCGAGGGCTTCGAGCAGGTGGCCGCGGGCGGCTGGGCCCGCATCGAAGACGGTCAGGTCACACTCAGCGCCGAGCGCCCTGCCGATGGCTGGCAGGGCGTGATGGCCGCCGATGCCGGCCCGTTGCCGGAAGGCCTGGCACTGACTGCCGGCGACCACGCGCTGCTCGATGGCAAGCACGGCAAGGCCGCCCAGGCGGCGATGCAGATCGTCCTGCGCATGGCCGCGCTGCAAGGCGCGAAAGACCTGCTCGATGTCGCTCAGGCGCACATCGACGGCTGCATCTACACCGGCCCCGCGAGCCTGCGCTTCGCCCGCCAGCTGGCGGACTGGGGCGGCCAGGTGAAGGTGCCGACGACCCTCAACTCCATCTCCGTGGACCACCGCCGCTGGCGCGAGCTGGGCGTCGACACGGCGTTCGGCGAACCCGCCGCCGCGCTGGGCGATGCCTACATGGCGATGGGCGCGCAGCTGAGCTACACCTGCGCGCCCTACCTGCTGCACAGCAAGCCGCGCCTGGGCGAACAGGTGGTGTGGGCCGAGTCCAACGCCGTGGTGTACGCCAACAGCGTGCTCGGCGCGCGCACGCTGAAATACCCGGATTACCTCGACATCTGCATCGCCCTCACCGGCCGCGCCCCGAACGTCGGCAGCCACCGCGACGAAGGCCGGCTGGCCACGCTGCGCATCGATGTCGAGTTGCCGGCCGAACACGACGATTCGCTTTTCCCGCTGCTCGGCTACCACATCGGCGCACTGTGCGGCTCGCGCATCCCGGTGGTCGATGGCCTGCAGCCGCTGGCGCCGGACAGCGACGCGCTGAAAGCCTTCGGCGCGGCCTTTGCCACCACGTCCGCCGCGCCGATGTTCCACATCGCCGGCGTCACCCCGGAAGCGCCGGACGCAGCCACTGCCCTGGGCCGCCAGTTGCCGCTGCAACACCTGCGCGTCACCCCGGCGGACCTCATCGCCTCCTGGCGCGAGCTGGACCACGCCAGCGAACCGACCGTGCAGCTGGTCTCGCTGGGCAACCCGCACTTCTCCGCCAGCGAATGCGCGGACCTGGCGAAACTGGTCGCCGGGCGCCGCAAGCATCCGGATGTTGCGCTGGTCATCGCGCTGGGCCGCGCCGTGCAGGAGAAGGCCCGCGCCGCCGGTGACGTGAAGGTGCTGGAAGACTTTGGCGCGCAACTGCTCAACGACACCTGCTGGTGCATGATCGGCGAACCGGTGATTCCGCCCCACTGCACCACGCTGATGACCAACTCGGCGAAGTACGCCCACTACGGCCCGGGCCTGGCCGGGCGCCAGGTGCATTTCGGCAGCCTTGCCGCGTGCGTCGAGGCGGCCTGCAGCGGCCGAGGCGACGGTGGCGTGCCGCGCTGGCTGAGCGAGGGGGTACGCTGATGTTCAACTACAGCTTCCACTGGCGTTCCGCGTTCAAGGCCCTGCCGGACATGCTCGGCGGCGCCTGGGTGACCCTGGAGACGGCTGCGCTGTCGATGATCCTCGGCGTGCTCATCGCGCTGCTGCTGACCGTCATGCGGCAGATGAAGAACCCGCTGCTCAAGGGCTTCGCCGACACCTGGGTATCCATCGCACGCAACACCCCGTCGCTGTTCCAGATATACATCCTCTACTTCGGCCTGGGCTCCTTCGGCCTGCACGTCAGCTCCTGGGTGGCGCTGCTGGCGGGGATCACCTTCAACAACGCCGGCTACCTCGCGGAGAACTTCCGTGGCGGACTCAAGGCCGTGCCGGACACCCAGATGCGCGCCGCGCGCTCGCTGGGCATGAGCGCATTCCAGGCGTACCGGATGATCATCGTTCCGCAGCTCTTGCGCATCGTCTATTACCCGTTGACGAACCAGATGGTCTGGGCGGTGCTGATGACTTCGCTGGGCGTGGTGGTAGGCCTGAACAACGACCTCACCGGCGTGACCCAAGACTTCAACGTGCGCACCTTCCGCACCTTCGAGTACTTCGCCCTGGCCGCGGTGCTCTATTACCTCATCGCCAAGGTCATCGTGGCGGTCGCCCGCCTGTTGAGCTGGCGGCTGTTCCGCTACTAGGAGAAGCGCGCATGTTTACCACGAGCTTCACCGCAAACGACCTGCTGTTCCTGCTGCAAGGGGCCTGGGTCACCGTCAAGCTGACCCTCGGCGCCATGCTCATCGGCACCCTCGCCGGCATCGTGCTGGGCTGGCTGCGCGCCGCCCTGCCCCGGGCGACCATGCCGGTCGGCTGGTTCCTCGACATCTTCAGAAGCGTGCCGCTGCTGATCCAGTTCGTGCTGTTCAACTCGCTGAAAAGCATCGTCGGCCTGAACTGGAGCGCCTTCACCGTCGGCTGCCTGGTGCTGGGCGTGTACGCGGCGGCGTTCTGCACCGAGATCATCCGCAGCGGCATCCTCGCCGTCGGCCCGAACATCCGCCGCGCCAGCCGCTCGCTGGGCCTGACCTACTGGCAGGACCTGCGTTACATCGTGCTGCCGCTGGCGGCGCGGGTGGCCTTCCCCGGCTGGCTGAACCTGGTGCTGGGGGTGATGAAGGACACCGCGCTGGTCATGTGGATCGGCATCGTCGAACTGCTCCGCGCCTCGCAGACCATCGTGACGCGCATCCAGGAACCCCTGCTGGTGCTGTGCATCGCCGGGGTCATCTATTACCTCATGAGTTGGGTCGTGGCACGCCTCGGCGCCCGGCTGGAACAAAGGTGGCAGGAAAATGATTGAAATCGACAACGTGCACAAAGCCTATGGCGACCTGGAAGTGGTCAAGGGCGTGAGCCTGACCGTGAAGAAAGGCGAAGTGGTCTCGATCATCGGCGGCTCGGGGTCGGGCAAGTCCACCCTGCTGATGTGCATCAACGGCCTGGAGCCGATCCAGCGCGGCAAGATCCGCGTCGACGGCATCGAGGTCCACGCCAGGACCACCGACCTGAACAAGCTGCGGCAGAAGATCGGCATCGTCTTCCAGCAGTGGAACGCCTTCCCGCACCTCACCGTGCTGGAGAACGTCATGCTCGCCCCGCGCAAGGTCCTCGGCCTGTCCAAGGAAGAGGCCGAGGCGATGGCGGTGAAGCAGCTCAGGCACGTCGGCCTGGGCGACAAGCTCAAGGTGTTCCCGCAGAAGCTCTCCGGCGGGCAGCAGCAGCGCATGGCGATCGCCCGTGCGCTGGCCATGTCGCCGGACTACATGCTGTTCGACGAAGCCACCTCGGCGCTCGACCCGCAACTGGTGGGCGAGGTGCTCGACACCATGCGCCTGCTCGCCGAAGAGGGCATGACCATGGTCCTGGTGACCCACGAGATCCGCTTCGCCCGCGACGTGTCCGACCGCGTGGCGTTCTTCCGCGAAGGGTTGGTGCACGAGATCGGCACGCCGGAGCAGGTGATCGGCAACCCGCAGCGGGCGGAGACGGCGGAGTTCCTTCGCTCGGTGAACTGACAGACAAGAGCCCCTCCCCTAACCCTCTCCCGCACGCGGGAGAGGGGCTGATCGGAGCAGGATGAAACCACAGCGTCAGCCGGCACGACCTGCCCCCTCTCCCTCTGGGAGAGGGCTGGGGTGAGGGAAGGCAGGCGGCACAGATCGAGGAGACAGCAATGCGTTCAAGCAAGATCATCCACGTCGTCAGCTGCCATGCCGAGGGCGAGGTCGGCGACGTCATCGTCGGCGGCGTCGCCCCACCGCCGGGCGACACCGTGTGGGCGCAGTCGCGCTTCATCGCCAGCGACAACGTGCTGCGCAACTTCGTCCTCAACGAACCGCGCGGCGGCGTGTTCCGCCACGTGAACCTGCTGGTGCCGCCCAAGGACCCGCGCGCGCAGATGGCCTGGATCATCATGGAGCCGGCCGACGTGCCGCCCATGTCCGGCTCCAACTCGCTGTGCGTCAGCACCGTGCTGCTGGACAGCGGCATCCTGCCGATGCAGGAACCGCAGACCCGCCTGACCCTGGAAGCGCCGGGTGGGCTGATCGAAGTCGTGGCCGACTGCAAGGACGGCAAGGTGCAGCGCGTGGAAGTGCGCAACCTGCCCTCCTTCGCCGACAAGCTCGACGCCTGGATCGAGGTGGAAGGCCTGGGTTCGCTGCAGGTGGATACCGCCTACGGCGGCGACAGCTTCGTCCTTGCCGACGCCCACGCGCTGGGCTTCACCCTGCACGCCTCGGAGGCTGCCGACCTGGTCGCCACGGGCCTGAAGATCACCCAGGCGGCGAACCAGCAGCTGGGCTTCCGCCACCCGGAAAACCACGACTGGGCGCACATCTCCTTCTGCCAGCTGACCGCGCCGGTGGAGCGCATCGACGGCGTGCTGCACGGCCGCAACGCGGTGGTCATCCGCCCCGGCAAGATCGACCGTTCGCCCTGCGGCACCGGCTGCTCGGCGCGCATGGCGGTACTGCACGCCAAGGGCCAGCTGAAGGACGGCGAACGCTTCGTCGGCCACTCGATCATCAACTCCCAGTTCCACTGCCGCATCGACGGGCTCACCCACGTCGGCGACAAGGCGGCGATCCACCCGTGCATCTCCGGTCGGGCCTGGATCACCGGCACCCACCAGCACCTGCTCGACCCGAGCGATCCGTGGCCCGAAGGCTACCGGCTCTCGGATACCTGGCCGAACGGTTACTGACTTCCCCCTGCAACCCTGATTCGCCGCGTAGCGGCACCCGACGACGAAATTTCCCCCGGAAGTTTCGTATACGAAATACGACAATGGAGACAACCATGAGCAAGAAGGTCAATTGGAGTGGCGTTTTCCCCGCGGTGACCACGCAGTTCAACGCCGATTTCTCGGTCAACCTGGAAGCCACCCACCAGGTGATTTCCAACCTGGTGCGCGACGGCGTCTCGGGCCTGGTGGTGTGCGGCAGCGTCGGCGAGAACACCTCGCTGTCCATCGAAGAGAAGATGGCCGTCACCGAAGTCGCCAAGGACGCCTCCGGCGGCCGCGTGCCGGTGATCTGCGGCATCGCCGAGTTCACCAGCCACGGCGCCTCCCAGGTGGCCAAGGCGGTGCAGAAGGTCGGCGTCGACGGCATCATGGTGATGCCCGCGCTGGTCTACTCCTCCAAGCCCCACGAGACCGCCGCGCACTTCCGCAGCGTGGCCACCAGCACCGACCTGCCGGTGATGGTCTACAACAACCCGCCGATCTACAAGAACGACGTCACCCCGGACATCCTCATCTCCCTGGCCGACTGCGAGAACATCGTCTGCTTCAAGGACAGCTCCGGCGACACCCGCCGCTTCATCGACGTGCGCAACGAAGTGGGCGACCGCTTCATCCTCTTCGCCGGCCTCGACGACGTGGTCTTGGAAAGCATTGCGGTGGGCGCCGAAGGCTGGATTTCCGGCATGTCCAACGTCTTCCCGCAGGAAGGCGAGACCATCTTCCGCCTGTGCAAGGCCGGCCGCTTCGCCGAAGCCATGCCGATCTACGAATGGCTGATGCCGATCCTCCACCTCGACGCCCGCCCGGACCTGGTGCAGTGCATCAAGCTCTGCGAAGAGATCGCCGGCCGCGGCACCGCCCTCACCCGCCCGCCGCGCCTGGCGCTGCAGGGGGCTGATAGAGAGCACGTCGAGACGATCATGGCCAAGGCGCTGGCCAATCGGCCGAAGCTGCCGGAGGTGGGGCTCTGAGTCGCCGCCCGTGAGAGGAGCGAACGTCCGTGCGAGGCGAAGCTTCATGATTCGCCTGCACGCTCGCCTCCCTCTCCCTAACCCTGGCTACGCGCCCCGCTCCGAAGGGAGAGGGGACGGGTTCGGCGTGAAGAGGCAACGCGCACTCCACCTGATGCCACCCATGAAGGAGAGCACAGCCGTCCGAGCCACTCGAACACGTCTTTTCCCTTCAAAAAGAGAGGACTGGTTCGGCGCAACGGGAAACAACGTGCTCAGCCTGCCACCCAGGCATCAGGAGAGCACGGCAGCCCGCGCCACTCGGACACTCCCTCTCCCTTCAGGGAGAGGGCTGGGGAGAGGGGCTCTTCGCCGCACCGACATCCAGCACCAGAGAACCCGCCCATGACCATCGCCCAGAACTTCATCGCCGGCCAGCGCGTCGGCTCCGGCACCGTCCGCCTGCAGAGCCTCGACGCCAGCACCGGCGACGCCCTGCCCCGTGAATTCCTCCAGGCCACCGACGCCGAAGTGGACGCCGCCGCGCGCGCCGCCGAAGCCGCCTTCCCGGCCTACAACGCGCTGCCGCCGGAGCGCCGCGCGCAGTTCCTCGACGCCATCGCCGGGGAACTCGAACGCCTCGGTAACGACTTCATCGCCACCGTCTGCCGCGAGACCGCCCTGCCCGCCGCGCGCATCCAGGGCGAGCGCGGTCGCACCGCTAATCAAATGCGCCTGTTCGCCAGGGTCCTGCGCCGGGGCGACTTCCTCGGTGCGCGCATCGACCGCGCGCTTCCCGAGCGCCAACCATTGCCCCGCCCGGACCTGCGCCAGTACCGCACCGGCGTCGGCCCGGTGGCCGTGTTCGGCGCCAGCAACTTCCCGCTGGCCTTCTCCACCGCCGGCGGCGACACCGCCGCCGCGCTGGCCGCCGGCTGCCCGGTGGTGGTCAAGGCCCACAGCGGCCACATGGCCACCGCCGAACTCGTCGGCGAGGCGATCATTCGCGCGGCCGAGTCCACCGGCATGCCGGCCGGGGTGTTCAACATGATCTACGGCGCCGGCGTGGGCGAGCCGCTGGTGAAGCATCCGGCGATCCAGGCGGTCGGCTTCACCGGCTCGCTCAAGGGCGGCCGTGCGCTGTGCGATATCGCCGCCGCGCGCCCGCAGCCGATCCCGGTATTCGCCGAGATGAGCAGCATCAACCCGGTGCTGGTACTGCCCGCCGCCCTGCACGCCCGCGGCGAGACGATCGCCCGTGAGCTGGTGGACTCCGTGGTCCTGGGCTGCGGCCAGTTCTGCACCAACCCCGGCCTGGTGATCGGCATTGCTTCGCCGGCGTTCAGCCTGTTCGTCGCCAACCTGATCGCCGAGATCGGCCAGCGCCCGGCGCAGACCATGCTCAACGCCGGCACCCTGAAGAGCTACGAAAAAGGCGTCGCACGCCTGCTCGCGCATCCCGCCGTACGCCACCTCGCCGGCCAGGCGCAGGAAGGTAGCCAGGCGCTGCCGCAGCTGTTCCAGGCCAATGCCCGCCTGCTGCTGGAGGGCGAGGAGCTGCTGCAGGAAGAAGTCTTCGGGCCGACCACTATCGTCGTCGAAGTGGCCGACGACGCCGAGCTGCGCCGCGCCCTGGACGGCCTGCACGGCCAGCTCACCGCCACGCTGATCGCCGAGCCCGACGACCTGACACGCTTCGCCGCGCTGATGCCGGTGCTGGAGCGCAAGGCCGGGCGCCTGCTGGTCAACGGCTACCCGACCGGCGTGGAAGTCTGCGATGCCATGGTCCACGGCGGCCCCTACCCGGCCACCTCGGATGCGCGCGGCACCTCGGTGGGCAGCCTGGCCATCGACCGCTTCCTGCGCCCGGTGTGCTACCAGAACTACCCCGACGCCCTGCTGCCCGAGGCGCTGAAGGACGCTAACCCTTTGGGCATCGCGCGTCTGGTGGATGGCGAGACGACGCGCAACGCGCTGACCCGCTGAGGGTTCGTCGGCGCGGGGCTGCACTGTCGGCCAGCCCCACGCCGCTGCTCCGCCCCGGCCTTGCGCCGGGGCTTTTTTATGCGCCGCGTTTGCTCTTCGTAGGAGCGAGCTTGCTCGCGAACCGCCCAAGTAGCGGAGCCAAGCTGTTCGCGAGCAAGCTCGCTCCTACGAGGGCGTCTCGCTATTCCAGCAGCCTGCGCAGGTCGGCATGCAACGAATCGCTGATCTCCACGCCTTCGGCGAGGCTGCGCCGGCGGGCCGCGAAGCGCCGCTGGGAGGGCAGGCGCGCGCCCATGTCGACGATGGATTCGAACAGCGTCTCGGCCCGCGCCAGGTGCTGCGCCGCGTCCGCCCCCAGAAAGCGCGTCGGGTCGAGCGCCAGCAGCAACTCGCCATGGTAGGGCGAGGACTTGGTCCCCTCGTCGAACACCGACGACTCGGCACTGGTCAGGTCGCCGATCAGGGGGCCGGCGATCAACTCCACCATGGTCGCCAGCGCCGAGCCCTTGTGCCCGCCGAAGGTCAGCATGGCGCCGTCGAGCACGGCGCTCGGGTCGGTGCTCGGGTTGCCCTGGGCATCGATGCCCCAGCCCAGCGGAATCGCCTTGCCCTCGCGCTCGTGCAGCTGGATTTCCCCGCGCGCCACCACGGTGGTGGCGAAGTCGAACACATAGGGATCCTTGCCCTCACGCGGCCAGCCGAAGGCGATGGGGTTGGTGCCGAACAAGGGCCGGGTGCCGCCGGCCGGCGCCACGTAGGCCTGGGCCGGGGTGACCGCCAGCGCCACCAGACCCTGGGCGGTGATCCGCTCGATCTCCACCCACAGCGCCGAAAAATGCACGCAATGGTTGATCGCCAGTGCCGCCAGGCCCTGGCTGCGTGCCTTCGCCACCAGTGCCGGCAGGCCCAGGTCGAAGGCGCACTGGGAAAAGCCGCCCCGGGCATCCACCCGCACGATGGCCGGGGCCGGCTCGGACAATTCCGGCACGGCGTCGCGAACCACCTTGCCGGCGCACACGGTGTGGATGCAGCCCAGCAGCCGCCACACGCCGTGGGACGTGCAGCCGTCGCGCTCGCCGGCCAGCACGGTGTCGGTCACCGCCTGCACGTGGGGTTCGCTGAAGCCGTGGTGGCGCAGGATCGCCACCGACAGTTCGCGCAGTTCATCCAGGCTCAGTCGGGCCACGCCATTCTCCTCAGGTTGCTGCGAATGCCTGCGGCAAACCGCCGCCGGTCGGTAGTGCCGTCTACCATGGCGTCTCGCGCCGGCGACCGCTTGCGCGCAATCGCCAGTGCCGACGACGATTTCGGCACAGCCCGTGGGCCATTTCCCGACTATCCGGTCGTCCGAAGGATTGGCCCTACGTTGCTTGGGCCATTCCAGCGCATCAGGTAAACTTCCGCATCTTTGCCTTCTCATAACGATCAGCCTGATGCCCACGACGTTTCACGAGATTCCCCGCGAGCGCCCTGCCACGCCCCTGCTCGACCGCGCCAGCACGCCGGTCGAGCTGCGTCGCCTGGGCGAAGCGGAGCTGCTGACCCTCGCTGACGAACTGCGCCAGTACCTGCTGTACAGCGTCGGCCAGACCGGCGGCCACTTCGGTGCAGGCCTGGGCGTGATCGAACTGACGGTCGCCCTGCACTACGTCTTCGATACTCCGGACGACCGTCTGGTGTGGGACGTGGGCCACCAGGCCTACCCGCACAAGATCCTCACCGGCCGCCGCGAGCGCATGGCCAGCCTGCGCCAGAAGGACGGCCTGGCCGCCTTCCCGCGCCGCTCCGAGAGCGAGTACGACACCTTTGGCGTCGGTCACTCCAGCACCTCCATCAGCGCCGCCCTGGGGATGGCCATCGCCGCCCGCATGCAGGGCTCCAGCCGCAAGTCGGTGGCGGTGATCGGCGACGGCGCACTGACCGCCGGCATGGCCTTCGAGGCGCTCAACCACGCGTCGGAGGTCAAGGCCGACATGCTGGTGATCCTCAACGACAACGACATGTCGATCTCCAACAACGTCGGCGGCCTGTCCAACTACCTGGCCAAGATCCTCTCCAGCCGCACCTACAGCAGCATGCGCGAAGGCAGCAAGAAGGTGCTCTCGCGCCTGCCCGGCGCCTGGGAGATCGCCCGCCGCACCGAGGAATACGCCAAGGGCATGCTGGTCCCCGGCACGCTCTTCGAGGAGCTGGGCTGGAACTACATCGGCCCCATCGACGGCCACGACCTGCCGACCCTGATCGCCACCCTGCGCAACATGCGCGACCTCAAGGGCCCGCAGTTCCTCCACGTGGTGACCAAGAAGGGCAAGGGCTTCGCCCCCGCGGAAATCGACCCCATCGGCTACCACGCCATCACCAAGCTCGAACCCGAGGGCGCGCCGGCCCACGCCGTGCCGAAGAAGGCCGGCGGGCCTAAGTACTCCAGCGTGTTCGGCCAGTGGCTGTGCGACATGGCCGCGCAAGACCCGCGCCTGGTCGGCATCACCCCGGCGATGAAGGAAGGCTCCGACCTGGTCGCCTTCGCCGACAAGTTCCCGGACCGCTACTTCGATGTCGCCATCGCCGAGCAGCACGCCGTGACCCTGGCGGCCGGCATGGCCTGCGATGGCGCCAAGCCCGTGGTGGCGATCTACTCCACCTTCCTGCAGCGCGGCTACGACCAGCTGATCCATGACGTCGCGGTGCAGAACCTCGACGTGCTGTTCGCCATCGACCGCGCCGGCCTGGTGGGCGAAGACGGCCCGACCCACGCCGGCAGCTTCGACCTCTCCTACCTGCGCTGCATCCCCGGCATGCTGGTGATGACCCCCAGCGACGAGAACGAACTGCGCAAGCTGCTCACCACCGGCCATCACTTCGAAGGCCCGGCGGCGGTGCGCTACCCGCGCGGCACCGGCCCCAACGCCACCATCGAGGCGGCGCTGGAACCGGTCGAGATCGGCAAGGGCGTGGTGCGCCGCGAAGGCAAGGCCGGCAAGGTCGCCTTCCTGGTGTTCGGCGTGCAGCTGGCCGACGCGCTGAAAGTCGCCGAGCAGTTCGACGCGACGGTCGCCGACATGCGCTTCGTCAAGCCGCTGGACGAGGACCTGGTGCGCCAGCTGGCCGCCAGCCACGAGCTGCTGGTGACCGTCGAGGAGAACGCGGTGATGGGTGGCGCCGGCGCCGCCGTCAGCGAATTCCTCGCCCGCGAGAACCTCCAGCAGCCGATCCTGCACCTGGGCCTGCCGGACTACTACGTCGAGCACGCCAAGCCGGCGCAGATGCTCGCCGAGTGCGGGCTGGACGCCGCCGGCATCGAAGCGGCGGTGAAGGCGCGCCTGGAGGCGCTGGGCAAGCGCTGAGACCGATCGGCGCATCCCTCCCCCGGAGTATTGCCAGTGACGGGCGCACCGACTAAGGTGCGCCCGTTTTCGTTCGAGGTAACGGGAAGCAGGTGAGAGACCTGCGCTGCCCCCGCAACGGTAACCGACGCGCCCCTCGCGGAGCGCAGCATCGCCATGAGCCACTGCACGATTGCGGGAAGGCGGCGATGTGACGTCGGCAGCCCGGAGACCGCCCTCGACACGCCCCGACAGGTGTTGCGGAGGGCCGCACCGTCAAGTGCGGCCCGCCGCCCTTGCCACGCCCTCCTCGAAAGTCATCCGACCGCTTTTGAGGACGCTCCATGAAACTGACCCGACTCGCCCTGGCCACCAGCCTGCTGCCCGGCATGGCCTTCGCCGCTGGCGACATCTACACGCTCTCCGACCAGGTGATCACCTCCGCCCGCCAGGCCCAGCCGCGCGCCGAAGCCACCTCGGCCAACAGCGTGTTCACCCGCGCCGACATCGAACGCCTGCAGGTGCGCAGCGTCCCCGCCCTGCTCGCCCGCGTGCCCGGCGTGCAGATGGGCAGCTCCGGCGGCGTGGTTTCCTACTCTGTGCGCGGCGCCAGCACCGCGCAGACCCTGGTGCTGGTGGACGGCCAGCGCATCGCCTCGGCCAGCAGCGGCATCGCCCGCCTGGACTATCTGAGCATCGACAGCATCGAGCGCGTCGAAGTGACCCGTGGCCCGCGCTCCGCGCTGTACGGCGCCGACGCCATTGGCGGGGTCATCCAGATCTTCACCCGCCGCGGCGAAGCCGGCCTGCACCCGGAAGTACGCTTGGCCGCCGGCAGCCACGGCACCGTCGAACGCAGCCTGAGCCTGTCCGGCGGCGACGAGCAGACCCGCTACAACCTCGGTGGCAGCCTCGACGAAAGCCAGGGCTGGGACCGCACCAGCGACAACGTCGGCGCCGACCGCGACGACGACGCCCAGCGCAACAAGGCCGTGCACCTGAACCTGGATCACCGTTTCAGCGAAGACTGGAAGGCCGGCCTGAACCTCAACGACCAGCGCGGCAAGAACGAATACGACGACGCCTACAACTTCGAACCGGGCTCACCCCGCGACGAATTCCGCGTCAGCAGCTACAGCGCCTACCTCGACGGGCAGATCACGGCGAGGTGGAACAGCCGCCTGGAGCTGGGCCGCAGCTTCGACCGCAACAAGGCCGTGGGCGCCGCCGACAGCTGGAACAACGGCCTGCTGGAAACCACCCGCCACTCGGCGAGCTGGATCAACCGCCTGCAACTGGACGACGCCAACCAGCTGGCCCTGGGCACCGACTGGTACGAGGACAAGGTCGACGGCAGCACCGCTTTCGCCGACGACCAGCGCAGCAACCGCGCCTTCTTCGCACAGCACAGCTTCAAGGGCGAGCGCTTCGGCACCGAACTGGGCATCCGCCACGACAACAACCAGGCCTATGGCAGCCAGAACAGCTGGAACGCCGCCTTCAGCCTGCCGGTGGGCGACAGCCAGACCTGGATCGCCAGCTACGGCGAAGGCTTCCGCGCGCCGACCTTCAGCGACCTTTACTACCCCGGCGCGAGCAACCCGGACCTCAAGGCCGAGACCTCGAAGACCTACGAGCTGCAATGGCGCGGCGACATCGAAGGCACGCACCTGGAGGCCTCGCTGTACCGCACCGAGATCGACGACCTGATCGCCTGGGACAGCACCCGCAACCAGCCGGAGAACATCAACAAGGCGCGCATCGACGGCTTCGAGGCCAGCGTCGCCCGCGACGTCCTGGGCTGGCAGGCCGCGCTCGGCCTGAGCCTGATCGACCCGCGCGACCGCGACACCGGCCACACCCTGCCCTACCGCGCGCGGCGCACCCTGAGCCTGGACCTGGACCGCCAGTTCGGCGCCTTCGGCGTCGGCGGCACCTGGCGCGCGGTCAGCCAGCGCTACGACGACGCGGCCAACACCCGCGAGCTGTCCGGCTATGGCGTACTCGACCTGCGCACCAGCTGGCTGGCCAGCAACGAGATCCGCTTCGACCTGAAGCTGGATAACGCCCTGGACCGCGACTACACCCTGGGCGACTACCTGCGCCCGACCAGCCCGACGGACTACGTCGGCGAAGCCCGCCCGTACCGCGAGCCCGGCCGCACCGCGCTGCTGGCGGTGACCTGGACGCCGGAGCTGTAAGGAAGCGGCCTGACGGCCCCCTCACCCTAACCCTCTCCCGGAGGGAGAGGGGACCGTTCGGCGCAGGATGAAACGACAGCGTCAGCCGGCACAATCTGCTCCCTCTCCCTCGGAAGCGGGGCGCGCAGCCAGGGCTGGGGTGAGGGGGAAACGTCGGCGCAGACTTGCCGGAAAGCAGACAGTTGCTCCTACAGGGAGCCCCGAAGCCCGGAGCCGTTCGCGAGCAAGCTCGCTCCTACGAAGAGCCACGTGGCCAGTGCCGGAATATCGGTGCAGATCGAACCTGTAGGAGCGGGCCATGCCCGCGATCGCGCCTATGGGGCGCTACTACAGGGAGCCCCGAAGCCCGGGGCCGTTCGCGAGCAAGCTCGCTCCTACGAAGAGCCGCGCGGCCAGTGCAGGACTATCGGTGTACAGCGAACCTGTAGGAGCGGGCCATGCCCGCGAACGCGCCTACGGGGCGCTACTACAGGGAGCCCCGAAGCCCGGCGCCGTTCGCGAGCAAGCTCGCCCCTACGAAGAACCGCGCGGCCAGTGCCGGACTGTAGGAGCGAGCTTGCTCGCGAACCCGCACGGCACGGCAGCGGCCTCAGAGCACTCCCGCCAGCCGCCCCAGCTCCGCGCAATCGCGCGCGTGCCAGTCGGTCAGCTCCGGCCAGGGGTTCTCCTGCAGATGGTCCGCCAGGTTCACCAGCGCGCTGTGCGCCCCCGCGGCACGGGCGCACTCGAGGTCGAAACGGTAATCGCCCACCATCAGCATCCGCTGCGGCGCCACGTCCCAGCGCGCGGCCAGGCGTAGCAGGCCGTCCGGGCTGGGCTTGGGATCGGCCTCGCCGCGGCCGAGGACATCCTCGGTGAGGAAGCAATCGTCGATGCCAATCGCCGCCAGCGTGATCAGCGCCAGCTCATGGGCGTTGCGGGTGAGGATACCCAGCCGGTAGCCGGCGCCATGCAGCGCGCGCACCAGCGCCACGGCGCCCGGCGCGGCGGTGGAGGCCACCGCCAGCTCGCGTTCGTGCTCCAGCAGCCAGGCGTGCTTGGCCGCCGCCTCGTCCTCCGGCAGCGCAGCCAGGTGGCTGAGGATGTCGTGCTCCTGGGGAATCCCCAGGGCCCGCTTGATCGCCGGGAAGTCGTGCACCGCCAGGGTCAGGGTGCCGTCCATGTCGAACACCCAATGACGGATCTCGCCCAGGCTCATGGCGGGTGTCATGCCCAGTCCTCGCGGCGGCGGATCAGGCCCTCCTGGGTCGAGGAGGCGACCAACTGGCCGTCACGGTTGAAGATGCTGCCGCGCACGAAGCCGCGGCCGTTGCCGGCCCACGGGCTGTCGATGGCGTAGAGCAGCCACTCGTCCGCGCGCAGGTCGCGGTGGAACCACACGGAATGGTCGATGGTGGCGACCTGCATGTCCTTCTGCCACACCGAGCGGCCGTGGGGCAGCAGCGAGGTGGTGAGGAAGCCGAAGTCCGAGGCGTAGGCGAGGATGTACTTGTGCAGCGCCGGGATGTCCGGCAGCTTGCCGTCGGCGCGCAGCCAGAGGTACTTGATCGGCTCGCCGACGGTGGGTTCGTAAGGGTCGTTCTGGGTGACCGGGCGAATCTCGATGGGCTTGGGGTAGAGCAGCTTGTCGCGGATGCGCTCGGGGAATTTCTCCGCGCCGGCCTTCTTCAGTTCGAGGTCGGTGGGCAGGTTTTCCGGGCCGACCACGTCGGGCATGGCGATCTGGTGCTCGAAGCCTTCCTCGTCGGTCTGGAAGGAGGTGCTCAGGGCGAAGATCGGCTGGCCCTTCTGGATCGCGGTGACGCGGCGGGTGCTGAAGGTGCCGCCGTCGCGCACGCGGTCGACCTGGTAGACGACAGGCTTGCTGGCGTCACCCGGGCGCAGGAAGTAGCCGTGCATCGAGTGCACGTGGCGCTCCGGGTCCACCGTCTGGCTGGCCGCCGACAGCGCCTGGCCGAGCACCTGCCCGCCGTACAGCTGGCGGAACCCGAGGTCCTGGCTCATGCCGCGGAACAGGTTCTCTTCGATCTGTTCCAGGCTCAGCAGAGCCACCAGGTTGTCCAGGATCTGGGTCATGCGCGTTGTTTCCTCAATTGCGGTCTTGCTGAAGTGGGAGTCGGCGTGGCGACGGATAGGCGGGAAGGCTGCTGAGGCGTTCGTCCCACACGGCGCGGCCGATGGTGAAATGATAGAGGCTGACCGGGCAGTCCGGACCGCCGCCGAGCAATTCGTCCAGTGCCGGGTCGAAATAGCAGCCGATGCCGGTGCCCGACAGGCCCGCCGCTTCGGCTTCCAGGTAGAGCAGTTGGCCGACCTGCCCGGCTTCCCAGTACAGGCGCGGATAGGTCCAGGCGCCCTCGCCGAGCGCGGCGTCGAGATCGGCGAGCATGGCGAAGGCCACGCAGCCATCGCTGGCGATGTCCTGCCCGCAGGAGAGGAACGCCGAGAGCCCGCGCGCATCGCCAGCCAGCAGGCGGTAGAGCGGCACGCCGCTGTCCGCCACGCGCTGCCACAGGTAGTCCTCGCGCAACCCGCCCGCCTCGCGGCCGCTGCGGCCGAGCCAGTACAAACCCGGCTCCAGGCCCTGGACGCGGTGGACGAACAGCAGCAGATCGAGGCGCGCCGGCTCGCCGGTGCAGGCGAAGGGCACCGGCGAGTGCTGCGGCATCAGGCGGCGCAGCCAGGCATAGAGCAACTCGGCGTGAATGCCGCTGCGGCCATCCATGGATTGCGCGCTGCGCCGGCGATGGAGGATCGGGCGCAGCGGCAGGCCGGGGTTATCCACAGCCGTCTCGGCTTTCGGTGCCGACCCGTCACGAGCCGGCAACACGGGCGCGCGGCACAGCGAGTGGACACGTTCCAGCTCCGGCCAGTGGCGATAGTCCCGCGACAGGCGATTGGGCGTGCCGGCCAGCGGCAGCTCGGCGAGGCCCTTGAGCAGCGCGTCGGGCAAGGGGACTTCAGTGGGCTGCGGCGGCCCGATCCAGAGCAGCGCGTCGGCAAACTCGTGCTCGCTGAAGCCCTCCCGGTCGAGACCGATCAGCGTATCCAGTCGCGCTTCGGCCACACCCCGCAGCAGGCGCACCTCCCAACCCTGGATCGCCGCGGCGATGCCGAGGCAGGCCAGCGCGTGGCCCGCGTCGTGGTTGCAATAACGGTAGGCACGCTCGCCGTACTTCCAGGCCTCGCGCCAGGGAATGCTGGCCAGCGCCAGCAGGAAGCCGCCGGCGGGCAGTGCGTCGCGGAGCTGTTCGGCCAACGGCGCGGGCAGCTCGGCGCGCACCTCCAGCACGTGCTCGTCCGCGCTGTAGTGCGCCAGCAGCGCTGCGTTATCCACAGCCCCGGCGGGCAGCAGCAGGTAGGCCTCGGTGGGGTGCAGGTTGCCGCTGGAAGGGTTGACTCGCAGCGCCCAGCGGCTGCCGCCGGCGTCTTTCCAGGCCGACAGCGCCAGGCTGTCGTAGAGCAGCTGCGAGACGCTGGCGAGGCTCAGCGGCGCAGGCGCGCCGAGCGGACCCGCGAACACCTCGTCATACCCCGGCGATTCCTCCTGCGGCCGGTGCAGCAGCTCGATGCAGCGCGCCCCGGCATAACGGCGAAAGGCGGCCGGCTGGGTCGCCCAGTCGAGCTGGCCGGGGCCGGGAGCGAAGCGCTCCGGGCGGTGGCTGCTCAGCGCGTGATAGGCGCGCACGCCCTCGATCGGCGTCATGGCCGGCGGATCCGGTAGAGCACGTGGCGGCGCAGCGGATGACCTTGCGGCAGGCGCGGATGCTCGAAGTCGCCAGCCTCGTCACGCTGCATGCCCAGGCGCTGCATCAGCCCCTGGGACGGCAGGTTGGCCGGCACGGTGAAGGCCACCACCTCCTCCAGCTGCAACTGCTCGAAGGCAAAGGTCAGCGCCGCGCGGGCGGCCTCCAGCGCATAGCCCTGGCGCCAGTAGGCGACGTTGAAGCGCCAGCCGATTTCCACCGCCGGGGTGAACGGCGCGTCGAAGGACACGCGGGCCAACCCGAGCACGCCGATGAACGCGTTGTCCTCGCGGCGCTCGACCACCCACTGGCCGAAGCCGTGCTCGTCGAAATGCTGGAGGATGCGCGCGGCCAGCAGGTCGCTGTCCTCGCGGCTCAGGCAGGCGGGGAAGTGCTCCATCACCCGGGCATCGGCATTGAGCGCGGCGAAGGGCGCCAGGTCGTCATGGCGCCACGGTCGCAGCAGCAGGCGCTCGGTGGTCAGGCTGGGAAAATCCATGGGAATCTTCGTAGGTCCTCAAAGGTCACCATGATACCCGGCGACGGGCCTGTAGGAGGCAATCCGTCAGACGAGGCGCAATCGATTCAGCACAGAAGCGCCTTCATCTGGTATTTTTCGCCTACCTTCGCTGTCGGTCACTGCCTTGACCGTGCTCACGCAGACAGCCGCGCCGCCCGGGCGCACTCAAAAAAGACCAAGGAACCTCCATGACCACCTCCACCACCGGACTGCCCCGCAGTACGGCCCTGGTGCTTTTCGCTTTGGCTGTCGGCGGCTTCGCCATCGGCACCACCGAATTCGCCACCATGAGCCTGCTGCCCTACTTCGCCCCGGCGCTGGGCATCGACGCCCCCACCGCCGGCCATGTGATCAGCGCCTACGCCCTCGGCGTGGTGGTCGGTGCGCCGCTGCTGGCGGTGCTCGGCGCACGCCTGCCCAGGCGCACCCTGCTGGTGCTGCTGATGGCGCTGTTCGCCCTGGGCAACGGCCTCAGCGCCCTGGCGCCGACCTACCACTGGATGCTGCTGTTCCGCTTCATCAGCGGCCTGCCCCACGGCGCGTATTTCGGCATCGCCGCGCTGGTCGCCGCGTCCATCGTGCCGCCGCACCGGCGCACCGTGGCGGTCGGGCGGATGTTCCTCGGCCTCACCGTCGCCACCATCATCGGCGTGCCGCTGGCCAACTGGCTGAGCCAGGCGGTGGGCTGGCGCTGGAGCTTCGCCCTGGTGGCAGCGCTGGGCGTACTGACCATGGTCTGCGTGCGCCTGCTGGCGCCCCATTCGCCGGCCGAGCCGGACTCCAGCCCGCTGCGCGAACTGGGTGCGCTCACCCGCGGCCAGGTCTGGCTGACCCTGGGCATCGGCGCCATCGGCTTCGGCGGCCTGTTCGCGGTGTACACCTACCTCGCGGACATCCTCGGCGCGGTGACCCACGTCTCGCCGAGCATCGTGCCGCTGGTGATGGCGGTGTTCGGCATCGGCATGACCCTGGGCAACCTGTTCATCCCGGTGCTCGCCGACCGCGCCGTGATGCCCACCGCCGGCGGCCTGCTGGTGTGGAGCGCGGTGGTGCTGGCGATCTTCCCGTTCACCGCGGGGAACATCTGGACCATCTCCCTCTGCGTGTTCTTCATCGGCTTCGGCGGCGCCCTGGGCACCGTGCTGCAGACCCGCCTGATGGACGTCGCCGAAGACGCCCAGGGCCTGGCCGCAGCGCTCAACCACTCGGCATTCAACTTCGCCAACGCCCTGGGCCCCTACCTCGGCGGCCTGGCCCTGGCGGCCGGCTATGGCTGGACCTCGCCCGGCTGGGTCGGCAGCCTGCTGGCCATCGGCGGCTTCGTGCTGTGGTCCATCTCGCTGGCCACCAGCCGCAGCGCGCGCCGCAACGCCGCCCTGTCCAACGACGGCTGAGTCGGCGGTTACCCTGAGAACGGCCGGCGCACTGCCGGCCCTTTCGTTCATGCACGACCTCGGCGTACCCTGACCCCATGCCACTGCCCCTGGTCTACCACGACGACTACAGTCCGCCCTTCCCGGACAACCACCGTTTCCCCATGGAGAAGTTCCGCCTGCTGCGCGACCACCTGGTGGACAGCGGCCTGGTGGAGGACGCGCAACTGCTGCGCCCGGAACTCTGCCCCACGGACATCCTCGCCCTGGCCCACGACCGCGACTACATCGAGCGCTACTGCAGCGGCGAGATGAGCCGCGAGGAACTGCGCCGCCTCGGCCTGCCCTGGAGCGAAGCCCTGGCACGGCGCACGGTGCGCGCGGTGGGCGGCTCGCTGCTGACCGCGGAGCAGGCCCTGCGGCACGGCCTGGCCTGCCACCTCGCCGGCGGCACGCACCACGCGCACCACGACCATGCCTCGGGCTTCTGCATCTTCAACGACCTGGCGGTGATCAGCCTCTACCTGCTGGAAAGCGGCAAGGCCAATCGGGTGCTGATCTTCGACTGCGACGTGCACCAGGGCGACGGCACCGCGCGCATCCTGGAGAACGTGCCGGACGCGGTGACCGTGTCACTGCATTGCGAGAAGAACTTCCCCGCCCGCAAGGCGCACAGCGACTGGGACATTCCCCTGCCGCTGCACCTGGGCGATGTGGAGTACCTGAAGGTGGTGCAGCAGGCGCTGGACTACCTGCTGCCGCTGTACCAGCCGGACATCGTGCTCTACGACGCCGGCGTGGACGTGCACAAGGACGACGCCCTGGGCTACCTGCAACTCACCGACGCGGGGCTGGCGGCGCGTGACGAGCACGTGATCCGCCGCTGCCTGGCCAGCGACATTCCGGTGGTCGGCGTGATCGGCGGCGGCTACGACAAGGACCGCCTCGCCCTGGCGCGCCGCCATGGCATCCTCCACCACAGCGCCGCGCGGGTGGCGGCGGAGTTTCAGTTGGCGCGGTAGCGCGAGTTGTTGGTATCCATGCGCGACGGCAGGCGCTGCTGTTCCCAACGCATCATCTCGTGCTCGGAGAAACCCAGCAGCGCGGCGGCACGGGACCGGTAGTCCGCCGCGTAGTGCTTCTCGCAGAAGCGCGTCACCTGCTCCGGCACGTGGTGCTGCAGCAGTTCCTGGGCGCGCAGCGGCCCCGCGTACTGCAGGTAGCGCGGCAGCAGGCGGCTCCAGTTGGTGAACACGTAGAGGTTGTGCAGCGCGATCTGGATCGACAGCAACTCCAGCACCCGCTGCTCGAACTTCACCTTCGAACCGGTGAGGTTCTTGTTCAGGCGCACCACCATGTGGGCCACTGCCTCGTTGAGCAGCGTGCGGATTTCCTCGCTGGGGAGGCTGCGAATGACAATATCGAGGCCATTCACCCGGACACGGGTGTCGCTGCCTTCCCCCCAAAGGTGGGCCTCGTGGGAGCGCAGGTAATCACGGACTTTCATCGACAGTTGGACCGGAGTTGCAAGAGGCCCGCATGCTGATGGATTCACAAAAGCACCAACATCGGCGGAATCTCGATCCGCTGTAAGAATTATCGCATCCCCCGGCTGGCGAGGGCTTCAGACGTGGCCTGCGCGCCAGAGGCGAACCATCGCGGCGACCCCGAAGTTGTCCACCCTGGGCTGGAACGGCCTGTGGATAAGCCGCGGGCGAGCGCCTGTCGTCCCCGGCAACCCGCCCGCCGCACCCGGGACGGAAAATCAGCAACCGGCGCCAGGCGCCGCTGCGCTAGAATTGCGCCCTTTCCGCACTCCTTCGCCTGGCCTTTCGCATGACCGACTCCCGCCCGCTCGCCTCCCGCACCGCCATCGTCATCGGCGGCGGCCCCGCCGGCCTGATGGCGGCCGACGTACTGGCCGGCGCCGGCGTGCAGGTGCAACTGTTCGATGCCATGCCCTCGGTGGGGCGCAAGTTCCTGCTGGCCGGCGTGGGCGGGATGAACATCACCCATTCCGAGCCGCGCGCGCCGTTCCTCGCGCGCTACGGCCAGCGCGCGCACACCCTCGCGCCGCTGATCGACGCCTTCGACAACCAGGCGTTGTGCGCCTGGATTCACGGCCTGGGCATCCAGACCTTCGTCGGCACCTCCGGCCGCGTGTTCCCCACCGACATGAAGGCGGCGCCGCTGCTGCGCGCCTGGCTCAAGCGCCTGCGCGAGGCCGGCGTGGTCATCCACACCCGCCACCGCTGGCAGGGCTGGGACGACCAGGGCGCGCTGCTCATCGACGGGCCGGACGGCCAGCGCCGCCTCGTCGCCGACACCAACGTGCTGGCCCTGGGCGGCGGCAGCTGGCAGCGCCTGGGCTCGGACGGCGCCTGGGTGCCGCTGCTGGCCGAACGCGCGGTGGCTGTCTCGCCGCTGCGCCCGGCCAACTGCGGCTTCGAGGTGGCGGGTTGGAGCGAGTTCTTCCGCGACAAGTTCGCCGGCGCGCCGGTCAAGCCGGTGGCGCTCTCGCTGGCCGGCTGCACGCCGCGCCAGGGCGAGTTCGTCGTTACCGCCGGCGGCATCGAAGGCAGCCTGGTCTATGCGCTGTCCGCCGCCATTCGCGAACGCATCGAGCAGACCGGCAGCGCCACGGTGCTCCTGGACCTGCTGCCCAACCGCAGCCTTGAGCAGGTCGCCAAGGCCCTCGCCCAGCCGCGCGGCTCCAAATCCATGGCCAACCACCTGCGCGGTCGCCTGGGGCTGGACGGCGTGCGCGCCGGGCTGCTCCGCGAGTTATCCACTGCCGCCGACTATGCCGACCCGCAGCGTCTGGCCCAGCTGATCAAGGCGTTGCCGCTGACCGTGGTGCGTACCCGCCCACTGGACGAAGCCATCAGCAGCGCCGGCGGCGTGACCTTCGAGGCGCTGGACGCCCAGCTGATGCTCAAGGCCCTGCCGGGGGTGTTCTGCGCCGGCGAAATGCTCGACTGGGAAGCGCCCACCGGCGGCTACCTGCTCACCGCCTGCTTCGCCAGCGGTCGCGCCGCCGGGCTTGGCGCACTGAAGTGGCTGCAAGCGCAACGCTGACCACTGCTTTTTATGGAACCATGGTGCTAGATTGCCGATTCCCACCCAGGAGTCGCCTGCATGCCGCTGACCTTCCGCCGTGCCCGCCCCGCCGATGTCGATGCCGCCGTCCCGCTGATCTACAGCTCCGGCCCCGACGCCTTCGACTACGCCTTCGCCCGCCCCGGCCGCAACAGCGCCCAGGACTTCCTGCGCTACGCCTTTCTCCAGGGTGGCGGCCAGTTCGGCTGGCGCCAGCACTGGGTCGGCGAGCACGACGGCCAGGTCGTCGCGGCCGGCACGGTCTTCGGCGGCGAAGCGAACCTGGGCTACCTGCTGGCGGCCACGCGGCAGATTCTTGGCTTCTTCGGGCTCGGGGCAGTCGGCGTGATGCGCCGCGGCCTGCAACTGGAACGGATCATCTGCCCGCCGCCGCGCAAGACCCTGTACCTGGCGCACCTGGGCGTGGCGCCGACGCTGCGCGGCGAGGGGCTGGGCAGCCAGTTGATCGATCACTTCCTGCAGCTTGGCCGCAGCAGCGGCCTGCCCATGGCGGCGCTGGATGTCTCCACGGCCAACCCCAAGGCCCAGGCGCTGTATGAACGACTGGGCTTCAGCGTGCAGGTGGAACGCCGCTCGACGCTGCCGGGCGTCGCCGGCAGTCGCTACATGCAGCGCCAGCTCTGAGGTAGACTCGCGGCCAGCCGCCCGGCAGAGGCGGCCTGCCGTTTGCCGTCGTGAATGCCTGCTCACGCACGAACCAGGAAGGTTGCCCATGAGCACTGCCAGCATCGAACTGAAAGTCTTCGTCCCCGCCCGCGATTTCGCGCTCTCCCAGCAGTTCTACAAGGACCTGGGGTTTCTCAGCCCCTGGCAGTCCGAGGAGCTTGCCTACTTCCGTCATGGCGAGCACTGCGCCTTTTTGCTGCAGAACTACTACGTCAAGGAATTCGCCGAGAACCTGATGCTGCACCTGCTGGTGGAAGACGCCGACGCCTGGTACGCCCGGGTGCGCGAGGCTGGAATGGCCGAGCGCTACGGCGTGCGCCTCGGCGCGCCGCAAGACCAGCCATGGAAGATGCGCGACTTCACCCTGCACGACCCCAGCGGTGTGCTCTGGCGGATCGGGCATAACCTCGATTGAGGCGCTCGCTCAGGTGGTTCGTGTAAGAGCGGATTCATCCGCGATCCGGCCGCGAAGCCGGCCGGTAACCATCGCGGACGAAGTCCGCTCCTACACCACGGGAGATACAGGTGCCGACCTGTCGAGCGCGCCAGGCGCGCGGTCGCGGGCATGGCCCGCTCCTACAACGCAAGCTCGCCGCCCCGCAGGGGCGGACCTTGTCCGCGAAATCCGAGTCTGGCCTGACCTGTAGGAGCGAGCTTGCTCGCGAACAGGGGTGGCACGGCGCGGCCTGAAACGCCGCTCGTTCCTACCCTAACGGCCGCATTGCTTATTTCAGGTACCAGCCCCACGGCTGGTCCGAGATGTACTCGGTCACCTGCTTCACCTCCAGGTAGTTCTCCAGCCCCCACACGCCCAGTTCGCGGCCGATGCCGCTGTGCTTCATGCCGCCCCAGGGCGCCTGGGTGAAGGTCGGCTGCGAGCAGTTGACCCAGACGATGCCCGCGCGCAGCCCATCGGCCACCCGCGCGGCGCGCTGCGGGTCGCCGGACATCACCGCGCCGGCCAGGCCGAAGCGGCTGTCGTTGGCCAGGCGCAGGGCCTCGGCCTCGGTCTTGAAGCGCTTTACGCAGAGCACCGGGCCGAAGATCTCCTCGCGCCAGATCAGCGCGTCCTCGGCGGGCTCGTCGAAGATCGCCGGCTCGATGAACCAGCCCTCCTCCCGCCCCGCCGGCCGCTTGCCGCCAGTGAGCAGCCGCGCACCGCCAGCCCGGCCACGCTCGACGAAGCCGAGCACCTTCTCATGCTGCCCCTGGCTGACCAGCGGCCCGAGCAGCACGCCCGGCTCCAGGCCATTGCCGATGGTGATGGCGCGGGTCGCCTCCACCAGCCGCTCGATCAGGCGCGGGGCGATGCCCTCCTGCACCAGCAGGCGCGAGGTGGCGCTGCACACCTGGCCCTGGTTCCAGAAGATGCCGAAGAGGATCCACTCCACCGCCGCCTCCACGTCGCTGTCGTCGAAGACGATGAAGGCCGACTTGCCGCCCAGCTCCAGGCTGACGTTCTTGATGTCCTGGGCCGCCGCCGACATGATCCGCGAGCCGGTCGGCACGCTGCCGGTGAAGGCCAGCTTGTCCACGCCCGGATGCTGGCTCAGCGGCCCGCCGGCCTCCGCACCGAGGCCGGGCAGCACGTTGAGCACGCCGGCGGGCAGGCCGATGGCGTCCGCCGCGGCAGCCAGCTCCAGCGCACTCAGCGGCGTCAGCTCGGAGGGCTTGAGCACACAGGTGGCGCCCGCCGCCAGGGCCGGCGCGACCTTCCACGCGGCCATTAGCAGCGGGTAGTTCCAGGGGATGATCTGCCCGGCCACGCCCACCGGCTCCTGGCGGATGCGGCAGCGGAAACGCTCGTCGGGCAGCGGCAGCACCTGGTCCTGGCGCTCGTCCAGCTCCCGCGCCAGGTCAGCGTAATAGCGGAAGCAGCCGATGGCGTCGGCCACGTCCCACTGCGCCTCGGGCAGCGGCTTGCCGTTGTCACGCACTTCCAGTTCGGCAAGGGCGTCCTGGTTGCGCTCCAGTTCGCCGGCCAGCGCCACCAGCCATTCGGCGCGCTCGGCGCCGCGGCTCTGCCCCCAGCCGCGATTGAACGCGGTGCGCGCCGCGCGCACCGCATGGTCGACGTCTTCCTCGGTGGCCGCCGGCACCTCGCGCAGGGGCTGGCCGGTGGCCGGGTCGAAGCTGGTGAAGCGGCCGCCCAGGTCCGGCCTGACCCACTGCCCGTTGATGTAGAGCTGGTCGCGCATCCTTCAGTCTCCTTGAAGTCGGCCCTCAGGCGGCCTGAACGCCGGTGCGGCGGTTCTGCAGGTAGCGGGAGGTGAACAGCAGCGCCAGCGAGGCGCAGATGATCACCGTGGAGATGGCGTTGATCTCCGGCGTGATGCCCCGGCGGATCGACGAGAAGATGTAGATCGGCAGCGTGGTCTCGGAGCCGGCGACGAAGAAGGCGATGATGAAATCGTCGAAGCTGAAGGTGAACGCCAGCAGGAAGCCGGCGAGGATGGCCGGGGCGATTTGCGGCAGGGTCACGCGCCAGAAGGTATCCAGGGGCGGTGCGTAGAGGTCGGCGGACGCCTCCAGCAGCGACTTGTCCATGGCCTCGACGCGGGTGCGGACGATCACCATCACCAGCGCCATGGTGAACAGCGAATGCGCCGCCACCACGGTGCCGAAGCCCATGTTGAGTTTCGGCAGGCCAATGTCCAGCAGCGCCAGCAACGGGTTGAGCACGTCGAACAGGGTGATGAAGGCGATCAGTGTGGCGATGCCGATGACGATCCCCGGCACGATGATCGCGCAGTAGGTCAGCGCGTCAAACAGCAGGCGCACGCGCTTGCCAACCCGCTGCAGGCCGAACACCGCGAGGGTGCCGAACAGCGTGGCGATCAGCGCCGAGGACAACGCGATCAGCGCGCTGTTGCCCAGCGCCTCCATGATGAACGGGTTGTCGAAGGCGCGGCCGAACCATTGCACCGAGCAGCACTGGAAGCTCAGCCCGCTGCGCCCGGCGTTGAAGGCGAAGAGCATGATCAGCGCGATGGGCGCGTAGAGGAACAGGTAGACCGAGGTGGAGTAACTGCGCAGCCACATGTCAGAGCACTCCGTCGTTGCGCGAGCCGCCGTAGCGGGCCACGAGTTTCAGGTAGACGCCGATGATCGCCAGCATCATCGCCACCAGGGTCATCGCCACCGCGCTGCCGAACGCCCAGTTGCGCGATTGCAGGAACAGGTCGACCAGCGCGTTGCCGACGAAGAACACCTTGCCGCCGCCGAGGATCGCCGGGATCAGGAACTCGCCCATGAGCAGGATGAACACCAGCATCACGCCGGTGATCACCCCCGGGGCGGACAGCGGCAGGGTGACCCGGCGGAAGGTCTCGAAGGCGCTCGCGCCGAGGTCGCCGGAAGCCTCCAGCAGGCGTTTGTCGAGCTTCTCCAGGGTCACGTAGATGGGGAACACCATCAGCGGCAGGTAGCCGTAGACGATGCCGATCAGCACCGCGTAGGGCGTGTTGATCAGGCGCACGTCGGCGATGCCGAAGGTCTCCAGCAGCGCCGGGATGCCGCGGCCGCTGAGCAGGAAGATCCAGGCGTAGGTGCGGATCAGGAAGCTGGTCCAGAACGGCACGATGACCAGCGTGAGCAGCAGCGACTTGTTGCGCCGCACCTTCACCGCGAGGAAGTAGGCCAGCGGGTAAGCCGCCAGCAGGCACGCCAGGGTGCCCAGCGGCGCGAGGGTCAGGGTGTTCCAGAAGGCCTGGGCGCGGGAGCCGAGGTTCAGGTAGTTCGCAAGCGTCAGCCCGCCGCCGTAGCCGCCGACGGCGCTGCGCTCGCCGACGCTGAAGACCAGGATGATCACCAGCGGCATCAACAGCAGCAGCAGGAACCACAGGGTGGACGGCAACAGCAGCAGAAGCGTGACGCGCCGGCCGAGGCTTTTCGCGCGCGAGGGTGCCGGCGTTGCCTGGGTCTGCGGCAACGGGGCGCTGACAGCGATGTTCATGTTCGATTCCCTACGCATGGGATGGCACGGACCTGTAGGAGCGAGCTTGCTCGCGAATGAGTTTCCCGGCAGCTCGGGAGCTGGACGGGTTCGCGAGCAAGCTCGCTCCTACACGAAGACCCGATCAGGCGGCCTTGAAGCGCGCCATCAGTTCGGCGCGCGCCGGGCTGGTGAGGGTCGCCGCGGCGCCGAACTCCAGCGGCGACAGGCGCTCGGCTGCCGGGTACATGATCGGGTCGTCGAGCATTTCCTTGGAGAGCAGCGCATCGACGCGCTTGTCCCCGCTCGGGTAGCCGTGGGAGAGCACCTCCAGCTTGTTGTGCTGCGGGTCGAGCAGATAGTTGATGAACGCATAGGCGGCATCGCGGTGCTCGGCGCTCTTGGGAATGGCGAAGAAGTCGCTCCAGATCTCGCCGCCTTCCTTGCCCAGCACGAAGGTCATGTCCGGGTTGTCGCGGTGCAGCTGGGAGGCGTCGCCGGTCCAGGCCATGGCCATCCAGGCGTCGCCGTTGCGCAGCGAGGGCTGGATGTCGGAGTTGATCGCAAACAGGTGCGGCTTGGCCTGGATCAGCAGCTTCTCGGCCTCGGCCAGCTCCTTCGGGTCCAGCGAGTTGAAGCTGTAGCCATAGTACTTGAGGGCGTTGCCGATGGCGGTGAGCTGGTAGTCGTGGACGATGGTGCGACCCGAGGCGCTGGTGAGGGTCAGGTCCCAGAACTGCTTCCAGGAATCCGGGCTGCCCTTCACGCGGCTGGCGTCATAGACGATGCCGGTGGTGCCCCAGTTCTTCGGCACCGCGTAGACCTTGCCGTCCACGGTGCCCTGGGCCATGAAGCGCTCCTCGAAGGCCTTGGGGTCGAAGTTGGGGATGCGCGAGAGGTCCAGCGGTTCGATCAGGCCGAGCTGCACGTAGGTGCTGATGGTGTAGTTGGTCGGCACGAAGACGTCCCAGCCGCTGCCACCAGCCTGCAGCTTGGCGAGCATCTCCTCGTTGGAGCCGAACACGTTCATCTGCACCCGCGCGCCGGTGGCCTTGGCGAAGGCGTCGAAGTTCTCCTGGCTGTGGTAGTTCGGCCAGGTGGCCAGGGCCAGACGATCGCCGATGTTGCTGCCTTCGGCCGCGTAGGCCTTGCCGCTGAGCAGGCCGGGAGTGTTGGCGGCGACCACTGCCATCGCCAGCCCGAGACCGGTCTTGCCGAGAAAGTCGCGCCGCGTGATGGAGCCGTTTTCCCAGCTGCGCATCGTCTTGATGAAACTCTTCTTGTCCATCGTCACTCCCCGCCTGTGTGCTGATTTTTCTGGTTAGGGTTGGATCGTTTTCACAGCGCCATCGCCAGGCCGCTGGCCTGGTTCCAGCCGACCTGCACCGGCGCGCCATGCTCGAAGCCCTGGTCGGTGCCGCCGGCCTGGCGCGGCACGCGCACGCAGACGATGCCGAAGGCGTCGGTGCGCACGCGGTATTCGGTGAGGTTGCCCAGGTAGATGCGGTCTTCCACGCGGCCCTTCAGGCGGACCTCGCGCGGCAGCTCCGTATCGGCGGCGGCGATGCCGACCAGCTCGGGGCGCACCGCGATGCAGCCCTCGGCCTGGGGCGCCAGCGCGGGGCCGGTGGGCGTCGGCGGGCTGCTCAGTTCCAGCCCGGCCGGGGTGCCCAGCACCACGCGGCCGGAGTCGAGACGGCGCACGGTGCCGGAGAACAGGTTGGATTCGCCGATGAAGTCGGCCACGTAGCGGCTCGCCGGGGTCTCGTAGAGCGCTTCGGGGGTGGCGGTCTGGATGATCAGGCCGTCCTTCATGATGCTGATGCTGTCGCTCATCGACAGCGCTTCTTCCTGGTCGTGGGTGACCAGCACGAAGGTGATGCCGACCTCGCGCTGCAGGCGCAGCAGTTCCGACTGCATCTCCTTGCGCAGCTTGCGGTCGAGCGCGGCCAGCGGCTCGTCGAGCAGCAGCACGGTGGGCTTGTTGACCAAGGCGCGGGCCAGCGCCACGCGCTGCTGCTGGCCGCCGGAAAGCTCGTGGGGCTTGCGCGTGCCGAAGCCGGACAGGCGCACCATCTCCAGCGCCTCGTCGGCCATGCGGCGCTGCTGCGCGCGGTCCGGACGCGGCGTGCGGTAGCGCAGGCCGTAGGCGATGTTCTCGGCCACGCTCAGGTGCGGGAACAGCGCGTAATGCTGGAACACCATGTTCACCGGGCGCTGGTGCGCCGGCACCCCGGCCACCGCCTGGCCGGCCAGCAGCACCTCGCCTTCGCTGGGCTGCTCGAAGCCGGCGATCATCCGCAGGGTGGTGGTCTTGCCGCAGCCGGAGCTGCCAAGGAAGGAATGGAAGGCGCCGCGCTTCACCTTGAAACTCAGCCCATTGACCGCCGGCACGCTGCCGTAGCGCTTGACCACGTTACGGAATTCGATATCGAAGTCCTGACCGCTCTCCATCACCGCGCGCTCCCGCTTTGTTCTTGTTGGGACTTACGCTAGCAACGGGGCTTTCGGGGTGTATATATCCCTCGGGGGATAGATGCCGGGATTGGGGTTCCACATGATCGGGAGCCCCTCTGCCTTTGCAGAAGGAAAAGACAGCAGCACGGACCTGTAGGAGCGGGCCATGCCCGCGATCGCGGACAAAGTCCGCTCCTACACGGGGCGCCGGAGCCGGGGGACTGTAGGAGCGAGCTTGCTCGCGAACAGCGTTACCCGGCGACTCCGGCGTTGGGCAGTTCGCGAGCAAGCTCGCTCCTACGAATAGCCGACGTTACAGGTCGAAACCATGCATCAGCCGGGACGGACTGGCTGCATGCGGGACGTCGTGTGACTCACGCCCGCGATGACGGCGCTCCCTGTAGGAGCGGGCCATGCCCGCGATCGCGGACAAAGTCCGCTCCTACAATGGGCCCCGGAGCTGAGGGGGATGGTAGGAGCGAGCTTGCTCGCGAACAGAATTCCCCGGCGACTCCAGCGCTGGGCGGTTCGCGAGCAAGCTCGCCCCTGCGAATAGCCGACGTTACAGGTCGAACCATGCCTCAGCCGGGACGGACTGGCTGCATGCGAGACGCCGTGTGACTCACGCCCGGGATGGCGGCGCCCCCTGTAGGAGCGCGCCATGCGCGCGATCGCGGGCATGGCCCGCTCCTACAATGGGTACCCGGAGCTGAGGGTGATGGTAGGAGCGAGCTTGCTCGCGAACAGAATTCCCCGGCGGCTCCAGCGTTGGGCGGTTCGCGAGCAAGCTCGCTCCTACGAACAGCCCGCAGCCATCAGCCGGCTGCGCGCATTCCGCCCGTGCCGTCGCGCCCCGCCAGTTCGCGGATGAACAGGCCGAGCAACTCCGACTGGCTGCCGATGCCGAGCTTGGCGTAGAGATTCTTGCGGTGGATCTTCACCGTGCCGGGGCTGATGTCCAATTGCTCGGCCACCGAGGCGCTGGAGTGGCCGCGCAGCAGCAGCTGGACGATCTCCTGCTCGCGGGGCGTGAGCAACTGCGCACCGAACTGGTCGAAGGCCTCGCGGATCTGGTAGTCCAGGTCCTGCGCCGGTCGCGGTTGCCCGCGGCGCAGCTCCCAGGCCTCGCGCACCACCTGCTCGACCACTGGCCGGGCGCACTCCAGCAACTGCATCTCGTCGCGACTGAAGGCCGGGCTGGATGTCTTGCGCATCAGCGACAGCACGGCGGTGGCGCCATCGGCGAGGTCGATGAAGAAGGCGATTTCCTCGGTCAGGCCGGTCTGCTGGTAATAGGTCTGGTAGTACTCGCCCAGGTAGAAGTGGTCCGGCGCGAACTGCCGCAGGCGCCACAAGCCCGGCGCCTGTTGGCGGGTGCAGGCGAGGTAGAAGGGATCGAGCAGATAGGGACCGACCTGGTAGTCCTCCACGTAGACATGGCGGATGTCGGCCGGAAAGGTGTCGAACAGGTCCAGCGGGCGGTGGTTGCCCTCGTAGACGAAGAGCACGAAGTTATCCACCGAGCAGATCTGCTGCAGCCACTGGCTGAGGCCGAGCAGGCGCGGGCGACCGGGGGCCAGCGGGAGCAGATGGGCGACTCCGCCGGTCCAGGCTTTGAGTTCCTTGTGGCGCATGGGCTGTCGTTCTTGTTGTGTGCGCAATGGACACACTATAGGCGTTCGGGATTCCACACGGAAATGCAGCTTTTGCGCCACACCCCGCCAGACCCCGTCGCGCCTGGGGACAGCCGCCGATTCAGCCTCCGGCGCGCACCGCGATGAGGCAGGCGCGCGCCTTAACGGCTCAGGGGCGCCGGCCGCCCTTGCCGCCCGGCTTACCGGCTGGCTTGCCCGCAGGCTTGCCACCCATCGGTTTGCCGCCCAGGCCAAAGCCCGGCGCCTTGCGCACCGCCTTGACCTGCGGCGTGTCGTCCAGCAGCGAGCCGAGGTGCACCTTGCCCGGCTTGCCTTCCGGCACCTTGGGTTGCTTGGGCTTCTTCGGCTTCTTCAGCACCTGGCCACCGGCCGTGGTGGCAGGCACCCGGTGCTCCGCCTCGAAACCGTCTTCTTCCTTGCGCTGCAGGGTCTGGCCGATCAGCGTCTCGATGGCCGCCAGTTGCTGCACCTCGTCGGCGCAGACCAGCGAGATCGCCTGGCCGCTGGCGCCGGCACGGCCGGTGCGGCCGATGCGGTGCACGTAGTCCTCGGGAACGATGGGCAGGTCGAAGTTGACGACCAGGGGCATCTCCTCGATGTCCAGGCCGCGCGCGGCGACGTCGGTGGCGACGAGGAAGTCCACCTCGCCGGCCTTGAACCGCGCCAGGGCGCGCAGGCGCGCGGGCTGCGGCTTGTCGCCGTGGATCGAGTCGGCGCGGATGCCTTCGTGCTGCAGCAGCCCGACCAGTTCATCGACGCCCTTGCGGGTCTTGGCGAACACCAGCGCCTGGCCCCAGCCCTGCTCGCGCAGCAGGTGCAGGAAGAGTTCGGCCTTGCGCTTCTTGTCCACGGTCACTAGGTGCTGCTTCACCGATTTCGCCGCCGTGTTGCGCGGCGCGACGTCGATGGTCAGCGGGTCGCGCAGCAGGCCGCGGGCCATCTGGCGGATGGCGTCGGAGAAGGTCGCGGAGAACAGCAGCGTCTGCCGGCGTTTGGGCAGCGCCGCGAAGACCTCGTCCAGCTCGCGGGCAAAGCCCAGGTCGAGCATGCGGTCGGCCTCGTCCAGCACCAGGACCTGCAGCTGGGTGAACTTCAGCGCGTTCTGCCGATACAGGTCGAGCAGGCGGCCCGGGGTGGCCACCAGCACGTCGACGCCCTTGCGCAGCTTCATCATCTGCGGGTTGATGCTGACCCCGCCGTACGCCACGGCAGTGCGCAGCGGCACGTGCTGGCCGTAGGCGCGAAAGCTCTCGTGCACCTGCTCGGCCAGCTCGCGGGTCGGCACCAGCACCAGCGCGCGGATGGAGTTGGCGGCCACCTGCGGGCCTTCCTGCAGCAGCCGCTGCAGCAGCGGCAGGGCGAAGCCGGCGGTCTTGCCGGTGCCGGTCTGGGCAGCGGCGAGCAGGTCGCGGCCCTTGAGCACCGCCGGGATGGCCTGGGCCTGGACCGCCGTCGGGTTCTGGTAGCCAAGCCCGTCGAGGGCGCGCAGGAGGGGATCGATCAGGCCAAGGGTGGCGAAAGTCATGGAGCGCTCGCGAAAACGGATCGGAATGGGCGGCATTGTAGCCGCAAGGGTCAGGAACGCAGCAGCAGCGCGCCTTCGATGGGCACGTAGCGGCTGGCCGCGCGGATCAGCGCCTGGGCGGTGAGGCCCGGCACGCCGTAGGCGGTGGCATCGGTGCCGCCGGCGCGGACGCGGTCGAGCAGCAGGTCGAAATCGCCATCGCCGGAGGCCAGGACGATCTCGTCCACCTGGGGCGCGGCATCGAGGATGTCGATGGTGATGCCGACGTCCCAGTCACCCTTGGCCGAACCGTCGGCGCGCTGGATGTAGGGCTTGAGCTTCACGGTGAAGCCCAGCTTGCGCAGGATCTGCTGGAACTGCTGCTGCTTCGCGTCGCCCCGGTCGATGGCGTAGGCATAGGCCTGGACGATCGTGCCCTGGGCGCTCAGCTCGGCCCACAGGGCGGCATAGTTGAAGTGGCAGCCGTAGGCCTGACGCACGGTGTAGTAGAGGTTCTGCACGTCGGCGAACAGGGCGATGGTCTTCAACGAATACTCCGGGACACGAACAGCGGGGGCGCATTATCGGCACAGCGCGCAGCCCCCGCCAGCCCCGGCGGACGGGATGACCTGATGCCGGGCTCAGCTGAACAGGTCGCTGTCGTCGTCGCCGAAGAAGCTCGAATCGTCGCCGAAGCTGTTGCTGTCGTCGTAACTCGTATCGGCAAAGCCATTGTCGGCGTAGCGATCGCCGCCCAGGGAGTCATCGCCGTGCCCGTCATCGAAGCTCGACGGCTCCGGTTGCAGCGGCTGCTCCTGGATTACCTCGACGATCTCCTGCGGCTGGCTGTGGTGGAACATGCTGGTCAGCAGGTCCGCCACCATCACCCCGCCGGCCACGCCAGCGGCCGTCTGCAGGGCCCCGCGCATGAAGCCGCCGCCCTGGGGCGCGGCAGGCGCCGCCTGTGCCGGGCGGAAGTCGTTCGGGTTGCTGGCGCCGGGGTTGTTGGCGTAGGCCGCGCCGCCAGGCTGCGAGAAGCGCGTCTGGCCCCAGCCGTCGGGGCGCTGCTGCGCTGGCGCCGGGCGCGGCTCCTGGCTCTGCCCGCCGCCGAACAGCCCGGCGAGGAAGCCGCCGCTGCTGGGACGCTGCTCCTGCGCCCGCGCCTGCTCCGCCTCCAGCTCCTTGACGCGCTGGTCCAGGCGCTTGATCGCCGCTTCCTGGATCAGCATCGCCTGGGCCATGTAGTATGGCGCGGCCGGCTGCTGCACCAGGTGCTTGTTGATCTGCGCCTCGGCCTGGGCATCGCGCGGCGCGGTCTGCGCCTCGGCGTCGCGCAGGCGGGTGAACAGACCATCGATCAGGGATTGCTCTTCGGAATTCATGACAGGCCTCGGATGGATCGCTGCGGGTGGATCATTGCTGACTGAGATTGGAACGAGTCGGAAAAAAACAAGTTCCACGCGCAGAATTCTGGCGCCTTCAGCTGAGGGTTTGCTTAAGTTAGAGTCGAAGCCCTCGGACAGTATCGGGTTACTGATGAATCCCCTTTCCATCCTCCGCGACACCTGGTTTTTCTTCTCCCGTCATCTGGGCACCCTGGTGCCGCTGTGCCTGCCCTGGATCGTCATCGAGACGCTGGTGCAGCAGCAGATCAACGTCGCCGCCGGCTCGCAGAACTTCGCCCCCTGGGGCATGGCTGCCGGCCTGGTGTTCTACCCGATCTACACCGCCAGCCTGATCCTGTTCATGATCGACGCCGGCGAGGGCGTGGAGCGCGGCGTGCGCGAACTGTGGAGCGCCGCCCTGCGCCTGTGGCCGGCCTTCGCCCTGCTCTCGGCGATCACCTCGCTGCTGATCGTGCTCGGCCTGTCGCTAATGGTGCTGCCGGGCATCTTCGTGATGATCAAGCTGGCCTTCGCCGAATTCCTCCTGGTGCAGCGCGGCCGCGCGCCCATCGACGCGATGCGCGAGAGCTTCGCCCTGACCACCGGGCATTTCTTCCTGCTGCTGATGACCTCCCTGGCGATTCTCGCCCCGGTGTGGATCGCCGAGGGCTGGATCACCGAGGCCGGCCAGGATGCGCCGGTGCTCAGCGTCGCGCTGCATTCGCTGAGCGGGTTCTTCCAGCTGCTGCTGACGGTGGCGGCCTACCGCATCTTCATCCTGCTGGAGCGCCAGACCGCCTGAGCGGCATCACGTCGCAACACATCCCCCGGCACGACCCGCGCCGGGGTTCTACGCTGGAGTCTCCTATTTCGAGTATGGAGACTCGCCATGAACGACTTCCCGCCCAGCTGCCTGTCGCACATTTCCATCGGCACCAACGACTTCCCGCGCGCCCAGGCGTTCTACGACGCGGTGCTGCCGACCCTGGGTTGCCAGCCGATCATGCAACACCCCGGCGCGGTGGCCTATGGGCGCCTGTTCCCCGAGTTCTGGGTGCAAACGCCCATCGACGGGCGCCCGGCCAACGTCGGCAATGGCACGCACATCGGCTTCCTGGCCAATTCCCGCGAGGAAGTGGACGCCTTCTACCGCGCCGCGATTGCCGCCGGCGCGACCGACGAGGGCGCACCGGGGCCGCGCCCGCAGTATGGCGAGCCTTACTACGGCTGCTTCGTCCGCGACCTGGACGGGCACAAGATCGAGGCATCGTTCTGGGACATGGCGCTGGCCGGCGGTGGGTTCGATACGCACTCGCACTAACCTCGACCTGTAGGAGCGGGCCATGCCCGCGATCTGCAAGAGCGACGTGAGCGCCGCTCACGGGTCGCGGGCATGGCCCGCTACCACCTGAAAAATCGCAGCGGGGCGCGCCCTCTCCCCCGCCCTCTCCCTGAAGGGAGAGGGAGCCATCCGAGCCGGCTGACGCCACAGTTTTAGCCGGCGCCGATCCAGTCCCCTCTCCCTTCAGGGAGAGGGTTAGGGAGAGGGAAATCGCCGCTACGGAGGTTCAGTTAAAGACAGTTGCTCCTACAATTGTCCCGAGTTTTACCTCGGGCCGGCTCAGTGCCCCGGCCTGAGCCCCGACATCTTCGGCACCAGCAGCTTCTCGAACAGCCGCGGGAAGAAGCGCGCCAGTATCCGCGCCCGCCAGTTGACGTTGGACAGCACCAGCAAGCGCCGACGCTTCAGCGCGCCCTGGTAGATCGCCTCCGCCACGTCCCGCGGCGACGCCACTTCCGCCCCCAGCACCACGGCCGGCTGGCGGATCACCGAGCCATCGCCCACCAGCGCATTCTTGCGCAGGTCGGTGGCGGTGAAGCCCGGGCACGCCAGGGTGATGGCCACGCCGGTGCCGTCCAGCTCCATGCGCAGCGTGTCGAACAAGCCGTGCAACGCATGCTTGCTGGCGTTGTACGCGCTGCGATAGAGCAGCGGGGCGAAACCGGTGAGCGAGCTGAGCACGACGATCTGCCCGTGCCGCGCCAGCAGGCTGGGCAACGCCGCCTGGGTGCAATGCAGCGCGCCGTAGAAGTTCACCGCCATCACCCGCCGGAAAACCGCCAGCTCGGTCTCGATGAACAGGCTGCGATGGGTGATGCCGGCGTTGTTCACCAGCACGTCGATGCCGCCGAAGCGCTCGATGGCCAGCGCCACCGCGCGCTGCACCGCCTCCGCCTCGGCGATGTCGCAGCGCAGGCCCAGCGCCTCGACATTCAGGTGCTCGCGCAGGTGCTGCACCAGGCTGTCCAGCGCCGCCTGGTCCAGATCGAGGATCACCGGATGGGCACCGGCCCGGGCGAAGCGCAGCACCAGGGCACGACCAATACCGGAACAACCGCCGCTGACCAGCACCACCTTGTGGCGGTAGGTCGACGGAGAGAACGGAGTGCGGGGCATGACGGTCTCCTGAGGCACGCAGGGCGTGATGTCGACGTCTTGCGAACTACATCTCACATGGTTTCAGGATAATTCCCACAACAAACACGGAGGTGAAATACAAAGTCGCAGCCACTATCCTCTGGACCAACAAGCATAGCCCCTGGTCACCCATGAGCCTCTCGCTTCGCCGCCGCGTCCTGTTCCTGCTGTTCATCGTCCTGCTGCTCGCCGTCACCGCTGCCGCCTGGCTGCTGGCCTGGCACCCCGCCGAGCGCGAGGCCGTCACCGCCCAGTGCCGTGGCCCGGCGCCGCAATTGCAGCCTGGGCAGGCGCTGAAGGTGATGACCTGGAACGTCCAGTACCTGGCCGGCAAACGCTACATCTTCTGGGACGACCTGCCGGACACCACCGGCCCGGACGACAGCCCCAGCCCCGAGGACATCGCCTACAGCCTCGACGAAGTGGTGCGGGTGATCCGCGACGAAGCGCCGGACGTCGTGCTGCTGCAGGAGGTGGACGACGGCGCCGCTGCCACCGGCAAGCAGGACCAGCAGGCGCTGATCGGCGACCGCCTCACCGACCTCTACCCCTGCTCCACCGCCGCCTTCGACTGGAAGGCACGCTTCGATCCCAACCCCCACGTCTTTGGTAGCGCCGGGCGCAAGCTGGTGACCTTCAGCCGCTTCCAGATCACCCGTGGCGAGCGCATCGCACTGCCGCAGCGCTCCTCCATCCCGCTGCTGCACCTGTTCGCCCCGCAGCCGGCGATGCTGCAGAGCGATTTGCCGATACGCGGAGGCGGCCAGCTCAGCGTGATCAATACCCGCCTGGAACGGCCCAACGGCGATGACACCCCGCAGCGCCAGGTGGAAGCGCTCGAAGCCCACCTCAACGCCCTGCAGGCGTCCGGCCGCCCCTGGCTGCTGGGCGGCGACCTCGGCCTGCTGCCGCTGGGCCAGTACCCCTACCTGCCGGAGGTGCTGCGCGCACCGTACCGCGCCAACAGCGAGTTGAACCTGCTGGCGGCGCGCTTCCCGGTCATCCCGGCGGTGGAGGAGTCCAGCGGCGCCGACCAGGCCACCTGGTACACCCACTTCCCCAACGACCCGCGCGTGCACAAGCCCGACCGCACCCTCGACTACCTGTTCCACAGCCCCAGCCTCAACCGTCTGCAGGCCGGCGTGCGCAGTCATGACACGCTGCGCATCTCCAACCACCTGCCGCTGTCCGCGCGCCTGCTGCTGCCCCACTGAGCGCTGCGGCACATCGCCGCCGGGCCACGCTGGACAAGCACGGCGCGGCGGCCCCATGCTCGGCCGGCGCCGCATAACAACGACAACATGCCCCCGGTTCTCCATGCACTTTCGCCGCCTGATCGGATTGATCGTCGCCCTGCTCTGCCTCAACGCGCTCGCCGTCGACCGGCCCACACTGGCCGACCGGCTACCGCATCCGCTGCCGACGCTGAGCGTGGGGTATTATGAATTCCCGCCCTACACCTACACCGCCGCGGACGGCACCGCCCAGGGCAGCGGCACCGAGATGGTCCGGCTGATCCTGCGCAAGGCCGGCTACCGCGCGGACTTCCGCCCGCTGCCCAGCGCCCGTTTGTACCTCGGCCTGCAGGACGGCAGCGTGCAACTCTGGGCCGGCGCGCCGGGCAAGCCCGAACTGGCGGGCAGCACACTGGAATGCGAGCGCGTACTCGGCCACGTGGAGCTGAACCTCTATCGCCTGGCCTCGCGCCCCTCCCCGTCCCTGCCCGCGGGGCTGGCCGGCAGCCGGGTGATCCTGATCAGCGGCTACAGCTACTGGCGGCCGATCACGCAGATGCTCGAGGACCCGCGGCTGAAGCTGGAAGTGCACCGCACCAGCACCCACACGGCCGCCCTGCAGATGCTCGAACGCGGCCGCGGCGATTACCTGATCGACTACCAGACGCCGGTGGAACAGGCGCGCCGCGAGCTGAACATGCCGCCGCTGGCCTTCGACAACCTGTACAGCGTACCGACCAAGCTCATCGTCTCCCGCCACGCCCCCGACGCCGAAGGCCTGCGCGCACGGCTGGACCACGCCTACGACGAACTGCAGGCGGCCGGCTACGAGATGAAATTGCCCTGAGCGACAGGGCCGGGTCGCCCCCCCTGTAGGAGCGAGCAAGCTCGCTCCTACGAAAAGCGGTCGCCCTTCGAAACCGTGCGGAGCCTGATCCAGGGGTAGGAGCGGACTCTGTCCGCGATTGGCCACCTGCCACTCCCGACCATCACGGATGAATCGCTCTTACAGAATCGCCACCCGTTTCTCCCACTGAGGGCCGGCTCCACCTGTAGGAGCGCGCCATGCGCGCGATCGCGGGCATGGCCCGCTCCTACAGGAGGAACACCACTTCCTCCGCCGGTACGATCTCCCCTCCCCGCGCCAAACTATCCCTTGCGCGGCTTCGCCCGCGCCGTCGGCTCGGCGATCAGCGGGTCGTCCGGCCAGTAGTGCTTGGGGTAGCGGCCCTTCAGGTCCTTTTTCACCTCGGCGTAGGTGCTGCGCCAGAAGTTCGCCAGGTCCTGGGTCACCTGTACCGGGCGCTGGGCCGGGGACAGCAGGTGCAGCTTCACCGCCACCCGCCCACCGGCGATGCGCGGCGTATCGGCCAGGCCGAACAGTTCCTGCAGGCGCACGGCCAGTACCGGCGGAAACTCGCTGTAGTCCAGGCGGATATTCGAGCCAGAGGGCACCTGCAACGTGCGCGGCGCCAGCTCGTCCAGGCGTTGCGGCAGCGGCCAGGGGAGCAGCCCGTGGAGAATCCCGCTCAACTCCAGGTTGGCGAAGTGCGACAGCCGCGACACCTTGCCCAGGTAGGGCAGCAGCCAATCCTCCAGCGAAGCCAGCAGCGCGGCGTCACTGACGTCCGGCCACTCGCTGGTGCCCTTGCTTTCGCTCTCCAACCGGCGCAGCAAGGCGATGCGCGCCTGCCATTGGCGCAGCTCCGGCGTCCACGGCAGCAGCTCCAGGCCCTTGCGCCGCACCAGCCCGAGCAGCGCACGACTGCGGGCCTCGGCGTCGAGGTTGGGCAGCGCCTCGGTGGACAGCACCAGCTCGCCGACCTTGCGCTGACGCTCGGCACGCAGCACGCCCTCGCGTTCATCCCATTCCAGCTCGTCGTGGACGCTGACCTGCTCGGCCAGGATGCTGTCGAACAGCGTCGGCTCCAGCGCCGCCGCCAGGTAGATGCGCTCCTCGCGCTGGCCCTGGCGGCTGCCCAGGTCGGCGATCACCAGCCAGGCTTCCTTCATCAGGGCGTCCGGCTCGCCGAACAGCGCGGCGCGGCCGTTGGCCAGGCGGTATTCACCGCCGCCGGCGCGTCGCTGGCGGGCGATGCGGTCCGGGTAGGCGAAGGCCAGCAGGCCGCCCAGCCAGCGCGGATGATCCGGGTCGGCGACCGGCTCGCGGGCCGGGCCGCGCAGGTAGCCCTTGAACTGCCGCGCCAGCTGGCGCACCCGCTGTACCGCGCCGCGACTGGCCCGCGGGCCGCCCTGCTCACCGGCCAGCAAGGCGATGCGGTGATGCAGATCGGCGTCGTTGCCGCGCAGGATGTCGCGCTCGCCGAGCAAGGCGGCCAGGTCACAGGCCAGCGGCCCCAGCCCCAGCGCATGACCCCGCAGCAGCAGGTGGGCGATGCGCGGGTGCGCCGGCACCTCGGCCATGGCCTGGCCGTGGGGCGTGAGGCTGCCGCCACCAGCACGGGAGGCCAACGCGCCGAGGCGTTCCAGCAGGTCCTGGGCCTGTGCATACGCGGCAGCGGGCGGAAGGTCGAGCCACGCCAGCTCCTGCGGGGCGACGCCCCAGCGCGCCAGTTGCAGGGCCAGCCCGGCGAGGTCGGCCTGGAGGATTTCCGCCGCACCATAGGCCGGCAACTGGTCGTGCTGCGCCTCCGACCACAGGCGGTAGCAGGCGCCCGGCTCCAGGCGCCCGGCACGGCCGGCGCGCTGGGTGGCGGAGGCGCGGGAGATGCGCTGGGTTTCCAGGCGCGTCATGCCGCTGCCCGGGTCGAAGCGCGGCACCCGCGCCAGCCCCGCGTCCACCACCACGCGCACGCCGTCGATGGTCAGGCTGGTCTCGGCGATGTTGGTCGCCAGCACCACCTTGCGCGTGCCCGTCGGCGCGGGTTCGATGGCGGCGCGCTGGGCGTCGAGGTCGAGTTCGCCGTGCAGCGGGCACACAAGAATGTCCGAACGGCCGGCCAGCGCCTCGCCCAGTTGCTCGGCCACCCGGCGAATCTCCGCCTGGCCGGGCAGGAATACCAGCAGGCTGCCGGGTTCGTCGGCCAGCGCCTGCTGCACTGCCTGCACCACGCGGGGTTCGATGAACTCGCCGGCCTGCCAGGGCCGGCCCCAGCGGATATCCACCGGGAACATGCGCCCCTCGCTGCGCACCACCGGCGCATCGTCCAGCAGCGCGGAAAGCCGCTCGCCCTCCAGCGTCGCCGACATCACCAGCACCTTCAGCGGCGGTTCGTCGCGCAGCAGCGCGCGGCCGTTGAGGGTCAGCGCCAGCGCCAGGTCGGCATCGAGGCTGCGCTCGTGGAACTCGTCGAAGATCACCAGGCCCACGCCATCCAGCGCCGGGTCGTCCTGCAGGCGGCGGGCGAGAATGCCCTCGGTGACCACTTCGATGCGCGTCGCGGGGCCGAGCCGGCTGTCGAGGCGGATGCGGTAGCCGACGGTTTCGCCGACCTTCTCGCCCAACTCCGCCGCCAGCCGCTCGGCAGCGGCGCGGGCGGCGAGCCGGCGCGGCTCCAGCATCAGGATCGTCTGCCCGGCCAGCCACGGCTCCTCCAGCAGCGCCAGCGGCACGCGGGTGGTCTTGCCGGCGCCGGGGGGCGCCTCCAGCACCACTTCGTGGCGCGCAGCCAGTGCCTGGCGCAGGGCGGGAAGGACGCTGTCGATGGGAAGGGCGTTCATGCCGGCTCCTGGAACTCGAATGTCGATGGCGGTCACCCGGTCTTCACGGGGGGCGGCGATTATAGCGGGCGAACCGCAATGCCAACCGGACGGTCATAGGAGCAACGAGCGCGCTGCCTAATGCGAAACTGCCAGCAGCGGTTCAGAACTCGTTGTTATAGTTATCCGCATCGTCCTCCCGGAGGTTATTTCATGCGTCTTGCCACCCGAGTCTCCTGTGCAGTTCTGAGCGCCGCCCTGTTCAGCCAGCTGACGGCTTGCGGCACCCTGTTCTACCCCGACCGCCGCGGCCAGATCGACGGCCGCGTCGACCCGGCCATCGTGGCCTTCGACGCCATCGGTCTGTTGTTCTACATCATCCCGGGGCTGATCGCCTTCGGCGTAGACTTCGCCACCGGCGCGATCTACCTGCCCGACGCGAAATACTCGGTCGCCCCGGAAAAACTCAAGGATGCGGTGAGTGAAGACGGCAGCGTCGACAAGGCTAAACTCAAGGCGATCCTCGAGCGTGAAACCGGCCGCAGCCTGCCCCTGGACGACCCGCGTCTGATCCAGCGCAGCGGCAGCCTCCAACAACTCGCCAGCCTGGGCCTGCGCCCGGAGGCCTGACATGCACGGCGCTCTCGCTTCACACCTTCAGCAACTCCTGGCGTACCACCAGTGGGCCTATGCGCGCATCCTGGAGGCCGTCGCGCCCCTGGATGAAGAGGCCTACCGCGCACCGCGCGGGCTGTTCTTCGGCAGCCTGCACGGCACGCTCAACCACCTTGCGGTGGTCGACCGCATATGGTTCGCCCGTGTGCAGCGAGAGCCCTGGCAATTCGAACGACTCGACACCGAGGCCGCGCCGGATCGCGCCGGCCTCGCCGACTTCCTCAATGACGGCGTCGGTGCCTGGCGCCTGTGGCTGAGCAAGCAGAGCGACGCCACCCTCGGCACCCAGCTGGACTACCGCAACATGGCCGGGCAGGAACATCGCCAGAGCCTGGCGAACATCGTCCAGCACCTGGTCAACCACGGCACCCACCACCGCGGGCAGATGAGCGCCGCGCTCACCGCGCTGGGCCAGAAGGCGCCGCTGCTGGACTACATCTACTTCCTGCCCGATCGCCTGGATACCTGATGCTCAAATATGCCAGCCACGCCCACTTGATGAGGCTGGCGACGTTCGCCTCGCTCGGCGTGGCCACCACCCTGATCGTGGCCAAGGCCATCGCCTGGTGGCTCAGCGGCTCGGTCAGCCTGCTGGCCGGCCTCACCGACTCCCTGCTCGACGGCGCCGCCTCCTTCCTCAACCTGCTGGCGGTGCATTACGCCATCCGCCCCGCGGACGACGATCACCGCTACGGCCACGGCAAGGCGGAATCCCTGTCGGGGCTGGCGCAGGCGCTGTTCATCGCGGTCAGTGCGCTGCTGGTGGGCGCGCAGGCCTTCGACCGCCTGCAACACCCGGCGCCCGTAGAAGCGGTCGGCTGGGGTATCGGGGTGATGATCCTGTCGCTGGTGCTCACCGCCGGCCTGCTGGTGCTGCAAGGCCACGTGGTGAAGATCACCGGTTCCAACGCCATCCGCGCCGACTCCCTGCATTACCGCTCGGACATGCTGCTCAACAGCAGCATCCTCGTGGCCCTGCTGCTGGCAGAGTTCGGCTGGCAGCAGATGGACGCCCTGTTCGGTCTGGGCATCGCACTGTACATCCTCTGGAGCTCCTTCCAGATCGCCCGCGAATCCGTCGCCGTGCTGATGGACGAGGAACTGCCGGCGGACGTCAGCACGCGCATGCTCGAACTGGTGAAGGAGGTGCCCGGCGTGCTCGGCGCCCACGACCTGCGCACGCGGATTTCCGGCACCCACTGGTTCGTCCAGCTGCACCTGGAGCTGCCCGGCGAGCTGCCCTTGTCGAAGGCGCATCAGCTGTGCGACGAGGCGGTGCTGGCGATCCACAAGGAATTCCCGCGGGCCGAGGTGCTGGTGCACGCCGACCCGCAGGAAGTGGTGGGCAAGGAAACGATCAGTTGACGCTGTAGCCGCGCCCGCTCAGGCAGGCGCCCAGCGCGCGGCGGTAGTTGTCGGCGACGTAGGCCGGCGGCGCATAGCTCGCCAGCGCCGGGTCGAAGCCGCTCTGGTCGGCCGCCCAGCGGTGGCACTCGTAGCGGTCGCGGTTCTGCTGGTCCGGGCCCTGGTTGTACATCGGGTAGGCCATCACGTCGTAGGCCGACTGCGCCACCGCGACCGGCGCCTGCTGCGGCGGCTCCACCACCTGGTAATCCTGGGTGCTGGCCTGCCACAGGTAGTAGGTACCGGCAGCCAGGAAATAGCCGATGCTGCCGATCCACACCTGCTCGGCATAGGACGGCAGGTAGCGCACGCGTACGCCGTAGGGCGGCGTCACCACCACGTAGCGCGAGCCATACGGGCGATACCAGTAGCCGTCATTGAAGTAGTAGTCGCTGCCGCGGTACGGCACGCGGTAGTGCCCGCTCGGCATGCTGTCCACCACATAGCCTGGCCGCCAGTAGGACGGATGGGGGCCCCAGTTGCCGTGGGAAGCCGGCGGGCGACCCTGCCAGCCCGCCGACGGGGGACGCGCGCCGCCCTGCCAACCGGGGCTGCCGTGGTCATTGCCCGGCTGGCGGCCCTGCCATTGCCCGGCATTGCCGCCCTGCCACTGGCCAGACGTACTGCCCGGCGGGCGACCCTGCCATTGGCCGCCGTCATTGCCCTGGGGACGGCCTTGCCATTGCCCATTGGCGTTGCCCTGCGGACGATCATGCTCCTGGCCGCCGTTGTTTCCCTGCGGACGACCCTGCCATTGCCCGCCATTGCTACCTTGCGGACGGCCCTGCCACTGCCCGCCGTTGTTGCCTTGCGGATGCCCCTGCCACTGGCCGCCAGCATTGCCCTGCGGGCGACCGTGCTCCTGCCCGCCATTGTTGCCCTGCGGGCGCCCCTGGGGCTGACCGCCACCACCGTTCGCCGGCGGGCGGCCTTGCGGATCGGGGCCATCGGCCGCCAGCGCCTGGACCGCGACGGCCAGTGAAAGCACAACGAACGAGGCGCACCGCGCGAAACCCGACTTCATGGAATCCTCACTTCGGCGACGGCCGAAAACAGTGATGTGACATTGCCATAGACCACGCTGCAAAGCCGGCATTGCGGGGCGCTGGGTAAAGTCAGGGTAAAGATGGCGGGGTAAATCACAGGCAAGAAAAAAGGGAGGCTCGTCAGCCTCCCTTCCGGAATCTCGTCCTGCTCGTCGCTGTTGGCGCCGGCTCACCTCGCTCCGCCTTCTGGGCAGTGCGTAGCCCGGTGGCCGGCGCGATCCTGTAGGGTCGGCGGGCCGCGAAGCGCCTGATTGGGCGGATCGCAGGGGGACGTTATGTCCGGGCTGTGAATCTGGAAGAAATAGTACGGCGACAGAGCGGGGAAATGATTGCTAAGATTGCTCATACAGGCACAACCTGAGCAATAACTCACTAAAAATTACGCCACAAGCGCAATTCACTCGAAATACGAGGATTTCATGGACAAGCTGGACCGTTACGATCTGCGAATTCTCGCCGAACTGCAGCGCGATGCTCGCATCTCCAATCAGGAGTTGGCCGAACGCATCGGCCTGTCGCCTTCGCCCTGCTCGCGGCGGGTCAAGCAGCTCGAGGACGACGGCTACATCGTCCGCCAGGTCGCCCTGCTGGACAGCCGCAAGCTCGGCCTGAGCCTCACCGCCTTCGTGCTGATCGGCATGGACCGCCACACGCCGGAGCGGTTCGAGCACTTCCAGCAGATCATCGGCAAATGCCCCGAGGTGCTGGAGTGCAGCCTGGTGACCGGCATGGACGCGGACTACCAGCTCAAGGTGATGGTGCCGGACATGGACCATTACCAGCAGTTCCTGCTGGGTACCGTGACTCGCATCGAGGGCGTCACCAGCGTGCGGTCGAGCTTCGTGCTGCGCAACGTGCTGGCGAGCACCGAGCTGCCGCTGGATCACCTGCGGGTCTGAGCCGGGAGTTTTTTTTGTAGGAGCGGAGCTTCTCCGCGATGCTTTTGGCTTGGGTGTTATGCGCCGCTTCGGCGTCCGCGCGGACTCCGTGTTTCACCCCCTCGGGCGACCTCCTTTGGCAAACGCCCCAAAGGAGGCAAAAGTCTCGCCCCTGCCATCCGGCTTTTCGCTTCGCGAAAAGTACCCTCGGTTCTTCGGAGTTCCAGGGGCCCGCCGCGACATCCATGTCGCTCAACCCCTGAAACTCCGATCACCTTCGGCCTCCTGAAAGGAGCACTCCGGAGCGTGCGGATATTTCCCTGGAAGACCTCAAAGCACAGCGTCAAAGCCGGCAGCGTGCGTAGGACGCATACCCCGGAACGGGTTATCCGCCGATATCTCGACGACAGATAACGCCGGCGCCTTATGCGCCCAACGAACTGTTCGCGAGCAAGCTCGCTCCTACAGTCCAGTCAAACTCCGGAGCGCTTTTCGTAGGAGCGAGCTTGCTCGCGAACCGCTTCACACCGAACTCCCTCGCCGGAACGGGCCACGCCCACCGTCCGCCGGACAAGCCGCCCCTGCGACACAGCACCGCACCCCGCCTCCCGCAGAATCAAATCAATACCGCAGATTTCCCCACCAGCCGCGCCAGGGTGGGGAATTGCCCGGCATTCCACCCGTCCCACAGCAGGAACTGATCATTTTATGAACGGCTCTGAACACCAAAGCGCCGCATGCGTATAATGCGCGCCTTCTTCACCACCACCGTGCCCCGGCGTCCCTCGGACACCTTCCGCACCGGGCAGGAGCTGCAATGAACGAAAGTTTCGAAGACTGGATGATGTATGGCCTGGTGACCGGCCTGATCCTGTTCATGGCCTTCATCGTCTGGGACCTCGCCAAGAAGTCCAAGGCCGGCCGCATGGGCACCATGGTGCTGTTCTTCGCCCTGGGCCTGGGCGTGCTTGGCTTCCTGATCAAGTCCGTGGTCGTCGCCGGCCTCGAAGGCGGCTTCTGACGCGCGCCTCGCCCTGAGCCTCACAGCTCGGGGCTGACTTCCCGCCACTGTCCCGGCTGCAGCCCTTCCAGCTGCCACGGCCCGATGCGCACGCGCACCAGGCGCAGGGTGGGCAGGCCGACCGCCGCCGTCATCCGCCGCACCTGGCGGTTGCGTCCCTCGCGGATCACCAGTTCCAGCCAGGCGGTGGGCACCGACTTGCGGAAACGCACCGGCGGGTCGCGCTCCCACAGCTGCGGCTCTTCCAGGCGCCGCGCCTCGGCCGGCAGGGTCGGGCCATCGTTGAGCTGCACGCCCTGGCGCAACTGGTCGAGCTGCTCGTCGCTCGGCTCGCCCTCCACCTGCACCCAATACGTCTTCGGCAGCTTGTGCCTGGGGTCGGCGATGCGCGCCTGCAGGCGGCCGTCATTGGTCAGCAGCAACAGGCCTTCGCTGTCGCGGTCCAGGCGCCCGGCGGGGTAGACGCCCGGTACATCGACGAAATCCTTCAGCGTCGCGCGGCCTTCGCTGTCGTTGAATTGCGTCAGCACGTCGAACGGTTTGTTCAGCAGGATCAGCTTGGGCTGCGCCGGCGGCGCCTTGGCCACGCGGCGAGGCGCGGGACGGGCGGCGGGACGGCGATTGGCAGGGCGCGGAGCACGGGGCATGGCGAAAAGACTGGTAACCGAGGTAGGCGTACGGCGAATTCCCGGCATGCTAGGTTGTGCCGAGTCCCCACTGCAATAGCAGGCACGAGCACGCCCATGAGCCACCCCACCTGGCTGATCACCTTGCAGAACCTCAGCGGCCGTCTCGGCGCACGCTATCGCGGCCCGCGCAGCGCGCACTTCGACGGGCAGCGCTTCCACAACCTCGACCGCCAGCCGCACCACGGCTTGCGCGCCTTCCTCAAGTGGCAGCGCGAGCGCGGCCGCCAGGCGGCGTGGGTCGTCCAGCCCGGCCCGCAGACCCGCCCGGAAACCCCGGCGCGCGTCGAAGGCGACGAACTGCGCGTCACCTACATCAACCACGCCACCCTGCTGATCCAGCACCGCGGCCTGAACATCCTCACCGACCCGCTGTGGTGCGAGCGCACCAGCCCGTTCAGCTTCGCCGGGCCCAAGCGCGTGCATCCGCCGGGCCTGGCGCTGGACGAGCTGCCGCCGATCAACCTGATCCTGGTCAGCCACAACCACTACGACCACCTGGATATCCACAGCCTGCGCGAGCTGGCCCGGCGTTTTCCGGCGGCCAGGGTCGTGACCGGCCTGGGCAACGGCGAACTGATCCGCGCGTGCGGCTTCCATGACGTGGCGGAGCTGGACTGGTGGCAGAGCCTGCCGATGCCCGAGGGCCTGCTGCTCACCGGCGTGCCGGCGCAACACTGGTCGGCGCGGTCGCGGCGCGACACCAACCGCACGCTATGGATGGGCTTCGTGCTGGAGTCGCCGGACGGCCCGCTGCTGTTCCCCGGCGATACCGGGCTGGGCGAGGAATTCCGGCTGATGCACGAGCGCTTCGGCCCCATGCGCTTCGCCGCCCTGCCCATCGGCGCCTACGAGCCGCGCTGGTTCATGCGCCACCACCATATGAACCCGGACGACGCGGTGCAGGCGCACCAGCACCTCGATTCGCAATGCAGCATGGCCATTCACTTCGGCACCTTCCGCCTCAGCGACGAAGGCCAGTTCACGCCGGTCAGCGACCTGGCGGCGGCCCTGCAGCAACGCGGCGTGGCGCCGGAGCGCTTCCGCGCGCCGAAGCCGGGTGAGCAGTGGCTCGTTCCCCCGATGCCGGATGCGTCACTGTAGGAGCGCGCCAGGCGCGCGATCGCGGGCGTGGCCCGCTCCTACAAGGAAACACCAGCGCTTGCCGGCTGGCGTAGGAGCGGACTCCGTCCGCGATAGATTGCCGGCAGCGCTGAGCCGGCCCGTGGCACATCGCGGACAAACTGCGCTCCTGCCTGAAATATCGCGCCACTGCCTGCCCTCTGCCTCCCCCCTGACTGCGCTCCCCGCTCCGAATGGAGAGGCAGTTGTCGGTGCCGGCTGACACTTCGGCTCCAACTTGCACCAAACAGTCCCCTCTCCCTTCAGGGAGAGGGTTAGGGAGAGGGGAGGCCCTCGCGCAGGAGTTCCGGACGGCGCTTCAAGAGATCGCGAGCAAGCTCGCTCCTACGACGAGCAGCCTCAGTTCTCCCGTACCCGTCGGCTGCAGCAATTGCGATAGCGCTTGCCGCTGTGGCACGGGCACGGCTTGTCGCCCCGGCCGCCCAGCTCCAGCCAGCTTTCCAGGCGCTGGCGCATGGACTCGCGGACCTCCCGACGCTCGTCGTCCAGGTGCGGCTTGCCCAGCTCGCGACTGAGCCACAGGTAGTCCTCCAGCAGCTCGTCCCGCGCCAGGGCGTGCAGTTGCTCGGCCAGCGGCACACCTTCGTAGCGGCGCGCCGGGTCGGGCAGGAAGGCAATCGCCTCGCCACCCGGCAGCACGTTCCACAGGCGGCCCTGGCCGTCGCGCCAGCAGGCGCTGAAGCGCGCGCGCAAGGCCAGCCCCGGCCACTCCTCCAGGCACCAGCCATCCACCCGTTCCCCGCCCAGGCCCTCCACCGCCTTGCCCACGGAGAACCAGGGTTCGCCAGCGATGCTATCGGGCAGCGGGAGCGGCGCGGCGACTTCCGGCGTGGCGTTTTCCACCAGGCGACGGGCGAAGCGACGCAGCGGGTTGGTGAGGTGCGAGGGGGCGCGGAACGGCATCGGATCACCAGCGGAAGAGGTCGGCGAAGGTCCGACCGGAGGGACGCGCCACGGTTCCCCGTGGCGCGAAAGGCGAGCATTCTAGGCCCGCGGGGAGCGGCGTCAACGCGGGCCGATCAATAGTCCCGCGTGGAGACCGGCCGCGCCTGCCCGCTGAGCTCGCGCAGCAGATCGTCGAGCAGTGCGGACGCCCCGAAACGCAGGTGTTCCGGCTGGATCCAGCCCGCGCCGAAGCGCTCTTCCACCAGCGTCACATAGACCTGCGCGTCGGCCAGCGTGCGCAGGCCGCCGGAGACTTTCAGGCCGACCTTGCCGCCCGCCTCCGCAAGGCATTCGAGCATGACCTTCACGGCCTCCGGCGTGGCATTCAGCGTCGCCTTGCCGGTGCTGGTCTTGAGAAAGTCGGCGCCGCCGGCGATGGCTTCGCGGCAGGCCGTGCGGATCAGTTCGGGGGCGGCCAGCTCGCCGGCTTCGAGGATCACCTTGAGCCGGTGATACGGCCCGCACAGCGTCTTGCAGGTGCGGATCAAGTCCACCGCGCCGGTCGCACGGCCGGCCCTGAGCGCGCGCCAGGGGTACACCAGGTCGATCTCGTCGGCGCCCTCGGCGAGGGTCTTGCGCACCTCCTCCACCACCTCGGCCAGCGGCGCATCGCCGGCGGGGAAGTTGCACACACTGGCAACCCGCACACCGCGCCCGCCCAGGGTATTGAGCGTGCGCCGGGCCACATGCACCAGCTTGGGCGACACGCACACCGCCGCCACTTCGCCGTAGGGCGTCAAGGCCCGGCGGCAGAGGTCCACGGTGCTTTGCAGGTCATCGCCGGGGTTCAGCGACGTCAGGTCCAGCAGGGCGAGCACGCGGCCCGCCGGGGTCTTGCGAGGATCGGTCATCGGCAACGCTCTCCATCGGCTCTTTTCCGCACCGCAGGGCGCACAACCTGAAACGGGTTATCCGCCGCGACCTGCACGGCGGATAACGCTGGCGCGTGACGTCCTGCGCTGCGTCCTTGATGCAGCTGAGGCGACCACCATCGCTCCGGAGGCCACCCCGTGTGCTGCCGCAGATCAGCGGAACGGCGGCTCGTCGAAGCTGCGCAGCTTGCGCGAGTGCAACGAGTTGAGCTGGGTGCGCAGCAGGTCCACGGCCGCGATGCCAATGGACAGATGCTGGCTCACCGCGCGCTGGTAAAAGGCCGTCGCGGCGCCGGGCAGCTTGATCTCGCTGTGCAGCGGCTTGTCCGACACGCACAGCAGCGTGCCGTAGGGCACCCGCAGGCGGTAGCCCTGGGCGGCGATGGTGCCGCTTTCCATGTCCACCGCAATCGCCCGCGCCAGGTTGATCAACGGGCGCTCCTGGGCCCAGTGCAGCTCCCAGTTGCGGTCGTCGTAGGTGAGCACGGTGCCGGTGCGCAAGCGGCGCTTGAGCTGGTCGCCGCGTTCGCCGGTCACCAGCGCGGCGGCCTCCTGCAGCGCCAGTTGCACTTCGGCCAGCGCCGGAATCGGGATGTGCGGCGGCAGCACGCGGTCGAGGATGCCATCGCGGCGCATGTAGGCGTGGGCCAGCACGTAGTCGCCGATGGTCTGGGACTGGCGCAGGCCGCCGCAGTGGCCGACCATCAGCCAGCAGTGCGGGCGCAGCACGGCCAGGTGGTCGGTGATGTTCTTCGCATTGGACGGGCCGACGCCGATGTTCACCAGGGTCACGCCGTCGCCGTCTTCGGCGATCAGGTGATAGGCCGGCATCTGGAAGCGGTGCCACTCGACGCTGGCGACGATGGCGTTGGCCTCGCCTTCGTCCGTGCCGCGTTCGATGATCACGTTGCCCGGCAGCACCATGCGCACGAAGCGCGGGTCATCGCGCAGGCGCTCCAGGCCCAGGTGGATGAACTGGTCGACGTAGCGGTGGTAGTTGGTCAGCAGGATCCACGGCTGCACATGGCGCCAGTCGCTGCCGGTGTAATGCACCATGCGGCGCAGGGAGAAGTCGGTCCGCGCGGCGTCGAACAGCGCCAGCGGCATCGGGTCGGCGTTCTCCCATTCGTACAGGCCGTCCGCCACGCCGTCGGAGGTCGCCGACAGATCGGTGCTGGGGAACACCCGCGCCAGCTCGGCGGCGGTCACGCCAGAGCCGCCCAGCTCGTCGCCGCCTTCCACCACGTAGGGGTAGGGAATGTTCTGCTGGCTGACGCCGACCTCCACCCGCACAGTGAAGTCTTCCATCAGCGGTCGCAGCTGCTCCAGCAGGTATTTGCGGAAGGCCTTGGGCTGGGTGATGGTCACCGCGTAGGTGCCGGGCACCTGGACCTTGGCGTAGGCGCGGGTCGTGGAGGGCACTTCGCCCTGGCACAGGTAGGTCACCCGCAGCAGCGGGTAGCGGAATTGTTCGCGCTGCTGCGCGTCGGGGACTTCGCGGTCCTTGAGGTATCGCTTGAGCGCCTGGTTCAGGGCGCCGGTGGCGCGCTCGTGAAGCAAGGCCAGTTGATCGACGGCCTCCTCGGCCGTCTGCGCGACGAAGAACTCGTCGCCAGTCGTAAGACTCATGGTGGGCATCCTGTCTGAACGATCAGCTCCATCTTGCCTGCTTCCGGCGCGGAAAGGGATGACAGATTTCGCCCTTGATCTTCAGCCTGACCAGCGACACCATAGGCAAATCGGACTTTATAAAGTCTTTATTCGATCCTCACCACAGGTGGTCATCGTGCGCTATTCCAGCCAGGTCAAACCCATCAGCTACCTGAAATCCAACGCCGCCGAAGTGCTCAAGCAACTGGCCGAACAACAGGAGCCCCTGATCATCACCCAGAATGGCGAAGCCAAAGCGGTGATTCAGGACGTGCGGTCCTATGAGGAAACCCAGGAAACGCTGGCGCTCCTGAAAATTCTCGCGTTGGGTAATCAGGAAATTGCCACTGGCCAGACCAGCACGCTAGGTGATGTCACGGAGCGCTTGCGCAAGCGTCGCCTGCAACCGTGAGCGACGTGACCTATGAGGTTCTGATCACGCGCGGCGCAGAGCGGGACCTGGAAGGGATCTATGACTACATCGCCGATTTCGACTGCCGCGAGAACGCCGACTACGTGCTCGACCAATTGCTGCGAACCATTGCCGAACTGGTCCAACAACCCCAGCGCGGCGGTCACCTGCGGGAATTGATGAAGCTGGGCATCCAGGAGTACCGCCAGGTCTTCTTCAAGCCATACCGTGTCATCTACCGGATCAGCGACAAGACCGTCCATGTCCATCTGGTCATCGATGGGCGGCGCGATTTCCAGCAATTGCTGAGCAAACGCCTGCTCAGCTGAAAGCGGGGCAACATCGCCCCGCTCTCCCACCTCACGCCAGATGCGGCGTCGCCCGCGCCACCAGCGCTTCCACATCCACCCCGCGCGGCAGGGTGCCGTAGACGCGGCCGCCGTCGTCCAGGCGGCTGGCGATGAAGGCGTCGGAGACCACTGAGTTGCCCGCCTCCAGCAGCAGCTTGGCCTGCAGGGCGATGGCGACGTTCTCGGTGAGCTGGCGGGCGCGGTACTGGATGTCCTGGGTGTCGGCGAAGGAGGCCTTGAGGTTGCCGATGAACGAGGCCAGGCGCGCGTCCCCGTGGCCGTCGCCCAGTTCGGTGAACAGCGCGTCGAGCACGCCCGGCTCCTTCGACAGCGCGCGCAACACGTCCAGGCACTGGACGTTGCCCGAGCCTTCCCAGGTGGAGTTCACCGGCGCCTCGCGGTACAGGCGTGGGAGAATGGTGTCCTCGACGTAGCCAGCGCCACCCAGGCATTCGGCGGCTTCGTTGATCATCGCGGGGGCGCGTTTGCAGATCCAGTACTTGCCCACGGCGGTGACCAGGCGGGCGAACTTGTCCTCCTGCTCATCGTGCAGGTGATCCAGCGCGCGGCCCATGCGCATCGTCAGCGCCAGCGCGGCTTCGCTTTCCAGCGCGAGGTCGGCCAGGACGTTCTGCATCAGCGGCTGCTCGGCCAGCACGCGGCCGCCGACCTGGCGGTAGGCGCAGTGGTGCGCGGCCTGGGTCAGTGCCTGGCGCATCAGCGAGCTGGAGCCGACCATGCAGTCGAAGCGGGTCATGGCGACCATCTCGATGATGGTGGGCACGCCGCGGCCTTCTTCACCGACCATCCAGGCCAGCGCGCCGCGGTATTCCACCTCGCTGGAGGCGTTGGACCAGTTGCCCAGCTTGTTCTTCAGGCGCTGGATGTAGAACTCGTTGCGACTGCCGTCCGGCCGGTGGCGCGGCAGCAGGAAGCAGGTCAGGCCCTTGTCGGTGTAGGCCAGGGTGAGGAAGGCGTCGCACATCGGCGCCGAGCAGAACCACTTGTGGCCGACCAGTTCGTAGGCCTGTCCCGGTCCCGGAATGCCCACCGGGTAGGCGCGGGTGGTGTTGGCCCGTACATCGGTGCCGCCCTGCTTCTCGGTCATGGCCATGCCGATGGTGGCGCCGGCCTTCTGCCCGATGGGCAGGTTGCGCGGGTCGTATTCGGTGGAGAGGATCTTCGGCAGCCACTGCTCGGCGAGGTCCGGTTGCAGGCGCAGGGCCGGCACACTGGCGAAGGTCATGGTCAGCGGGCAGCCGCTGCCGGCCTCGGCCTGGCTGTGCAGGTAGCTCATCCCGGCGCGGGCGACGTGGGCGCCGGCGCGCGGGTCGGTCCAGGGCATGGACGGGAGGCCGGCTTCGATGGCCGCGCGCATCAGCTCATGGTAGGCCGGGTGGAATTCCACCAGGTCGACGCGGTGGCCGAAGCGGTCGTGGGACTTGAACACCGGCTTGTTCTCGTTGGCGAGGAAGCCCGCCGCCATCAGCGGCCCGCCGGCCAGCGCACCATAGGCATCGAGCTTCTGCTCGGCCCAGCCGCCGCCGTAGCGGCGTACCCATTCCTGCAACGGGACGTCGACGCGATAGAGGTTGGCGCCGTCCAGCGGCGGTACCTGGTTGGTCACTTCGTGGGTTTCGGCGTACTGGTGCGGGATCATGGCGGGCCCTCCGTAACAGGCGTGGCAGACGTGTGCGCCCCGACGGCGCGCAGGCAGAAGCTGGCGAGGGCGTCGCTGACGTCCTCCAGGGATGCGCTGGGTTGCCCGGCATCCCGCGCGGCGCGGGCCGGCGGCGATAGCGGGCCAACAAGGGCCTCGGCGATAGCGCCCACCAGGCAGGCGGCGGTGAGTTGCACCGGCTGGGGCTGGAACTCGCCGGCGGCGATGCCCTGCTCCAGCAGGGTGACGAACAGCGCGGCGTAGGCTTCGCGGTAGATCAGGCGCTGCTCGTCCACTTCCGGGTCGACCGGTTCGGCAATCAGGGCAAAGGCCAGCCGGCGGCTGCCCCAGGCGCGCGCGGCGAACTGGTGCAGGCCGCGCCGCAGGCGCTCGGCGGGGCTGCCGGGCGCCTGCAGGAGCGCTCCGAGGGTATCGACCTCGCGCTGGCTGGCGCGGGCGAAGACCTCGGCAGCCAGCTCGCCCTTGCCGCTGAAGTGCCGGTAAAGGCTGCCGGTGGCGATGCCGGCGTCGTCGGCCAGGCTCTGCATGGTCAGCGCGGCGAAACCACCGTCGGCCACCCGTGCCAGCGCCAGCCTGAGGATGCGCTCGCGCAGTTCGCCGTCCTTCTGCAACCGCGCCGGGGAATGTCGGTAGGCCATGGTCTGAATCCGAATTCACTGCATGAAAATCAGTGAATCATGCTTCAGACCTTGGCTAAAAGGGGCAAAAGCGCCAGCGGCAGGGCCAATCAGGACAACGCGGCGCACCACCCGCGGGCGCGTGTCGCTCGTTTCTCCAGACGACTGATGGCAGCGATATTCGCAGGCAGGCCCCACAGCCGCGAATATCGCCGGTATCATGGCAAGTCTTGATGGAGTCCTGGCGGTGACCATCCCGCGGAGAACGCCGTTCCCGCCGCGCCACCCAATCGCTAGTCGATTCGGGCAGCCCGCCGCCAGAGCCCGCCAAACCCTCTGCCCGGATGCTCGCCTGCCTTGCTCGGCGCGCGGCAACCGCAGGTAATCCCATTGAATTGAGGCAACCATGGAACAGAAAGACATCGATTGGGGCACGCTCGGATTCGATTACATCAAGACCGACTTCCGTTACATCTCCCACTGGCGCGATGGTCTGTGGGACGACGGCAAGCTGACCGAAGACAACACCCTGCACATCAGTGAGGGCTCCTCGGCCCTGCACTACGGCCAGCAGTGCTTCGAAGGCCTGAAGGCCTACCGCTGCAAGGACGGCTCGATCAACCTGTTCCGCCCGGACCAGAACGCCGCGCGCATGGCCCGCAGCTGCGCCCGCGTGCTGATGCCGCAGGTGTCCGAACAGCAGTTCATCGATGCCTGCAAGCAGGTCGTGCGCGCCAACGAGCGCTTCATTCCGCCGTACGGCTCCGGCGGCGCGCTGTACCTGCGCCCGTTCGTGATCGGCGTCGGCGACAACATCGGCGTGCGCCCGGCCCCGGAGTTCATCTTCTCGGTGTTCTGCATCCCGGTCGGCGCCTACTTCAAGGGCGGCATGAAGCCCCATGACTTCGTGATTTCCACCTACGACCGCGCCGCGCCCAACGGCACCGGCGCCGCCAAGGTCGGCGGCAACTACGCCGCCAGCCTGATGCCGGGCGCCCAGGCCAAGAAAGACGGCTTCGCCGACTGCATCTACCTCGACCCGGCCACCCACAGCCGCATCGAGGAAGTGGGCTCGGCCAACTTCTTCGCCATCACGCACGACAACGAGTTCGTCACCCCGCGCTCCAGTTCCGTGCTGCCGGGCATCACCCGCCTGTCGCTGATGCAACTGGCCGAGCAGCGCCTGGGCCTGAAGGTGATCGAAGGCGACGTGCAGATCGACGACCTGGCCCGCTTCAAGGAGGCCGGCGCCTGCGGCACCGCGGCGGTGATCACGCCGATCGGCGGCATCCAGTACAAGGACAACCTGCACGTGTTCTTCAGCCGCGAAGACGTCGGCCCCGTGACCCGTCGCCTGTACGAAGAGCTGACCGGCATCCAGAAGGGCGATGTGGAAGGCCCGGAAGGCTGGGTGGTCAAGGTCGACTGAGACTGACAGCCCGCTCAGAGAAACGCCGCGCTACCGCAAGGTACCGCGGCGTTTTTCATGGGCTCACAGCCGTAGGAGCGAACTTCGCCGGTGATGGTGTCCAGCGCGCAGCGTGGCCAAGCGCGGACAGAGTCCACTCCTGCGACTCGGCAGGCGTGGTGCAACACTGTGGGAGCGCGCCATGCGCGCGATCGCGGGCATGGCCCGCTCCTACAGGGGTAAGCCGCTGCCGCCTGCCGGCCCTAAGACCTGTTCGCGAGCAAGCTCGCTCCTACAGGTCTGCTCCGGCGCGCTCTTCGTAGGAGCGAGCTTGCTCGCGAACAGAACGGCATGGATTCCGCGGCACATGCAGGCGGCCTGGCGCGTTTCCGGTCAGGCCTGGCTCGGCAACGCCGGCTGGCACAGCAGCCAGTCGTGCAGCAGCGTCTGCAGCTCCTCGAACTTCACCGGCTTGGCCATGTAGTCGCTCATCCCGGCGGCCAGGCAGCGCTCGCGGTCGCCGCTGTGGCTATGGGCGGTGATGGCCAATACGGGCAGGTCCGTACAGCCCGGCAGGGTGCGGATCGCGCGGCAGGTGGCGAAGCCGTCCATCACCGGCATCTGGCAGTCCAGCAGCACGGTGTCGATGGTCTCCCGGCGCAGCAGCTCGATGGCTTCGGCGCCGTTGTCGGCGGTGCGCACGCGGTAGCCGAGCTTGAGCAGCATGCCGCGGATCACCAGCTGGTTGATGGCGTTGTCTTCCACCACCAGCACGGTGCACTGGTCCGGGCTGCGCAGCGCCTGGCCACCGGCGCGGCGCGGCGGCGGGGCAATGCTCTGGGCCGGCTGGCCGACCTGCAGTTCCAGCGCGAAGCGGCTGCCCTGCCCCGGCACGGACTCGTGGCTCAGGGTGCCACCCAGCAGCGCCACCAGCTTGCGGCACAGCGCCAGGCCAATGCCGAGGCCGCCGTACTCGCGGGTGAGTGAGCCGTCGAGCTGGAAGAAGCGCTGATACAGCGCACCGTCCGACGGCGTCGAGAAGCCGATGCCGCTGTCCTGCACCTCGACGCGCAGCGCCAGCCCTTCGGCATTCGTCGTTCCCCCCACGCGCAGGTGCACGCCACCCTGGTGGGTGAACTTGATGGCGTTGTCGATCAGGTAGCCCAGCGCCTGGGCCAGCTTGCCGGCGTCGCCTTCGAGGGTGTCGGGCAGGCTCTCATCCAGTTGCAGGACGAAGCGCAGCCCGCGTTCCTCGGCGCGCGGCGCGTACTGCGCGCGCAGCCCGTCGCACAGCCCGCGCAGGCTGAACGGCTCGCGGCGCGGGTAGAGCTTGCCGGCCTGCAGCTCGATCAGCGCGAGGATGTCGTTGACCATGCGCATCATGTCCCGCGCCGAACCGCTGGCGGTCTTGTGGTACTGGGTCAGCTCGATATCCATCGGCACCGTCTGCATCAGTTCCAGCGAACCGATGACGCCGCTCATCGGCGTGCGCAGCTCGTGGGTGACGGTGGCGAGGAATTCGTCCTTGAGGCGGTTGCTGCTGGCCAGTTCCAGGTTCAGTTGTTCCAGCTTGCGGCTGGTTTCCTGGAGGATGCGCGTGCGTTCCTCCTTCATGGCGTTGATGCGATCCGCCAGCGCCAGGGACAGCAGGCCGACCTCCAGCGCCGAGCCGATCTGGCTGGCGTACATGGTGAGGAAGACGTTGGGCAGCAGGCCCAGCACCATCAGCGTGTTGATGATCCCGCCGAGCAGGAAGGCGCTCCAGGCGAAGATGAAATAGCGCGCCACGCGCATGCCGCGCAGCCAGGCGACGATGCCGGCGGTGAAGATCACCACGGTGAAGGCCAGCGCCAGGTAGGTGGCCAGGCGCAGGGCGATGGCGTAGCTCACGGTCAGCGCCAGCACCATCACCAGCGCACCGACGCCCATCAGCACCCGCAGGATGCGGTCGATCCACAGGCTGTGCTCGCGGGTGTGCAGGAAGCTGCGGGCGAACTGGCAGCCGAACAGCCCGGCCGAGCCGATCAGGAAGGGCGTGGAGGCGTTGGCCCACCAGGGGTTGTTCGGCCAGAAGTACTCGATGCCCGCGCCGTTGACCGAGATCTGGTAGAAGCCGAACGAGGCTATATAAAGGATGTAGTAGAGGTAGCTGGTGTCGCGGACGCTGAGGAAGATGAACAGGTTGTAGATCATCATCACCAGCAGCACGCCATAGATGATGCCCAGCACGTAGATGCGTCCCGGCTGTTCTTCCAGGTACGCCTTGGGCGACCAGAGCGTCAGCGGTGCCTGGATCGAGCCCTGGCTTTCCAGGCGCAGGTAGACGCGCAGCGGTTGGTTCGGCTCGAGCTTGAGGTCGAACAGGTAGTTGTTCTGGCGAATCGGCCGGCTGTCGAATGGCAGGGTGTCGCCGGTGCGCTGGGCCAGCGCGAAGCCGCCGCGGCCGTCGGGCAGGTACAGGTCGAGCTTGTCCAGCGGCGGGTAGGCCAGCTCCAGCAGCCAGTTGGCCGGGTCACTGGAAGCCTTGGGCTGATAGTCCAGGTCCAGGCGCAGCCAGAACACCGAGCGCGAATAACCAGCGTTGAGCACGTCGCGCTCATGGCGACGGAAACTGGCGGCCAGCGCCGGCGAGCTGATCTCGGCGATGTCGGCCGTGCCGCGCACGTCCTCGAAGACATCCATCGCCCGCCCCAGGGGCAGTTGCCCGACGTGCTCGTCGAAGCTGATGGCGCTCGCCACTGGCGAGAGGATGAAAAGGATCAGGAAGATCAGCCAGTGCCGCATGGTGCCCCGCAGTGCCGCCGACAGCCACGCCGGAGATCCCCATCTCCCGCTTTGGCGCACCGTGGTGGCGTTGTGTTGGAATCGGCGAACTCTAGCACAGCCCTTGTGGCCCGTGGCATTCGACGATTCGCGCAGAGCGCGGCACGGTGATTGCCGTGGACCGTTCGGTCAGCTCAGCGGCGCGTTTTGGTGATAAGCTCCCGCGCCATGAAAACACCTGCCTCCCGTCCCGTAGTGCTCTGCCTGTCCGGCCACGATCCCAGTGGCGGTGCCGGCCTGCAGGCCGATATCGAAGCCCTGATCGCCCAAGGCTGCCACGCGGCGCCTACCGTCACCGCACTGACCGTTCAGGATACCGTCAACGTTTCCGACTTCCGCGTGCTCGACCGCGATTGGGTGCTGGCCCAGGCCAACGCCGTGATCGCCGACCTGCCGGTGGCCGCGGTCAAGCTGGGCATGCTCGGCTCGGTGCAGATGGTCGACACGGTGGTCGAGATCATGCAGTCGCTGCCGGGCATCCCGCTGGTCTGCGATCCGGTGCTGCGCGCCGGCGGCGGCGGCTCGCTGGGCAAGGACGACGTCGGCTATGCCATGCGCGAGCGCCTGCTACCGATCGCCGCCGTGGCGACGCCGAACCTGCCGGAGGCGCGCATCCTCGCCGAGTTGCCCGAAGGCAGCGCGGACGAGTGCGCCGAGAAGCTGCTGCCGTTCATCCAGACCCTGCTGATCACCGGCGGCCACGGCGACGAATCCGAGGTGCACAATCGCCTGTACACCCGTGACGGCCAGCGCCACACCTTTACCTGCCAGCGCCTGCCGGGCAGCTACCACGGCTCGGGCTGCACCCTGGCCAGCACCCTCGCCGGCCGCCTGGCCCTGGGCGAAGAACTGGTGAGCGCGGTGCGCAGCGCCCTGGACTACACCTGGCGCACCCTGCGCGACGCGGAAGCCCCCGGCCATGGCCAGTACGTGCCACGCCGCCTGCCGCTGGACTACTGCAACTGATCTGATTGAGGCCCTGATGAAACTGCGCGGACTCTACGCCATCACCGACAGCCAGCTGCTCGACGGCGGCCGCCTGCTGCCCTACGTCGAAGCCGCGCTCAAGGGCGGCGCCAGGCTGCTGCAGTACCGCGACAAGTCCGACGACGCCTCGCGCCGCCTGCGCGAAGCCGAGGCCCTGCGCGAGCTCTGTGCGCGCTACGGCGCCACGCTGCTGATCAATGACGACGCCGAACTGGCCGCCCGCCTGGGCGTCAGTGTGCACCTGGGGCAAACCGACGGCTCGCTGGCCGCCGCCCGCGCCCTGCTGGGCCGTCAGGCGGTAATCGGCGGCACCTGCCACGCCAGCCTCGAACTGGCCGAGAAGGCCATCGCCGAAGGCGCCAGCTACGTCGCCTTCGGCCGCTTCTTCGCCTCCCAGACCAAGCCCGGCGCCTCCGCCGCCAGCGTCGAGCTGCTGGAGCAGGCCAAGGCCCGCTTCAACGTGCCACTGGTGGCCATCGGCGGCGTCACCCTGGACAACGCGCCCGAGCTGATCGCCCGCGGCGCCGACATGATCGCCGTGATCCACGCCCTGTTCGCCGCCGACTCCCCGGCCGAAGTCGAACAGCGCGCGCGCGCCTTCAGTCAACTCTTCGAAACCCGCTGAGCGCCTGCGCGCCCAGCCCTTCACAGCTTCGCGAGGTACACCATGTCCCGTTCCGAAACGCTTTTCGCCAATGCCCAGAAACACATCCCCGGTGGCGTGAACTCGCCGGTGCGAGCGTTCAAGAGCGTCGGCGGCACCCCGCTGTTCTTCAAGCACGCGGAAGGCGCCTATGTGGTGGACGAGGATGACAAGCGCTACGTCGACTACGTCGGCTCCTGGGGCCCGATGATCCTCGGCCACAGCCACCCGGACGTGCTCGACGCCGTGCGCCAGCAGCTCGACCACGGCCTGTCCTACGGCGCGCCGACCGCGCTGGAAGTGGAAATGGCCGACCTGGTCTGCTCCCTGGTGCCGTCCATGGACATGGTGCGCATGGTCAGCTCCGGCACCGAAGCGACCATGAGCGCCATCCGCCTGGCCCGTGGCTATACCGGCCGCGACAGCATCATCAAGTTCGAAGGCTGCTACCACGGCCACTCCGACAGCCTGCTGGTGAAAGCCGGCTCCGGGGCCCTGACCTTCGGCGTGCCGAATTCCCCGGGCGTGCCGGCGGCCTTCGCCAAGCACACCCTGACCCTGCCCTACAACGACATCGCCGCGGTGGAGAAGACCCTGGGCGAAGTCGGCAAGGACGTGGCCTGCATCATCGTCGAGCCGGTGGCCGGCAACATGAACTGCGTGCCGCCGGCGCCGGGCTTCCTCGAAGGCCTGCGCAGCCTGTGCGACCAGCACGGCGTGGTGCTGATCTTCGACGAAGTGATGACCGGCTTCCGCGTGGCCCTGGGCGGCGCCCAGGCGCACTACGGCATCACCCCGGACCTGTCGACCTTCGGCAAGATCATCGGCGGCGGCATGCCGGTCGGCGCCTTTGGCGGCAAGCGCCAGATCATGGAGCAGATTTCCCCGCTCGGCCCGGTCTACCAGGCCGGCACCCTGTCGGGCAACCCGCTGGCCATGGCCGCCGGCCTGACCACCCTGCGCCTGATCAGCCGCCCCGGCTTCCACGACGAGCTGAACAGCTACACCACCCGCATGCTGCAAGGCCTGCAGGACCGCGCCGACGCCGCGGGCGTGCCCTTCGTGACCACCCAGGCGGGCGCCGCGATGTTCGGCCTGTACTTCAGCGGCGCGGACGACATCGTCACCTTCGAGGACGTGATGGGCAGCGACGTGGAACGCTTCAAGCGCTTCTTCCACCTGATGCTGGACGCTGGCGTCTACCTGGCGCCGAGCGCCTTCGAGGCCGGCTTCACCTCCATCGCCCACGGCGAAACCGAGCTGAAACTGACCCTGGACGCCGCCGAGCGCGCCTTCGCCGCGCTCAAGTAAGCCCTTCTCGCCAAGGCGCCCGACCGGGCGCCTTGCGTTGGGTTCCGCGGCTTCCGGGACTTTATCCCCGCGTTACGCCCACCCCGCCCCAGTTGCCGTTTCCAGCAAAAAAACAGAAAAGAAGGTAAAGACTTTGTAAGGAAGCGCCCGCTTATTTCATAATGTGAAGGCTGGCGCATTTCGCTGGCCGGGTTTTACCCGCCCCGATCCTGGAGGCCGTTTCTCCCCATGTACCGTTCCGGTCGCACCCTGCTGGGTTGCCTGTTGCTCGCACTGCCCCTGTTCACTCAGGCGGGCGGCAACTCGCTGCTGATTCCAGCCACCGGACGCTGCACCCTGAACACCGTGCCCGAACAGCTGCAACAGGCCCTGGCCAGTTGCCAGCAGGCCGCCAATGCCGGCGACGCCCAGGCACAGTTCGAACTGGGGGAATTCTTCTATACCGGCGAACGCGCCCCGCGCGACTTCCAGGCAGCCCTGCACTGGTACGAGAAGGCCTCGCTGCAAGGCCACGCCGATGCGCAGCTGCGCCTGGGCACCATGTTCTTCCGCGGCGAAGGCGTGAAGGCCAATAACGTGCAGGCTTACATCGTGCTGAAGATGGCGGCGGTCAACGGCGCCGAAGACGCCATGGACAGCGCCGACCTGGTCGCCGAGCAGATGAACAAGGACGAGCTGGACATCGCCACCAAGGTCCTCGGGCAAATCTTCCGCAACTACCTGATCGAACTGCAGACCGCCGGCAACTCGCCGTTCTCGCCGCTGCCGTAGCGGCCAGAGGCCGCAGCTGCAAGCTGCAAGCTGCAAGCTGCAAGCTGCAAGCACTATCCTGCCGCTACTTGTCGCTTTTCGCTTGCCGCTTTCAGCTGTTCTTATCCGGCATCGGCATGGGGAACGGCATCACGTTGCCGCTGGGCTTGGCCTCGCTGATCTTGGCAGTGCCCAGGCGCTCCACCTCGTCGATGCGGATGATCGAGTGCAGCGGCACGAAGCTGCGGATGACGCCGTCGAATTGCGCCTTGAGCTTCTCCTCGCTGGGGTCCACCACCACCTGGGTGCGCTCGCCGAAGACGAACTCCTCGATCTCCAGGAAGCCCCACAGATCGCTCTGGTAGATCTGTTTGGCGTACATCTCGTACACCTGGCCCTGGTTGAGGAAGACCACCTTGTAGATCGGGTTCTCGCGCTTGCTCATGAACGAAGGATGACAGCCGTACAAAAAGGGCACGCAGCATAGCACAGACAGCCGCCCCTCATGCGCCGCCGCTGGTAGACACCGGCGTCGAGGCATATAATGCGCGGTCATTTTTTAACCAGCTCAAGACAGATTCCATGGCCAAGAAGCTTTTCATCCAGACCCACGGTTGCCAGATGAACGAGTACGACAGCTCGCGCATGGCCGATCTGCTGGGTGAACACCAGGCCCTGGAGATCACCGAGAAGGCCGAAGAAGCCGACGTCATCCTGCTCAATACCTGCTCGATCCGCGAGAAGGCCCAGGAGAAGGTGTTCTCCGAGCTGGGCGCCTGGCGCGTGCTCAAGCAGCAGAACCCGGACCTGGTGATCGGCGTCGGCGGCTGCGTGGCCAGCCAGGAAGGCGCGGCGATCCGCGAGCGCGCGCCCTACGTCGACGTGGTGTTCGGCCCGCAGACCCTGCACCGCCTGCCGGAGATGATCGACGCCGCCCGCGCCACCCGCAAACCGCAGGTGGACGTGTCCTTCCCGGAAATCGAAAAGTTCGACCGCCTGCCCGAGCCCCGCGTCGACGGCCCCACCGCCTTCGTCTCGGTGATGGAAGGCTGCAGCAAGTACTGCACCTTCTGCGTGGTGCCCTATACCCGTGGCGAGGAAGTCAGCCGCCCGTTCGACGACGTGCTGGCCGAGGTGATCCACCTGGCCGAGAACGGCGTCAAGGAGGTCACCCTGCTGGGCCAGAACGTCAACGGCTACCGTGGCCAGACCCACGACGGCCGCCTCGCCGACTTCGCCGAGCTGATCCGCGTGGTCGCCGAGGTCGATGGCATCGAGCGCATCCGCTACACCACTTCGCACCCGCTGGAATTTTCCGACTCGCTGATCGCCGCCCACGCCGAAGTGCCGCAGTTGGTGAAGTTCGTCCACCTGCCGGTGCAGGCCGGTTCCGACCGCATCCTGGCCGCGATGAAGCGCAACCACACCGCGCTGGAATACAAGTCGCGCATCCGCAAGCTGAAGGCCGCCGTGCCGGACATCTGCATCAGTTCGGACTTCATCGTCGGCTTCCCCGGCGAGACCGAGAAGGACTTCGAACAGACCATGAAGCTGGTGGAAGACGTCGGTTTCGACTTCTCCTTCTCCTTCATCTACAGCTCGCGCCCGGGCACCCCGGCCGCCGACCTGGTCGACGACACCCCGGACGAGGTGAAGAAGCAGCGTCTGCTGATCCTCAACAGCCGCCTGAACCAGCAGGGCTTCGAGATCAGCCGACGGATGGTCGGCAGCATCCAGCGCATCCTCGTCACCGACTACGCCAAGCGCGACCCCGGCCAGTTGCAGGGGCGCACCGAGAACAACCGCGTGGTCAACTTCCGCTGCGACAACCCGCGCCTGATCGGCCAGTTCGTCGACGTGGAAATCTACGAGGCGCTGCCCAATTCCCTGCGCGCGACCCTGGTGGACACACGTCACTGACACCCCACCGATGACGACTCCGATGGCGGCCGAACTTTCGTACTCAGTCGCCTGGGGTTATTCTTCGACCATCTCCCTTTGCAGCACGGCGACTTAGACAGCCCTTGAACGCCCCCCTGGATATCCATCGTTTCATGCTCGAGCCCTTCGAGGCCCGCAGCTTCGCCAACCTGTGCGGCCAGTTCGACGAACACCTGCACCAGATCGAGAAGCGCCTCGGCATCGAGATCCGCAACCGCGGCAACCAGTTCGAACTGGTCGGTGAGCCCGAGCGCACCCAAGCGGCCGAGAACCTCCTGCAGCGCCTCTACCGTGAAGTGCAGAACGGCACCGAGCTGACGCCCGACATGGTCCACCTGTTCCTGCAGGAATCCGGCCTGGAAGACCTGGCCAGCGAGCCGGCCGCCCCGCTGGTGACGCTCAAGACCCGCAAGGCGCACATCCGCCCGCGCGGCGCCAACCAGCAGCGCTACGTCAAGGCGATCCTCGACCACGACATCAACTTCGGCATCGGCCCGGCCGGCACCGGCAAGACCTATCTCGCCGTGGCCTGCGCCGTGGACGCCCTGGAGCGCGAGCAGATCCGTCGCATCCTGCTGGTACGCCCGGCGGTGGAAGCCGGCGAGAAACTCGGCTTCCTGCCCGGCGACCTGTCGCAGAAGATCGACCCCTACCTGCGCCCGCTGTACGACGCCCTGTACGAGATGCTCGGCTTCGAGACCGTGGCCAAGCTGATCGAACGCCAGGTGATCGAGGTCGCGCCGCTGGCCTACATGCGCGGCCGCACGCTGAACAACAGCTTCATCATCCTCGACGAAAGCCAGAACACCACGATGGAACAGATGAAGATGTTCCTCACCCGCATCGGCTTCGGCTCCACCGCGGTGATCACCGGCGACGTCACCCAGGTCGACCTGCCCAAAGGCACGCGCTCGGGTCTCAAGCACGTGATGGAAGTGCTGCGCGACGTTCCCGGCATCAGCTTCACCCACTTCAAGTCCAAGGACGTGGTGCGCCACCCGCTGGTGCAGCGCATCGTCGATGCCTACGACGCCTACGAGAATCGCCTGACCGGCGCGGAAGGCCAGGGCAACAAACATGCTTGAACTAGACCTGCAGGTCGCCTCGCAAGCGCCTGGCCTGCCGAGCGAGGCGCAGTTCCGTCACTGGTGCGAACTGGCCCTGCGCCAGCGCCAGAACGATTCTGAACTCACCATCCGCCTGGTGGACGAAGCCGAAGGGCGCGAACTGAACAAGACCTGGCGACACAAGGACTACGCCACCAACGTACTGTCCTTCCCCGCCGACGTTCCCGATGAGCTGCTGGACATCCCGCTGCTCGGCGACCTGGTGATCTGCGCCCCCGTGGTCACCCGCGAGGCCGCCGAACAGGGCAAGTCCGCCGAGGCCCACTGGGCCCACCTGGTCATCCACGGCTGCCTCCACCTGCTCGGCCACGATCACATCGACGATGCCGAAGCCGAGGAAATGGAAGGCCTGGAACGGGAATTGCTGGCCGAACTGGGTCACCCCGACCCGTACGCGGCCGATGAAGAATAAAAGCCACCGAGCAAGGAAAAGATGAGCGAAGACCGATCGAGCAATGGGCACAAGTCATGGTTGGACAAGATCACCCAGGCTTTTGCCCATGAGCCGAGAAACCGCCAGGAGCTGCTTGAGCTGCTGCGCGAAGCCCACGACAACAAGCTGCTGGACAGCGAAGCGCTGTCCATCGTCGAAGGTGCGATCCAGGTGGCGGACCTCCAGGTTCGCGACATCATGATCCCGCGTTCGCAGATGATCTCCATCAAGTCGACGCAGAAACCTGCGGATTTCCTGCCGGCCATCATCGAAGCGGCGCACTCGCGCTACCCGGTGATCGGCGAGAGCCTGGACGACATCATGGGCGTCCTGCTGGCCAAGGACCTGCTGCCGCTGATCCTTCACGACCAGAACCACGCCTTCAACATCAAGGACCTGCTGCGCCCGGCCACCTTCGTGCCCGAGTCCAAGCGCCTGAACGTGCTGCTGCGCGAGTTCCGCGCCAACCGCAATCACATGGCCATCGTCATCGACGAATACGGCGGCGTGGCCGGGCTGGTGACCATCGAGGACGTGCTGGAGCAGATCGTCGGCGACATCGAGGATGAGCACGACGTCGAGGAAGACAGCTACATCAAGCCGCTGCCCAGCGGTGACTTCATCGTCAAGGCACTGACCCCGGTGGAAGCCTTCAACGATTTCTTCGGGGCGGAATTCTCCGACGAGGAATTCGACACCGTCGGCGGCGTGGTGATGAGCGCCTTCGGCCACCTGCCCAAGCGCAACGAAACCACCGAACTGGGCGGTTTCCGCTTCCGCGTGCTGAACGCGGACAGCCGCCGGCTGCACCTGCTGCGCCTCACCCCGCTGCAGGACTGAAACAAGGCGCACCTGTAGGAGCGGGCCATGCCCGCGATCGCGGACGAAGTCCGCTCCTACAGGATCTCGCCAATCCACCCAGCTCATTTCCTACAGACATACCATCTCCGTCCTGCAACATCCCGCCGCAGTCAGCTCATGGCTTTTGGCTTTCATCCCCATAGCCTACCGTTCGTCTCTCCATTACTCTTGCGCATCGCTTAACCGCCACAAGGATTCCCGATGCGCTGGATCACCCGCCCCGGCCTGCCAGGCCATCTGCTCGCCCTGGCCGCTGGCGCGCTCACCCCGCTGACCCTGGCTCCGTTCGGCTACTGGCCGCTGGCGGTGTTGTCACTGGCCCTGTTCTACCTCGGCCTGCGCGGCACCACGCCCGGCTCGGCGCTCTGGCGCGGCTGGTGGTACGGCTTCGGCGCCTTCATCGCCGGCACCAGCTGGATCTACTTCAGCATCCACAACTTCGGTGGCGCCTCCGGCCCCCTGGCCGGCTTCCTGGTCGGCGGTTTCAGCGCCGGCGTCGCCTTCTTCTTCGCCTTGCCCGCCTGGGTCTGGGCAAAGTTCTTCCGCCGCAACAACGCGCCGGTCAGCGATGCGCTGGCCTTCGCCGCGCTGTGGGTGGTGCTGGAGCTGTTCCGCAGCTGGTTCCTCACCGGCTTCCCCTGGCTCTACGCGGGCTACAGCCAGCTGGACGGCCCGCTGGCCGGCCTCGCCCCGCTGGGCGGCGTATGGCTGGTGTCCTTCGCCATCGCCCTGACCGGCGCACTGATCATCAATATCCCGGCCCTGACCCAACGCCCCTCGCGCCTGGTCACCGGGCTGATCCTGCTGATCGCGCCCTGGGCCGCTGGCCTGGGCTACAAGGGCCACGCCTGGACTACCCCGGCCGGCGCGCCGCTGAAGGTCGCCGCTCTGCAAGGCAACATCGCCCAGGAAATGAAGTGGGACCCGAAGGCCATCACCCACCAGCTGGAGCTGTACCGCGACCTGACCGCCGAGCAGAACGGCGTGGACCTGATCGTCTGGCCGGAAACCGCCGTGCCGGTGCTCAAGGACCAGGCCACCGGCTACCTGGAGATGATCAACGGCGTCGCCACCGCCAAGAAAGCCGCGCTGATCACCGGCGTGCCGGTGCGCGAGAAGACCGCCGAGGGCATTCGCTACTACAACGGCATCACCGTGCTCGGCGAAGGCAGCGGCAACTACCTGAAGCAGAAGCTGGTGCCCTTCGGTGAATACGTCCCGCTGCAGGACCTGCTGCGCGGCCTGATCGCCTTCTTCGACCTGCCCATGTCCGACTTCGCCCGCGGCCCGGCCGACCAGCCACTGCTCAAGGCCAAGGGTTACGCGGTGGCACCGTACATCTGCTACGAAGTGGTCTATCCGGAGTTCGCGGCCGAACTGGCGGCGCAAAGCCAGCTGCTGCTGACCATCAGCAACGACGCCTGGTTCGGCACCTCCATCGGCCCGCTGCAACACCTGCAGATGGCGCAGATGCGCGCCCTGGAAGCCGGGCGCTGGATGGTGCGCGGCACCAACAACGGCGTGACCGCGCTGATCGACCCGTTCGGCAAGCTGGCGGTGCAGATTCCGCAGTTCCAGCAAGGCGTGCTGCGCGGCGAAGTCGTGCCGATGCAGGGCCTGACGCCCTACCTGCAATGGCGCGTCTGGCCGCTGGCGATTCTCAGCGCGGTGCTGCTGGTGTGGGCGCTGGTGCGCCGCCGCACCCACCCGGAAGAGCGCCGGTTGTTCGGCTGACTCCGACGAAAAAGGGCCTCATTGAGAGGCCCTTTTTCATTTGCCGCTATCGGGTTCACGAGCAAGCTCGCTCCTACAGGAGCTTTCTCGCTCTGGCAGATCGTAGGTATTCCTGTAGGAGCGGACTTCGTCCGCGATAGGCCGCATCGCGCCGGAAACAATCGCGGACAGAGTCCGCTCCTACAAGAACCTGCTAGCGATAGAACAACCGATACCCGACCAACCCGATCGCCTCGTTGAGCAACTGCCCGCTCTGCCAGATCGCTCGTCCTTCGGGCAGCCAGCCGCCCAGGGGCACCTCGTCATCCGTGCCGAGATAGCCCGCCGGCGCCGGCACCACCTGCAGGCCGGCCTTCTCGAAACTCCAGATCGAACGGGGCATGTGGATGGCGCTGGTGACCAGCACCACCCGCTGGATCCCTGCCTCGCGCAGCATCTGCGCGCTGAACTGGGCGTTCTCCCAGGTCGTGCGGCTGCGGCCTTCTTCCCAGCGCACCGGCACGCCGTAATCGTCCAGCAGGCTCTGCGCCATGATCCGCGCCTCGGAAGGCGGCGTGCCGTAATGCAGCCCGCCGGAGGTCAGCACGGGCAGCCCGCTGGCCTTGGCCAGGCGGGCTGCGTAGCGAATGCGCTCGCGGGCCATGAGGCCGGGCTGGTCGTCCTGCCACGCCCGATCCCCGCGCACCCGGCCGGCGCCCAGCACCACAATGGCGTCGGCGCGCTGCGCCAGCCCCGCCCAGTCCGCCTGCCTGAGCGGTGCCTGCTGTTCCAGCTGGCGCGCGCCCCACTCCACCGTCACCGGCAGGCTCATCAGCAGCAGGCCGAAGAAACCGGAAAAGAAGCACACCGCCGACACGCGCGGGTAGCGCCGACGCAGCAGGAAACCCAGCAGCAGCAACAGGAGCAGCAGCCCCGGCGGCATGAAAATCTGTTTGAGGATGAAGCGGATAGGCATTGGCGACTCCTTGTCGAGCGCCAAGCCTAACGGATCGGGAAGTTCTCAGCGTGCCTTGGCGTTGCGGAACAGCTGCGATCCGCACGACGTGCACGGCAGCACGCCCTGATGGCGACTCCAGGCCACCGGCGAGCCGCACAGCGCGCACTGCAATTGCTGCGGGCGCGGCACCAGACGCGGCCGGCTGGGCGGCACCGGGTGGCGCACATGGCGCGGCGCACGGGCCGGCGCGCGCTCCAGCAGGGCGAGTTCCTCCGCCGCGGCATGCCAGCCGCGCAGCCAATTCACATCCTGGTCCAGATACGCCCTGATCAACTCCATCTCGGCACTGCTCAAACCGCGCAACTCCAGTTCCACGGGGCATTCGTCACGTAGTCGCTCTGCGGTGTCGGCCTCATCCAGGGCCAGCGCGAGCCGTTGCAACAACCGTTCATACAGACCGGAACCCGACGCACTTGCGCGATGCAGCTCAGCCATCAGTCACCTCAAGACAGGCGGAAACCTCCCGCCCTCAGGCAAAGCTTAGCGGCACACCCCGCGCCACACCGAGCGTGCGACAAACGGCGCGGGCTACCGGCTCGGGTGGGGGTCATGTATGCTACGAGGCTTTCTGTAGCCGCCCGACCCAGGTCTTCTCAGGGGTCGGTTCAGCGGAGGGCCACTCGACCTCCCCGGCTGCACACTTCTTTTCCGTACAGGTTCAAATCGCGCCATGCACGAGCAATATCAGCCCCTCGAGATCGAATCCCAGGCCCAGAAATTCTGGAACGAACACAACTCCTTCCGCGTCGACGAAGTCGCCGGCAAGGAGAAGTTCTACTGCCTGTCGATGTTCCCGTATCCGAGCGGCAAGCTACACATGGGGCACGTGCGCAACTACACCATCGGTGACGTGATCAGCCGCTACCACCGCATGCAGGGCAAGAACGTCCTGCAGCCGATGGGCTGGGATGCGTTCGGCATGCCGGCGGAAAACGCCGCGATGAAGAACAACGTCGCACCGGCGGCCTGGACCTACGACAACATCGCCTACATGAAGTCCCAGCTCAACAGCCTGGGCCTGGCGATCGACTGGTCCCGCGAGGTCACCACCTGCAAGCCGGACTACTACCGCTGGGAGCAGTGGCTGTTCACCCGCCTGTTCGAAAAGGGCGTGATCTACCGCAAGAACGGCACCGTGAACTGGGACCCGGTGGACCAGACCGTACTGGCCAACGAGCAGGTCATCGACGGCCGCGGCTGGCGCTCGGGCGCGCTGATCGAGAAGCGCGAAATCCCGATGTACTACTTCAAGATCACCGCCTACGCCGACGAGCTGCTGTCCAGCCTCGACGACCTGCCGGGCTGGCCGGAACAGGTCAAGACCATGCAGCGCAACTGGATCGGCAAGTCCCGCGGCATGGAGATCGCCTTCCCCTATGACCAGGCTTCCATCGGCGAAGCGGGCCAGTTGAAGGTCTTCACCACCCGTCCGGACACCCTGATGGGCGCCACCTACGTCGCCGTGGCCGCCGAGCACCCGCTGGCCACCCTGGCCGCCGAGCGCGATCCGTCGCTGCAGGCGTTCATCGACGAGTGCAAGCGCGGCGGCGTCGCCGAAGCCGACATCGCCACCCAGGAGAAGAAAGGCGTCGCCACTTCCCTGTTCGTCGAGCACCCGCTGACCGGCGACAAGCTGCCGGTGTGGATCGCCAACTACGTCCTGATGACCTACGGCGAAGGCGCCGTGATGGCCGTTCCGGGCCACGACGAGCGCGACTTCGAGTTCGCCAACAAGTACGCCCTGCCGATCCAGCAGGTGATTGCCCAGGTCGGCGCCGACAACGACTTCGAGCCGACCACCTGGAAAGAGTGGTACGGCCTGAAGGACGACAGTGTCATCACCGTCAACTCCGGCAAGTACGACGGCCTGGGCTACCAGGCAGCCTTCGACGCCATCGGCGCCGACCTCGCCGCCAAGGGCTTGGGCCAGCAGCGCACCCAGTTCCGCCTGCGCGACTGGGGCATCAGCCGCCAGCGCTACTGGGGCTGCCCGATCCCGATCATCCACTGCGACGCCTGTGGCGACGTGCCGGTCCCGGCCGACCAGCTGCCGGTGGTCCTGCCCGAGGACGTGGTGCCGGACGGCGCCGGTTCGCCCCTGGCCAAGCTGCCGTCGTTCTACGAGTGCAGCTGCCCGAAATGCGGCCAGCCGGCCAAGCGCGAAACCGACACCATGGACACCTTCGTGGAGTCCTCCTGGTACTTCGCCCGCTACGCCTGCCCGCAGTTCGAAGACGGCATGCTGGACAAGAAGGCCGCCAACTACTGGCTGCCGGTCGATCAGTACATCGGCGGCATCGAGCACGCCATCCTCCACCTGCTCTACGCGCGCTTCTTCCACAAGCTGATGCGCGACGAAGGCCTGATCGACTCCGACGAGCCGTTCAAGAACCTGCTGACCCAGGGCATGGTGGTCGCCGAGACCTACTACCGCACCAACCCGAACGGCAGCAAGGACTGGTTCAACCCCGCCGATGTCGAAGTCGAGCGCGATGCCAAGGCCAAGGTCATCGGCGCGCGCCTGAAGACCGACGGCCTGCCGGTGGAAATCGGCGGCACCGAGAAGATGTCCAAGTCCAAGAACAACGGCGTGGACCCGCAGGCCATGATCGATGCCTACGGCGCCGACACCTGCCGCCTGTTCATGATGTTCGCCTCGCCGCCGGACATGAGCCTGGAGTGGTCCGACTCCGGCGTCGAAGGCGCGAGCCGCTTCCTGCGCCGCGTCTGGCGCCTGGCCCAGAGCCACGTCAACGCAGGCCCCGCCGGCAGCGTCGACAAGTCCGCCCTGGACGACGCGCAGAAGGCCATCCACCGCGCCATCCACCTGGCCATCCGCCAGGCCAGCCAGGACGTGGGCCAGCACCACAAGTTCAACACCGCCATCGCCGCCGTGATGACCCTGATGAACGTGCTGGAGAAAGCCCCGGCCGAATCCGCCACCGACCGCGCCCTGCTCCAGGAAGGCCTGGAAACCGTCACCCTGCTGCTCGCTCCGATCACCCCGCACATCTGCCACGTGATCTGGCAGGAGCTGGGCAAGGACGGCGCCGTGATCGACGCCAGCTGGCCGCAGGTCGACGAAGCCGCCCTGGTGCAGGACAGCCTGCAACTGGTGGTACAGGTCAACGGCAAGCTGCGCGGCCACATCGAAATGCCCGCCAGCGCCAGCCGCGAGGACGTCGAAGCGGCCGCCCGCGCCAACGAGAACGTGCTGCGCTTCACCGACGGCCTGACCATCCGCAAGGTCATCGTGGTGCCGGGCAAGCTGGTCAATATCGTCGCCAACTAAAGCAACGCTGGAAAAGACCCATTCGCCCGTGGCACCTTCGCCACGGGCATACCGGATCAACAGGAGTGAGGGAAGCTTGATGAAACGTATCCTGACCAGCCTCGCGCTGATCGGCCTGGCCAGCGTGCTGAGCGCCTGCGGTTTCCAACTGCGCGGCCTGGGCGATACGAACTTTGCGCTCAAGGAAATCGACGTGAGCGCGCGCAATGCCTATGGCGAAACCGTCACACAGCTCAAGCAGGTGCTTGAAGGCAGCGGCGTGAAAGTCGTCTCCCGCGCGCCGTATCACCTGATCCTCGCCCGTGAAGAAACCACCAGCCGCTCGGTGAGCTACACCAGCTCCGCGCGCAGTGCGGAAAACGAGCTGACCAACACCCTGAGCTACGAGATCCGCGGCAGTGACAACCTGCTGCTGCTCGCCAACCAGGTGCAGGTGCGCAAGGTCTACGTGCAGGACGAGAACAACCTGATCGGCTCCGACCAGGAAGCCCAGCAGATCCGCAACGAGATGCGCCGCGACCTGGTCCAGCAGATGGTCACCCGCCTGCAGCTGATCACCCCGGCCCAGCTCGACGACCTGCAAGCCAAGGCGGAAGCCAAGGCCAAGGCCGAAGCCGAGGCGCTCAAGGCCGCGGACGAGGCTGCCAAGTCTCAGCCGCAGCAGTCGCCGATCGAATTCCCGAAAGCACAGTAAGCGACAAGGGGCCGGCCAACCGGCCCCTTTCTCATTATGAAGCTCAATCCCGGACAACTCGCCAAGCACCTGCAAGGCAACCTCGCGCCCGTCTACGTGGTCAGCGGCGACGAACCGTTGCTCTGCCAGGAAGCCTGCGACGCCATCCGCGCCGCCTGCCGCCAGCGTGATTTCGGCGAACGCCAGGTGTTCAACGCCGAAGCCAACTTCGACTGGGGCCAACTGCTCGAAGCCGGTGCCAGCCTCTCGCTGTTCGCCGAAAAGCGCCTCATCGAACTGCGCCTGCCCTCGGGCAAGCCCGGTGACAAGGGCGCGGCGATCCTCCAGGAATACCTGCAGCGCCCGCCGGAGGACACCGTCCTGCTGGTCAGCCTGCCCAAGCTCGACGGCAGCACGCAGAAGACCAAGTGGGCCAAGGCCCTGATCGACGGCGATGCCGCGCAGTTCATCCAGATCTGGCCGATCGACGTGCACCAGCTGCCGCAGTGGATTCGCCAGCGCCTGTCCCAGGCGGGCCTTGCCGCCAGCCAGGACGCGGTGGACCTGATCGCCGCACGGGTCGAAGGCAACCTGCTGGCTGCCGCCCAGGAAATCGAGAAACTCAAGCTGCTCGCCGACGGCCAGCAGATCGACGCCGACACCGTGCAGGCCGCCGTGGCTGACAGTGCGCGCTTCGATGTATTCGGCCTGATCGACGCGGCCCTCAACGGCGAAGCCGCCCACTGCCTGCGCATGCTCGAAGGCCTGCGCGGCGAAGGGGTAGAACCGCCGGTGATCCTCTGGGCCCTGGCCCGGGAGATCCGCGTGCTGGCCAGCCTCGCCCAGCAGTTCAGCCAGGGCGTCCCGCTGGACAAGGCCTTCAGCCAGGCCCGCCCGCCCATCTGGGACAAGCGCCGACCGCTGATGAGCAAGGCCCTGCAACGCCACACCGCGCCCCGCTGGAACCAGATGCTGCAGGATGCCCAGCTGATCGACGCACAGATCAAGGGCCAGGCGGCGGGCAACGTCTGGAACAGCCTCGCCCGCCTCGCGCTGCTGGTGGCCGGTCAGCGCATCAGCCTGCCGTCAGCCTGACACCGACGCGCCCGCGGCCCCTGCACGGGCCGCCGGCTGGTCACGGCCGCGCCGGCTGCGCCCGATGGGTTTGTCCTTCCCCGCGGTCCAGCGCTACCCCGCGCGTATCCCGCCCGGTGCTGATCAACGCGCAGATGAGCACCGCCACCACGCCGGCCACGATGGCCATCGCCGTGCCATAGCTGTAGCTCTTGGCGATCTCCGCCTGCAACGGCGCATTGACCGAGGCGATCAGGTTACCCAACTGATAGACGAACCCCGGCAGCACCGCGCGGGTGCCCACCGGTGCCAGTTCGTTGAGGTAGGCGGGAATCACGCCCCAGGCGCCCTGCACCATGAACTGCATCAGAAATGCGCCGATGCCCAGCGCCACTGCACCGTGACTGAAGGCCCAGAGCGGCAGCACCGGCAACGCCAGCAGCGCGCCGCAAATGATCGCCTTCTTCCGTCCGATCCGTTCGGACAAGCTGCCGAACAGGATGCCGCCGAGGATCGCGGCGATGTTGTACGTCACCGCGATCAGGCTGACGGTGTGCGTGTCGAAGCCATGCTGCACCTTCAGAAAGGTCGGGTAGAGATCCTGCGTGCCATGGCTGAAGAAGTTGAAACAGGCCATCAGCAGCACCGCGTAGAGGCACAGCTTCCACTGACTGCGCAGCACCGGCCACAACGGCGTCGACTCCTTGCGCTCGCGCGCCGCCTGCCAGATCGGCGACTCCGGCACCTTGAACCAGATGAACGCCACCAGCACGACCGGCAGGCAACCGACGATGAACATTCCGCGCCAGCCGAGCACCTCGAACAACAGGCCGTAGACGATCGAAGCGATCAGGTAGCCCGCCGGGTAACCGGCCTGGAACAGCCCGGAGACCATGCCACGGGACCGCTCGGGGATGGTCTCCATCGCCAGCGAGGACGCCACGCCCCAGATGCCGCCCATGGCCACGCCGTAGACTACCCGCAGGACCAGGAAGGTCGTCAGGTTCGGCGAGAACGCCGAGGCCAGTTCCAGCAGGGAATAGATCAGGATATTGATCATCAGCACCGGCCGCCGGCCATAGCGCTCTGCCGCGCGGCCGAACAGCAGCGCGCCGATCGGGCGCACGGCCAGGGTCAGGAGGATCGCCAGGGACACCTGCGGCAGGTCCACATGGAATGTCTGCGCGATATCCGTGAGGACGAAGACCAGGAGGAAGAAATCGAAGGCATCCAGCGTCCAGGCGAGCACCGAAGCGATCACCACATTGCGTTGGGTAGGGGACCATTGCTGCATCACACATCTCCAGCCGGGGCGTCGCCGTCGCTGTACACCGAGGCACTCGTGAGTCAGCTATCACGCTAACCGAGCCCGGAAGCCAACCACAGCCGCGCGCCTGAAAAGATCTGTTACAGAAATAGCGACAATCCGCCACAGGCCCGGGTTCGATCAGATGCGACCGAGGCATGAGCGCATGCCCCTTGGCGAGACATTCGGCATCCCCCTGTAGGAGCGGGCCATGCCCGCGATCGCGCGCATGGCGCGCTCCTACCTGGAAAATCCTGCGCTGGCCCCAGCCCTCTCCCTGAAGGGCGAGGGAGCTGTCCGTGCCGGCTGATGCTTAGGTTTTATCCTGCACCGTACGGTCCCCTCTCCCTTCGGAGCGGGGCGCGCAGCCAGGGTTAGGGAGAGGGAAAATACACGCACATATTTTCAGATGAAGACAGTTGCCCATACAGGGGAGCGACTTCTTTCTTGCCAGCCCGATCACTCCCACTCCCGCACCTGGCGCACCTCCACGCAGCCCAGCCGCCCCGGCGGAATCTTCGCGGCGATGCGCTCGGCCTCGTCCAGGCTCTGCGCCTCGATCAGGTAGAAACCGCCCAGCTGTTCCCGCGTCTCGGCAAACGGCCCGTCGGTCACGGTGAGTTTGTCGCCCTGGCCGCGCAACGTGCGCCCGGTAGGCGTCGGCAGCAGGGCATTGGCCGCGATGTAATGGCCGCTGCGCCGCAGTTGCTCGCTGTAGGTCATGCACTCGTCGACGATGCCGCGCAACTCGGCCTCGGGCAGTTCCGCCGCCTTGCGCTCGTCGAAATAGATCATGCAGAGAAATTTCATCGCCTTCTTCCTCGTTATTGTCCGGGGTGTCGGAAAGATTCGTCGCCCCAGCGTAGCCCCGATTGCCGCGCGGTGACCTTGGCCCGCCCGGCGGTGACCAACGGCATGGACAAACGTCCCAGATAGGCAGAAGATGCGCGCGCCGGCAACGGCGCCGGCCTCAACGAGGAAAGACACATGGTGAAGAAATCCAAACGGCCGAACAAGGCCAAGTCCCTGGTCGCTCAACCGCTGTTCCGCAGCCGCCAGGAACAGCCGCTCAAAGGCAAAGGCAGCTACCGCCGCGAAGCCTCCCGAAATTGGGAGGCTTCTTCGCTTCTGGCGGCCTGAAAACCTCAGAAAACCTGAACCACCCCCGCCCTTTTGCTTTCAACCGGACAACCCTGCCTTGGAGGTCCGCCATGAAAGCGCCGCTCATTCTCGCCATCCTCGCCCTGCCCTTCAGCCTGTCCGCCCATGCGTTCTGCTCCGACCAGGAGGCCGAAGCCAAGGGCAAGCAAGTGGCCGCCAAAGTCACCGAAGTGACGCGCAGCGATCCGCAACGTGCACAGAAGCTCAACGAAAAGCTCGCCGAGATGAAGAAGTCCCGCTCCAGCGAACAGCGCCCGGACGACTGCGCGGCGTACGACGACATGCTCAAGGAACTGAACCAGAGCGCGCCCAAGGTCGACCAGGAAACCGGCAGCCAGCCCAAGCAATAGCGGCGCCGCGCGTCTCGTAGCCGGTACGGCGGAGCTCCCACCGGGACATCCTGCGCGTGCTTCGCCCGCCCTCTGAAAGGAGTAGTAAGCCCGGCACCTATAGGCCTGCCAGCCGATGTGCCACTCGACGGGTATCCAGGCGGAAGGGGAATTTTCCCCTGCCCGCGACATCGAATCTGCAAACCCGTCATCCGCGCCCGACGCAGACGCGTCACAGAGGCCATGCTAAGGTGGCCCCTCGCCTGCCCGTTCCCGAGGAGAGCAATGCGCAAGCCCGTTTCACCTGTTGTCGGCCAACGCTGCCTGCTCGTCGCCGCCTTGTCCCTGGCCAGCTTCGGCCTGCTGACCTCCTGCACCGAGCCGCCGCCCAAGGGGGCCGCCGCGGAACACGCGCGCCCCACGCAGAGCTTCGCCCAATGGCGTGACGGTTTCCGCGTGCAGGCCCTGGCCGCCGGCATCACCGCGCAGACCTTTGACCGCGCCTTCGCGGGCATCGAACCGGATGACTCGGTGGTGACCGCCGACCGCAGCCAGCCCGAATTCACCCGCCCCGTCTGGCAATACCTGGACAGCGCCGTGTCGGCCGCGCGCGTGCGCAATGGCCAGGATCGCGCGCTGGAAAACGCCGACGTACTGCAACGCATCGAGGCCACCTATGGCGTCGACCGCGAGGCGGTGGTGGCGATCTGGGGCATGGAAAGCAATTTCGGCCAGCAGATGGGCAGCAAGAACGTTATCCGTTCCCTCGCCACCCTCGGCTACGAAGGCCGCCGCCCGGACTTCGGCCGCGAGCAGTTGATCGCCGCGCTGCAGATCATCCAGCACGGTGATGTGCCGGCCAGCAACATGATCGGCTCCTGGGCCGGCGCCATGGGGCAGACGCAGTTCATCCCCACCACGTACAACCGCTACGCCGTGGACTTCGACGGCGACGGCCGGCGCGATATCTGGGGTTCCTCCAGCGATGCGCTGGCCTCCACCGCCAACTACCTGAAGAGCTCCGGCTGGCGGCGTGGCCAGAGCTGGGGCTTCGAAGTCCGCCTGCCGCAGGGCTTCGACTATGCCCAGGCGGACATGGACATCCGCAAACCGATGAGCGAATGGCTGCGCCAGGGCGTCAGGGTAGCCAGCGGCAACCTGCCGAGCGACCCGCAAGCCAGCGTCTCGCTGCTGCTGCCCGCCGGGTACCGTGGGCCGGCTTTCCTGATCACCGACAATTTCCGCACCATCCTCAGCTACAACAATTCCACCTCCTATGCGCTGGCGGTGGGCTTGCTGGCGGACAGCTTCAAGGGCGGCGGACAGCTGGCCGGCAGTTGGCCGGTGAGTGACACGCCGCTGAGCCGCTCCGAGCGCATCGAGCTGCAGCAGTTGCTCGCCACCCGCGGATACCAGCCCGGCACGGCGGACGGCATCATCGGTGCCAATACGCGCAAGGCGATCCGTTCGTTCCAGCAGTCCATCGGCGTGCCCGCCGACGGCTACGCCTCCACGCAGCTGCTGTCCCGCTTGCGCGCCACCTGAATCAGGGCAGCGCCGCGGGCAACCACAAACAAAAAGGCCGCTTCCTGCGAAGCGGCCTTTTTGCGAGTGCGGTAGCGGCGGCGGATCAGCCGATCTTGCTGCCGTGCGCCTGTTGGTCGGCGTGGTACGAGGAGCGCACCAGCGGGCCGGAGGCGACGTTCTTGAAGCCCATCTTCTCGCCTTCCTCGGCGAACCAGGCGAAGGTGTCCGGGTGGACGAAGCGCTGCACCGGCAGGTGGTTGCGCGAGGGCTGCAGGTACTGGCCGAGGGTCAGCATGTCGATGTCGTGCTCGCGCATGCGGTGCATGACTTCGATGACTTCCTCATCGGTCTCGCCCAGGCCGAGCATCAGGCCGGACTTGGTCGGTACGTGCGGGACCATCTGCTTGAACTTCTGCAGCAGGTCCAGCGACCACTCGAAGTCGGACCCCGGACGGGAGGACTTGTACAGGCGCGGCACGGTTTCCAGGTTGTGGTTGAACACGTCCGGCGGCTCGTTGGCGGTGATTTCCAGGGCGATATCCATGCGGCCGCGGTAGTCCGGGACCAGGGTTTCCAGCTGGATGCCCGGGGACAGCTTGCGGATCTCGCGCAGGCAGTCGGCGAAGTGCTGGGCGCCGCCGTCACGCAGGTCGTCGCGGTCCACCGAGGTGATCACCACGTACTTCAGGCGCAGGTCAGCGATGGCGATGGCGAGGTTGGTCGGCTCGTCGACATCCAGCGGCTTCGGCCGGCCGTGGCCGACGTCGCAGAACGGGCAGCGACGGGTGCAGATGTCGCCCATGATCATGAAGGTCGCGGTGCCGCCGGAGAAGCACTCGCCCAGGTTCGGGCAGGACGCTTCCTCGCAGACGCTGTGCAGCTTGTGCTTGCGCAGCAGTTGCTTGATGCGATCGACCTCGGGGGAAACCGGGATGCGCACGCGAATCCAGTCGGGCTTCTTCGGCAGTTCCTCGGTGGGAATGATCTTCACCGGAATGCGCGCGACCTTCTCTGCGCCGCGCAGCTTGACGCCGACTTCCACCTTGCCCGGCTTGGCGGCCGGGGCGGCCTGGCCGGAATTCTCCACAACAGTGCTCATCTAGGTTAGATCCCGCCCGTTAGGGTCTTCTGTGCCGCGTAGCCAAGGCGTTCGACGAGTTCGCCACGCAGGCGCTCGCGCACATCGGCCAATGCGATGGGGCCGGCCAGCTGACTCAGCTGGGTCATGGCCATGCCTGCGTAACCGCAGGGATTGATGCGTCGAAAGGGTTCCAGGTCCATGTCCACGTTCAGTGCCAGGCCATGGAAGGAACGGCCGTTGCGGATGCGCAGGCCGAGGGATGCGATCTTCGCGCCGTCCACATAGACGCCCGGCGCATCGGGTTTGGACACAGCGGTCACGCCGTAGCTGGCGAGCAGGCCGATCAGGCTCTGCTCGATGCGCGAGACCAGGTCGCGCACACCGATGCCGGAGCGGCGCACATCGAGCAACAGGTAGGCCACCAGTTGGCCGGGGCCGTGGTAGGTCACCTGGCCGCCGCGGTCCACCTGCACCACCGGGATGTCGCCGGGGAACAGCACGTGCTCGGCCTTGCCGGCCTGGCCCTGGGTGAATACGCGCTCGTGTTCGAGCAGCCAGACTTCATCGGGCGTAACGGCGTCGCGCTCGGCGGTGAAGCGCTGCATGGCGTGCCAGGTCGGCTCGTAAGGAAGGATTCCCAGCTCACGAAAGCCCAGCGTTTCGCCCATCAGAGCACCATGTGGACGCGGCCGGTGGCGCGCAGGTCTTTATGGATGTTCTGCAGTTGGTCGACGCCGGTGGCGGTGATCAGCACCTGCACGGACAGGAAGCGGCCGTTGCGGCTGTCGCGGGTGACCAGAGTGGTGATGTCCAGGTCCGGCGCGTGGCGCTGGATGACTTCGATCACCAGGTCGGAGAAGCCTTCGCCAGCATCGCCGATGACCTTGATCGGGTAGCGTTCGCAGGGGAACTCGATCTTCGGCGCGGGCTGTTCGTTCTCGGTCTTGAGAGGATCGACGGTATCAGGGGTATCAGTCATGGCTCTCGCGGGCGGGTGGCCCGCCTCCGCATGAGCGTCCGGGATGGGGACGCTCCGGGTGGATCGGACGACGAATGCCGGGCCACGCAAGGGCCGGGCAGTCGCAGGCGGGCATTTTACCCGAGTTTGCGACCGCGCGGGCAGGTCAATCCCGGTCTTGTATACAAAAGTGCAAGACCGGGACGGACGGTCAGTTGAACAGACCGTAGAAGAACAGGCGGATGCTGTCCCAGACGCGGCGGAAGAAGCCGCCTTCTTCCACGGCGTTCAGCGCGACCAGGTCGGAGGTGCGCACGACCTTGTCACCCAGCTTGACCTCGACCTTGCCGATCACCTGGCCCTGCTGGATCGGCGCCATCAGGTTGGGCTCGACCACCATGTTGGCCTGCAGCTGCTTGAGCTGGCCGCGCGGCACGGTCATGGTCAGGTCCTCGGACAGGCCGGCTTTGACTTCGTGATCGGAGCCTTTCCAGACCATGGCCTTGGTCAGCTCAGCGCCCTTCTTGTAGAAGGTCTGCGACTCGAAGAAGCGGAAGCCGTAGGTCAGCAGCTTCTGGGTCTCGGCGGCGCGGGCCTGCTCGCTGTTGGTGCCGAACACCACGGCGATCATGCGCTGGCCGTCACGCACGGCAGACGCCACCAGGCAGTAGCCGGCTTCGTCGGTGTGGCCGGTCTTCAGGCCGTCGACGGTCTTGTCGCGCCACAGCAGCAGGTTGCGGTTGGGCTGCTTGATGTTGTTCCAGAAGAACTCTTTCTGCGCGTAGATCGCGTAGTGGGTCGGCTCGCCGTAGATGATCGCGCGGGCCAGGGTCGCCATGTCCTTGGCGGAGGAGTAGTGCTCCGGATTGGGCAGGCCGGTGGCGTCCATGAAGTGGGAATTGGTCATGCCCAGCTTCTGCGCGGTGGTGTTCATCATGTCGGCGAAGGCGTCTTCGCTGCCGGCGATGTGCTCGGCCAGGGCGACGGAGGCGTCGTTGCCGGACTGGATGATGATGCCGTGCAGCAGGTCGCTGACCGAGACCTGGGAGCCGAGCTTGATGAACATGCGCGAGCCGCCGGTGCGCCAGGCGTGCTCGCTGACGGTGACCAGGTCGGATTCGGCAATGCGGCCGCCTTCGATTTCCTTGGTGGCGATGTAGGCGGTCATCAGTTTGGTCAGGCTGGCGGGCGGCAGGCGCTCGTCACCGTTGTTCTCGACCAGGATGTTGCCGCTGGCGCCGTCCATCAGCACCCAGGCCTTGGCCGCGAGCTGCGGGGCGGCGGGAACGACTTCCGCTGCCCAGCTGGCCACGGGGGCGCTGAACAGCACGAGCAAGGACAGGCGTTTGGCGAAGTTGAAGATGTTCATCCGTCTCTCTGGGGTTCACTAATGGTCAAACAATCCCCTTGGGGGGAACTCGGGTGCTGCGGCCTCTGCCGGGCCGCTGCGGCACGTGCGGTGGAATCTCAGTCCAGGCGCACGAGCTTGGGTTGGCCAAGGTTGGCCACGCGGATGCTGTCCTGCATCCGGCTTGCTTCATCCTGCGTTCCGATCGGCCCCAGGCGTACCCGGTACAAGGTCTGCTGGTTGACCACGACCGAGCTGATAAAGGATTTCGCCCCCGTCAGGCCGCCGACCTTCTCCTTGAGAAGCTCCGCAGCGTCCGGGTTGGCGAAGGCACCCACCTGGAGATACAGGCCATCGGCTGGTAATGAAGCGTTTTTTTTTGAGTCGATCTGTACCGGCGCCACGGGCACGGCGTGCTGCGCGGGCGGCGGGGTGTAGGTTTCGATGGGCTGGGCCATGGCGACCGCCTGCGGCTGCGCGGCGGCGGGCTGGGCGGCCATCTTCGGCAGGGCCATGATCATCGGCGGTTGCTTGCCCTGGGCGGCCCACCAGCGGTCGGGGTCGATGCCCTCGACCTTGACGTGGGCGGTGCCGGTCTCGGCGTAGCCGAGCTTCTTGGCGGCGGCGAAGGACAGGTCGATCACCCGGTCGGAGTAGAACGGGCCGCGGTCGTTGACGCGGACGATGACGCTCTTGCCGTTGTCCAGGTTGGTCACGCGCACGTAGCTGGGCAGCGGCAGGGTCTTGTGCGCGGCGGTCATGCCGTACAGGTCGTACTGCTCGCCGTTGGCGGTGGCCTGGCCGTGGAACTTGGTGCCGTACCAGGAAGCGGTGCCCACCACGCTGTAGGCGCTCGCGTTGTTGAGCGGGTAGTAGGTCTTGCCCAGGACGGTGTAGGGGTTGTTCTTGAACGGCCCGTTGTGCGGCATCGGCACGGCATCGGGGATGCGCGAGACGTCCACGTCCCACCAGGGCGCGCCGTCGCGGTGCGGACGGTTGTAGTCATACGGCCCGGAAATCCCGCTGCTGGCCACCGGCTGCTGCGGCTGCGGCGTGCGGTTGCCGGTGCAGCTGGCGAGGAACACGGTGCTCAGGCCAACGCAGGCGGCCAGCGACCAGAGGCCGGGACTTGCGATTCGCTTGCTCAATGGACACCTCTCGCCTTGGCGATCTCGCCAGCCAGCTGATGCACCGCCATAGCGTACATGGCGCTACGGTTGTAACGGGTAATCACGTAAAAGTTCGGCAGGCCGACCCAGTACTCGGTGCCCTGGGCGCCTTCCAGGCGCATGGCGGTCACCATCAGGTCGTCGCGGATCACGTCATGGGTGCGCCAGCCCTGGGAGCGTAGCTGGCCAAGGTTCAGCTGCGGCTCCAGGCCCTGGGTGAGCGCGTCTTCGGCGGTGGAGGTGGCGATTTCCGCCTGCGACACCACCGGCTCGCCGGTGTGCCAGCCGTGCTGCTTGAAGTAGTTGGCGACGCTGCCGATGGCATCGGTGGGGTCGCTCCAGATATTGATGTGGCCGTCGCCGTCGAAGTCCACGGCGTAGGCGCGGAAGCTGCTCGGCATGAACTGCGGCAGACCCATGGCGCCGGCGTAGGAGCCGGTCAGGCTGAGCGGGTCGACCTGCTGCTCGCGGGCCAGCAGGAGGAACTGCTTGAGTTCCTTGCGGAAGAAGTCGGCGCGCGGCGGGTAGTCGAAGCCCAGGGTGGACAGCGCGTCCATCACCTTGAAATTGCCGGTGTTGCGGCCGAAGAAGGTCTCGACGCCGATGATGGCGACGATGTACTGGGCCGGCACGCCGTATTCCTGCTCGGCGCGGGCCAGGGCCTCGGCGTTCTGGTTCCAGAAGTCCACGCCGCGGTTGATGCGCGCGTCGGTGACGAAGATCGGGCGGTATTCCTTCCAGGTCTTCACCCGTTCGGCCGGGCGGGAGATGGCGTCGAGGATGGACTGCTTGCGCTCCACGTCGTGGAAGAGGGCCATGAGCTGTTCGCCGGCGAAGCCGTAGTCGCGGGTCATCTCGCTGACGAACTCGGCGACCTGGGGCGAACCATCGTAGTCGCCCGCGTGGGCCGCGCCGGACATGCCGATCGCCCCCGCGATTCCGACCCAATGCACCCCCCTGGCAGCCCAGGCGCGCAGTACTTGCATTCCTTTCTTCACTCTTGTCATCAAACCTGGGCGATCCACTTGCGATGGGTGTGGATCGACATCAAAACGCCGAACCCTGACATCAGGGTCACCAGCGAAGTTCCACCGTAACTAATGAAGGGCAGCGGCACCCCCACCACTGGCAACAACCCGCTGACCATACCAATGTTGACGAACACATACACGAAGAAGGTCATGGTGATGCTGCCGGCCAGCAATTTGCCGAACAGCGTCTGCGCCTGCGCCGTGATCACCAGCCCCCGGTAGATCACCAGCAGGTACAGCACCAGCAGCAGGCACACGCCGACCAGGCCGAACTCTTCGCCGAGCACGGCAATGATAAAGTCCGTGTGGCTTTCCGGCAAAAAATCCAGATGGGATTGCGTGCCCAGCAGCCAGCCCTTGCCGAACACGCCGCCCGAACCGATGGCCGCTTTTGACTGGATGATGTTCCAGCCGCTGCCCAGCGGGTCGCTTTCCGGATCGAGGAAGGTCAGCACGCGCTGCTTCTGGTAGTCGTGCATGACGAAGTACCACATGCCCACCGCCACCGGCACCGCGGCCGACACGGCCATGATGATCCAGCGCCAGCGCAGGCCGCCGACGAACAGCACGAAGGCACCGGAGGCCAGCACCAGCATGGCCGTGCCCAGGTCCGGCTGCTTGAGGATCAGCACGAAGGGCACCACGATCAGCGCCAGGCCGACCACGCTGTGCTTGAAGCCGGGCGGCAGGGCGCGCTTGGACAGGTACCAGGCGATGGTCATGGGCATCAGCAGCTTCATGAACTCCGCCGGCTGGAAGCGGATCACCCCGGGGATGTTGATCCAGCGGGTGGCGCCCATGGCGTTGTGGCCCATCACATCCACCACCACCAGCAGCGCCACGCCGATCAGGTAGCCCAGCGGCACCCAGCGGGCGAGGAAGCGCGGTTCGATCTGCGCCAGCACGAACATCGCGCCCAGGCCCATGCCGAAGGACGATGCCTGCTTGATCAGCAGGTCCCAGCTCTTGCCGCTGGCGGAATACAGGACGAACAGGCCGACCGAGCCGAGGGTCAGCAGCAGGAGCAGCAGCAAGCCGTCGATGTGCAGGCGCTGGAGCAGCGTGGAACGCCGCTTCATCACGTCTTCGCTGGACAGCGTGCGGTCGAAGTTACCGTTCATGGTCATGGTTTGGGCGCCTCCGCCGTCGCCTGCGGTGCGTATTCGGGCTTGAGCCTGCCACTCTCGTCGAGCAACCAGGCATCGGTCACGGCCTTGAGCACGGGGGCAGCGACGCCGGAGCCGGACTCGCCGTTCTCCACCATCACCGCCACGGCGATCTGCGGGTTGTCGGCCGGCGCGAAGCCGACGAACAGTGCGTGGTCGCGGTGGCGTTCGAGCAGCTTGGAGCGGTTGTACTTCTCGCCCTGCTTGATCGCCACCACCTGCGCGGTACCGGACTTGCCGGCGATGCGGTAGACCGAGGTGGCGCCGACCTTGTGCGCGGTACCGCGGGCGCCGTGCACCACCTGCTGCATGCCGTAGTCCACCAGGTTCCAGTTGTTGGGGTCCTTGAGGACGATATCGGGCATCGGCTCCCCGTCGACCGGCGGCTTGCCGTCGATGGTCTTGGCCAGGTGCGGGCGGATCCACTTGCCACGGTTGGCGATCAGCGCGGTCATCTGCGCCAGCTGCAGCGGCGTGGCCTGCATGTAGCCCTGGCCGATGCCCAGGATCAGGGTTTCGCCGGGGAACCAGGCCTGCCGGCGCAGGGCGCGCTTCCACTGGCGAGACGGCATCAGGCCCTCGGCCTCGCCGTACATGTCCAGGGCGACGCGCTGGCCGAAGCCGAACTCGCTCATGTAGTCGTGCAGACGGTCGATCCCCAGCTTATGCGCCAGGTCGTAGAAGTAGGTGTCGTTGGAGCGCATGATCGCGGTCTCCAGGGTCACCCAGCCGTCGCCCGTGCGGTTCCAGTTGCGGTACTTGTGGTCGTAGTTCGGCAACTGGTAGTAGCCGGGGTCGAACACGCGGCTGGTGGGCGTCACCACGCCGGCATCGAGACCGGCGATGGCCACCGCCGGCTTCACCGTCGAACCCGGCGGGTACAGGCCGCGCAGCACGCGGTTGTACAGCGGGCGATCCTCGGAATCGCGCAGCGCGGCGTAATCCTTGAAGCTGATGCCGGTGACGAACAGGTTGGGGTCATAGCTTGGCTGGCTGACCATGGCCAGCACGTCGCCGGTGGACGGCTGGATCGCCACGATGGCGCCGCGCCGCCCGGCCAGCGCCGCTTCGGCGGCGGCCTGCAGCTTGCTGTCGATGCTCAGCACGATGTCGCGGCCCGACACCGGCTCGGTGCGCTTGAGCACGCGCAGGACGCGGCCACGGGCGTTGGTCTCGACTTCCTCGTAGCCCACGGTGCCGTGCAGCGCATCCTCGTAGAATTTTTCCACGCCGGTCTTGCCGATGTGGTGGGTGCCCGAATAGGCCACCGGGTCGAGCTTCTTCAGCTCCGCCTCGTTGATCCGCCCGACGTAGCCGACCGAGTGGGCGAAGTGCTCGCCCAGCGGGTAATGGCGGACGAATTGCGCGGTCACGTCGACGCCGGGCAGGCGGTACTGGTTCACCGCGATGCGGGCGATCTGCTCTTCGGACAGCTCGAACATGATCGGCACCGGCTCGAACGGCCGGCGCCCCTGCTTCATGCGCTTCTCGAAGATGGCCTTGTCTTCCTCGGTCAGGCCGAGGATGTCCACCAGCGCCTTGAGCGTGTCCTGCAGGTTCTCGGTGCGCTCGCGGGTGATGGTCAGGCTGAAGCTGGGACGGTTGTCGGCGATGATCACCCCGTTGCGGTCGAAGATCAGCCCGCGATTGGGCGGAATCGGCTGCACGTGGACGCGGTTGTTCTCCGACAGCGTCGAGTGGTAGTCGTACTGCGTCACCTGCAGGTGATACATGCGCGCCACCAGCACCAGGGCGAGCAGGAAGATCGCCACCCCGCCGACGATGACGCGGGCGCGGACCAGACGGGCGTCCTTCTCGTGGTCCTTGAGCTGTATCGGCTGCGGCATCGAAAACGGCTACGACTACTTGTGGTAGGGGTGCCCGGACAGAACCGTCCAGGCGCGGTAGATCTGCTCGCCGACCAGGATCCGCACCAGCGGGTGCGGCAGGGTCAGCGGCGACAGCGACCAGCGCTGCTCGCTGCGCGCGCAGACCTCCGGCGCCAGGCCTTCCGGCCCGCCGACCATGAGGTTGACGGTGCGCGCGTCCAGGCGCCAGCGGTCGAGTTCCTGCGCCAGCTGGGGGGTGCTCCAGGGCTTGCCTTCGACTTCCAGGGTGACGATGCGTTCCCCAGGCTGGACCTTGCTCAGCATGGCCTCGCCTTCCTGGCGGATCAGCCGCGCCACGTCGGCGTTCTTGCCGCGCGTGTTCAGCGGGATTTCCACCAGCTCCAGGGACAGCTCCGAGGGCAGCCGCTTGACGTACTCGGCCCAGCCCTCTTCCACCCAGCGCGGCATGCGCGAGCCGACCGCGATCAGACGCAGACGCACGACAGACTTACTCGGCGCTGTGCTGGGCGCGGCTCTGCTCGGCGCCCTGCCACAGGCGCTCGAGGTCGTAGAACTGGCGGGTGGCCGGCTGCATGACATGGACCACGACGTTGGCGAGGTCGATCAGGACCCACTCGCCGCCTTCCTGGCCTTCGCTGCCGATCGGGCGCACGCCCTGTTCCTTGACCTTCTCCAGGACGTTGTCGGCCAGCGATTTGACCTGACGGCTGGAGGCGCCGGTGGCGATGACCATGGCGTCGGTGATGCTGGTTTTCTCGCGCACGTCGATGACGACGATGTCCTGCGCCTTGAGATCTTCCAGAGCGGCGATGGCCAGCTCGACCAGTTGTTCGGTTTGCATTGAATGACTCTCTGACTCGTTCAGTGGGGCGCCTGGTACAGGCCGTGCGCCTCGATATAGTTCAATACCGCGTCCGGCACCAGGTAGCGCACCGAGCGCCCCTGCGACAGGAGTTGGCGGATCTGGGTGGCCGAAACCGCCAGCGGCGTCTGCCAGACGAAGGTGATCTGCCCGGCGGGGCCGGTCATCGCCTTCGGGTCGGCAACACTGCGCGCCGCCAGCAGGTCGCGCAGGTCTTCCGGCGGCTCGCTGTCGGCATCCGGGCGCTGCAGCACGACGATATGACAGTGCTCCAGCAGCGCTTCCCAGCGATGCCAGGTCGGCAGGCCGCAGAATGCGTCCCAGCCAACCAGCAGGAACAACTGGTCCTGCTCATCCAGCTCCCCACGCAGCGACTCCAGGGTGTCGATGGTGTAGGAGGGTTTGTCGCGCTTCAGCTCGCGGTCGTCGACCACCAGCGGGGCCACACCGGCTACTGCCAGTTCGACCATCGCCAGCCGCTGCGCCGGTTTCACCTGCGGGGTGTCACGGTGCGGCGGGCGGAAGTTGGGGATCAGGCGCAGTTCGTCGAACTCGAACTGCTCGGCCATCTCCAGCGCACTGCGCAGATGGCCGATGTGCACCGGGTCGAAGGTGCCGCCGAACAGACCGACCCGACGGGAACGCGCCTTGTTCATCAGGTCCGCACGTGCCCATCGCCGAACACCACGTACTTCTCGCTGGTCAGGCCTTCGAGGCCGACCGGGCCGCGGGCGTGCAGCTTGTCGGTGGAGATGCCGATCTCCGCGCCCAGGCCGTACTCGAAGCCATCGGCGAAACGGGTGGAGGCATTGACCATGACCGAGGCCGAGTCCACTTCGGTGAGGAAGCGCCGGGCGTCGGTGAAGCTCTCGGTGACGATCGCGTCGGTGTGCTGCGAGCCATAGGTGTTGATGTGCTCGATGGCGGCGTCGAGGCCGTCGACGATGCGGATCGACAGGATCGGCGCGTTGTACTCGGTGCGCCAGTCCTGCTCGGTGGCTTCCAGCACGTCGGCGCCCAGCAGCGCGCGGGTGGCGGCGTCGCCGCGCAGCTCCACGCCCTTGTCGCGGTAGATGGCGGCCAGCGGCGGCAGCACGCGGTCGGCGATGCCGGCATGCACCAGCAGCGTTTCCATGGTGTTGCACGGCGCGTAGCGCTGGGTCTTGGCGTTGTCGGCGACGCGGATTGCCTTGTCCAGGTCGGCGGCGACGTCGATGTAGACGTGGCAGATGCCGTCCAGGTGCTTGATCACCGGGACCTTGGCGTCGCGGCTGATGCGCTCGATCAGGCCCTTGCCGCCGCGCGGAACGATGACGTCCACGTACTCGGGCATGGTGATCAGCGCGCCGACGGCGGCGCGGTCGGTGGTTTCCACCACCTGCACGGCGCTGGCCGGCAGGCCGGCTTCGGCCAGGCCCTTCTGGATGCACGCAGCGATGGCCTGGTTGGAATGGATCGCCTCGGAACCGCCACGCAGGATGGTCGCGTTGCCGGACTTCAGGCACAGGCTGGCGGCGTCGATGGTCACGTTCGGACGGGATTCGTAGATGATCCCCACCACGCCCAGCGGCACGCGCATCTTGCCCAGCTGGATACCGGACGGCACGTAGCGCATGTCGCGGATTTCACCGATCGGGTCCGGCAACGAGGCGACCTGGCGCAGGCCTTCGATCATGTCGTCGATGCGCGCCGGGGTCAGGGCCAGGCGGTCGAGCATGGCTGGCTCCAGACCGTTGGCACGGCCATTGGCCAGATCCTGTTCGTTGGCGTCGGCCAGCTGGGCGCGGGCGGCGTCCAGGGCATCGGCGGCGGCCAGCAGGGCTTTGTTCTTCTGCGCGGTCGTGGCGCGCGCGACAACGCGCGACGCTTCACGGGCGGCGCGGCCCAGGCGGCTCATATAGTCGAGAACGGACTCGGTCATGATCTAACGCGTCTGCGTGAGGGAAATGCGCAAGTATAGCGGGAGCGCCCCCTCAGCGGCCAGCCACAGCAGCCGGCCGGTCGGCGACGCGCTTCACGTAACGCTGCCGCCCGCCATCCCCCGCCACCGGTTACACCCGGCCCTCCCCGCCCCTCTCTGCCGCCCGAAGGTTGGGTAAACAATTTCGTATCGGCTGGTTACCTTGCTCGGGGGCCGTTGCCACTTTTCCTTGGCCATGCACCACGAGCAACGGACCGCGCGGCCAGCTGCCCCCGCAGCGCTCGCATGCCAGGGACTCACGCCAGGGAAGAACAACAAGAGGCGGCCCACCGCCGGAGAACTGCCATGCGCTATCGCACCGATTACAGCGCCCAGTCCCTGACCGCCGCCCCGGCGGTGCTGGAACTGGACGGTTGGCAACTGCACTACCAGGCCTTTTCGTCGCGCGAGGATGACAACCGCCCGCCGGTCCTGCTGCTGGGCGGCGCGTTCCAGAGCTTCCGCTCCTTCGCCAGCGAGGTCTCGGAGCTGCTCGCCGGGCACCCGGTGATCCTGCTCGACCTGCCCAGCCAGGGCGGCAACCTGCAACTGGCGCCGCAGCTGAGCCTGGAAGACCTGGCCGACCTGATCGCCGCCTTCGCCGAGACCCTGCAACTGCCGCCGCTGATGCCCATCGGGCTGTCCTATGGCTCGGCCCTGGCCGCGCTGTTCGCCGCCCGGCACCCGGCGCGCTGCGGTCGCCTGCTGCTGGCCGGCATCACCGCCTTCGGCCGCCCCGGCGCCCGCGCCCTGCTGGTGGAAGCCCTGGCGCGGCTGGAACTGGGCGAGCAGACGCCGTTCGCCCACGGCGTGCTCACCGGGCTGATCAATCCGCTGCGCCTGGCCGATACCGGCGTCTCCCCGGTGTTCCGCAAGGCCCTGCTGCGTCAGTTGCAGCGGCTGACCCCGGCGGAAATCGAGCGCTACCGGCAGAACAGCCAGCGCCTGCTGGCCTTTGGCGGCTTCGACCGCCATCCGCAATGCCCGACCCTGGTGCTGGCCGGCGAGTACGACCATTTCACCCAGCCCTGGGAACACGCCGAATTCGCCCATGCCTGCGCGAACGCCGAGTTCGCGCTGATCCACAACGCCGACCACCTGGCCCAGTTCGAACGCCGAGATGCCTGCGCGCGGCTGTACAACCCCTTCCTGCGTGGCGAAGCACTGCCGCGCAGCGCTGCCGGCAGCACGCGCTTCCAGCGCCAGCAACTGCTGCACCTGGAACGCCGCTTCGAACCGCGCCTGGCCCCGGCCGACAGCCGAGCGGTGCTGCGCAACGGTGACGGTGGCCAATGGCGCTGCGAACTGACGGAGCTGGGCTATTTCGGCGGGCTGCTGCGCGTCGAGCTGCCGGCCGAGCGCCCGGCGCGCGGCTGGAAACTGAGCGCCGCCGGCCTGCCGGAGCTGGACATCCTGCCGCTGTGCTACAGCGGCGAAGGCCTGGCGTTCATCTTCGCCCACGGCGACCCGCAGGCCAGCGCGGCGCTGGCGGCGCTGGTGGTGCCGATGCAGCGAGGGGCGTGGGCGGCGTGATCGGTTGATCATCGGGGCCCTGCGCTCGGGCTGCCCCTCACCCCAACCCTCTCCCATGGGGAGAGGGGGCCATTCGGTGCGGGATGAAACAGCAGCATCAGCCGGCAGGGACAGCGCCCTCTCACTTCACGGAGAGGGCGGGGGGAGAGGGAATCCCCGGAACCTTCATGCAGACATGAAGCCCGACTGTTCGCGAGCAAGCTCGCTCCTACAGGTGCCCGCACTCGCCGAAGCCGCCTCGTGTAGGAGCGAGCTTGCTCGCGAACCGCCCAGCCACCTAGCTCAGGCCCTGCACCCGCGCCTCGATCACCCGCACCAGGCTCGGCATCCGCCCCTTGGGCAAGCCCAGCCCCGCGCCGTCCACCTGCGGATCGAGCACCTCCACCCGGCCAAACCCGCAGCCCGTGAAGGCCTGTTCGATCTCCGCCGCGCTGCGGTAGTGCAGCGGATAGCCGCCGCGGGTCAGCCGGCCGATCAGCCCGACGCCCCAGCGGATCTGCCGGTACCGCGGGTGCTCGCGCAAGTCCGGGTAAAGCTCGGTCAGGTAGGTCGCCTCCGGGAACATGCGCAAGGCCGAGGCCAGCCGGCGCCAGAAATCCTCGATCACCGGGCGCTGGAAGTAGTTCACCAGCCCTTCCGTGATCACCACCACGGGGCGATCCGGGTCCAGCTCCGACAGCAGCGCCGCCAGGCTCTGTTCGCCCTGCTCGGCGAGGATATCCACCGCCCGCACGCGGTGCTTGCCGTCCAGCCAGCCCTGTTCCTGCAGCAGTGCGGACTTGCGCGCGGCCATCGGCGGCAGGTCGGCCTCCAGGTAGGTCAGGTGTGGATAGCGCTCGCGGAAGCGCCGGCCGCGAGGCGACAGCCCGCAGGCGATCTCCACCACCTGGGCGACGCCGAGCAACTCGATGGCCTGGGTCAGCCGGGCATCGATGAGCAGGTGACGTTGTAACAGGAAGTCTTCGATATTCAGGCCGAAACCGATCCGCGCGCCCCAGTTGATCGGCGCCACGCAGCCGTGCACCCAGCGCCCGAACGCCGTGGCGAAGGCTGGGTCGGCCAGCTGGTGCCGGTACCAGACGTAGCCGGTATAGTGCGCGCTGGGGGTGATGTGGGCGCTGTCGGCCCGGATCCGTTCAGCCATGCTTAAGAATCTTGTTGTTATGATTCCCCAGCCTAAGACCGGCCCGAGAACCGCGACAATCCAATGCCCGCCGAACCCAACCTAAGTTTGCCCTGGCCCGAGGCCAACCCGCTGCCGGACGCCTTCTTCAACCGCGACGCGCTGACCGTCGCCCGCGAGCTGCTGGGCAAGGTGATCCGCCACCGCGTCGGCGACCTCTGGCTGTCGGCACGGATCATCGAAACCGAGGCCTACTACCTGGACGAAAAGGGCAGCCACGCCTCCCTCGGCTACACCGAGAAGCGCAAGGCGCTGTTCCTCGATGGCGGCCACATCTATATGTATTACGCCCGCGGCGGCGACTCGCTGAACTTCAGCGCCGGCGGGCCGGGCAATGCGGTGCTGATCAAATCCGGCCACCCCTGGCTGGACCGCATCTCCGGCGACGCCGCCCTGGCCCGCATGCGCCAGCTCAACCCGGCGGCGGACGGCAGCGAACGCGCGCCGGGCAAGCTGTGCGCCGGCCAGACCCTGCTCTGCCGCGCCCTGGGCCTGAAGGTGCCGGAGTGGGACGCCCACCGTTTCGACCCGCAGCGCCTGTTCGTCGACGATATCGGCGAACGCCCCTCGCAGGTCATCCAGGCCGCGCGCCTGGGGATTCCCCACGGCCGCGACGAACACCTGATGTACCGCTTCGTCGACGCCGCCTTCGCGCCCTTCTGCACGCGCAACCCCTTGCGCCGCGGGCAGGTCGAAGGTCATGACTACTATCTGCTCGAACCCCAGGACGACTCCCGCCGATGATCGATCTCGCCGCCTTTAACGCCTGGATGGCGACCCACCCACAATGGCTCGCCCTGGTCCTGTTCCTGGTCGCCTTCCTCGAATGCGCCGCCGTCATCGGCATCATCCTGCCCGGCGTGGTGATGCTCTTCGCCATCGCCGTGCTGGCCGGCAGCGGCGCCCTGGGGCTGGGGGAAACGCTGGCGCTGGCGTTCTTCGGCGGGCTGCTGGGCGACCTGTCGTCGTACTGGATCGGCCGCCACTTCCACCAGGACATCCGCCGCCTGCCGGTGCTGCGCCACCATCCGGAATGGATGGCCAGCGCCGAAGGCTTCTTCCACCGCTACGGCGTCGCCAGCCTGCTGGTCGGCCGCTTCATCGGCGCGCTGCGGCCGTTCCTGCCGATGATCGCCGGCATGCTCGACATGCCCTTCGGGCGCTTCCTGGCGGTCTCCATCGTCGCCGCCGCCGGCTGGTCGATCGCTTACCTGGTGCCCGGTTGGGCCACCGGCGCGGCCATGCGCCTGCCGCTGCCGGATGGTTTCTGGCCGGAGGCCGGGGTGGTCGCCGCCTGTATCGCCGCGGTGTTCGCCCTGATCATCCACGCCGAACTGAGCAAGGAGCGCAACGCCCCGCTGATCGGCGCCGTGGGCTGTTTCGCCCTGCTGATCGCCCTGCTGGTCGGCTGGCCGCACCTCGATGCGCTGGACAAGGGTCTGATGGCCCTGGTGCAGGAACATCGCCAAGCCTGGCTGGACCACGTGGCGGTGGCCGTGACCCGGGTCGGCGACTTCCGCACCCAGTTCATTGCCGGCGCGCTGCTGGCGGTGCTGCTGGCCGCACTGCGGCTGTGGCGCCATGCCATCTTCGCCGCCGGCACCATGGTCGGCACCGCGCTGCTCAACACCACGCTCAAGCACCTGTTCAGCCGCGCCCGCCCGGAGGTAATCGCCGACCCGCTGTCCGCCTTCAGCATGCCCAGCGGCCACGCCTCCGCGTCCTTCGCGTTCTTCCTGGTGCTCGGCGTGCTGGCCAGCCGGGAGAAATCCCCGCGCGTGCGCCTGGCCTGGATGCTGCTGGCGGTCATCCCCGCCGCCTGCATCGCCCTGTCCCGCGTGTACCTGGGCGCGCACTGGCCCAGCGACGTCATCGCCGGCGCGCTGCTCGGCGCCTCGGTGTGCGCTGCCAGCCTGTGGATAAGTCAGCGCCGCCGCGAGTTGCCGGCCCTGGCGCCGCGCATCTGGTGGAGCCTGCTGCCGACCGCCATGGTGCTGCTGGCAGTGGCCAGCGCCTGGGGCCTGTCGGCGGCGATTCACCGCTACACGCCGCTCTGAATCAGGCCCAGGGGCAGCCGCGCATGTGCTCGGCGCAGCGCAGCTGGACGAACTTGCGCAGCTGCGTCACCGCCCGGCTGAGCTGGGCGCGGTGGGTGCAGAACAGGTTCATCGGGGTGGCCTCGCCCAGGTAATCCGCCAGCGCCACCTCCAGCCGGCCGGCGCGCACGTCGGCCGCCACGTCCAGCCAGGACTTGTACACCAGCCCCTGCCCCGCCACGGCCCAGCGCCGCACCACGTCGGCATCGTCGCAAAGGCGGTCGCCGCTCACCGTCACCTCGTGCTGCTTGCGGCTGTCGCTGAAGCGCCAGCGTTCGTGGGCGCGGCCGCCGAGCATGTACAGTAGGCAGTTGTGCCGTTGCAGGTCGTCCGGGTGCGTGGGCTTGCCGTGGCGGGCGAAATACTCCGGCGCGGCGCACAGCACCCGGCGGTTGTCCGGCGCCAGCGGCAGCGCCACCAGGTTCGAGTCGCCCGGCAGGCCGAGGCGAAAGGCCACGTCCACCGGCTGGCGGTAGAGATCGACCTGGCGATCGCTGATCAGCAGGCGCAGGTTCATCCGCGGGTGCAGCGCCTGGAATTCGTCGAGCCAGGGCAGCAGCACATTGCGGCCGAAATCCGACGGCGCCGAGACCTGGAAATTCCCGGCGATCTCGCTCTTGCCACCGGCGAGCAACTGGCGCCCATCGTCCAGGCTCTGCAACGCGGCCCGGGCGTGGGCCAGGTACAGCTCGCCCTCGGCGGTCAGGCGCAGGCTGCGGGTGGAGCGGGCGAACAGGCGCACATCCAGCTCGCTTTCCAGGCGCTTGAGCGCCGCGCTGGCCACGGCTGGCGACAGCTCCAGCTCGCGGGCAGCCGCCGAGAGGCTGCCGCGCTCGGCGGTGCGGACGAAGATCTGCAGGTCGTCGAAACGCAGCATTTTCAAAAATCCTTTGAAAGAGACTCTCTATTTACGCGGTTTTTCTTGCCAGCGAAAGAGAGCAGCATGCCCTCACCTTCCCCGCCTCACCTGGAGATACACGGATGAGCCTGACCCTGATTGCCATCATTCGCGCCAAACCCGGCCGCGCCGACAGCCTGCAGGAGCGCCTGCACGGCCTGCTCGCACCGTCCCGCGCCGAGGCCGGCTGCCTGCAGTACGACCTGCACCGCGACCTCAAGGACGCCGACCTGATCTACATGATCGAGCAATGGCGCGACGAGGAGGCCCTGGCCGAGCACGAGGCCACGCCGCATTTCCAGGCCTTCGTGAAGGCCGCCGAAGCGGACCTGGCGGAACTCGACATCCGCCTGATGAACCGCATCGACTGATCGTTTCCACCCCATAGGAACACGCCCATGAAAGCCATCGGCTACACCCAGAGCCTGCCCAGCAGCGACGCCAACTCGCTGATCGACATCCAGCTGCCCGAGCCCACGCCCGGCCCGCGCGACCTGCTGGTGGAAGTCCGCGCCATCTCCGTCAACCCGGTGGACACCAAGGTCCGCCAGCGCGCCCAGCCCGCCGAGGGCCAGTACAAGGTGCTCGGCTGGGACGCCGCCGGCGTGGTCCGCGCGGTGGGCAGCGAGGTCAGCCTGTTCAAGCCCGGCGACAAGGTCTGGTACGCCGGCGACCTGACCCGCCCCGGCAGCAACGCCGAGCTGCAGCGGGTGGACGAGCGCATCGTCGGCCCGATGCCGAAGAGCCTGGACTTCGCCCACGCCGCCGCCCTGCCGCTGACCACCATCACCGCCTGGGAACTGCTGTTCGACCGCCTGCAGGTGGCCGAGGGCCAGGCCAGCGCCGGGCAGAGCCTGCTGATCGTCGGCGCCGCCGGCGGGGTCGGCTCGATCCTGACCCAGCTGGCACGCCAGCTCACCGGCATGACCGTGATCGGCACCGCGTCGCGCCCGGAAACCCAGGAGTGGGTCCGCAACCTCGGCGCGCACCATGTGATCGACCACCGCAAGCCGCTCAGCGAAGAACTCAAGCGCATCGGCGTCGGCGAAGTCACCCACGTGGCCAGCCTGAACCAGACCGAGCAACACCTGCCTGAAATCGTCGCCAGCCTGCGCCCGCAAGGCCGCCTGGCGCTGATCGACGATCCGGACAACCTCGACGTGCGCCTGCTCAAGCAGAAGAGCCTGTCGCTGCACTGGGAGTTCATGTACACCCGCTCGATGTTCCACACCGACGACATGATCGAGCAGCACAACCTGCTGCAGCGCGTGGCCGGGCTGATCGACAGCGGCGTGCTGAAAACCACCCTGGGCGAGCACTTCGGCAAGATCGACGCCGCCAACCTGCGCCGCGCCCATGCGCTGCTGGAAAGCAACACGGCCAAGGGCAAGATCGTGCTGGAAGGGTTCTGACCCGCCGCTGCCTGTAGGAGCGGGCCATGCCCGCGATGGCGCCCACGGGCGCTCCTACCGGGGGCACCTGTGTAGAGGGCCGTTCGCGAGCAAGCTCGCTCCTACGAAGAGCCACGTCGGCGTTTACGGCAAATTGTAGGAGCGAGCTTGCTCGCGAACCCCGGCCCGCTCAGTTGCCGGCCTTGGCCCCCGCCAGCAACCGGCAGAGCTTTTCCGTGGCGTCGAGCATCGCGAAGCTCGGTCTCTCCAGGTTGCGATCCGGCACCACCCAGAGCTGCTTCAGCCGTGTGGCGCGAAGTTGCTGCATGCTGGCCCAGCCCCGCAGCTGGTCGTCACTGGCCGCCAGGATCACCGGCGGGTCGCGCGCCAACACGGCCTCCTGGCCAACCTGAGGCGCCGGCAGGTCGAGATCGGCGAACAGGTTGCGGCCACCGCAAACCTCCAGCGCCTCGCTGATGATCTGCCGCCCACCGACCGTGTACAGCGGGCGATCCCACACCTGGTAGAACACCTTGAGCGGCGGCTCGCGGCGGTACTGCGCGCGCAGCTGCGCCACGCGTGCATCGAAGGCCTGCGCCAGCTCACGGCCCTTCTCCGCCTGGCCCAGGCGCTCGCCCAGTTCGAGCAATTGCCGGGAGATATCCTGCAGATGGTGCGGGTCGGCCACAAAGAGCGGAATGCCGACGCCCTTCAGGCGCTGCAGCTGTGCCTCGGGCACGGCGCCGGGCCAGACCAGCAGCAGGTCGGGTTGCAGGGCGAGGATCTGTTCAAGGTTGACCTGACCGTAGCGACCGACGGACGGCAGGGCCTGCAGGGAATCCGGACGCGGGGCGCCATCCAGAAGGCCGACCAGCCGGTCGGCGGCGCCCAGTTCGAGGACCATGTCGGTGAGCGAGGGCGCCAGGCTGACCACCCGCTCCGCCGCCGCAGCGGGAAGGCCGGCGAGCAGCAGGAGCAGGCAGAGGAGACGGCGCATCAGGCCAGTTGGCGCGGCAGGCGGTACAGCCAGAGGATGATCAGGCTGGCGAAGCCCAGCAGCAGGACCGGCACGCCATGCAGGTCGACCAGCACCGCCAGCGCGCCGATCCAGGCCGGCAGGCTGCCGACCAGCGCACCGCGGCGCTGCGCGCTACCCAGCGCCTGCCAGGCGGCGGGCTCGTCGGCGCCGTCGCGGGCCTTGCCGGTGGCAATCAGCGCATGCTTGTAGCGGCGGAACAGCGGCAGGGTGAGGAACATCGACAGCAGGCCGACGACGAACACCGGCGTGGCGAGGGATTCTGGCCCGGGCGCATCGCCCACCAGCGCCAGCATCAATTGCTGCGGCGCCAGCGCGAGGGCCAGCAGCAGCCACCAGAGCAGGTTCAAGCGGCGCCGGGCGGCGGCGCGGTTCACGACGCGGAGACCTCGGCCTCGGCTTCGCCCTGGTGCATGTTGCCCAGCATGTGGCCCAGCTTGCCGGCCTTGGTCTGCAGGTAGCGCTTGTTGTGCGGGTTCAGGCCCTTCTGCAGCGGTACGCGCTCGGCGACGGTCAGGCCGTAGCCTTCCAGCGCCTTCACCTTGCGCGGGTTGTTGGTCATCAGCTTGAGCGAGCAGACGCCCAGGTGCTGGAGCATCGGCAGGCACATGGCATAGTCGCGCTGGTCGGCGCCAAAGCCCAGAGCCAGGTTGGCTTCCACTGTGTCGGCGCCTTCATCCTGCAGGGCGTAAGCGCGGATCTTGTTGAGCAGGCCGATGCCACGGCCTTCCTGGCGCAGGTACAGCAGCACGCCGCGGCCTTCGTTGGCGATGGCCGAGAGCGCGCCCTCGAGCTGGAAGCCACAGTCGCAGCGCAGGCTGAACAGCGCATCGCCGGTGAGGCACTCGGAATGCAGACGCCCCAGCACCGGCTGGCCGTCGTCGAGCGTGCCCATGGTCAGGGCGACGTGTTCCTTGCCGGTTTCCTCGTCGAGGAAGCCATGCATGGTGAATTCGCCGAAGGGAGTGGGCAGCTTGGAGGCGGCGACGAAAACGACAGACACCGGAAACTCCTGAAAGATTTATCTAAGGAAGGAGGACCGGCATTGTAACAGCAGCACCGGCCGCGCCGTCATTGCGAATTCTGCAAGATAAGCATCGACGCGGTTGATAGAAACCGCGCGGTCATTGCTTGGCCTGGATGTACATGATGCCCTGCTCTTCACGCCAGCCCACGCGGTTGAGGTAACTCATGCCCAGCAGGATGTCGGTGGGGAACTCGCCTTCGAGCACCACCGCCTCGACACCCAGGACCTCGACGCCGCCGAGCTTGACGCTGTTGAGCGTCACCCGCCAGCCCTTGGCCGTGCCGCTGGCGGTAGACGCCATCATCGGCGTGCCGCTGGCGCGGTAGTCCAGGCCAAGGCGGCGGGCCTGGCCTTCGTTCATCGCCACCGAGGTGGCGCCGGTATCCACCAGAAACTGCGCGCTCTGGTTGTTGATGGTGCCCGCCACCCAGTAGTGGCCGCCGGTGCCGCGGGCGATGCTCATCTGGGTGCGCGCGGCCGGCGCGGCATAGCCCTCGGTGTTGTATTCGCGGCTCAGCTCGTAGGTCTGCTCGACGCCACCCACGCGCAGCACCGCCTTGTGGCTGTCGGCGCTGACCACCTGGATGCCTTCCGGCCCCGTCTGCCCGACCTTCACCAGCTTGCGCTGGCCGTCGACGCTGAGTACCGCGGCGCCGGGAAACAGACCGACCACCTGCACCTGGGGCGCCGCCACGGCGGCGAGGGAGCAGAGGGACAGGCAGATCAGGGCAGACAGGCGCATGCGATCACTCCTTGGGCGGCAGCAACGGTTTCAGCGGGGCGTAGGGCCAGTGCCAGCGGGCGAAGAGGCGCTCCAGCTCGCCGCTGCGGTAGAGGGCCTGCATGCGCGAATCGTAGAGTTTCGCCAGCGCACGCCCACGGTCATTGTTGGCGAAACCAAGATACAGCGGAATCGAGCCGACATCGGTGATGCGGTACGCGCTGGCGTCGACACCCGTCGCCGCGATCATCTCCTCCAGCTCCGGCCGCGCATCGATGAAGTAGTCGATGCGGTGGCCGTCGAGCATGGGCAGCGCGGAGCTGCGGCGTTGCAGTTCGTTGCGCTGCTTGAGATGGTCCAGGTAGCGATCGAAGGCGTAGCCGCGCATCCACGCCAGGCGGTAGCGGTCCAGCGTGGCCAGAGTCGGGGCGGCCGACGTCTTCAGGCCCAGCGCGCCGATGGGGTCGACGTCATAGGGCCAGTGCGGATAGATGACGTGGTCGATTTCATTGCGGTAGGAGCCGACCCAGGCGTCCGCTTCGCCGCGCTGCACCAGCCCGACCGAGCGCACGTAAGGTTCGCTGCGCAGGCTCAGGCGGACGCCCGCGGGCTCGTAGATCGCCCGCAGCAGGTCCCAGGCCAGGCCACGGCCGTCGGCCTGGCTGTAGTTGATCCAGACCTCGCTGACCACGCGGATCTCCGCCGGCAGCCCGGCGGGGGTTTCGGCGGCCAGGGCCGAGGGGGTGGAAAGCGCCGGCAGCCAGCACAGGCAGAGGAGCAGGCACAGCAGTCGGCGCATCGCTCGTCCTCAGATCAGCCAGTGGGCCCAACCCCATGTCAGGCCTTGCATCACCAGCCAGGCGAAGACACCGGCCAGCACGTCATCGAGCATGATGCCGACGCCGCCGTGGACGTTGCGGTCGATCCAGCTGATCGGCCAGGGCTTGGCGATGTCGACGATGCGGAACACCACGAAACCCACCAGCAACCACCACCAGCCTTCCGGCACCAGCCAGAGGGTGATCCACATGCCGACCATTTCGTCCCAGACGATGCCTTCATGGTCGTGCACGCGCAGATCGTCGGCGACCTTGCCGCACAGCCAGAAGCCGAACAGCATGGTGACGCCCAGCATCAGCCAGTAACCCCAGTCCGGCAGCATCTGCCACAGTGGTATGAAGGGTAGCGCAACGAGCGAACCCCAGGTGCCTGGCGCCTTGGGCAAGGTGCCCGAGCCGAAGCCGAAGGCCAGGAAGTGCCAGGGATTGCGCCATACCGAATGGGGCACGGGTTGGGCCGGGGCCTGATCGGGGTGTTCTGTCACGGTCACTCCATGAAATGCAGATAGCCGCCCTGACGCGGCGTGATGTCGGCGCCAGCGCCATCGAGCACGCGCACGCCCGAACCGGCTTCCACCCTACCGACCACGCGCAGGGCCGGCCAGTTCGCCGAAAGCGCCGGCAGGTGCTCGGCGGGCAGGGTAAAGGCCAGCACGTAATCGTCGCCGGCGCCCAGCTTGAGTTGCAGCGCGCGTTCCGCGCCGAGCAGGGCGTGCAGCGCCGGGCTTTCCGGCAGCCTGTCGGCCTCCACCACGAGCGCCACGCCGGAGGCGCGGGCGATATGGCCGCAGTCGGCCAGCAGCCCGTCGGAAATATCCAGCGCCGCCGTGGCCTTGCCGCGCAATGCCTGGCCGAAGTCCAGTTGCGGCTGCGGCGACCAGTAGCGCGCCAGCAGCGGCTCGGCAATCCAGGGCTCGGCGCTCATCTCGCCCAGCACCAGCGGCAACGCCCCGCCCGCCTCGCCCAGCGGGCCGCCGACACAGAGCAGGTCGCCCGGTCGGGCGCCGGCGCGGGTCAGCGCCTGCCCGGCGGGCACGCCGCCGAACACGGTGACGGTCATCGCCAGCGGGCCACGGGTGGTATCGCCGCCGATCAGCGCCAGCGCGCATTCCTGCGCCTTCTGGTTCAGACCACGGGCAAACCCCTCCAGCCAGGCCGGGTCGGCCTCGGGCAGGGTCAGGGCGAGGGTGAAGCCGATGGGCGCGGCGCCCATGGCCGCCAGGTCGCTGGCGGACACCGCCAGGGCGCGCTGGCCGAGCAGGAAGGGATCGCAGACGGCCGGGAAATGCACGCCGACGACCAGGGTATCGGTGGAGATTGCCAGCTGTTCGCCGGCCTTGGGCGCAAGGAGCGCACAGTCGTCGCCGATCCCCAAGGCCACTGCCTCGCCGCCGGCCGCACAGGCGGCCGAGGCGAAGTAGCGACGGATCAGCTCGAACTCACCCATGCTCAGAACCGGTCCAGGCTCTGTAGCGAGAGGCCGCCAGCGGAACGAAGAGCAGCGCATGAGTTCCGATCACGGTCTCGCAGTAGGAGCATGGACAGGGTCTCAGCGCTTGGCGCCGCGCAGTTCCGCTGCCCGCAGGCGCGGAGCGAGCTTGTCCAGCACGCCGTTGACGAACTTGTGTCCGTCGGTGGCGCCGAAGGTCTTGGCCAGCTCGATGCCTTCGTTGATGACGACCTTGTACGGCACGTCCAGGCGGTTGCGCAGCTCATAGGTAGCCAGGCGCAGGATGGCCAGTTCCACCGGGTCGATCTCTTCCAGCGGGCGATCCAGGCACGGAGTGAATTCCTCGTCCAGGTCGCTCTTCAGGCGCGGCACGCCGTGCAGGATCTCGTGGAAGTAGGCGCCGTCGACATCGCTGAAATCGTTGTCGGTGCGGAAGGTCGCCTCGATCTCGTTGAGCGGCTGGCCAGCCATCTGCCAGGAGTACAGGGCCTGCACCGCGAGGCTGCGGGCCTTGCGGCGCATGGCGATCTTGTTCGGCTTGGCGGGCTTTGCCGGAGTGCCGCTGTCCTGGCTCACTTGGCCTCCAGCTGCGACAGCAGGCTCACCATTTCCAGGGCGGACAGGGCAGCTTCGGCGCCTTTGTTGCCGGCCTTGGTGCCGGAGCGCTCGATGGCTTGTTCGATGGAGTCGACAGTCAGCACGCCGAAGGCGACCGGCACGCCGAACTGCAGGGAAACCTGCGCCAGACCTTTGGTGCACTCACCGGCTACGTATTCGAAGTGCGGGGTGCCGCCACGGATCACCGCGCCGAGGGCGATGATGGCGTCGAACTCGCCGCGCTGGGCGACTTTCTGCGCCACCAGCGGGATTTCGAAGGCGCCCGGCGCGCGGATCACGGTGATGTCGTCCTGGGCAACGCCGTGGCGCACCAGCGCGTCGATGGCGCCTTCCACCAGGCTTTCCACCACGAAGCTGTTGAAGCGGCCAACCACCAGGGCAAAGCGGCCTTTGGGGGCGATGAAGGTACCTTCGATGGTCTTCAGGGTCATGGGCAAGTCTCACTGTTAAAGAGCCGGAGCGTCAGCGTGGCGCTCCGCAAATAGGGTAGAAGAACGGCGCCGCCGTGCCGGGGCACGGCGGCGAGGTTCATTCGGGGAGTACCGAGTGCGTCGCGCGCAATCAGTGCTGCCCGTCAGCGGGCAGATATTCTACAACTTCCAGGTCGAAACCGGATATCGCGTTGAAGCGCATCGGCGCCGACATCAGGCGCATCTTGCGCACGCCCAGGTCGCGCAGGATCTGCGAACCGGCACCCACGGTGCTGTAGGTGGTGGTCGGCTTCTGCACTGGCGCCGGGGTGTTGGTGATTTCGCGGACATGCGCCAGCAGGTCGTCGCCGCCCACCTGGTGGCCCAGCAGCAGGACCACGCCGGAGCCGGCCTCGGCCACCTTGGCCATGGCCGCGCGCAGGCTCCAGCGGCCCGCCTGGTTGACCATCAGCAGGTCGCGCAGCGGGTCGGGGTTGTGCACGCGCACCAGGGTCGGCTCTTCGGGGCAGACATTGCCCAGGGTCAGCGCCAGGTGCACGTCGCCTTCCACGGAGTCGCGGTAGGTGATCAGGTTGAACTGGCCCAGTTCGGTGTCCAGCTTCTGCTCGGCCAGGCGCTCGACGGTGCGCTCGTGGATCAGGCGGTAGTGGATCAGGTCGGCGATGGTGCCGATCTTGATGTTGTGCTGCTTGGCGAACTCTTCCAGTTCCGGGCGACGGGCCATGGTGCCGTCGTCGTTCATGATCTCGCAGATCACCCCGGACGGCTCGAACCCGGCCATGCGCGCCAGGTCGCAGGCTGCTTCGGTATGGCCGGCGCGAGCCAGCACGCCGCCGGGTTGCGACATCAGCGGGAAGATGTGGCCGGGGCTGACGATGTCGGCGGCGACGGCGTTCTTCGCCGCGGCGGCCTGCACGGTGCGGGCGCGGTCGGCGGCGGAGATGCCGGTGGTGACGCCTTCGGCGGCCTCGATGGAGACGGTGAACTTGGTGCCGAAGCCGGAGCCGTTGCGCTGCACCATCAGCGGGAGCCCTAAGCGCTCGCAGCGCTCGCGGGTCATCGGCATGCAGATCAGGCCACGGGCGAAGCGGGCCATGAAGTTGATGTCTTCGGTGCGGACGCACTCGGAGGCGATGATCAGGTCGCCTTCGTTCTCGCGGTCCTCGTCATCCATGAGGATGACCATCTTGCCCTGACGCATGTCGTCGAGCAGTTCTTCAATGCTGTTGAGTGCCATACGGGGACGAGCCTTATCAGTGTTTCAGAAAGCCGTTTTCGGCCAAGAATGCTTCGGTGATGCCGCCAGCGCCAGCGGCGGGTTCCGCCGCCTTGTCGCCCAGCAGCAGACGCTCCAGGTAGCGCGCCAGCAGGTCCACTTCGAGGTTGACCAGGCGACCACCGCGGTAGTCGGCCATGATGGTCTCCTGCACGGTGTGCGGGACGATGGTCAGCTCGAACTCGGCGCCGTTGACCGCGTTCACCGTCAGGCTGGTGCCGTCCACGGTGATCGAGCCCTTGAGCGCGATGTACTTGGCCAGCTCGCGCGGGGCACGCACGGTGAACTGGATGGCGCGGGCGTTTTCCTCGCGCTTGACGATCTCGCCGACGCCGTCGACGTGGCCGCTGACCAGGTGGCCGCCCAGGCGGGTGGTCGGGGTCAGGGCCTTTTCCAGGTTCACCCGGCTGCCGATCTTGAGCTGGGCGAAGGCGGTGCGCGCCAGGGTCTCGCGACTGACGTCGGCCCAGAAGCCGTCGCCGGGCAGGTCCACCGCCGTCAGGCAGATGCCGTTGACGGCGATGCTGTCGCCGAGCTTGACGTCGGCGAGGTCGAGCTTGCCGGTCTTCACGTACAGGCGTACGTCACCGCCCTTGGGGATGATGGCCGCAATGGTGCCGATGGATTCGATTATGCCGGTGAACATGGGGCCTCCCGCACGGCGAAGGCCGCTGGCCGGCAGGGCCGCGTAGCCAACTGGGAACGATGGTGCATGTGGCGAACTCCTGTTTTGGTTAAAAAACAGGGCGTCTCGATCGAAGGGATTTCACGGGCGTGCGCAGGCACGCCCCGATGGCTCATCCCGTTCTCTCTTCATCCGGACTATTACCGTCGGCCCCGGAATCACACCGGGTCTGCTGACCCTGGCCATCCGGCGAACCGGTCTGGACAGGCGCTCGCGGGCTAGACGCATTGCGCGCCATTACCGCCGGTGGGGACTTGCACCCCGCCCTGAGAACGTCAATCGCGGTCGTTACAGCATCGACCGCGTGTGGCGTTTTACCACAGGCGGGCGCAAGTCGGAAGCTTCCTATTGATCGCTCCGCGCCCGCCGGCAAGCCAGGCACCCAAGCCCCGCCGCGCCATCACAGCGGTCTGGCGGTGACCAGCCAGTCGTCCCCCACCGCACGGATGTCGACGATCTTCAGCTCGCGGGATTCGCTCATCCGCTCCAGCGGCAGCTCCAGCAGCGGGCGCGCGGAGGAGCCGAGCAGCTTGGGCGCCATGAAGATGCTGTATTCGTCCACCAGCCCGAGGCGGGCGAAGGCGCCGGCCAGACGCGGGCCGGCTTCCACCAGCACTTCGTTGATGCCACGGCGGCCGAGTTCGCTCAGCAGCGCCGCCAGGTCGACCTGGCCATCGAGGCCGGCGAGGTTCAGCAGTTCGTGGCCGACCACGGCGTAGTTCGGGTCGTCGCGGGTGCTGACCACCAGGGCAGGGCCAGCCTGGAAGAAGGTGGCGGTCAGCGGCACGCGCAGGCGCCCATCGATCAGCACGCGCCAGGGCTGGCGCTGCGCGGCCAGCCCGGTCTGCTCGGCGTCCAGGCCCAGCTCGGCCGGGCGCACGGTCAGGCGGGCATCGTCGGTCAGCACGGTATCGGCGCCGGAAAGCACCACGCTGGACTGCGCGCGCAGACGCTGCACGGCGCGGCGCGCAGCGGGGCCGGTAATCCACTGGCTTTCGCCGCTGGCCATGGCGGTGCGGCCGTCCAGGCTCATCGCCAGCTTCACGCGGACGAAGGGCAAGCCGGTTTCCATGCGCTTGAGGAAGCCCACGTTCAGCGCGCGGGCTTCGCTCTCCAGCACGCCGGAGCGAACTTCGATACCGGCTTCGGCGATGCGTTTCATGCCGCTGCCGGCGACCTGCGGGTTGGGGTCCTGCATGGCGGCGACCACGCGGGCGAGACCGGCGCCGATCAGCGCGTCGGCACAGGGCGGCGTGCGGCCGAAGTGGCTGCAGGGCTCCAGGGTGACGTAGGCGGTGGCGCCACGAGCCTTGTCGCCGGCCTGGCGCAGGGCGTGGACTTCCGCGTGGGGCTCGCCGGCGCGCACGTGCCAGCCTTCGCCGACCACCTCGCCATCGCGGACGATGACGCAGCCTACACGGGGGTTGGGATGGGTCGTGTACCAGCCCTTGCGCGCCAGCTCAATGGCGCGAGCCATCCAGAACTCGTCCACCTCGCTCATTCCTTGGACGGCTCGCGGGCCAGGCGCTCGATTTCCTCGCGGAACTCGTTGAGGTCCTGGAAGCGGCGGTACACCGAGGCGAAGCGGATATAGGCGACTTCATCGAGCTTCTGCAGCTCGGCCATGACCAGCTCGCCCAGCACCCGCGACTTGATCTCGCGCTCGCCGGTGGCGCGCAGCTTGTGCTTGATGTGGGCCAGCGCCTCCTCCAGCCGCTCAATGCTCACCGGGCGTTTTTCCAGCGCGCGCTGCATGCCGGCGCGCAGCTTGTCTTCGTCGAAGGGCTGGCGGCTGCCGTCCTGCTTGATCAAGCGTGGCATGACCAGCTCGGCGGTCTCGAAGGTGGTGAAACGCTCGCCGCAGGCCAGGCACTCGCGGCGCCGGCGAACCTGGTCGCCCTCGGCGACCAGGCGCGAATCGATGACTTTGGTGTCGTGGGCGCCGCAGAAAGGACAGTGCATGGCGAGTCTTGGGCAGTCTTGTCGGAGGAATAGATAAGAGCCTCATGGTAGCGCATCGCTTGATCGAATAAACCCCGCTCCCACGAGACAAGCCGCAGGCATTAGGCTATACAGGCGCCCGCCTGGAACCTGCCGCGATGGAGTCCGCCATGTTCGCCCGCCTGCTCTGCCTGTCCCTGACCGTACTGCTGGCCGCCTGCGCCAGCGAGAAGCCCGCGCCGGCCACGCCGCCGGCCGCCGTCTCGAAGCGATCGTCATCGCCGCTGGACGCGCCGGTGCCGGCCAATATGCGCGCCCTCACCGGCCAGCTCAGCAGTGCCCAGGGCTTCCTGCCGGCGGGCAGCGAAGTGGAGCTGGCGCTGCTGGTGATCGACCAGCGCGACCGCCCGCAACAGTTGCTGTCCAGCGAGAAGATGATCGCCACCGGCCAGGCCCTGCCGTTCCGCGTGGTGTTCAACCCGCAATCCTTCCCCGCCGGCGCCCGCGTCGAACTGCACGGCCGCGTCTCGCAGTCAGGGCAACTGGCCTGGCGCCTGCCACCGGTACGCATCACCCAGCCGGAAACCCGCGCCCTGGGCGAACTGCGCGTGGAACGCGCGCCGTGACGCCGCCGCTGTCCCTGCAGCGGGCCCTGGGAGAACTGCTGGGCGATGCACGCCTGAGCGCGGAAACCCTGCCCGGCACCGACATCCGCCTCTGGCTGATCGACGCGCAGAACATGGACCGCGCGTTCAGCCCCGACGAAACCCGGCGCATCCTCGAAGAGCCGCCCTACTGGTGCTTCTGCTGGGCCAGCGGCCTGGTGCTGGCGCGCTGGCTGGCGGAACGGCCCGACTGGGTGCACGGCAAGCGCGTGCTGGATTTCGGCGCGGGCTCCGGCATTTCCGCCATTGCCGCGGCCAAGGCCGGCGCCGCCGAAGTGGTGGCCTGCGACCTCGACCCGCTGGCGCTGGACGCCTGCCGCGCCAATGCCGAGCTCAATGGCGTGGAGCTGACCTACTCAGCGGACTTCTTCCAGGAGGAGGACCGCTTCGATCTGATCATCGTCGCCGACGTGCTCTACGACCGCGCCAACCTGCCGCTGCTGGACGAGTTCCTCAGCCGCGGCCGCGAAGCCCTGGTGGCCGACTCGCGGGTCCGCGACTTCAGCCATCCGCTCTACCAGCGCCTGGGAATACTCGACGGCTGCACCTGGCCGGACCTGGCCGAGCCGGCCGAATTCCGCCATGTGAGCCTGTACCACGCGCAACGTGGCTGACCTCGGCGCAGCGGGTGGATCGATCGCGGACGCAGTCCGCTCCTACGCTCAATGCCTGACCGGTGCGCCCCTGTAGGAGCGGGCCATGCCGCGATCGCGTCCATGGGACGCTCCGACAGGGAATGCCGGCGCCAGCGTGTGGGTTGTTTCCGTCAGGCCGCGCCCCCACTTATAGTGGCAACCACCTTCATCGCCCCACTCGATTCGAGACTCCCCATGAGCGATACGCCCTACATCTTCGACGCCAGCATCGCCAACTTCGATCAGGTCGTCATCGAGAACTCCTTCCACAAGCCGGTCCTGGTGGACTTCTGGGCCGACTGGTGCGCGCCGTGCAAGGCGCTGATGCCGCTGCTGGCGCAGATCACCGAGTCCTACCAGGGCGAATTGCTGCTGGCCAAGGTCAACTGCGACGTCGAGCAGGACATCGTGATGCGCTTCGGCATCCGCAGCCTGCCCACCGTGGTGCTGTTCAAGGACGGCCAGCCGGTGGACGGCTTCGCCGGCGCGCAGCCCGAATCGGCGATCCGCCAGATGCTCGAACAGCACGTCCAGCCGCCCGCCCCGGCCGCCGGCAATCCGCTGGAGCTGGCGCAGGCCGCCTTCAACGAGGGCCGCTTCGCCGACGCCGAAGCGCAATTGAAAGCGCTGCTGGGCGAGGACAACACCAACGCCGCTGCGCTGATCCTCTATGCCCGCTGCCTCGCCGAGCGCGGCGAGCTGGGTGAGGCCGAGACCGTGCTCGACGCGGTGAAGAGCGACGACCACAAGCAGGCGCTGGCCGCCGCCAAGGCCCAGCTGACCTTCCTGCGCCAGGCGGCCGACCTGCCCGACGCCGCCGAGCTGAAGACCCGCCTGGCCGCCGACGCCAATGACGACGAAGCCACCTACCAGCTGGCCATCCAGCAACTGGCCCGCCAGCAATACGAGGCGGCGCTGGACGCCCTGCTCAAGCTGTTCGTGCGCAACCGCAGCTACGGCGAGGACCTGCCGCGCAAGACGCTGGTTCAGGTATTCGACCTGCTGGGCAACGACCACCCGCTGGTGATCGCCTACCGCCGCAAGCTGGCGAACGTGTTGTATTGATCGATCCGCCGCCGCGTTCGCGGTGGGCAATCGACATTGTATGAGCGAGCTTGCTCACGAACCAAACCCGCAGCGGGGCTATTCGCGAGCAAGCTCGCTCCTACGAAGAGCCGCGCGGCATTCGGCCAAGACCCAGCGCACGTTGAAACCTGTAGGAGCGAGCTTGCTCGCGAACCGCACTAATCCTCGACCCAGTTGAACACCTGCACGCCCTCGCGCACCTCGATCTTCACCTTCGGGCTGTGCCGCAGGCGCACCAGCAGCCCCTTCGCCGCGCCTGAACTGCCCGCCAGCGCCGCCAGCTCGTCCAGCAGCTGCGGCCCCTCGCTGCTGCCGCTGCGGCGCAGCAGGTCCTGCGCCGCCAGCCACAGCTGATCCACCGGCGCGCCGGCAGCCGCTGGCGGCTCAGCAGCGGCCGCAGGCGCCACGGCGGCAGCCGGCAGGCTTTGCGCCAGCCGCACCCAGTCGGCGTCGTCCATCTCCACGGTGAGGTCCACCGGACAGTCGCCGATGGTGCCCTTGATTCTCAGCATTGCCCTTCTCCTCGCGGCCTTTCGCGCATGCTCCCATGCCATCGGCGCGACGCCAAACGAACGCTAAGCTGGCGTTAATATTTAACCTGTTATAACGTAACAAAATCATTCACCACTCCGGAGTTTCCCCATGCGCCCCCTGCTCCTCGCCGTCGCCCTGCTGCCCATCGCCGCCCACGCCCACGACGAACATGAACACGGGAGCCTCGGCAAGCACGAGCATGGCGTCGCCCAACTCAACGTGGCCCTCGACGGCAAGACCCTGGAGCTGGAGATGGACAGCCCGGCGATGAACTTCGTCGGCTTCGAGCACGCCGCCACCAGCGACGCCGACAAGGCGACCGTCGCGGCCGTGCAGGCGCAGCTCAAGCAGCCGCTGCAACTGCTCGCCCTTCCCGCGTCGGCCAAGTGCGCCGTGCAGTCGGTGGAACTCTCCAGCCCGCTGTTCGGCGACGCGCCCAAGGCCGAGGACGACCATGACCATGAGCACGCAGACGGCGACCACGACGAGCACGAAGGCCATCACCACGCCGACATCGACGCTCATTACCAGTTGACCTGCGCCCAGCCGCAGGACCTGGCCAGCCTCGATTTCGCGCCGCTGTTCAAACGCTTCCCGGCGACCCAGAAGATTCAGGTACAACTGATCGGCCCGAGCGGCCAGCAAGGTGCAGAATTGACCGCCGCCAACCCGACCCTGAACTTCTGATACCGACTCGTTGAAATGACCGCACTGCTCGAACTCGACAACCTCGGTTTCGCCTGGCCCGGCCAGGCGGAGCTGCTGGACATCCCCGCCTTCGCGCTGGCCCGTGGCGAAACCCTGTTCCTCAAGGGCCCCTCCGGCAGTGGCAAGACCACCCTGCTCGGCCTGCTCGGCGGCGTGCAACGCCCGCAGCGTGGCAGCGTGAAGTTGCTGGGCGAGGACATCGCGCAGATGAAGCCGGCGCGCCGCGATCACTTTCGCGTCGACCACACCGGCTACATCTTCCAGCAATTCAACCTGCTGCCGTTCCTCTCGGTGCGCGAGAACGTCGAGCTGCCCTGCCACTTCTCGCGCAGCCGGTCCGAGCGAGCGACGCTGCGCCATGGCAGCGTCGCCAGGGCTGCGGAAACCCTGCTCAGGCACCTGGGCCTGGGCGACGCCACGCTGATCGAGCGCCGCGCCGACAGCCTGTCCATCGGCCAGCAGCAACGCGTTGCCGCCGCCCGCGCACTGATCGGCCAGCCGGAACTGGTGATCGCCGACGAGCCGACCTCGGCCCTGGACTGCGACGCCCGCGAAGCCTTCCTCCAGCTGCTGTTCGCCGAATGCCGCGAGGCCGGCGCCAGCCTGCTGTTCGTCAGCCATGACCAGAGCCTCGCGCCGCTGTTCGACCGCAGCGTCTCCCTCGCCGACCTCAACCGCGCCACCCGCGCCCCGGGAATCTGAGCATGTACCTGTTGCGCCTGGCACTCGCCAGCCTGTCCAACCGCCGCTTCACCGCCTGGCTGACCATCTTCGCCATCGCCCTCTCCGCCTGCCTGCTGCTGGCGGTGGAGCGCGTGCGCACCGAGGCCAAGGCCAGCTTCGCCAGCACCATTTCCGGCACCGACCTGATCGTCGGCGCACGCTCCGGGTCGGTGAACCTGCTGCTCTACTCGGTGTTCCGCATCGGCAACGCCACCAACAACATCCGCTGGGAAAGCTACGAGACGGTCACCCACAGCCCGCTGGTGAAATGGGCGATCCCGATTTCCCTGGGCGACTCGCACCGCGGCTACCGCGTGATGGGCACCGACACGGGCTACTTCGAGCACTATCGCTTCGGCCGCGGGCAGACGCTGGAGTTGGCCGAGGGCCGGCCGTTCGGCCAGGACCTGTTCGACGTGGTGCTCGGCGCGGAGGTCGCGCAGGCACTGCATTACAAGCTCGGCGACAGGATCGTTCTCGCCCATGGCGTCAGCACCATCAGCCTGGTGCAGCACGACGACAAGCCGTTCACCGTGGTCGGCATCCTCAAGCGCACCGGCACGCCGGTGGACCGCACCCTGCACATTTCGCTGCAGGGCATGGAGGCGCTGCACGTCGACTGGAAGAACGGCGTCCCGGCGCGCGGCGCCGACCGCGTCAGCGAGGACCAGGCACGCACCATGGACCTGCAGCCCAAAGCGATCACCGCCTTCCTGCTGGGCCTCAAGAGCAAGGTGGCGACCTTCACCCTGCAGCGGCAGATCAACGAGTACGACGGCGAGCCGCTGATGGCGATCCTCCCGGGCGTGGCGCTGCAGGAGCTGTGGGGGCTGATGGGCACGGCGGAAAAGGCGCTGTTCGTGGTCTCCCTGTTCGTCGTCCTGACCGGCTTGATCGGCATGCTCACGGCAATCCTCACCAGCCTCAACGAGCGCCGCCGCGAAATGGCCATCCTGCGCTCGGTGGGCGCGCGGCCCTGGCACATCTTCAGCCTGCTGGTGGCGGAAGCCTTCGCCCTGGCGCTGGCTGGCGTGGTGCTGGGCGTCGGCCTGCTGTACGCCGGCATCGGCGGCAGCCAGGCCTATGTGCAGGCGAACTACGGCATCTTCCTGCCCCTGGCGCTGCCCAGCGCCTATGAATGGACGCTGCTGGGCGGCATACTCCTGGCCGCGCTGCTGATCGGCTGTGTACCGGCGTGGCGCGCCTATCGGCAGTCGCTGGCCGATGGCTTGTCGATCCGCCTCTGAGCCAGGCCCTTGCGAGGAAGCCCCATGCGTCGCCTGCTGTTTCTGCTGTTGCTCGCCACCAGCGCCACCGTCTGGGCGGCGCCGCGCGAGCTGACCTGGCCCGAGCTGATTCCCGAGGGCGCGCCGCCGCCCCCGCCGCCCGTGCCGCTGCACGATATGTCCAAGCTCTCCGACGTGCTCAATGCGGAGAGCGGCCCGGCGGTGAAGCAGCAGACGCCCCATGCCCCGGTGGTGCAGAAACTCGACGGCCAGGAAGTGAAGATGCCCGGCTACATCGTGCCGCTGGAGGTGGAAGAGGACGGCCAGACCGTACGCGACTTCCTGCTGGTGCCCTACTACGGCGCCTGCATTCACGTGCCGCCGCCGCCGTCCAACCAGATCGTTTATGTTCGAGGCGGCAAGGGCGTAAAAGTCGACGAGCTTTACCAGCCGTTCTGGATCATCGGCACGCTGAGCGTGAAGGCGGTGGAGAGCGACCTCGCCGAGGCCGGCTACCAGATGCAGGCCAGCAGCATCGAACCCTACGAATACACCGGACAGTGAAGGTGCGGCACTTCGCCGCACACCTTGCCCGGGTGCCGTCTGTGGACTTTATTGAGCCAAGTCAAAAGTGCGCTTTTAGTGCTCTCTACTATTCTGAGCACCAACACTTATACCAAAGAGATATTGGAGCTCATCATGCGTAAGTCCTGGCTCACCGCCTCTCTGCTTTCCCTGGCCGTTGCGGCCCCCATCGCCGCCCAGGCCGCTGACATCCGTGGTCACCAGGCTGGCGATTTCCTGGTACGCGGCGGTATTGCCACGGTCGATCCGGACGACAGCAGCGGCAGCCTGAAAGCCAATGGCACCTCGCTGGGCGGCAAAGCCACCGTCGACAGCGACACCCAGCTGGGTCTCACCTTCAGCTACCTGCTCACCGACAAGATCGGCGTCGAGCTGGTCGCTGCCACTCCGTTCAAGCATCAGGTCGACGTCAAAGGCCTGGGTGGCCTGGATGGCAAGCTGGCCGATATCAAGCAACTGCCGCCGACCGTCCTGCTGCAGTACTACCCCATGGGTGGCACCGGCTCCGCCTTCCAGCCCTACGGCGGCCTGGGCGTGAACTACACCACCTTCTTCGACGAAGACCTGACCAGCGCCCGCAAGGACCAGGGCTTCAGCAACCTGAAGCTGCAGGACTCCTGGGGTCTGGCCGCCGAACTGGGTATGGACTACATGCTCAACGAACACGCTTTCGTCAACGCCGCGGTCTGGTACATGGACATCGATACCAAGGCATCCACCAACCTGGATGGCGTCGGCAAAGTGAAAGTCGACGTTGACGTCGATCCGTGGGTTTACATGGTTGGTTTCGGCTACCGTTTCTGACGGAGCAAACAGGAAAAAGGCGCCCAAGGGCGCCTTTTTCACTTTCAGGGAACCGGTATGTACCTCGAACTCAAAGCACTGCACGTCAGCCTGGCGATCATCAGCACCCTGCTCTTCCTGCTGCGCCTGGGGCTGAGCTGGTGGGGCAAGCGCTCCTCGGGCTGGCAACGCGGCCTGCCCCATCTGGTCGACACCCTGCTGCTGCTCAGTGCGCTGGGCCTGGTACACCTGGCCATGCCCTGGCCGCTGCCGGTGTGGCTGCAGGTGAAGATCGGCCTGCTGGTGCTCTACATCGTGCTGGCGGCCTTTGCGCTGCGCAGCGCATCGAAACCGCGCAAGGCCGTGCTCAGTGCGCTGGCGTTGAGTTCGCTGGCCAGCGTCTTCTATCTGGCGGTCAACAAACCCTGGTGGTGATCAACTGCGCCAGGCCCTCGGCCAGGGGCGTCGGCGCATCCAGGTTGTAGCGCGCCAGCAGGCGGCGATTGTCGGCGCGGGAGTGGCGGATGTCGCCGTGGCGCGCCGGCTGGTAGGTAATAGCCGGCAGCCCGCCCGTCAGCTTGCCGATCTCGGCGAGCAGCTGGTTGAGGCTGGTGGACTGGTCGAGGCCGACATTGATCGCCGACTCGGCCACCTCATCCGCCAGCAGCGCCGTCACCAGCAGCTTGACTAGGTCGCCGACATAGATGAAATCGCGGGTCTGCTCTCCATCGCCGAACACGGTGATCGGCAGGCCCTGCTCGGCGCGCCGGGCAAAGATGCTGATCACCCCGGAATACGGCGAGGACGGATCCTGGCGCGGGCCGTAGACGTTGAAGAAGCGGAAGATCGCTGGCTCCAGGCCATGCTCGCGGCGATAGAAATCGAGGTAGTACTCGCTGGCCAACTTGTCCGCGGCATAGGGCGTCAACGGAGCCTTGACCACGTCCTCGTCGATGGCGGTGCCTTCGCCGTTCTGCCCGTAGACCGCCGCGCTGGAGGCGAACAACACCCGCTGGATGCCCTCCTGACGCATGGCCTCGCAGAGGTTCAGGGTGCCGATGAAGTTGGCGCGGTGGGTGCCCACCGGGTCTTCCACCGAGGCCTGCACCGAGGCAATGGCCGCCAGGTGCACGACGCCCTGGCAACCGTGCAGTGCGCCGCGCAGCGCGGCTTCATCGGCGACATTGCCGACGATCAGCTCGACGCGGGGGGCGAGGTTCTCGCGCTTGCCGGTGGACAGGTCGTCCAGTACGCGCACGGCAAAACCCTGCGCCAGCAGCGCGTCCGCCAGATGGGAACCGATGAACCCCGCACCGCCGGTGATGAGGATGGGCTGCGCGGAGGGGGATAGACGATCAGACATGGCGGTAGTAACGGTCCAGCAGGGCGGGCAGGCCGGCGCGCCAGGCGCGCGGCTTGATACCGAAGGTATGGAGGATCTTCTTGCAGGCGAGCACCGCATGTTGCGGTTCGTCGCCGGCGTCCGGGCGCGCGGCGTGGGCCTGCGGGCTCGGCTCCTGAACGGCCAGGGTATGGAAGGCGCGGGCTTCGCCGAGCACCACCTGGCCCAGGGACAGGGTGGTGGTGGCTTCCAGGCCGCCGTAGTGATACGTGCCCCACAGCGGCGCCTGGCAGTCGAGCTGCTTGAGCACGGACAGGATCACCCGCGCGGCGTCGTCCACCGGGGTCGGGTTGCCGCGCCGGTCATCGGCGAGGAACAGCACCTGCTCCTTCTCGGCGCGCTCGAGGAAGCGGCCGAGCACGCCGTCGGCGCTGTCGTCCAGCAACCAGCCGAAACGCAGCAGCACGTGCCGCGGGCAGGTCGCCCGCACCCACTGCTCCATGCGCCACAACGCCTGGCCACGCGGGCCCAGCGGCAGCGGCTCGTCCTTCTCGCTGTAGGCGGTGGCGCGGGCGCCATCGAACACGCGGTAGCTGGACGGCTGGATCAGCAGGATCTCATGGTGCTGGCACAGCTCGGCCAGACGCTCCACCGCGCGCTCCTGGCTGGTCAGGCGGGCGGCGTCGACCGACTCGGCCTGGAACCAGTCGTAGTAATAGGCGAGGTTGATCACCGCGTCGGGGCGGGTTTCGTCCAGCAGGACGGTAAGACTGGACGCGTCCCAGCCCTGTTCGGGCGGCCGGGGAGCGAGGAAGCCGATGTCTTCCTCGGCGCCAAGGCGGATCAGCGCCTGTCCAAGGGCATTACCGCCACCCAACAGCATCAGGCGCATGCGCATATTCGGGGGGTCACTCGAATCCGTGGGTTACCGCCGGCGCGCACGGCGCCGGGGATGATGCCCGCATTTTTCCTGCGCCCCGGCACAGCGTCAAGCTTGGCCGACCCGCTGCAGCCCTGGACGCACGAAGCGGTGACCCGCTAGGTGCGTCGGCGGAACAGCGGACGCGGCTCGATCGCCGAGCGGCCGTAGAGCACGCTCAGGCCCGCCAGACCCTTCAGCGCGTCCTCCACGGACTTGTCCTCGCGCACCGCAAAGGCGTCGAAACCGCACTGGCGCAGGTGGGCCAACTGGTCGCGCAGCACATCGCCCACCGCACGCAACTCGCCGCACCAGCCCAGGCGGCTGCGCAGCAGATAGGCCAGGCTGTAGCCGCGGCCATCGCGGAAGCTGGGGAAGTCGATGGCGATCAGGGGCAACGGGGCCATCAGCCCCTCCAGTTGGTAAGGATCATCATCCGGCGATAACCAGACGCCATGCTTTTGTAGGAGCGAGCTTGCTCGCGAATCGCCCGGCTGCGCAGTTGCCGGGGAGTTCTGTTCGCGAGCAATAACGATGGCGTCCCCCTCACTCCTACAGGGAGCACCAGCCAGCCACTCCTTCAGCGGCAGGATCAGGTGACCGGCCGGAAGTTCGTCCGGCACCTCGCGCAGCAGCTGCCAGGGATCGTCCGCTGCCACCTCTGCCACACACTCGCGCAGGCGAATCACATTCTTCATGCCGGCACCTCCGCCTGGCGATAGACCCGCGCCTTGAAGGGCTCCAGACCGATGCGCTCCACCGTCTCGACGAAGCGCTCGCCGGCGCCGCGCTGTTCCACGTAGGTCTGCACCAGCGCCTCGATCACGTCCGGCACCTCGGCGGCGCTGAACGACGGGCCGATCACCTTGCCCAGCGCACTCTTCGCGCCCTGCGCGCCGCCCAGGGTGATCTGGTACCACTCGCTGCCATTCTTATCGACGCCGAGGATGCCGATGTTGCCGATGTGGTGGTGGCCGCAGGCGTTCATGCAGCCGGAGATGTTCAGGCTGAGTTCGCCCAGGTCGTGCAGGTAGTCCAGGTCCTCGAAGCGCTGCTGGATGCCCTGGGCAATGGGGATCGACTTGGCGTTGGCCAGGGCGCAGAAGTCGCCGCCGGGGCAGGCGATGATGTCGGTCAGCAGCCCCTGGTTCGGCGTGCCCAGCCCCGCGGCGCAGGCCTCGCGCCAGAGGGCGTGGAGGTCGGACTCGCGCACGTCCGGCAGCACCAGGTTCTGCTCGTGGGCCACGCGGATCTCGCCGAAGCCGAAGCGCTCGGCCCAGTCGGCCACGCACTCCATCTGTTCGGCGGTGACGTCTCCCGGCGGCGCCTCGGCGCCCGGCTTGGTGGACAGCACCACGCTGGCATACCCCGGCACGCGGTGCGGGCGCACGTTGCGCGAGGCCCAGCGGGCAAACGCCGCGTCGGCGGCCAGCGCGCAGCCGTAGGCCAGCTCGTCGGATGGGGCATAGACCGGAGGCTCGAAGGCGGCGGCGACCCGCTCGTATTCGTCCCGCGTCAGTTGCGCCTCGCCATCGCGCAGGTGCTGCCACTCCTCCTCCACCTCGCGGGAGAACGCCTCGATGCCCAGCGCCTTCGCCAGGATCTTGATCCGCGCCTTGTACTTGTTGTCCCGCCGGCCGTGGCGGTTGTACACGCGCAGGATGGCTTCGACATAGGACAGCAGGTGTTGCCAGGGCAGGTCGTCGCGGATCACCTGACCGAGCATCGGCGTGCGCCCGAGCCCGCCGCCCACCAGTACCTTCAGGCGCAACTCGCCGTCCTCGGCGCGGCGCAGGTAGAGGCCGATGTCATGCATCATCACCGCCGCGCGGTCTTCCTCGGCGGCGCAGAGGGCGATCTTGAACTTGCGCGGCAGGAAGAGGAATTCGGGGTTCACCGTCGACCATTGGCGGAGGATTTCCGCCAGCGGCCGCGGGTCGAGGAACTCGTCGGCGGCGACGCCGGCGAAAGCTTCGGTGGTGATGTTGCGCACACAGTTGCCGGAGGTCTGGATGGCGTGCATCTCGACATCCGCCAGGCGCTCGAGGATGTCCGGCACGCGCGCCAGCTCCACCCAGTTGAACTGGATGTTCTGCCGCGTGGTGAAGTGGCCGTAGCCGCGGTCGTGCTCGCGGGCGATCCAGGCCAGGGTGCGCATCTGCACGCTGGACAGGGTGCCGTAGGGGATCGCCACCCGCAGCATGTAGGCGTGCTTCTGCAGGTACAGGCCGTTCTGCAGGCGCAGCGGCAGGAATTCCTCCTCGCTCAACTCGTCGCTCAGGCGCCGCTGCACCTGGTCGCGGAACTGCGCCACCCGTTCGCGCACCAACGCGCGGTCGTAATCATCGTATCGGTACATCGCCAGGCCACCTTCGGCACGTTGCGTAGCGGCCTGCTTCTGTCGTCGAGCGCGCTACTTCAGGGTTGACCGAACTATGGCCGGGGCCTGCTGTGCAAAACAGCGGCAGATCGCGCGGGAAAAACCGGATCAGATATGGCCCGGCCCTGCTGTGGCGGGCCTGCGACCGGTTGCCGCAACAGGCCCGATCAGTCGCTGCGGGACGCAGCACGCCAGCCCCGTGGCGTCGCGGGCCGCGGCGTTTTTCGGCATCTGATATGGTTTTTTCCGGCGAACCTGAATCTGTTTCGGGTGCAGACGGATTCGTACAGTCGCGGCGCCTCTTCTGCCTGATGGGCCACGACAATGAGCGAAAGAATCCCCGCGAAGGTCATCGAGATCGACGCACCGCAACGTTTCACCCCGCCGTCCAAGCCGCTCTCCGCGGTCACCCCGACGGTCTACACCAAGCGCTTCGCCGGGCGCTTCCGCGACCTGCGGCGCCTGGGCGGCGGCCTGCTGTTCCTGCTGTTCTTCGGCACCCTGTGGCTGAACTGGAACGGCCGCCAGGCGGTGCTCTGGGACCTGCCCGAGCGCAAGTTCTACATCTTCGGCGCGACCTTCTGGCCGCAGGACTTCATCCTGCTCTCGGCGATCCTGATCATCGCCGCCTTCGGCCTGTTCTTCATCACGGTGTTCGCCGGACGCGTGTGGTGCGGCTACACCTGCCCGCAGAGCGTGTGGACCTGGATCTTCATGTGGGCCGAACAGGTCACCGAGGGCGACCGCAACCAGCGCATGAAGCGCGACGCCGGCCCGGCCAGCATCGAGAAGGTCCTGCGCAAGGGTGCCAAGCATGGCCTCTGGCTGCTGATCAGCCTGGTCACGGCGATCACCTTCATCGGCTACTTCACCCCGGTACGGCCGCTGGTGGCGGACCTGTTCACCTGGCAGCTGGACCTGGAAAGCAGCTTCTGGGTCGCCTTCTTCGCCGCCGCCACCTACGCCAACGCCGGCTGGCTGCGCGAGCAGGTGTGCATCCACATGTGCCCGTACTCGCGCTTCCAGAGCGTGATGTTCGACAAGGACACCCTGATCATTTCCTACGACGCGGCGCGCGGTGAATCCCGCGGTGCGCGCAAGAAGGACGCCGATCCCAAGGCCCTCGGCCTGGGCGACTGCATCGACTGCTTCCAGTGCGTGCAGGTCTGCCCCACCGGCATCGACATCCGCGACGGCCTGCAGATCGCCTGCATCGGCTGCGCCGCCTGCGTCGACGCTTGCGATTCGGTGATGGACAAGATGGGCTATGACCGCGGCCTGGTGCGCTACACCTCCGAGCGCGCGCTCGAAGGCGGCAAGACCCACCTGCTGCGCCCGCGCCTGGTCGGCTACGCCGCGGTGCTGCTGGTGATGATCGGCGCCTTCGTCTGGGCGCTGGAAGCACGGCCGCTGATCAACCTCGACGTGGCCCGCGACCGCGGCCTGTTCCGCGAGAATGCCGCCGGCGAGATCGAGAACATCTACAACCTCAAGCTGATCAACAAGACCCAACAGCCGCAGCACTACCAGCTGAGCCTCGCCGACGGCGCCGGCTACCGCCTGCAGGGCGTGCCGGAGCTGATGCTGCAACCGGGCGAGATCCGCGACTTCGCCGTCTCGGTGGCCAGTGAAGCGCAGAGCAGCGCCGGTGGTTCGGTGCCGCTGCACTTCAGGGTCAGTGACGGCAACGAAGACGTCGACGCCGCCAGCACCTTCGTCTCGCCGAGACGCTGAGCATGGCCAGGGAGCTTGGCGTGACCTCGGCGCAGCGCCTAGAGTGGGCGGATTCTTCCGCCCCCCAGGCCGCCGTGCAGGACAAGATGAAGCGCTACGAGAAATTCGCCGACGAGATCGCCGGCCTGATCCGCAGCGGTGTGCTCGCTCCCGGGCAGAAGGTCCCCTCGGTGCGGCATGCCAGCCGTACCTATGGGGTCAGCGCGTCCACGGTGTTCCAGGCCTATTACCTGCTGGAGGATCGCGGGCTGATCGTCGCCCGCGCGCGCTCGGGCTACTTCGTCCGCGAACACGTGCAGCGCGCCCTGGCCGAGCCGGACATCGCCCGCCACGACGCGCAGACCACCGAGGTGGACGTCAGCGAGCTGGTGTTCTCGGTGCTCAGCTCGATCAAGGACCCGGACACCGTGCCCTTCGGCTCGGCCTTCCCGGCGCCGGAGCTGTTCCCCCTGCCGCGCCTGGCGCGCTCCATGGCCCATGCCGTGCGCGACATGGACCCGCGTTCGGTGGTCGCCGACCTCGCTCCGGGCAGCCACGCGCTGCGCCGGCAGATCGCCCTGCGCTACATGGTCGGCGGCATGCCGCTGCCGGTGGAGGAGCTGGTGGTCACCAATGGCGCGCTGGAAGCGCTGAACCTGTGCCTGCAGGTGGTTACCCAGCCGGGCGACCTGGTCGCCATCGAGGCGCCGGCCTTCTATGCCAGCCTGCAGGTGCTCGAACGCCTGAAACTCAAGGCGGTGGAAATTCCCGTGCACCCGCGCGAGGGCATCGACCTGGACGTGCTCACCGACAGCCTTGCGCGCCTGCCGATCAAGGCCTGCTGGTTCATGAGCAACTTCCAGAACCCCCTGGGAGCGAGCATGGCGGAGGACAAGAAGCGCGCCCTCGCTGCCCTGCTGGCCCGGCACCAGGTGCCGCTGATCGAGGACGACGTCTACGCCGAACTGTACTTCGCCGCCCAGGCGCCCAAGCCGGTGAAGGCCTTCGACAGCGAGGGCCTGGTGATGCATTGCAGCTCCTTCTCCAAGAGCCTCGCACCGGGCTATCGGGTCGGCTGGGTCGCCGGCGGGCGCTATGCCGAGCCGATCGAGCGGCTCAAGCTGATGACCAGCCTGTCGGCCTCGGTGCCGGCCCAGGCGGCCATCGCCGACTACCTGCAGCACGGCGGCTACGACAGGCACCTGCGCAAACTGCGCCACGCGCTGGAAAGCCAGCAGCACGCGATGCTCGCCGCGGTGGCCCGGCACTTCCCCGCCGCCACCCGCGTCACCCGGCCCAGCGGCGGCTACTTCCTGTGGCTGGAGCTGCCCGAGCACATCGACGCGCTCAAGCTGTTCCAGCTCGCCCACGCCCAGGGCATCAGCCTCGCGCCGGGGCCGATCTTTTCCGCCACGCGACGCTTCGGCCACTGCCTGCGGCTGAATTACGGCCACCCCTGGACAACCGCCAGCGAACAGGCGATGGAAACCCTCGGGCGGATCATCCATTCGCTCTAGCGCGATGTGCGGACACTGATCCGCACATTCAGCAACGCTCTGTACCTATGCGGCGCTTTGTCGCAGGCCTACCCTATGAGCCAGGAAACCCGGACGAGGGAGGCTGCCATGGATGCCGAAGGCCTGATGATTCTGCTCACCGTGTGCGCCGCACTTGGCGTACACCTGTGGGTGCGCTGGTACTTGCGCCGCGGCCTGGCGCCGCGCACGGAGCAATGGCTGGCGTGACGGGCCCGCCCGCGACGGAGGTCACCGGCGGGCCGCCTGCTCACCAGAGGCTCAGGGTGTAATCCAGGTTGACCCGCGTCTCGTCGAAATCGCGGGAGAAGTCGTTGCGATAGGACGCCTGCCGCACGCGCATTCCCAGCCCCTTGAAGGTGCCCGACTGGATCACGTAGGCCAGCTCGACGCCTGCCTCGCGCTCCTTGCCTGACCCATTGGTGATGGGCAGGTCGATATCCGAGCCCCTGATGTAGCGCCCCATGGCCCGCAGCCCGGGAATGCCCAGGCCGGCGAAATCGTAGTCGTAGCGCACCTGCCAGGTCCGCTCATGGGGGTTGACGAACTCGGAGGTCAGCGCGCCCTCGGTGTTGACGTTGACGTCGGTGCCGGCGAGGTAGGGAAGCGCCGTGTCACCGCTGAGGTGCATGTAGGCGACACCGAGCGAATGGGCGCCCCACAGGTAGGTGAACATGGCGTTGGCGGTGCGGTTGTCCACCCGTCCGGCGCGGGCGCTGCCCTGCTCGCTGCTGTCGAAGAAGCGCAGGTCGCTCTTGAGCTTGCCCGGCCCCAACGGCTGGTAGTGCAGCAGTGCCAGGTAGTGCTGGCGGTAGAGGTCGTTCAGCTGCGCGTAGTAGTAGGTGCCCGTCAGGTTTTCGCTGAAGGCGTAATCCGCGCCGACGAAGTTGAACGAGTTGGATTCGGCGCTGGCCTTGAAGCGCCCGTTGGGACTGCTGATGCGCATGGGCTCGTAGTCGGTGGAGTCGCGCAGCTTGATGCGGTCCATATGCCCGGCATGCAGGGTCAGGCCCTCGACCTCCTGCGAGCGCAGGTAGGTGCCGCGGAACAGCGGCGGGAACAGCCGCGAGGGAACCCCCAGAATCACCGGCAACATCGGTTGCAGGGTGCCCGACTGCAACTCGGTGGCCGAGAAACGCGCCTTGGCGGCCAGGCCGAACTTGCTGTACTCGTCGGCCGGCTCCTTGGTCTGCGGGTCCCTCGGCAGCAGGCCGGAGCCGCTGCGGCCAGGGCCGGAATCGAGCTTGTAGCCGGCCATCCCCGTGGCATCCAGGCCGAAGCCGACCGGGCCGTCGGTGAAGCCGGACTTCATGCGCAGGATGAAACCCTGCGCCCATTCCTGCGCCTGGGACTGGCCCGGCCCGTCGTGGAAGTCGCGGTCGAAGTAGAAGTTGCGCATCTGCAGGTTGGCCGAGCTGTCCTCGACAAACGCCGCGCTGGCGCCGGTGCTGAGACCGGCGGCCAACAGCGCCATGGTGACGCGGTGAGTGATTGCTCCCATTGATCAGTTCTCCGATCATTATTTTTATGTGGTTGAGTCGCCAAAGGCATGCGGCGGCTACCGCGTGGGGACTCGTCACGCGGAGCGCAGAAACCATTCGGGTTGGCTGGATGGGTTCAGGCACCAGCGCCGGGGTCGGCGCTGGTGCCCATGGAAAGGCCCCGGTTCGATCAGACCTGGTGGCGGCGATGGAACAGCCAGTAGACCGCGAGGCCGGCGGCGACCAGCCCCGGTGCCGAGGCCAGCATCACGCCGGCGGCGCCAGTGCCCAGCGCCAGCATCTTGCCGGCTACCAGCGGGCCGCTCATGGCACCCAGGCGGCCGACCGCCACCGCGGAGCCCACGCCGGTGGCGCGCACTTCGGTGCGGTAGAACAGCGGCGCCAGCGCATACAGCACGCCCTGGCCGCCGGTGGCGAACAGGCCGGCGGCGAAGCCCGCCAGGAGCATGCTGGCGAATGCCTCGGCCAAGCCCAGACCGGCCAGCGCGCAGAGCAGCCCCAGGTAGATCAGCGCGGAGATCGCCAGCGGGCGCAGGCGATTCATCAGCACGCCGAGCATCAGCGTGCCCACCAAGGCGCCGATCTGCAGGGCGAACATCACCCAACCGGTCTGCGTGTGGCTGAAGCCCTGGCCCACCAGCAGGCTCGGCAGCCAGCTGATGAGCATGTAGACGACCATCAGCGTGAAGAAATAGGCCAGCCACAGCAGCAAGGTCGGCGCCGCGTTGCCGTCCTTGAACAATCCTTGCGTCACCGCGACCGCCGGCGCCTGCTGCGCCGGGCTTCTGCGTTCGCGGCGGCGGGCCAGGAACACGGCCGACTCCGGCAGCCAGATCGCCAGCAGCGGCAGGACCAGCAATGGCAGCAAGCCGCCGACGTAGTAGACCAGCGTCCAGTCGGCAGAAACCCCGGCGATGCTGACCAGTGCGGCCATTGCCGCGCCCAGCGGCACGCCGCAATACATCATGCTCACGGCGATGCCGCGCAGGCGCTCGCCGGCCGCTTCGGAGCACAGCGCAATCAGGTTCGGCAGCGCGGCGCCCAGGCCCGCGCCGGTCAGCAGGCGTGCGCCCAGCAGGCTGGGCAGGTCCCAGGCGTGGGCGGTGGCGATGGAGAAGATGCCGAACAACGCGACCGAGCCGATCAGCACCCATTTGCGGCCGATGCGGTCAGCCAGCCAGCCGCCGCACAGGGCGCCGGGCAGCAGCCCGAGAATGCCGGCGCTGAGCACCCAGCCCATCTGCAGCTTGTCCATGGCGAAGGCCTGGGCCATGCCGGGCGCGGCGATGCCGGGTGCCTGGAAGTCGATGCCTTCGAGCACGGCGACGATGAAGCACAGGGAAATGGTCAGCCAGGCGCTATGGCCGGCGCTATCTCGCTCGGGGACGAGCGCGGACGGGGAGGCAGTTTTCATCGGTCATTCCTTATTCTTGTAATGATCAACCGGCCGGCTTCCTTGAGGAGCCGGCCGGGTGGTGCGGGCTGTCAGCGCTTGAGCAGGTCCAGGGCGACGTCGACGATCATGTCCTCCTGGCCGCCGACCATGCGGCGCTTGCCCAGTTCGACGAGGATGTCCACGGCCTTGATGCCGTACTTCGCCGAGGCCACCTCGGCGTGGCGCAGGAAGCTGGAGTAGACCCCGGCGTAGCCCAGGGCGAGGGTCTCGCGGTCGACCCGCACCGGGCGGTCCTGCAACGGGCGCACCAGGTCATCGGCGGCGTCCATCAGCGCGTAGAGGTCGGTGCCGTGGTTCCAGCCGAGCTTGTCCGCGGCGGCGATGAACACCTCCAGCGGCGCGTTGCCGGCGCCGGCGCCCATGCCGGCGAGGCTGGCGTCGATGCGGTCGCAGCCCTCCTCCACCGCGGCGATGGAGTTGGCCACGCCAAGGCTCAGGTTGTGGTGCGCGTGGATGCCGGTTTCGGTTTCGGCCTTGAGCACCGACTTCACCGCCCGGAAACGCGCGCGGATGTCGTCCATGTTCATCGCCCCGCCCGAATCCACCACGTAGATGCAGGTGGCGCCGTAGCTTTCCATCAGCTTGGCCTGGCCAGCGAGGCCCTCGGGCGTCTGCATGTGGCTCATCATCAGGAAGCCGACGGTGTCCATGCCCAGCTCGCGGGCGTACTCGATGTGCTGCCGGGACACATCCGCCTCGGTGCAATGGGTCGCCACGCGGACCACCCGCGCGCCGGCGTTGTAGGCGGCCTTCAGGTCATGGATGGTGCCGATGCCCGGCAACAGCAGCGTGGCGATCTTCGCGTGCTTGACCACATCGGCGGCCGCTTCGATCCACTCGAGATCCGTGTGGGCGCCGAAGCCGTAGTTGAAGGACGAACCTTGCAGGCCGTCGCCATGGGCTACTTCGATGGAGTCGACTTTCGCCAGGTCCAGCGCGGCGGCGATGGCGCGCACGTCCTCCAGCGAGTACTGGTGGCGGATGGCGTGCATGCCGTCACGCAGGGTGACGTCGGAGATATAGAGTTTCTTGCTCATGCCGAGGCTCCCATCGCCTGCGCCATGCGCTCGGCAGTGGTCAGCGCGGCGGAGGTCATGATGTCGAGGTTGCCGGCATAGGCCGGCAGGTAGTGGGCGGCGCCTTCGACTTCGAGGAACACCGAGGTCTTCAGGCCGGAGAAACGACCGTGGCCGGGGATGTTCAGGTCGCGGACGTCGTCGAACTGCACCTTCTGCTTGAGGCGATAGCCCGGCACGTAGGCCTGTACCGCGGCGGCCATTTCCTCGATGGAGGCTTCCACCTTGGCGCGGTCCACCGACTCGCTCAGCACGTACACGGTGTCACGCATGATCAGCGGCGGCTCGGCCGGGTTGAGGACGATGATCGCCTTGCCCTTGGCTGTGCCGCCGATCACTTCGATGGCTTTGCTGGTGGTCTCGGTGAATTCGTCGATGTTGGCGCGGGTACCGGGGCCGGCGGACTTGCTGGCAATGGAGGCGACGATCTCGGCGTAGTGCACCTTGGCGACGCGTGACACCGCGGCGACCATCGGGATGGTCGCCTGGCCGCCGCAGGTCACCATGTTCACGTTCAGCGCGCCCAGGTGCTGCTCCAGGTTGACCACCGGCACGCAGTACGGGCCGATGGCCGCCGGGGTCAGGTCGATCATGCGCAGGCCGGGCTTGTGGCGACGCAGCAGGGCGTCGTTCTTCACGTGGGCGGAGGCGGAGGTCGCGTCGAAGACGAAATCGATCTCCGCGAAGACCGGCAGGCGGGTCAGGCCCTCCACGCCTTCATGGGTGGTCGCCACGCCCAGGCGCGCGGCACGCGCCAGGCCGTCGGAGGCCGGGTCGATGCCGACCATCGCGGCCATTTCCAGGTGCTGCGCATGGCGCAGGATCTTGATCATCAGGTCGGTGCCGATGTTGCCGGAACCCACGATGGCGACTTTGCGTCGGGTACTCATGCTCAGCTCACTCACGTCGGGAGAAGGGCGGCGTCGGGCGCCGCGCGGTAGAAGTAGGTGGACACGCTGCCGATGCCTTCGATGGTGGCGCTGAAGCGATCACCGGCCTTGGCCGGGACCATCGGGCCGAGGGCGCCGGTCAGCACCAGGTCGCCGGCCCGCAGCGGGGTGCCCAGCGCGGCCATCTTGCGCGCCAGCCACACCGCCGCATTGAGCGGGTGGCCCAGGCATTCGCGACCGCGCCCGGCGGACACTTCCTCGCCGTCCAGGGTCATGCGCATGGCGCAGTCGAGCAGGTCCAGGCCGTCCAGCCGGCGCGCCGGCCCGCCCAGCACGTAGGCACCGCAGGAAGCGTTGTCGGCGACGGTATCGACGAAGCGGATGTTCCAGTCGCGGATGCGGCTGCCGACGATTTCCAGCGCCGGCAGCACCCAGTCCACCGCCGCGCAGAGTTCGTCGAAGGTGGTGTCGGCATGGGGCAGATCACGGCCCAGGACCAGGGCGATTTCCGCCTCGACCTTGGGCTGCATCACCTGCTCGATGGCGATGCCCTGCTGGTCGCCGTAGCACATGTCGGCGAACAGCGTGCCGAAGTCCGGCTGGTCCACGCCCAGCTGGGCCTGAACCTTGGGGTTGGTCAGGCCGATCTTGCGGCCGACCACGCGGCGCCCGGCGGCTTGCCAGTGCTCGACGTTGAGCTGCTGGATGGCGTAGGCGGCCTCGCCGTTGCCCAGGGCCAGCGTGTCGCGCAGCGGCTCGATGGCCTCGCCGTGCTGCTGCGCCTGGCGCAACGCGGCGGCCAGGCGTTGGAGCGTGTCGTGGGACAGACTCATGGAGTACCTCGGGAGTCAGTGGCGAAGAAAATCCAGCACCAGGCGGTTGAAGGCGGCGGCGTGCTCCCACTGCGCCCAGTGACCGCAGTTGTTGAACACGTGCAGCGTGGAGTTCGGGATGCCGGCCAGCAGGCGCAGCCCGGCATCCATCGGCACGAAACGGTCGTTGCGGCCCCAGACGATCAGGGTCTGCGCGCGGATTTCGCCCAGGCGCGGGCCGAAGTCGGGGAACTGCTTCGGGTTGGCGGCCAGGCTGGCGACGAAGTTCTCCAGGTGGTCGCGGCGCGCGAGCATGTTGTCCAGGCGGGTCTGGAACAGTTCCTCGGTCAGCTCGCTGGGGTCGAAGACGAAGACGTTCATCATCTTCTTCAGGTTGTCGATGGTCGGCTCGCGGTACAGGCCGTTGAGCAGCTTGATGCCCTCGGTGGGCATCGGCACGAACGGGCTGGCACCGCCGGTGCCGCCCCCCATCAACACCAGCTTGCCGACCCGCTCGGGGTAGGTCAGGGCGAAGGCCACGGCGCTATGCCCGCCCATGGAGTTGCCGATCAGGTGCACGCGGTCCAGCTCCAGGGCATCAACCAGGCCCTTGAGCGCGGTGGCGTTGAGGTCCGAACGCGAGCCCTTGCAGACGATGGGATCGCTTTTGCTCCAGCCGGGGCAGTCCAGCAGGATCACCCGGTAACCGGCCTCGAGCAGCGGCTCCAGGTTGCGGTTGAAGTTGGCCCAGCCACTGGCGCCGGGACCGGAGCCGTGCAGCATGACCACGGTCTGTGCGCCCTGGCCCAGGTCGTTGTAGTGCAGTTGCAGGTCCAGCTCGCCCTCGCGGATGCGGACGAAACGGCTGCTGGCGGATTCGCTCAGTACTTGGCTCATGGCATCACTCCTGGGCGGCGACACGGCGGAACGCGCCGTTCATGTAGAGCAGCGGCTCACCCGCCGCGGGCGCCTCGCTGGCCAGCACTTCGCAGAGGAAGGCGTTGTGCGTGCTTTCGTCGTAGACCTTCACCACCCGGCAATCGAAGTTCGCCAGGGCGCCGTCGAGTACCGGCGAGCCGGTCACCCGCTCACTCCATTGCCCGTGCGCGAAACGGGCGGGGCCGAAGACGCCCTCGACCATCCCGGCGAAGACCCGCGCCATGTGTTCCTGATCCTCGGCGAGCACGTTGATGCACAACGCGCCGCTTTCCAGGATCGCCTCGCTGGCGGCGACCTTCTTGTTCACCAGTACCACCATGCGCGGCGGTTCCACGGTGACCGAGCAGACCGCCGTGGCGGTCAGGCCCACCGGGCCCTGGGCGGTGCGCGCGGTGATGATCGACACGCCGGAGGCGAAGTGGCGCATGCCGGCGCGCTGCACATCCGCACCGACCATCGGCAGCGTGCTCAGCTCGGCGTTCCAGTCCCAGTCCAGGCGTTGGTTGATGGCTGTATTCATCACGTTCACCTCGCCGTCACACGCGCACGCCGAACGGGTTGCCCGCCGGCAGCGGATTGCCCAGCAGTTGCCCGCCCAGCAGATCGCCGATGTTGTCCTGGTTCTGGGTGATGTGGTTGGCACCCACGAGGATGTCGCGCAGCTGGCGCTGCATCGGGTTGTTCAGCCAGACACCGCGGGTGGAGGTCTTCTTGAAGATCATGTGCGCGCCATCGAAGCACTCGCCGCCGGTGAACTGGTTGGTGGCGAAGTGGCGTACTCGGACCGGCAGCGGCACCAGCTGACCTTGCGAGGTGTAGCTCCAGGCCTCCTCGGTGTTGTGCAGGATGCGCGTGGCGGCGCCGAGGATCTTGGCGTGGGCCTCGCCCAGGCGAGCCTTGATGAACGGATCGTTGACCGCGGCGCCCACCGCCTGGTTGAGGTTCTGCCGCGGCACCATGTGCTCGATGTAGAGGTCGGCCATGCCGCGGGCCATGCCCACGATCACCGACGACACCGCGGCGTAGAACACGTAGAAGAACGGCATCTTGTAGAGGTTCTCGACCTGCCCGTGGGTTTGCTCGCCGTAGGCGGCGATGACGTGGCAGCGGTAGCTGGGCACGAAGGCTTCGCGTACCACCAGCTTCTTGCTGCCGGTGCCGGCCAGGCCGACCACGTGCCAGTCGTCGACGATCTCGAAGTCCTCGGCCTGCACCCAGAACGAGCGGAACACCATCTCGCCGTTCTCCATCACCCGGCCGCCGAGGAAGGCGCCGCCGGCGGCATGGTCGCAGCCACTGGAAGTCAGCCATTCGCCCTTGAGCACATAGCCGCCCTCCACCGCCGTGACGGTGCCGAACGGCGCGTAGGAGGACGACACCAGGCGGGTGTCGTCCTGGCCCCACAGCTCATCGCCGCAGCGCGGGTCGAGCAGCCCCAGCTCGAAGGGATGCACGCCCAGCACCATGACGTTCCAGGCGCTGGACGGGCAGCCGCGGGCCAGTTCCATCAGCACCTTGTTCAGCACGTTGGGGCTCATCTGGTAGCCGCCCCAGCGGCGCGGCTGGAGGATGCGGAAGAAACCGGCATCGTGGAACGCCTGGATGGTGTCGCGCGGCACCATGCGCGCTTTTTCCACGGCATCGGCTTTCTCGCGCAGCCAGGGGATCATCGCTTCGGCGCGGGCGACCAGTTCGGCTTCGGTAGGCATCGGGGTAGGCATGAGGGTCATTCAAATTCTCCTTCGGTGACGCAATGTCGTCAGGGCAACTGGCTCAGCACAGGTCGGCGCTGAGCACGCCATAGCCGGTGATCCATGGGTTGATTGGCCGGTAGTAGTCGCAGCGCGCGCGGTAGGAGCCGATGGCCGCGAGGGCGGAGCAGGCCGCCACCCAGGTGCGCACTTCGTGGGTCGAGCGGCCGGCGATGCGCGAGATGTCGTCGATGTTGAAGTCGTCCACCTCGGCCAGGCGGCCCTCGATCAGCAGTTGCATGAAGGCGCGGTCCCATTCGGCGTTCAGCGGCGTCAGGGCGCTCTGCTCGGTGCCGTAGATCTGCCCGGCGGCCAAGGTGCGCGCCTGGCGCGCGGCCCGCGCCTCCGGCGTGGGGTTGCGCCCGCAGATGAGGAATTCGCTGATCGCCGGTTCCGCGCCCGCCAGCAGCGGTACGGGCGGCTCGTGGGACAGACCGCCGGTGCCGAGGATCAGCACGCGCTTGTTCAGCCCGGCGACGAAGCGGCCGACGGCCTCGCCGAGCTTGCGGATGCGGCGATACGGACAGAACGGCGGGGCCACCGAGTTGATGATGATCGGGATGACCGGGTAGCGGGTCAGGCTGCCGGTGGTTTCTTCCAGCGTCTGGGTGCAGCCGTGGTCGACCTGCAGGCGGTGCGACAGCGCAATGTCGATGTCCTGGTCGAGGACGTAGCGGGTCAGTTGCAGCGCCAGGTCCGAGGGGATCGACAGCGGCCCGGGCAGGGTCTTGTAGTCGGCCACCGACTCCGCCGCCGTGGCGATCACGAAGGGCGGCATCAGGTCGTAGAACAGGCCGTTGTAGTGATCGGGGGCGAAGATGACGATCAGCTCGGGATCGAACGCCTCGACCTCGGCGCGGGCCAGGGCGAGTACCGCGGCCACTTCCGCGTCGATCTCGGGGCCGGGGCTGTTCAGCCCGCGCAGCGGGGTGTGCGACAGGCACTTCAGGTGTATAGCCATGAGAATTCCCTTGCTTCGGAGATATCCGGCCCGCACCTGGGGAGCAGTTCCGGATCGGGCGCTGCCGACGGCTGTGCGTGGCGGCCTGACTCCTGATGGTTGTTGTTCGAATCTGCCGGGGACCGATTCTAGGGTTGGCTTTTCGAAGGCCTCAAAAACTATCTGCACCTGCGTGCACTGCATGCACTTGATTGATTTATAAGGATTTTTACTCTTCAAGCGCCGCGACAAAAAAGCACGTAAGCGGCTCTATGGCGAGACTTCTGAAGGATTTTTCCGGTAACCCGGAAGGGAAGACGGGGGTGGACGGATGGGCCTGTGGCGAGGGGAAAAAGCGTGCTTGAATGCCCCCAAGAACAATACGGACAAGCCAGCCCATGCTGCCCAACCGACGAGATACCGAATACAAGAACGTCCGCGGCCTTGCCCGCGGCATGCAGGTGCTCAACACCCTCAATCGCCTCGATGGCGGCGCCACGCCGACACAACTGGCCGAGCTCACCGGCCTGCACCGGACCACCGTGCGACGCCTGCTGGAGACCCTCCAGGACGAGGGCTACGTGCGCCGCAGCGAGTCCGACGACAGCTTCCGCCTGTGCCTGAAGGTGCGCGAACTCAGCGAAGGTTTCCGCAACGAACAGTGGATTTCCGAACTGGCCGCGCCGCTGCTGGCCGACCTGCTGCACGAGGTGGTCTGGCCGACCGACCTGTGCACGCTGGACGTCGACGCCATGGTGGTGCGCGAAACCACCCACCGCTTCAGCCGCCTGTCCTTCCACCGCTCGATGGTCGGGCGCCGCCTGCCCATGCTGCTGACCGCCACGGGGCTGGCCTACCTCGCCTTCTGCCCCGAGACCGAGCGGCGCTGCATCCTCGAACTGCTGGCCAGCCGGCGCGACGAGGAGAACACCCTGGCGCGCGAGCCGCTGGCGCTCGACAACCTGCTGCGCAAGACACGCAACCGTGGCTACGGCGAGAACTACATGAACTGGAACAAGGAGGAGCGCATCGCCTCGATCGCCGTCCCGGTCCATGGCCAGGGGCGCGTGCTGGGCTGCATCAACCTGGTCTACGTGGCCAAGGCGATGACCATCGAGCAGGCGGCGGCGCGCTACCTGCCGGCCCTGCGCCGCACCGCCGGGCAGATCGAGCAGGCCATCAGCCTGCCGGGCAACCAGCTCGCGCGGGAATTCGGCCCGGGCGGCGACACGCTGTTGCCGGTCACCGGTGCCGAGCCGGGCAGGCCCTGCGAACCCGGCGTGCCGCGCTGAGCGCAACGGGCCAACGCGGCGCGGGATGACGGGCAAGCGCTGATTCCTGCACAGCGGGCTGGGCGCTGTGGGCGGCAGTTGCTATACAGACAGCGATCACCGCCCACCATGGAAGGCCCGATGAACCTCTGGCAGCGCGACCTCAGCCACTCCCCCTACGCCGATGCGGTACGCGCCGAGCAGTTCGACGTGCTGCGGCGCAACTCGCCGTTTTCCATCATCGCCGCCTACCTGGTGGCCGGGCTGACCACCTGGGTGCTCAGCGACGCCCAGCCGCTGACAGCGCTGCTCGCCTGGTTCGCCGCGCAGACCCTGCTGGGCGCCCTGCGCCTGTGGCTGCTGCGCCGCTACGACCAGTTGCAGGACGGCGACGCCGTGGCAAGGCGGCGCTGGCTGATCCAGGTGATGCTCACCACCGGCCTGTCCGGGCTGCTCTGGGGCTTGCCCGCCGCCTACTGGGTCACGGTGCTCCCAGCGTCATTGCAGATGTACGTGGTGGTGGTCCTGCTCGGCCTGGGCACCGGCGTGATGAACGCCTACAGCATCGTCCTGCCGCTGTTCTACCTGTTCATCGCGCCAGCGTTCACCCTGCCCTTCGCCAGCCTGCTGGTGCTGTTGCCCGACGCGCTGAGCAAGACCCTCGGTGCGGCGGCGCTGGTCTACGCCGTCACCATCTGCGCCTTCGCCTACCGCTTCCACGCCACGCTGGTGGACTCGTTGCTGCTGCGCTTCGAGAACATCGAGCTGCTGCAGAAACTGAGCATCGAGAAGGAAGCCGCCGAACGCAGCGACCAGGCCAAGACACGCTTCCTCGCCTCCGCCAGCCATGACCTGCGCCAGCCCACCTACGCCCTGGGCCTGTACCTGGGCGCGCTGCAGAAGCGGCCGCTGGACGACGCCAGCCGCAATCTCGTCGAGCACATATCCCGCGCGCTGGCGGCGCAGGGTTCGCTGTTCGACGCGCTGCTGAACATCTCGCGGCTGGATGCCGGCATCGTCCAGCCCAACCTCCAGGCCTTCTCCCTGGCCGAGCTGCTGGAGCGCATCGCCGAGGACTGCAACGTGCAGGCGGCCGACAAGGGCCTGCGGCTGCGCGTGCGCGCCGGCGCGCCCTTCGTGACCTCCGACCCGGCGCTGCTGGAGCGCATCCTGCGCAACCTGGTGGAAAACGCCCTTCGCTACACCGAGCGCGGCGGCGTGCTGATCGGCTGGCGGCGCCGCGGCCGACGGGTGCGGGTGGAAGTCTGGGACAGCGGCCCGGGAATTCCCGCCGCCGAGCGGCAGAAGGTGTTCTGGGAATTCCACCAGCTGAACAACCCCGAACGCGACCGCAGCAAGGGCCTCGGCCTCGGGCTGGCCATCGTCCAGCGCACCGCCAGGCTGCTCGACCACCCCCTGGCGTTGCACTCGCGCGAGGGCCGCGGCAGCGTCTTCATGCTCAGCCTGCCCCGCGCCACCGCCCAGCAACCGCGCGCGCCCGAGCCCGCCATGCCGCGCACCGCGGTGGGCAGCGACAAGCTGATCTACGTGATCGAGGACGACGCGGAAAACCGCGAGGGCCTGCGCCTGCTGTTCCAGAGCTGGGACTACCGCCACCGCATCGTCGCCGACGTCGCCGACCTGCTCGAGGACCCGGCCGCGGCGCGGGAGAAACCCGACCTGATCATCAGCGACTACCGCCTGCGCGACCACCAGACCGGGCTCGACGCGATCGAGCGCCTGCACCGCCACTACGACGACGACTGGATCGCCGCCATGCTGGTCACCGGCGACACCGACCCGCGCCTGCTCGCCCAGGCCGCCGCCCACGGCTGGCCGCTGCTGCACAAGCCGCTGGCGGCCGAGCAGTTGAAGGCGCTGATCGATGAACAGTTGAGCGAGCTGGAGCCGGAGGAGCGCTGAAACTCCAGATACTCAGTGCTCGAAAACCCCTCACCCTGGCCCTCTCCCACGGGGAGAGGGGACCGTTCCGTGCAGGAGGGCACCGGGGTATCAGCCGGTACGCATTGCCCCCTCTCCCTCCGGGAGAGGGCTGGGGTGAGGGGCAGCAGCACGGGTTTCACGGGATGAAAACAGGGCCAGACTACCGCCGATACAGATGCGCATGCCCCGCGCTGTACAGCGACGAATCGGCAAAGCCCTCCGCGCCCAGCACCCTGCCCACCAGGATCAGCGCCGTGCGCTTGAAACCCTTGGCCTCGGCCCTGGGCAGGATGTCGCCGAGGGTGCCGGTGACCTGGTCCTGGTCCGGCCAGCTGGCGCGGTGGATCACCGCGACGGGGCAATCGGCGCCGTAGTGCGGCAGCAGCTCAGCGACGATGTTCGACAACTGTCCCACGCCCAGGTGGATGGCCAGGGTCGCGCGGTGCTGCGCCAGCTCGGCCAGCGACTCGCCATCGGGCATGCGCGTGCGGCTGGCGTAGCGCGTGAGGATCAGTGTCTGGGAAATATCCGGCAGGGTCAGCTCGCACCCCAGGATCGCCGCGCAGGCCGAGGTGGCGGTGACGCCGGGGATGATCTCGTAGGCGATGCCGCGGGCCCGCAGGTGGCGGATCTGCTCGCCGATGGCGCCATACAGCGAAGGGTCGCCGGAATGCACCCGCGCCACGTCCTTGCCCTCGGCGTCAGCCTGCGCCAGCAGCGCGACGATCTCGTCCAGGTTCAGCTCGGCGGTGTTCACCACGCGCTCGGCGCGGTGCCCTTCCAGCACGGCCGGCGGCACCAGCGAACCGGCGTAGAGGATCACCGGGCAGCAGCGGATCAGCCGCTGGCCCTTCACCGTGATGAGTTCCGGGTCGCCCGGGCCGGCGCCGATGAAATAGACCGTCATGGCTGCTCCTGTGCGGATTCGACGGGAATGAAGGCCAGCGCGCAGGTGGCCTGCTCGCTGCGCCGCTTGCCCACCAGCAGGCGGGCGGGTGCGCCGGCCTGGGCCTCGGCCTGCAACAGCGCGGCGGCTTCGGCCACGCTGGCCGTGCCGGTGGCGGCGCGTACGCTGTCGGAAAGGTCGCCCAGGCGCGCTTCGCAGGTCGCCAGCTGTTGTGGCGTGAACAGCACCAGCGGCAGGTCGAGGGCCGCCGCCAGGGCGCTGAGCCCCGCTTCGTCGGCCTTCAGCGTGGCGCTGGCCAGGGCAGTGAGCATCGACTCGTCGAGCCCCGCCTCGGCCAGCGTGGCCTGCAGCAACGCGCGCAGTTCATCGAGCGGGCAGCCGCGGCGGCAACCGAGGCCGGCAACCAGCGTCATGGTCGCTCTCCTTGAAGATGACGATAAAAACCCCGCAGCGGCCGGGCCGGCTGCGGGGTCGAGCATAGCCCCCGGATCAGGCCTGCGGCGTGAAGCGGCGGAACAGCCAGGCGGCGACCAGCCCCAGCGCCACCCAGAACACCGCGTTGGTGACCAGCGAGGCGAGGATGAACTCGTGGGCCAGGCTTTCCGGCGCGAGGCTGGAGTGCACTTCCGGTTGCGGCGCGCCGATCACGTGCGGCACCACCAGCAAGACCAGGCCAACGCTGCGCAGCGCCCAGTGGCGGCCGAACACCAGCAGGGCGAGGCCGGCGGCGGTGGCAGCGGCAGTGCCGATCCACCAGGTCTGCCGCAGGCTCAGGTCGGCGGCGGCGGTGCCGGGCACTTCCGGCGGCAGGCCCAGGGACGGCGCCAGGGTGAACACCGCAAAGCCGGCCAGGCCCCAGAACAGGCCTTCGGACGTCTTGCCCGGCTCGCGCAAGGTAAACAGGCCGGCCAGCATCAGCGCAAAGCCCACCGCGACCACCAGGTTGCCGCCGGTGGTGGAGAGGATGCGCTGCCAGCCGTCTTCCGGCTCCCAGGCTTGCGAATCATGGTGATGTTCGGCGGCAGCACCTTCAGCGTGCTCGTGGCTGTGCTCGGCCATTGCCACCGGTTCGGACTTTTCGTAGGTCTCCGCCTTGAGGATCAGCGGGGACACCCACAGCAGCTGGACCACGGTCAGCACCAGCGCCGCGATCAGACCGGCGAAACCGGCGGTCTGGGCGATACGTTTGATCATGCGCTCTTTCCTTCTTTCTTCTGCGAGCCATCGAATCGAGCGAGCTAGAGCCAGGCAAGGCGGAGGATCGCCGGCGACGCGCAGTGGACTGCTGTCCATGAGCAGTCCACGGCGATCTTCCAGCGCAGCCCGGCTGACGCGCAGCCGATTGAACTCAGAACCGCGTCAGTGGCAGGGGAAGCCCGCACTATGACGGGTATCGTGGGCGGCGTTGTGCACCGCTTCCAGATGCGAGAAGCCGGCGAAATACACCAGCAGCGCACCGAGCAGGCTGGCGCCGATGGCCAGGCTGATGCGCTTGGAAAGGGGGATGGAAGTGCTCGACGCCTGTTGCGCCAGGATGCTGCTGGACATGAACGTTCCCTCTGAAACTTGAGTAGAGAACGCAGAGGTTGAACGCATTCGAACGCGCCGGATCGGTCGCGCCACGGCCTGCGCCCGCCCACCGCGGGTTTGCCAAAAACGAAGGATTCCAGGCCGGTCTCCGGGCTTGCGATGACAGCCGGCTGGCTGGGCGGGTCAGCCTTCCCATGCGCGAGCACAGTGGCTACCGATGACCCTTCATTCGCTTACCGTTGCGGGGGCAGCGCCGGACTGGTCCTTGTGGACGCACCGGCTTCCCGTTTCACCTCGCGCGCGTCGGCGCGAGACACCTGGAACCGCGCTAGCTGACCACGACCGCCCGGCAGCGTCAACCGCGGCCGAACCGATCCCCGGCGATTGACCGCCCCGCTCACGCTGCGTAGCCTTCCTCCCTTCGAGGTTCTCCGGCGCTGGCCGGAGCTAAGAGGGAACGTGGAAATCTTCGGATGCGCCACGGCTGCCCCCGCAACTGTGAACAGCCTGTCTCTTCACGCGCCACTGCCGATTCGGGCGGGAAGGCGAAGAGACGATCCAGGGCTGTGAGCCAGGAGACCTGCCTCGTGACTGGTTTTCGATCTGCTGCGCGTCGGCCATGCTGCGTTGGAGGATCGTCGTGGACTGCTCATTGACTACAGTCAACTCCGCGTCCCCGACGACCCTCCGCCTTGCCTGGCTCTAGCTCGCGAGCTCCGGAACCGGTTCGTTATCAACAGACAACCGGGCGGGGTGATCCGGTGGCGACCTTCGTTGCGCGGCGAACCCGCGCGCGCGCCCTTCATCCGCCTTCCAACTCCCGCTTGCGAGGCGCGCATGAAAACCCTGGCCAAACTCCCCGTCACCATCGTCACCGGCTTCCTCGGCGCCGGCAAAACCACGCTGCTCCGCCACATGCTGGACAACGCCGAAGGCCGCCGCATCGCGGTGATCGTCAACGAATTCGGCGAGCTGGGTATCGACGGCGACATCCTCAAGCAGTGTTCCATCGGCTGCAGCGAAGAAGAGGCGGTCGGCCGCGTCTTCGAGCTGGCCAACGGCTGCCTGTGCTGCACCGTGCAGGAAGAATTCTTCCCGGTGATGCGCGAGCTGGTGGCACGTCGTGGCGACCTCGACCAGATCCTCATCGAGACCTCGGGCCTGGCCCTGCCCAAGCCGCTGGTGCAGGCCTTCCAGTGGCCGGAAATCCGCAACGCCTGCACCGTCGACGCGGTGATCACCGTGGTCGACAGCCCGGCCGTGGCCGCCGGCACCTTCGCCGCCCACCCCGAGCAGGTGGACCAGCAGCGCCAGCAGGACCCGAACCTGGACCACGAATCGCCGCTGCACGAACTCTTCGAAGACCAGCTGGCGAGTGCCGACCTGGTGGTACTGAACAAGGCCGACCTGCTGGATGCCGAGGCGCTGGCCCGCGTGCGCGCCGAAGTCGCCGAGGAGCTGCCGCCGGCGGTGAAGATCGTCGAAGCCAACTCCGGCCAGCTGCCGCTCTCCGTACTGCTGGGCCTGAACGCCGAGGCCGAGCTGCACATCGACAGCCGACCGACGCATCATGACCACGAAGGCCATGAAGACCACGACCACGACGAGTTCGACTCCTTCCACGTCGACCTGCCGGAAGTGGAAGAGCGCGCCCTGCTCGATGCGCTGAACGCGCTGGTCGAGCGCCACGCCATCCTGCGCATCAAGGGCTTCGTCGCCATTCCCGGCAAGCCCATGCGCCTGTTGGTACAGGGCGTCGGCAAGCGCTTCGACAAGCACTTCGACCGCGCCTGGCGCAGTTATGAGCACCGCGGCACGCGCCTGGTGGTGATCGGCCAGGAGCTGGACCAGGCCGTCATCGCCAACGAGCTGCGTACCGCCCTGACTTGATGACGTCGTAGGGTGGCGTGGAGCGCAGCGATACCCACCGCCAATGATGGGTATCGCTGCGCTCCACCCATCCTACGACCGTGCAATCCCCTGTAGGAGCGAGCTTGCTCGCGAACCGCAGCCCCGCTGCGGAGGTTTGTTCGCGAGCAAGCTCGCTCCTACGAAAAACCGAAAACCGAGCAAGCCTCATGCACCTGCTGCGCACCCAACCCGGCGGCTTCGTCCCCGACGACGGCATCGCCCACCTGGCCCAGACGCCCGCCGAGCTGGTGATCCTCTGCAGCGGCGACTCGCACCTGGCGCTGCTCGCCGAGGCCGCACGCGAGCTGCCGGAGGACTACCCGAGCCTGCGCCTGGCCAACCCCATGCAGTTGCAGAACCACGCCTCGGTGGACCTCTACGTCGACGAGGTGCTGCAGCACGCGAAGGTCATCCTCATCTCGGTGCACGGTGGCGTCGGCTACTGGCGCTACGGCATGGAGCAACTGGCGGCGCTGGCCGAGCGCGGCGCCACGCTGATCGCGGTGCCCGGCGACGACAAGCCCGACCCGGAACTCAGCGCGCTGTGCAGCGTCGCGCCGCAGGATGCCGAGCGCCTCTGGCAGTACCTGCGCCAGGGCGGCATGGACAACGCACGGCAGTTCTTCGCCTGCCTGGCCGACCGACACCTGCAACGCGACTATGCGTGGAGCGAACCCCGGACGCTGCCGCGCGTGGCGGTCTATCACCCGCACGTCGGCAGCTGCGACCTCGCCCGCTGGCAGGCGGACTGGAACCCCGCCTACCCGGTCGCCGCGCTGCTGTTCTATCGCACCCATCTGCAGGCAGCGAACACCGGCTTCATCGATACCTTCTGCGAACGCCTGCAGGCCCAGGGTATCAACCCGCTGCCCCTCGCCGTGGCCAGCCTCAAGGAAGCCGCCTGCCTGGACGCGGTGGAAACCCTGCTCGACAGCGCGGACGCCGAGCTGATCATCAACACCACCGGCTTCGCCCAGTCGAACCCGGAGGCGCCGCAGGACCGGCCGTTCAGGCGCGACGTGCCGGTGCTGCAAGCCATCTGCTCGCTGGACAACCACGACCTCTGGCGCGCCAACCCACAAGGCCTCGGCCCGCGCGACCTGGCCATGCACATCGCGCTGCCGGAGCTGGACGGTCGCCTCATCACCCGGCCGATCAGTTTCAAGGGCCTGGCCTGGCGCAGCGAACGCAGCCAGAGCGATGTGGTCTGCTACCTGCCGCACCTGCCGGGCATGGACTTCACCGCCGAGCTGGCGCGGCGCTGGATGCTGCTCTCGCGCAAGGCCAACGCCGACAAGCGCGTCGCGCTCATCCTGGCCAACTACCCGACCCGCGACGGGCGCATCGGCAACGGCGTCGGCCTTGACACGCCGGCCGCCGCGCTGAACATCCTGCGCGCGCTGGAGGCGCAGGGCTACCCGGTCGCCGGCCTGCCCGATTCCGGCACCGCGCTGATCCAGCAATTGCTCGGCGGCGTCAGCAACGACCTCGACAGCCTCGACCTGCGCCCCTGCGCGCAGAGCCTGGCGCTGGACGACTACCTCGCCTGCTTCGCGCGCCTGCCCGAGGCGAACCAGCAGGCCGTGCGCGAACGCTGGGGCGAGCCGCAGCAGGACCCGATGTTCCGCAGCGGGCGGATGATGGTCGCGGGCCTGCGTTTCGGCCTCGGCTTCGTCGGCATCCAGCCGGCGCGCGGCTACCAGCTCGACGCGGCGGCGATCTACCACGACCCATCGCTGGTGCCGCCCCACGGCTACCTCGCCTTCTACTTCTGGCTGCGCGAGGTGTTCGGCGCCGACGCGGTGGTCCACGTCGGCAAGCACGGCAACCTCGAATGGCTGCCGGGCAAGGGCGTCGGGCTCTCCGAGGAATGCTGGCCGGACGCGATCCTCGGCCCGCTGCCGAACCTCTACCCGTTCATCGTCAACGACCCCGGCGAAGGCGCGCAGGCCAAGCGCCGCGCCCAGGCAGTGATCATCGACCACCTGATGCCGCCGCTGACCCGCGCGGAAAACTACGGCCCGCTGCGCGACCTCGAACGCCTGGCCGACGAGTACTACGACGCCTCCCTGCTCGACCCGCGCCGCGCCAGCGAACTACGCGGCGACATCCTCCGGCTGGTACGCGACACCGCACTGGACCGCGAGCTGGGCCTGCAACTGAGCGACGATCCGGAAAGCTGGCTGCCGCAGCTGGACGCCTACCTGTGCGACCTCAAGGAATCGCAGATTCGCGACGGCCTGCATGTGTTCGGCGAATCGCCGGCGGGCGAGTTGCGCCGCGATACCCTGCTGTCGCTGGTACGCATTCCACGCGGCGACGGGCGCGGCGGCAATGCCAGCCTGCTGCGCGCGCTGAGCGAAGACCTGCAGTTGGGCCGCGACCCGCTGGATGAAGCCTTCGCCGAGGCCTGGGAGGGCCCGCGCCCGGACGTGCTGCTCGCCGTCAGCGACGAGCCGTGGCGCAGCAACGGCGACACCCGCGAACGCCTGGAACTGTTCGCCCTGCGCCTGATCGACGGCCATGCCAGCGCCCCCGGTAACGCCAGCGCGGCGGTCCTCGCCCACCTGCAGCAGCAGATCGCGCCGACCCTGGATGCCTGCGGCGCCAGCGAAATCGGTCACCTGCTCGCCGGCCTCGACGGCCGCTTCGTCCCGCCCGGCCCCAGCGGCGCACCCAGTCGCGGGCGGCTCGACGTACTGCCCACCGGTCGCAATTTCTTCACCGTGGACGTGCGCAACCTGCCCACACCCACCGCCTTCCGCCTCGGCTTCCAGTCCGCCAGCCGGCTGCTCGAACGCCACCTGCAGGACCACGGCGACCACCTGCGCCAGCTCGGCCTGTCGGTATGGGGCACCGCGACCATGCGCACCGGCGGCGATGACATTGCGCAAGCGCTGGCGCTGCTCGGCGTGCGTCCGGTGTGGCAGGCCGGCAGCCAGCGTGTGGAAGACTTCGAGATCCTGCCGGTCAGCCTGCTCGACCGCCCACGGGTGGACGTGACGCTGCGCGTCTCGGGCTTCTTCCGCGATGCCTTCGCCAACCTGATCCGCCTGTTCGATGCCGCCGTGCAGGCGGTCGCCGCGCTGGATGAGCCGGACGACCTGAATCCGCTGGCCGCTCGGGTGCGCGCCGATCAGGCACGTCTGCAAACTGAGGGACTGGAGCGTGATGAGGCCCGCCGCCAGGCCGGCTGGCGCATCTTCGGCGCCCAGCCCGGCGCCTACGGTGCTGGCGTGCAGGGCGTGATCGAATCGCGCCAGTGGGACAGCCGCGCCGACCTCGCCGAGGCCTACCTGAACTGGGGCGGCTACGCCTACGGCGCCAGCGACGACGGCACGCCGGCGCGCGAGCGCTTCGCCCAGCGCCTGTCCGGCCTGCAGGCGGTGCTGCACAACCAGGACAACCGCGAGCACGACATCCTCGATTCCAATGATTACTACCAGTTCCAGGGCGGCATGCTCGCCGCCGCCGAGGTCATCCAGGGCCAGCCGCTCGCCAGCTACCACGGCGACCACAGCCAGCCGGACAACCCGCGCATCCGCACCCTGAAGGAAGAACTCGGCCGCGTGGTGCGCGCCCGCGCGGTGAACCCCAAATGGATCGCCGGCATGAAGCGCCACGGCTACAAGGGGGCCTTCGAACTGGCCGCGACGGTGGACTACCTGTTCGCCTTCGACGCCACCAGCGAACTGGTGGACGACCACCAGTACCGCCTGCTGGCCGACGCCTACCTGCTGGACGACGACACCCGCGAGTTCATCCGCCAGCACAACCCCGAAGCCCTGCGCGACATCGCCGAACGCCTGGTGGAGGCGCAGCAGCGCGGGTTGTGGGAGGAGCCGGGGGAATACCGGGAGACGCTGGAAAACCTGCTGGTGGACAGCGAGGAGCAGTGAGGGAGTTCGCGCTTGCGTAGGAGCGGACTCCGTCCGCGATGGCATCCGGCGCGATGCAAACCTATCGCGGACAAAGTCCGCTCCTACACCAGGTCCGCACTCAGCGCTCCGGGTGGGGTTGTGTGTAGGAGCGAGCTTGCTCGCGAACCCGGCCAGCTTCGGTACTGCCGGGAAACTTGTTCGCGAGCAAGCTCGCTCCTACAGGAAAAGCATCAGCCCCGGCGCAGGCGCTCCGCCGCGTTGAGCAGCAGCGCCTCGGTGCCGCTCCAGCCCAGGCAGCCGTCGGTGATCGAGACACCGTAGCGCAGCTCGCCGGACAGCGGCTGGCAGCCGTCGAACAGATGGCTCTCCAGCATCACGCCGCGCAGCGAGGCGTCGCCGGCCAGGCGCTGGTCGAGCACGCTGGCCAGCACCGCCGGCTGGCGCAGCGGGTCCTTGCCGCTGTTGGCGTGGCTGCAGTCCACCATGATGCTCGGCTCGAGCCCCAGCTTCTCCAGCCCCTGGCGGATCTGCTGCACGCTGACCGCATCGAAGTTCGGCCCGGCGTGGCCGCCGCGCAGCACCAGATGGGTGTCCGGGTTGCCCTGGGTCTGCACCAGCGACGGGCGGCCCAATGCGTCGATGCCGAAGTGCTGGTGCGGGTGCGCCGCCGAGCGCATGGCGTCGGTGGCGATGCCGATGCTGCCGTCGGTGCCGTTCTTGAAGCCCACCGGCAGGTCGAGGCCGCTGACCATCTCGCGGTGCACCTGGGATTCACTGGTGCGCGCGCCGATGGCGGCCCAGCCCAGCAGGTCGTCGAAGTAGCCGGCCACCAGGGGTTGCAGCAGTTCGGTGGCGATCGGCAGGCCGCGTTCGAGCATGCCCAGCATCAGCCGGCGCGACAGCTCCAGGCCACCGGCCAGGTCGCCGCTGCCGTCGAGCTGCGGGTCGTAGACCAGGCCTTTCCAGCCGACGGTGGTGCGCGGCTTCTCGACGTAGGCGCGCATCACCAGCAGCAGTTGGTCGCTCACCTGCGGCGCCAGTTCGGCGAGGCGGTCGGCGTATTCGAGGGCGGAAACGGGGTCGTGCAGCGAGCAGGGGCCGATCACCACCAGCAGGCGCGGGTCGCGGCCATCGAGGACGGCGCGGATCGCCTCGCGGCCTTCGCGCACGCGATGGGCCGTGGCGGCGGACAGGGGCAGGTGCTGGCGCAGTTCGGCGGGGCTCGGCAGCGGTTGTTCGCGGCGGCGGGCGGAGGGCAGCGGCAGGTCGAGGACTTCGGCGGAGGCTGCGTGTTCGGGGCGGATCAGGGCGGAGGTGGAAGCATTCATCTGACTGGCATCCTTGGCCGGCGCGGTGGTTTTTCCGCGCTCGGCGCTCTATCTAAGTGTTCGTGGCAAGGCTCGTTGGGTGGCGCGCAGCGCGCTGCTAAATCGCCAGTCGGAGTTGCGGTAATAGCGGTAATAGGTGGTGTTCATGTGTCGATCCTCTGTCCGGGCGTTTTGGCCCGATTCAATTGGGTGGCGATGCGTTGGCCTTGTGGGCCGGAAAAACAAAAACCCCGGTCGGGTTGCCGACCGGGGTTTGAAGAATCTTTCTGGTTGGCGACCCTGCTTGCTAGGGCGCCTGTGGGGTATCAGGCGCGCCGTTGGCTAAACCAATACCCATAGAAGAAATAGCCGGCAGCAGCAGCCAGAACCTGCACGCGAGCAGCTACGGAGCCAATGGCACCGAGGCGGGCGAGGGACTGGATGGACAGGCTGGACGGCATGATGTTCTCCGTGGACGTGGGGCCAAGGTACTGCATCGCGCAGCGCCGATCAATGACTTGAAGCTATCGATCCGATGGAGACGGGTCGCACCTCCTGCGCCCGGTTCGCTACCATGCACGGACGAATTCCGCAGGACATCCCCATGAGCGCCCTTCCCCATTTTCCACTGGCTGCCGTCGTCGGCGCCGATGAGCTGAAGCTGGCCCTGTGCCTGGCCGCCATCGACTCCGCCATTGGCGGCGTGCTGATCGAAGGGCCGCGCGGCATGGCCAAGTCCACCCTGGCGCGCGGCGTGGCCGACCTGTTGGACGGCGGGCGCTTCGTCACTCTGCCGCTGGGCGCCAGCGAGGAACGCATCGTCGGCACCCTCGACCTGGACGCGGCGCTGGGCGAAGGCCGCGCGCAGTTCTCCCCCGGCGTGCTGGCCCACGCCCACGGCGGCGTGCTCTATGTGGATGAGGTGAACCTGCTGCCCGACCACCTCGTCGACCTGCTGCTCGACGTGGCCGCCAGCGGGGTCAACCTGATCGAGCGCGACGGCCTGTCCCACAGCCACCCGGCGCGCTTCGTGCTGATCGGCACCATGAACCCCGAGGAAGGCGAGCTACGCCCGCAGCTGCTGGACCGCTTCGGCCTCAAGGTGCAATTGGAAGGCGTGCCCGCGCCGACTGAGCGCGCCGAGATCGTCCGCCGCCGCCTGGCCTTCGATGCCGATCCGCAGGCGTTCCTGGCGCACTGGCAGGGCGCGCAACTGGCGTTGCAACAGCGCTGCGCTGACGCGCGCCAGCAACTGGCTGCGATCCCCCTGGGCGACGCCGCGCTGGAGAGCATCGCCGAGCGCTGCCACGCCGCCGGCGTCGACGGTCTGCGCGCGGACCTGGTCTGGCTGCGCGCCGCCCGTGCCCATGCCGCCTGGCGTGGCGCCAGCGCCATCGAGGCGCAGGACATCGATGCCGTGGAGCACTTCGCCCTCGCCCACCGGCGCCGCCATGCGCCGTCCCAACCGACCACGCCGCCGCAGTCCGCTTCCAGCCAGCCGCAGGCACCGTCCACTGCCTCCAACGGCGAAGGCCACTGGGGCGAACTGCCCGCGCAGAGCGTGGGCATGGGGGAACGCCGGCAATTGACGGGCTGGCCAAAAAAGCCCTGAGCATCCGCCCGCGCCCGGCCCCAGGCGCGGATGCCACGCCCCGACCCGGCCAGCTCGCCGGCGGCCGCAGCGGCGCCCGCCAAGCGGGCGCGCACGGCCGCATCGACTGGCCCGCCACCCTGCGCAACGGCCGCCCGCAACGGCGCGCCGACCTGGTACTGCGCACACGCAGTCGCACGCCCGGCGAACTCTGGCTGGTGATCGTCGACGCCTCTGCCAGCACCCGCCGCCACAGTGCCCTGGCCCAGGCCAAGGGCCTGCTCGCCGACACCTTCGAACAGGCCTACCGGCAGCGCGCGCGCCTCGCCGTGCTGCACGCCACCGGCGCGCAACCGCGCTGGTTGTGGCAGGGCCAGAAGGCCTCGAACCAATTGCAGGAGTGGCTGGAACAGCTTGGCGCTGGTGGCGGTACCCCGCTGATCGAAGCCCTCGGGCAAGCCCGCGAATGGCTGGACCGGCGCCAGCGCCAAAAGCCGGCCGAACACCAGCGCCTGCTGGTGCTGACTGATGGCCGCCTGCGCGACTGGCCGACGCTGCAGCCGCTGAACTGCCCGACGGTGCTGGTGGATATCGAAGGCGGCGGCGTGCGACTGGGCAGGGCCAGGAAGCTGGCGGTAGAGCTTGAGGCGGACTATCGGCCGATCAGCGAGCTTTCAGCGCAAGCTCGCTGAAAGCTCCCTCACCCTAACCCTCTCCCGGAGGGAGAGAGGGCCGCCCCGAGCGATTCATCTACCCGGCACAAGCCGGCTGACGTCCATAAAAACACGTTACGCCGAACGCCCCCCTCTCCCCTTGGGGAGACGACTGCATGGAGGCAGGAGATAGAGCAACGCAGGATGCCAAAGCCGAGGGCTGGGGTGAGGGCAGCCTTGATGCGTCAGGGCGTTGCCTCAAGGCTCCCCATTGCGCCCATGCACCTGGAACCCCGGGCGCTCGCTCAGCCGCTCGTAGTAGGCCGCCACCGCCGGCAGCTCCGGGCGCTGCATGGGCGTCAGGTACCAGCGGTTCACCGACAGGCCGAGTACCACATCGGCGAGACTGAAGCAGGCGCCGGCGACGAAGGCACCGGTGCGCTCCAGTTGTCGATCCAGCAGCGCCATGCAGTGATTCCACTGCGCCTCGCTCAAGGCGATGGCGGATTCGTCGGTGTGGCTCGGGCTGTTGCGCACCCGGGCCATGAATGCGTAGCGCCAGGCAGTGTTCAGTTCGGTGGCCTGCCAGCCCATCCACTGCTCCACCAATGCCCGCTCGCGCGGTGCGGTGGGCAGCAACTCGTCCAGCGGGTACTGGGTGGCGAGGTAGCCGCAGATGGCATTGGACTCCCAGAGCACGAAGTCGCCGTCGATCAGCACCGGCACCATCGCATTGGGATTGAGCGCGATGAATTCCGCCGAGGCGGTGGAACGAAAACCCGTGCCCCAGTCTTCCCGTTCGTAGGGCAGGTTCAGTTCGGCGCAGGTCCAGAGAACCTTGCGCACGTTGATGGATGAAGCGCGGCCGAGGATTCGCAGCATTGGTGTCACTCCCTGTGAAAACCGGGACCCAGCTTAGAGGCCAGCGGGGCGCCGGAAAAGCATCGCGACGACGTTCGTAGGATCGAGGGGGACGCCGAGTTCGTGCTCGCGAACCTCTACGAAGCTGTGAACGCCGCCGCGCCGGGTCGTTCAATGGAACCGTCCGGGTGGCTCGGTGGCAGAGGGGCCGACCTGCGGCAATACGAGCGCCGGCGACAGCGCACGACACGAGGGTTCGCGAGCATGCTCGCTCCTACCTGAAGCATCGCACCAGCGCTCTCCCCCGCCCTGGCTGCGCGCCCCGCTCCGAAGGGAGAGGAAGCTGTCCGTGCCGGCCGACGCCATGGATTCATCCTGCACCGACCAGTCCCCTCTCCCTTCAGGGAGAGGGTTAGGGAGAGGGAAATACACGCACGGATTTTCAGATGAAGACAGTTGCCTACGACAGGCCCCGCTCCAGCGCCGCCCACAGCGACTCGACGCTGTCGAACTCCCGGTCCACCGCGGGCAACACCGGCCGCGCCAGGATCAGCACCGGCACGCCGCGCTCGCGGGCGACCTGCAGCTTCGGCTCGGTGGCCTGGCTGCCGCTGTTCTTGCTCACCAGTACGTCAGTGCCCAGGCGGGTGTACAGGTCGCGCTCGCCGTCGAGGGAGAACGGCCCGCGCGCGCCCAGTACGTCGGCGCGCGCAGTGCCGGGCAGGCTTTGCAGGCAGCGCACGGTCCAGTGCTGGTGGGCGGGAATCTCGTCCAGGTGTTCCAGCGGCTCGCGGCCCAGGGTGAACAGCGGGCGCCTGAACGATTCCAGCGCCTGGATCAGCGCCGGCCAACCGGCCACCTCGCGCCAGTCGTCATCGGCGCCCGCCCGCCACCCCGGGCGCCGCAGCGCCCAGCAGGGCACGCCGGCCAGCTGCGCGGCACGGGCGGCGTTGGCGCTGATCTGCGCGGCGTAGGGATGGGTGGCGTCCAGCAGCAGGTCGAAACCGCGCTGGCGGATGAAGTCCGCGAGGCCTTCGGCGCCGCCGTAACCGCCCACCCGCACCTCACAGGCGAGGTCGTCCGGCACCTTGCCGAGGCCGGCGAGGCTGTACAGGTGCTGCGGCCCGAGACGGCGCGCAATGGCCAGCGCCTCGCCGATGCCGCCCAGCAGCAATACGCGCTTCATCGCACCTCCAGCGCCTCGCCCACCAGGTTGCCCTGGCGGTCGATGGCGAAGACTTCCAGCGTCACTTCCACAGGCACGATGCGCCGGGCAAAGGCCAGCGCGCGGGCGCAGACGGCATCGCCCAGCGCTATGCCCTCGGCGCGGCACAGCGCCAGCGCCTGCTGGCTGGTATTGGCGTCGCGCATGCGCTGTTGCAGCTGCGCCGACGCGCCGATGTCCGCCGCCCACTGGGCCAGCTGCGGCAGGTCGATGCTGGAGTGGCGGCTGTGCAGGTCCATGTGGCCGGCGGCGAGCTTGCTGATCTTGCCGAAGCCGCCGCACACGCTGAAGCGCTCCACCGGCACCTTGCGCAGGTGCTTGAGCGCCGCCCCGGCAAAATCGCCCATCTCGATCAGCGCGGTGTCGTCGAAGCCGTAGCGACGACGCATGGCGTCCTCGCTGGCGTTGCCGGTGCAGGCGGCCAGGTGGCGGAAACCGTTGGCGCGGGCGACGTCGATGCCCTGCTGGATCGAGGCGATGTAGGCCGAGCAGGAGAACGGCCGGACGATGCCGGTGGTGCCCAGGATCGACAGGCCGCCAAGGATGCCCAGGCGCGGGTTCATGGTCTTGAGCGCCAGCTCGGCGCCGCCTTCGATATTGATCGTGACGTCGAAGCCACCGGTGTAGCCGCACTCCGCCGCCAGCGCGGCGAGGTTGGCCTGCATCATCTGCCGCGGCACCGGGTTGATCGCCGGCTCGCCCACCGCCAGCACCAGCCCCGGCTTGGTGACGGTGCCGACACCTTCGCCCGCCCGGAAGCGTACGCCCGGCTCGGCGCTCAAGGCGACGCGGGCAAAGACCAGCGCACCGTGGGTCACGTCCGGGTCGTCGCCGGCATCCTTCAGCGTGCCGGCTTCGGCACCCTCGGCGATGAGCCGGCAGAACGCCAGGCGCAGCGTCGCGCTGCGCTCTTTGGGCAGGGATATCTGTACCGCGTCCAGCGCCTCACCCGTCAGCAGCAGGCGCGCCGCCGCCAGGCTGGTGGCGGTGGCGCAGCTGCCGGTGGTGTAGCCGCTGCGCAGCGGGCGGGGTGCTTCGGAAGTCTCTTCGCGCATCGTCAGTCGGCCAGAGGCTTGCACACGTCCAGCAGGGTGATCGGCAGCGCCGCACGCCAGGTATCGAAGCCGCCCAGCGGCTGGGCCTGGGACACCGACAGGCGGGTCAGCTCGCCACCGATGCGGGCGCGCCAGCTCAGCAGCAGGGTCTCGCTCTGCAGCGTGACGGCGTTGGCCACCAGCCGGCCGCCGGGCTTGAGCTGCTCCCAGCACTGTTCGAACACGCCGGGCAGGGTCACGCCGCCGCCGATGAAGATCGCATCGGGCCGCTCCAGCCCCTGCAAGGCTTCCGGCGCCGCGCCGCAGACCAGTTGCAGGGCCGGCACGCCAAGCGCATCGCGGTTGCAGCGGATATGTTCCTGGCGACCTTCGTTGGCTTCGATGGCCAGGGTGCGGCAGCTCGGGTGCGCGCGCATCCATTCGATGCCGATGGAGCCGCAACCGGCGCCGACGTCCCACAGCAGTTCGCCCGGCCTGGGCGCCAGCCGCGCCAGGGTGACGGCGCGCACGTCGCGCTTGGTCAGTTGGCCGTCATGACGGTAGGCGTCGTCCGGCAGGCCGGTGGTCAAAGGCAGGCGAATCGCCTCGGCGCCTGCGGCGCACTGCACCGCGACCAGGTTCAGCGCAGCGGTCTCGCTCGTCGACCAGTCGCTGGCGAGCCCGTCGATGCGTCGTTCGGCATCACCGCCCAGGTGCTCCAGCACGCTGAGCCGGCTGGCACCGAACCCCCGCTCGCGCAGCAGTGCGGCGATGGCGCCCGGGCTGCTGCCATCGTTGCTGAGGATCAGCAGCTTCGCGCCGTCGTGAATCTGCGCAGCGAGTGCGGCCAAAGGGCGCGCCACCAGCGACAGCAGCGTGCAGTCCTGCAATGCCCAGCCCAGCCGCGCCGCGGCCAGGGAGGCGGAGGACGGCGCGGGAAGCACGAGCATTTCCTCGGATGGTAACTGCCGGGCGAGGCTCGCGCCGACGCCGAACAGCATCGGGTCGCCGCTGGCCAGCACGCAGGTGGGCTCACCGCGCCGGCGCAGCACCGGCTCCAGGCTGAACGGGCTCGGCCAGGCCAGGCGGCGGGCGCTCAGGTAAGGCGGCAGCAGGTCCAGCTGGCGCGGCGCGCCGATCACTTCGCTGGCGGCGAGCAGGGCGCGGCGCGCGGCCTTGCCGAGGCCGGCATAGCCGTCCTCGCCGATGCCGACGATGGTCAGCCAGGGCGTCATGAAATGTCCTCAGGGGTGCGACGATCGATCCGACGGGCAGGCTTTTCCTGACGTCGGGCAAAGCAGGCATAATACCCGCTTCGTTGGTGCTCGTAGGACGCTTCGCCTTTCACGGTGGGTTTCCCAGAGCCGAAGAGGGAACACGGTTAAGCCGTGGCTGCCCCCGCAACTGTAAGCAGCGAGTCCGCGCAATGCGGCAGCACGAGAACGATGTTCCGTGCCGCCGGCCAGGCCACTGGGCAACCGGGAAGGCCGCGCTGGATGAGGACCTGCCAGCCAGGAGACCTGCCGACGAAACCAGTCGCGCGTGCAGACATCGAGCGGGGTGTATCGGTGTCGTGAAATCCCCTGTGGGGATTCGCAGGTCACCGCGACCCAGCCCTGGTGACCACCGTGCACGACTCCTCCGCTCTGCCCGTCCGCCCGCATGCCTGCCCCGGCCTGCTGCGTATCGTGGCCTCCCGCGATGGCGGCATCTGCCGCATCAAGCTGCCGTGCGGGCAACTCGATGCCACCGCCGCGCGCGCCATTGCCCTGGCCGCCGAGCGCCACGCCGGCGGCGTTCTGGAAGCGACCAACCGCGCCAACCTGCAGATCCGCGGCGTGCACGCCGGCGCCGAAAGCGCACTGAGCCGTGACCTGCTGGCGGCCGGCCTCGGCCCCCGCGAGCTGGCGGCGGACGACGTGCGCAACCTGCTGGTCAGCCCGGCGCTGGGCCTGGACGCTGGCAGCGCTTTCGACGCCAGTCCGCTCGCCCGCCAGTTGCTCGACCTGCTGGAACGCACCCCGCGCTTCCACGGCCTGTCGCCCAAGTTCGGCATCCAGCTGGACGCCGGCGAAGCGCTGGCGATGCTGGAGCATCCCAACGATATCTGGCTGTCGGCCATGTCCGCCGACGCCGCGCCGCTGTTCGCCGTCGGCCTGGCCGGCTGCCCGCCGCAGCGCGCCACCGATCGCCCTGCCCTCGCCGCCGTGACCGCCGCACAGGTGCCCGTGCTGGTGGACACCCTGCTGCACCTGTTCCTCGATCTCGCCGGCGACGGCCAGACGCGCCTGCGCCACCTGCGCGAGATGCTGCGCGACGACCTGCTGCTGGAGCGCCTGCAACAGCGCCTGCCGTTCGAACTGCAGCTCGGACCGGCTGTGGATAACTGGCGGCGTCCTGCACCACGGGCGTTCGGCCATTTCGGGATTCATCCGCAACGCCTGCCGGACCACGTCATGATCGGCGCGGGATTCGTCCTCGGACGCCTCGACAGCACCACCCTCTTCGGCCTGGCCGATCTCGCCGAACGCTTCAGCGGCGGAAAGCTGCGCCTGACACCGTGGCAGAGCCTCATCCTGCCCGATGTGGCGCAGGCCGACGCTGCCGTGGTGCTGGGTGCGCTGGCCAACCTCGGCCTGCTGGTGGATGCCGCGCAGCCGCTCTCGCGCCTGGTCGCCTGCAGTGGCTCCAGCGGTTGCGCCCGCGGGCTGGCCGACACCAAGGCCGACGCCCTGCGCCTGGCCGAACGCCTGCGCCATGCGCCGCCCGCCGGCGTGCACCTGTGCGGCTGCCCGCGTTCCTGCGCCGCCGCCCACGTGGCCCCCTACACCCTGCTGGCCGTCGCCGACGGCCGCTATGACCTGTTCCGTCGCGCCGATGGCCTGGCCGGCTTCGGCCAGCCGCTGGCGCGCAACCTGTCCCTCGAGGCCGCCGGCAATCTGCTGGCCGCCCCCGGAGTCTCCACCGATGCTTGATTACATTCGCGACGGCCAGGCGATCTACCGCCAATCCTTCGCCACTATTCGCGCGGAAGCCGATCTGTCCGCCGTCCCCGCGGACCTTGAGAAACTCGCCGTGCGGGTGATCCACGCCTGCGGCATGGTCGACGTCGTCCAGGACCTGCGCTTCTCCGCGGGCGCCGGGGCCATCGGCCGGGCGGCGCTATCCGCCGGCGCGCCGATCCTCTGCGATGCGCGGATGGTCGCCGAGGGCATCACCCGTGCGCGCCTGCCGGCGCACAACGAGGTGATCTGCACGCTCAACGATCCGGATGTCCCGGCGCTGGCCCGCGAGCTGGGCAACACCCGCTCGGCCGTGGCGCTGGAGCATTGGCGCGAGCACCTGGAAGGCAGCGTGGTGGTGATCGGTAACGCCCCGACCGCCCTCTTCTACCTGCTGGAAATGCTCGACGCCGGCGCACCGAAACCGGCGCTGATCCTCGGCTTCCCGGTGGGCTTCGTCGGCGCCATGGAGTCCAAGGATGCCCTCGCCGCCGACAGCCGCGGCGTGCCCTACGTGATCGTGCGCGGCCGCCGTGGCGGCAGTGCGATGGCCGCCGCGGCCATCAACGCCCTGGCCACGGAGGTGGAGTGATGACCGGCCGCCTCATCGGCCTGGGCGTAGGCCCCGGCGACCCGGAACTGCTGACCCTCAAGGCCCTGCGCCTGCTGCGCGCGTCCCCGGTGATCGGCTACTTCGTGGCCAAGGCCAAGCACCATGCCGGCCAGGGTGGCAACGCCTTCGCCATCATCGAGCAACACCTGCTCGATGAGCAGCAGCGCCTGCCGCTGGTGTACCCGGTGACCACCGAGAAGCTGGAGCCGCCGTTGACCTACGAAGGGGTGATCAGCGACTTCTACGACACCGCCGCCCAGCAAGTGGCGATGCACCTGGATGCCGGCCGCGACGTGGCGGTGATCTGCGAGGGCGATCCGTTCTTCTACGGCTCGTACATGTACCTGCATGACCGTCTTTCAGAGCGGTATGACACCGAAGTCGTACCCGGCGTCTGCTCGATGCTCGGCAGCGCGGCGGTGCTCGGCGTGCCGCTGGTGTATCGCAACCAGAGCCTGTCGGTGCTCTCCGGCGTCCTGCCGGAAGAGGAACTCAAGCGTCGCCTGGCTGACGCCGACGCGGCGGTGGTGATGAAGCTCGGCCGCAACTTCGACAAGGTCCGCCGTGTGCTGCGCGAGCTGGGCCGCGACGGCGGCGCGCACTACGTCGAGCGCGCGACTATGCGCGAGCAGCGCATCGTTGCGCTGGACGAGGTCGATCCGATGGCCTCGCCGTACTTCTCGATGATCGTCATCCCCGGCCAGCGGTGGAACGGCTGATGCGCGCGGCCATCGTCATTCTCGGCCAGGGCGCGTTGGCCACGGCGCGGCGCTTGCAGGGCATTTATCCACAGGCGCGTGTGCTGGGCCTGAAGGACCGCGTCGAAGGTGCCGACGAGTCCTACGCGAACTTCGGCGACACCCTGCGCCAGCTCTACCGCGACGACACCCCGATCATCGCCCTGTGCGCCGCCGGCATCGTCATCCGCACCCTCGCCCCGTTGCTCATCGAGAAGGGCGCGGAGCCACCGGTGCTGGCCGTGGCCGAAGACGGTAGCGCCGTGGTGCCGCTGCTTGGCGGGCTCGGCGGGGTGAACCGCATGGCTCGCGAGATGGCCGCCGCGCTGGAGGTGGCCCCGGCCATCACCACCAGCGGCGAACTGCGCTTCGGCGCCTGCCTGCTCGATCCGCCTCCTGGCTACGCGCTGGCGGACATCGAACAGGGCAAGCGCTTCGTTTCCGACCTGCTGGGCGGCGACAGCCTGCGCATCGAAGGCGACGCGCCCTGGCTGGACGAGCTGGACCTGCCGCTGGCCGACGATGCCGCGCATACCCTGTGCATCGATGCGCGCGCCGAAGGCATCGCGTACAACGAGCTGCGCATCCACCCGCGTATCGTCCTCGCCCATGTCACCCTGGTGGATTCGCAACTGCCCGAGCGCATTCGCCAGGGCCTGGCCCAAGCCGGGCTGGCCGAAGCGTCGCTGGCCGCGCTGGTGGCGCCCCGCTGCCGCATGGCAGATCCGGCCCTGGCCGATGCCGCCGGGGAGCTGGGCGTGCCGTTGCGCTTCATCGGCGGCGACGACGAGCTGCCGCCCGCCGTGCTGCAGGGCGACTCCTTCCACCTGCACCGCGCCGCCAGTCCGGCCGACGCCGAGGGTATCGGCCAGCCGCGCGGGCGACTCAGCGTGATCGGCCTTGGCCCCGGCGCCAGCGACTTCATGATTCCCGCCGTGCGCCGCGCGCTGGACGAAGCCCAGGACCTGCTGGGCTACGAGACCTACGTGAAGATGGCCGAGCCGCTGCGCGATGACCAGGTGCGCCACTGCACCGACAATCGCGAAGAAATGCAACGCGCCCGCCACGCCTTCGAGCTGGCCGCCAGCGGTCGGCGCGTGGTGGTGATTTCCTCCGGCGACCCGGGCGTGTTCGCCATGGCCGCCGCGGTAATGGAGGCGCTGCACGAGAGCAGCGACCCGCACTGGCATGGGGTCGAGCTGGAGGTGCTGCCAGGGGTGTCCGCCGCGCTGGCCGCCGCCGCCAAGGCCGGCGCGCCGCTGGGGCATGACTTCTGTCTGATTTCGCTGTCGGACAACCTCAAGCCCTGGGAGACCATCGAGCAGCGCCTGGACCACGCCGGCGCCGCCGACCTGGCCATGGCCTTCTACAACCCGATCTCCAAGGCGCGGCCCTGGCAACTGGGGCGCGCGCTGGACATCGTTCGCCGCCATCGCACAGCGGACACGCTGGTCGTGCTCGGCCGCGACATCGGCCGCCCGGCCGAGGCGCTGCGCGTCGTCACCCTCGGCGAGCTGGTGCCGGGCATGGTGGACATGCGCACCCTGGTGATCGTCGGGTCGTCGCTTACCCGACGCTTCCCCCGCGCGGGCGGCGGCGACTGGGTGTACACGCCGCGCTGGTATCGCTGACCGTTTTTTGTAGGAGCGAGCTTGCTCGCGAACAGGTTTCCCGCCAGCGCTGATGCCGAGAGGTTCGCGAGCAAGCTCGCTCCTACAGGAAACGCCCCGTGGCGCGGCCGGCGCCACGGGGCCTTCTTGCCTTAGTACTCCGCCGCGTGGCGGTAACGTGCTTCCAGCTCCAGGGAAACGCGGTAGGCCTGCGCCTCGCCTTCGGTATGGAAGATGCCGACCAACTGGCCTTCCTGGTGCACATCCCAGCAACGCCCGCCGTGGGCGCGGAACTCGCGGGATTTATGGTCGTCGTCACGCTCGGTCACTGTAATGCTCATGTCTTTCTTCTCCGGTTTTGCCGTACATCAAGGGAATGCCAGAATCATTTAATTAGCTAGCTAATTAAATACTCACCCGCGAGAAAGACTCTTACGAAGATTCGCCAAAACGAGCGTCCCAGAAACGCAAAAGCGCAGCTCGAAGGCTGCGCTCTGGGTGACGATTCCGTTCGAGTTAGAACGGAATGTCGTCGTCGAAGCTGTCATAGTCCGGAGCCGGTTGCGGCGCGGGCTGGGACTGCTGCTGCGGCGCAGGGCGCTGGGCCTGCTGCGGACGCTGCTGCGGCTCACGGGGAGCGCGCGGAGCATCGTCACCACCGGCGCCCGGACGGCCGCCCAGCAGCTGCATGTTGCCGTTGATGTCCACCACGATCTCGGTGGTGTAACGGTCCTGGCCGTCCTGACCCTGCCACTTGCGGGTACGCAGGCTGCCTTCGACGTAGATCTGCGAACCCTTGCGCACGTACTCGGCGACGATTTCCGCCAGGCGACCGAAGAACACCACGCGGTGCCACTCGGTGCGCTCCTGCTGCTGGCCGGTCTGCTTGTCCTTCCAGCTTTCGCTGGTGGCCAGGGTGACGTTGGTCACCGCGTTGCCGTTGGGCATGTACCGGGTTTCCGGATCGCCACCGACGTTACCCACCAGAATGACTTTGTTAACCCCACGGGCCATGACGCTCTCCTAAAGGCTTCAGCACGTCGCCTGCTCGGCGCCGGCGAGGCGCGCGAGGGACGTGCGATCAACTTGTTGGGAATCCACTTTGACATAAGCGGCCGCTTCTTCCACGACCACCATCACATCGCTCACACCGGGCAATGCCTTGAAACGCTCAGCCAACGAAGCATCGCGCAGCGCCTCGTCGGACAGAGGCAGGCGGATACTCGTTACATACGGAGGTTCACGCATGGTAACAGCAATCGCCAGCCAGAGGGCAGCCAGCACGGCGCAGCCGATGAACACCCCGTCCAGCCCGCCGTGCTGGAACATCCAGCCGCCCAGGATGCCGCCCACGGCGGCGCCGAGGAACTGGCTGGTGGAGTAGACGCCCATCGCCGTGCCCTTGCCGCCGGCCGGGGACACCTTGCTCACCAGCGACGGCAGCGAGGCCTCCAGCAGGTTGAACGCGGTGAAGTAGACGATGATGCCGAACACCAGTTCCTTGAGGCTGTTGCCGAACTCCCAGAAGAACAGTTCGCAGAGCATCAGGGTCGCCACGGCGCCGGTGAGCACGCGCTTCATCTGGCGCTTCTTCTCGGCGTAGATGATGAACGGGACCATGCCGAAGAAGCCCACCAGCAACGCGGTCAGGTAGACCCACCAGTGTTCTTCCTTGGGCAGCCCGGCGCGCTCCACCAGCGCCAGCGGCAGCGCGACGAAGCTGGCCATGAGGATGGCGTGCAGCACCAGGATGCCGGCGTCCAGGCGCAGCAGTTCGCCGTTCTTCAGGGTCGGCAGCAGCGACTGCTTGGCCACGCTGGATTCGCGGTGCTGCATGCGGTGGTCGGGGGTCGGCACGAAGAACAGGATGATCAGCATGCCCACCAGGGCCATGCCGGCGGTGAACCAGAACAGGCCGTGCAGGCCGAACCAGTGGGTCAGCACGGGGCCTGCGACCATCGCCACGGCAAAGGACACGCCGATGCTCATGCCGATCATGGCCATGGCCTTGGTGCGGTGCTGCTCGCGGGTGAGGTCGGAGAGCATCGCCATTACCGCCGCCGAGATCGCCCCGGCGCCCTGCAGGACGCGGCCGGCGATGATGCCCCAGATGGAATCGGCGTTGGCCGCCAGGGCGGCGCCGGCAGCGAACACCAGCAGACCGACGATGATGATCGGCCGGCGGCCGATGCGGTCGGACAGAGTGCCCAGCGGAATCTGCAGGATCGCCTGAGTCAGGCCATAGGCACCGATGGCCAGGCCGATCAGGGCAGGCGTGGCGCCGGCCAGGTCCTGGCCGTAGGTGGCGAGCACCGGCAGCACCATGAACATGCCGAGCATGCGGAACGCGAAGACCAGGGACAGGCCGGCGGCAGCGCGGGTTTCGGTGCCGCTCATGCGCTCAGTGTGGGAATCGTGCATAGGCCCCTCATGGAAAGACGAAAAACGGGAATGCGCTACATTGCCCCCGTGGCGAGGCGTCATCCGGGCCTTGCAGAGCCGGTTGTCGCCCACGCCGAAAAATAGCCGCGCATTCTACCAGTCCTGCGGTCCAACGACACGTACGCGCCACTTTGCCGCGTGCCGACCCCGCCCCGTATACTCATCTGTTTTCGCCCGCCAAGCGAGGCCGTAGTGGACAAGATCCTCATCCGTGGGGCCCGTACCCACAACCTGAAGAACATCGACCTGACCCTGCCGCGCGACAAGCTGATCGTGATCACCGGCCTGTCCGGTTCCGGCAAATCTTCCCTGGCCTTCGACACGCTGTACGCCGAGGGCCAGCGTCGCTATGTGGAATCGCTGTCGGCCTATGCCCGGCAGTTCCTCTCCATGATGGAAAAGCCCGACGTCGACACCATCGAAGGTCTGTCGCCAGCGATTTCCATCGAGCAGAAATCCACGTCGCACAACCCGCGTTCGACCGTGGGCACCATTACCGAGATCTACGACTACCTGCGCCTGCTCTACGCCCGCGTCGGTATTCCGCGCTGCCCGGACCATGACATCCCGCTGGAGGCGCAGACCGTCAGCCAGATGGTCGACCAGGTACTGGCGCTGCCCGAAGGCCGCAAGCTGATGCTGCTGGCCCCGGTGATCCGCGAACGCAAGGGCGAACACCTGGCGGTGTTCGACGAAATGCGCGCCCAGGGTTTCGTCCGCGCCCGCGTCGACGGCAAGCTCTACGAGCTGGATGACGTGCCCAAGCTGGACAAGAAGCTCAAGCACTCCATCGACATCGTGGTGGACCGCTTCAAGGTGCGCGGCGACCTGCAGCAGCGCCTGGCGGAGTCCTTCGAGACGGCGATCAACCTGGCCGACGGCATCGCGCTCGTGGCGCCGATGGATGATGAAGAAGGCGAAGAGATGATCTTCTCCGCCCGCTTCGCCTGCCCGATCTGCGGCCACTCCATCAGCGAGCTGGAGCCCAAGCTGTTCTCCTTCAATAACCCCGCCGGCGCCTGCCCGACCTGCGATGGCCTGGGCGTGAAGCAGTTCTTCGACGCGCGACGGGTCGTCAACGGCGAGCTGACCCTCGCCGAAGGCGCGATCCGCGGCTGGGACCGGCGCAACGTCTACTACTTCCAGATGCTCGGCTCGCTGGCCGGGCACTTCGGCTTCAGCCTGGAAGAGCCGTTCCAGAACCTCGACCCGGAACACCAGAAGTTCATCCTCAACGGCTCGGGCCGGGAGAACGTCGAGTTCCGCTACCTCAACGATCGTGGCGACATCGTCAAGCGCGCGCACCCCTTCGAGGGCATCCTGCCGAACCTGGAGCGCCGCTACCGCGAGACCGAGTCGACCACCGTGCGCGAGGAACTGGCCAAGTTCCTCAGCACCCAGCCCTGCCCGGACTGCCACGGCACGCGCCTGCGCCGCGAAGCGCGGCATGTGTGGGTGGGCGACAAGACGCTGCCGGCGATCACCGCGATGCCGGTGGGCACGGCCTGCGAGTACGCCGAGAGCCTGACCCTCACCGGCCGCCGCGGCGAGATCGCCTCGAAGATCCTCAAGGAGATCCGCGAGCGCCTGCAGTTCCTGGTCAACGTCGGCCTCGACTACCTGACCCTGGACCGCAGCGCGGACACGCTCTCCGGCGGCGAGGCCCAGCGTATCCGCCTGGCCAGCCAGATCGGTGCGGGTCTGGTGGGCGTCATGTACATCCTCGACGAACCCTCCATCGGCCTGCACCAGCGCGACAACGAGCGCCTGCTGGGCACCCTCACCCACCTGCGCAACCTGGGCAACACGGTGATCGTGGTGGAGCACGATGAAGACGCCATCCGCCTGGCCGACTACGTGGTCGATATCGGCCCGGGCGCCGGCGTGCATGGCGGGCAGATCGTCGCCGAGGGCACGCCGCAGCAGGTCATGGACCATCCTGACTCGATCACCGGCGCCTACCTGTCCGGCCGCACCAAGATCGTCGTGCCTGCCGAGCGCACCCCGCGCAACAAGAAGCAGTTGCTCAAGCTCAAGGGCGCACGCGGCAACAACCTGCAGAACGTCAACCTGGAAATCCCGGTCGGCCTGTTCACCTGCATCACCGGCGTCTCCGGCTCGGGCAAGTCGACGCTGATCAACAACACCCTGTTCCCGATCACCGCCACCGCGCTCAACGGCGCCACCACCCTGGAAGTGGCGCCCTACGACTCGTTCGACGGGCTGCAGCACCTGGACAAGGTGGTGGACATCGACCAGAGCCCGATCGGCCGCACCCCGCGCTCCAACCCGGCGACCTACACCGGGCTGTTCACGCCGATCCGCGAGCTGTTCGCCGGTGTGCCGGAAGCCCGCTCGCGCGGCTATGGGCCGGGGCGTTTCTCGTTCAACGTCAAAGGGGGCCGCTGCGAGGCCTGCCAGGGTGACGGCGTGATCAAGGTGGAGATGCACTTCCTGCCGGACATCTACGTCCCCTGCGACGTTTGCAAGGGCAAGCGCTACAACCGCGAAACCCTGGAAGTCCGCTACAAAGGCAAGAGCATCACCGAGGTGCTGGACATGACCATCGAGGACGCCCGCGCGTTCTTCGACGCCGTGCCGGCCATCGCCCGCAAGCTGCAGACGCTGATGGACGTGGGCCTGTCGTACATCAAGCTGGGCCAGAGCGCGACCACGCTCTCCGGTGGCGAGGCGCAGCGGGTGAAACTATCCCGCGAGCTGTCCAAGCGCGATACCGGCAAGACCCTGTACATCCTCGACGAGCCGACCACCGGCCTGCACTTCGCGGATATCCAGCAACTGCTGGACGTGCTGCACCGCCTGCGCGACCACGGCAACACCGTGGTGGTCATCGAGCACAACCTGGACGTGATCAAGACCGCCGACTGGCTGGTCGACCTCGGCCCCGAGGGCGGCTCCAAGGGTGGCCAGATCATCGCCACCGGCACGCCGGAGCAGGTCGCGGAGATGGCGGTGTCGCACACCGGGCACTTCCTCAAACCGCTGCTGGAGCGCGATCGGGCCTGATCCGCACCGGGATGAAAAAAGCCCCTGCCGCCAATCGGCGCAGGGGCTTTTTCTTGGGCCCTTCTGTAGGAGCGAGCTTGCTCGCGAACGGAGCTTCCCGGCGACAGCGGCGTTGGGCGGTTCGCGAGCAAGCTCGCTCCTACTAAAAGCAAAAGCCCCCGAAGTCGGGGGCTTCTGTGTGAGCGATCTGGCCGATCAGATCTGCGACTGCAGGTAGTTCTCCAGGCCGATCTTCTGAATCAGGCCCAGCTGCTGCTCCAGCCAGTAGGCGTGGTCTTCCTCGGTATCGGTCAACTGCACACGCAGGATGTCGCGCGTGACGAAGTCCTTGTGCTGCTCGCACAGGGCGATACCCTTGGCTAGCGCGGCACGCACGTGGCGCTCGAGCTTCAGGTCGGCCTCCAGCATCTCCGGCACGGTCTTGCCCGGGTGGATGTCGTCCGGGCGCATGCGCGGGGTGCCTTCGAGCAGCAGGATGCGGCGCAGCAGTGCGTCGGCATGCTGGGTCTCTTCTTCCATCTCGTGGTTGAGACGCTCGTAGAGCTTGGTGAAGCCCCAGTCCTCATACATGCGCGAGTGGATGAAGTACTGGTCGCGAGCGGCCAGCTCACCGGTCAGCAGCGTGTTGAGATAATCGATAACCTCGGCGTGGCCTTGCATCAGCCTTCTCCCTGGGACGTGACAGCGAATTAAACGGCGCTATGGTCGCGACTGGCCATGACTGGGGTCAAGCCCGCTTTGCCCGCAAACGCCACCGCCCTCCGAAGAGGGCGGTGGGTGAAACGACTGCAGATCAGTCGAGCGTCAGGCCCAGCGCCTTCGCGACACCTTCGCCGTACGCCGCATCGATCTTGAAGAACAGCGCGAGCTGACGACGCTGGATGGCTTCCGGCACGCCCGCCATGTCACCGGCGATGTTCTCGTACAGACGCTGCCGCTGGGCCTCGTCGAACAGGCGGAACAGTGCGGCCGGCTGGCTGTAGTAGTCGTCATCCACGCGGTGGTTCCAGTGATCGGCACTGCCTTCCAGGGTCAGCGGCGGCTCGGAGTAGTCCGGCTGCTCCTGCCACTGGTTGAAGCTGTTCGGCTCGTAGGTGACGGTCATGTCGCCGTTGTTGCCATCCACACGCATGGCGCCGTCGCGGTGGTAGATGCGCGGGTTGTTGCGCGCAGCGTTCACCGGGATCTGGTGGTGGTTCACGCCCAGGCGGTAGCGGTGCGCGTCGCCGTAGGAGAACAGGCGGCCCTGGAGCATCTTGTCCGGCGAGAAACCGATGCCGGGAACGATGTTCGCCGGGGTGAAGGCAGACTGCTCGACCTCGGCGAAGTAGTTCGCCGGATTTCGGTTGAGCTCGAAGTAGCCCACCTCGATCAGCGGGTAGTCGCCGTGCGGCCAGACCTTGGTCAGGTCGAAGGGGTTATAGCGATAGGTCGCGGCTTCCTTCTCCGGCATCACCTGCACGTACATCGTCCAGCGCGGGAAGTCACCGCGGTCGATGGCGTCGTAGAGATCACGCTGCGAGCTTTCGCGGTCCGCGCCCACCAACTTCGCAGCTTCCTCGTTGCTGAGGTTCTCGATGCCCTGCTGGGTCTTGAAATGGAACTTCACCCAGAAACGTTCGTTGCTGGCGTTGATGAAACTGAAGGTGTGGCTGCCGAAGCCATGGACGTGACGGTAGCTGCGCGGCAAGCCGCGGTCGCTGAAGTCGATAGTCAGCTGGTGCAGTGCCTCGGGCAGGTGCGAGAAGAAGTCCCACTTCATCGTGGCGTTGCGCAGGTTGGTGCGCGGGTCGCGCTTCACCACGTGGTTGAGGTCGGGGAATTTCAGCGGATCGCGGAAGTAGAAGACCGGGGTGTTGTTGCCCACCAGGTCCCAGTTGCCTTCCTCGGTGTAGAACTTCAGGGCGAAGCCGCGGATATCGCGCTCCGCATCCGCCGCCCCCCGCTCGCCGGCAACGGTGGAGAAACGCAGGAACAGCGGCGTCTGCTTGCCGACCTGGGAGAACAGCTTGGCGCGGGTGTAGCGGGTGATGTCGTGGGTCACGGTGAAGGTGCCGTAGGCGGCGGAGCCTTTGGCATGCATGCGGCGTTCAGGAATCACTTCGCGGTCGAAATGCGCCAGCTTCTCCAGGAACCACACGTCCTGCAGCAGCATCGGGCCCCGCGGGCCAGCAGTCTGGACGTTCTGGTTATCGGCGACCGGCGCTCCGGCAGCGGTCGTCAGACGGGTGTTGTCGCTCATCGTTACTCTCCTCAACGGCGGGGTAGGCGAAGACCGGCACTTCACGAAGGCTGTGAGCGCGGCCCGCCATCCCGAACGGACAATTAGGCGCCTCCACTGGCGACCTGGCTGTTGATCCAGCTCAGCAAGCAGTAGAAGTCGACGCCGTTAAGGATCAGTGACACAGGGCATGATCAGCCAATTTATTGATTCGAGCTGATCGATAGAGAAAAACTTTTCTATAGGCGATAAAAAACCGGGCACAAGGCCCGGTTTCTTATAAGGCGTGAGCCTTACTCTGCAGCTTCTACTGCTTGGCCGCCAACAGCGCGGTCAATCAGTTCGACGTATGCCATGGGGGCATTGTCGCCGGCGCGGAAGCCGCACTTCAGGATGCGCAGGTAGCCGCCCGGACGGTTGGCGTAGCGCTTGCCCAGTTCGTTGAACAGCTTGCCTACGGCTTCTTTCGAACGGGTACGGTCGAAAGCGAGACGACGGTTGGCAACGCTATCCACTTTAGCCAGGGTGATCAGCGGCTCGGCAACGCGACGCAGTTCCTTGGCCTTGGGCAGGGTGGTTTTGATCAATTCGTGTTCGAAGAGCGACACAGCCATGTTCTGGAACATAGCCTTGCGGTGCGCGCTGGTGCGGCTCAGGTGACGACCACTTTTACGATGGCGCATGGTTCAATTCCTTTCCAAACTTTACGTTCGGTAGCTACGACGATCAGGCAGTAGCCTTGTCGTCTTTCTTGAGACTTGCCGGCGGCCAGTTGTCGAGGCGCATACCGAGGGACAGACCGCGAGAGGCCAGAACGTCCTTGATTTCGGTCAGGGACTTCTTGCCCAGGTTCGGCGTTTTGAGCAGCTCTACTTCGGTGCGCTGAATCAGGTCACCGATGTAGTAGATGTTCTCTGCCTTCAGGCAGTTGGCCGAACGGACGGTCAGCTCCAGGTCATCGACCGGACGCAGCAGGATCGGATCGATCTCGTCTTCCTGCTCTTCAACGACGGGTTCGCTGTCGCCTTTGAGGTCCACGAACGCTGCCAGCTGCTGTTGCAGGATGGTAGCGGCGCGACGGATAGCCTCTTCAGGGTCCAGGGTGCCGTTGGTTTCCAGATCGAGGACCAGCTTGTCCAGGTTGGTACGCTGTTCGACACGGGCGTTCTCGACCACGTAGGCAACACGACGTACGGGGCTGAACGAGGCGTCGAGCTGAAGACGGCCAATGCTGCGGCTTTCGTCTTCATCGCTCGAACGGGCATCAGCCGGCTCGTAGCCACGGCCACGAGCGACTTTCAGCTTCATGTTCAGCGCGCCGTTATCGGCCAGGTGGGCGATAACATGGTCACCGTTGACGATCTCGACATCATGATCCAGCTGAATATCGGCAGCGGTCACCACACCCGAGCCCTTTTTCGCCAGGGTCAGCGTCACTTCGTCACGGCCGTGCAGCTTGATGGCCAGGCCTTTCAGGTTGAGCAGGATCTCGATGACATCTTCCTGCACACCTTCGATGGCGGAGTACTCGTGGAGTACGCCGTCGATCTCGGCCTCGACTACTGCACAGCCAGGCATGGAGGACAACAGGATGCGACGCAGCGCGTTGCCCAGGGTATGGCCGAAACCACGCTCGAGGGGCTCGAGGGTGATCTTGGCGCGGGTTTGGCTGACCACCTGCACATCGATGTGGCGGGGGGTCAGGAACTCATTTACCGAACTCTGCATGGATGCACCTATTTTCTAGCCCTTACTTGGAGTAGAGCTCGACAATCAGGTTTTCGTTGATGTCGGCGGACAGATCGGCACGAGCCGGAACACTTTTGAAGGTGCCGGACTTCTTGTCGGTATCCACTTCGACCCACTCAACGCGACCGCGCTGGGCGCACAGGTCCAGAGCTTGGGCGATACGCAGCTGGTTCTTCGATTTCTCGCGAACAGCAACCACGTCACCAGCTTTGACCTGGTAGGACGGTACGTTTACGGTCTGACCGTTGACGCTGATGGTCTTGTGGGACACCAGCTGACGGGATTCGGAACGAGTGGAACCGAAGCCCATGCGGTAGACGACGTTGTCCAGACGGCACTCAAGCAGCTGCAGCAGGTTTTCACCCGTGGAGCCCTTGCGGCGGGACGCTTCCTGATAGTAGCCACGGAATTGACGTTCCAGAACGCCGTAGATGCGGCGCACTTTCTGCTTCTCGCGCAGCTGCAGACCGTAGTCGGACAGGCGACCACGACGCTGACCGTGCTGGCCAGGAACGTTTTCTGCTTTGCACTTCGAGTCGAGGGCGCGGACGCCGCTCTTCAGGAACAGATCAGTGCCTTCGCGGCGGGACAGTTTGCACTTGGGACCAATGTAACGAGCCATTTCTCACTGTCTCCTATTACACGCGACGCTTTTTCGGCGGACGGCAGCCGTTGTGCGGGATCGGGGTTACGTCGGTGATGCTGGCGATCTTGTAACCGCAGGCATTCAGCGCACGAACAGCCGACTCGCGGCCCGGGCCCGGGCCCTTGACGTTGACGTCGAGGTTCTTCAGACCGTATTCCAGAGCAGCCTGGCCGGCACGCTCGGCCGCTACCTGGGCAGCGAACGGGGTGCTCTTACGCGAGCCGCGGAAGCCCGAACCACCGGAGGTAGCCCAGGACAGAGCGTTGCCCTGACGGTCGGTGATGGTAACGATGGTGTTGTTGAAGGATGCGTGGATATGCGCGATCCCGTCGACCACCGTCTTTTTGACTTTCTTACGAGGACGAGCAGCAGGTTTTGCCATGACTAAATTCCTAAGCGATTACTTGCGGATCGGCTTACGCGGGCCCTTACGGGTGCGCGCGTTGGTCTTGGTACGCTGACCGCGAACCGGCAGACCGCGACGATGACGCAGACCGCGGTAGCAACCGAGGTCCATCAGACGCTTGATGTTCATGTTGATTTCGCGACGCAGGTCACCTTCGGTGGTCAGTTTGCCCACCTCGGTACGCAGCGAATCAATCTGCTCTTCGCTCAGGTCTTTGATCTTTGCAGCCGGGCTGATGCCGGTGGCTGCACAGATGCTCTGTGCGGTAGTGCGACCGACACCATAGATGTAGGTCAGCGAGATAACAGTGTGCTTGTTATCCGGAATGTTTACGCCTGCAATACGGGCCATTCAGAAAAACTCCAATTGACAGCTACCCGGCGCCCAGGAAGCCAAGAAAGGGCGCGGATATTAGCGCTGTAAAAACAAATAATCAACCCGGCAGCACACTAGCTGCCGGGTTATAACGCGTGGTTCACACTCAGCCTTGGCGCTGCTTGTGACGCGGCTCCGCGCTGCAGATCACACGAACGACGCCTTCGCGACGGATGATCTTGCAGTTACGGCACAGCTTCTTTACCGATGCACGAACTTTCATCAGTGACTCCTCGAACCTTACGGGTCAGCGCAGCAGACCGCTACCATAGCCCTTCAGGTTGGCTTTCTTCATGAGGGATTCGTACTGGTGAGAAACGAGGTGCGATTGTACTTGGGCCATAAAGTCCATCACAACCACGACCACGATCAGCAACGAGGTCCCGCCAAGGTAGAACGGTACGTGGGCAGCTACGACCAGGAACTGGGGCAGCAGGCACACAGCCGTCATGTACAGGGCACCGAACATGGTCAAACGGGTCAGCACGCCATCGATGTAGCGAGCAGACTGTTCACCCGGACGAATACCCGGAATAAATGCACCGGACTTCTTGAGGTTTTCCGCCACGTCCTTGGGGTTGAACATCAGCGCTGTGTAGAAGAAGCAGAAGAAAACGATCCCTGCACTAAACAGCAGAATGTTCAGCGGCTGACCAGGGGCGATCGCTTGCGCGACGTCCTGCAGCCAACCCAGGCCTTCCGACTGACCGAACCAGGCACCCAGGGATGCCGGGAACAGCAGGATGCTGCTGGCGAAGATCGCGGGGATGACACCCGCCATGTTCACTTTCAGCGGCAGATGGCTGGTCTGGGCGGCAAACACCTTGCGACCTTGCTGGCGCTTGGCGTAATGCACGGCGATACGACGCTGACCACGCTCGATGAACACCACGAACGCGATGATGGCCACGGCCAGCAGGCCGATGGCAATCAGGGCGAAGATGTTGATGTCACCTTGACGCGCGGACTCGAAGGACTGGCCGATTGCTCGGGGCAGGCCTGCGACGATACCGGAGAAGATCAGCATGGAGATGCCGTTGCCGACACCCCGCTCGGTGATCTGCTCACCCAGCCACATCATGAACAGCGCACCCGCCACGAAGGTGGTGACCGACACGAAGTAGAAGCCGAAGTCGTTGGAGAAGGCCACGCCCTGACTACCCAGGCCAATGGACATGCCAATGGCCTGGACGAGTGCCAAGGCGAGGGTTGCGTAGCGGGTGTACTGGCTGATCTTGCGACGCCCAGACTCACCCTCTTTCTTCAACTGCTCCAGCTGCGGGCTGATAGCGGTCATGAGCTGCATGATGATCGACGCCGAGATGTACGGCATGATCCCCAGTGCAAAAATACTCATGCGCTCCAGCGCGCCGCCGGAAAACATGTTGAAGAGGCTAAGAATGGTCCCCTCGTTCTGCCGGAACAGTGCCGCCAAGCGATCGGGGTTGATGCCCGGGACTGGGATGTGCGCGCCGATCCGATAGACGATGATCGCCAGGAACAGGAAACGCAGACGTGCCCAGAGCTCGGACAAACCACCACCGTTGCTCAGCGCAGAGAGAGCACCTTGCTTAGCCATTTAGTCCTCGATTTTGCCGCCAGCTGCTTCGATAGCCGCACGAGCGCCCTTGGTGGCGCCGATGCCTTTCAGGGTGACCGCGCGAGTAACGTCGCCGGACAGCATGACTTTCACACGCTGTACGTTCTGGTTAATCACGTTGGCATCCTTGAGGGCCTGCACGGTTACGACATCACCTTCGACCTTGGCCAGTTCGGAGGTACGCACTTCTGCGCGATCCATGGCCTTCAGCGAGTTGAAGCCGAACTTCGGCAGACGACGGTGCAGCGGCTGCTGACCACCCTCGAAGCCCGGAGCAATGGAGCCACCGGAGCGGGAGGTTTGACCTTTGTGACCACGGCCACCGGTCTTGCCCAGACCGCTACCGATACCACGGCCCGGACGGTGCTTTTCGCGACGGGCACCCGGCGCGGAACGCAGATCGTTCAGTTGCATGGATTAACCCTCCACACGCAGCAGGTAGTAGGCCTTGTTGATCATGCCGCGGTTTTCAGGAGTGTCCTGAACTTCGACGGTATGATTGATGCGACGCAGGCCGAGACCTTTGACGCAAGCCTTGTGATTGGCCAGACGGCCGTTCAGGCTCTTGATCAGGGTAACTTTGACAGTTGCCATGGTTAGAGAATCTCCTCGACGCTCTTGCCACGCTTGGCCGCTACCGACTCAGGGGACTGCATGTTCTTCAGGCCCTTGAAGGTTGCGTAGACCACGTTCACCGGGTTGGTGGAGCCGTAGCACTTCGCCAGAACGTTCTGCACACCGGCCACTTCCAGGACGGCACGCATGGCGCCGCCGGCGATGATGCCGGTACCTTCCGAAGCCGGCTGCATGTACACCTTGGAGGCGCCATGGGCGGACTTGGTCGGGTACTGCAGGGTGGTGCCGTTCAGATCAACCTGGATCATGTTGCGGCGAGCAGCTTCCATTGCCTTCTGGATAGCGGCCGGCACTTCACGCGCCTTGCCACGACCGAAGCCAACACGGCCTTTGCCATCGCCAACCACGGTCAGCGCGGTGAAGGCGAAGATACGGCCACCTTTTACGGTTTTGGCGACGCGGTTCACTTGAACCAGCTTCTCGATGTAGCCTTCGTCGCGCTTTTGATCGTTGTTTGCCATAACTTAGAACTCCAGACCGCCTTCACGAGCGGCATCAGCCAGGGCCTTGATACGACCGTGGTACTTGAAGCCAGAACGGTCGAACGCCACCTGAGTGACGCCGGCAGCCTTGGCGCGTTCCGCGACCAGTTGACCAACTTTCTTGGCTGCGTCGACGTTGCCGGTGGCACCTTCGCGCAGTTCTTTGTCCAGGGTCGAGGCGCTGGCCAGGACCTTGCCGCCGTCGGCTGCAATGACCTGGGCGTAGATGTGCTGGGCGGAGCGGTACACACAGAGGCGTACAGCTTCCAGTTCGCGCATCTTCAGGCGAGCCTTGCGAGCGCGGCGCAGACGGGTTTCTTTCTTGACGCTCATTTGCTATGCCCTACTTCTTCTTGGCTTCTTTACGAAGGACGACTTCGTCGGCGTAACGCACGCCCTTGCCTTTGTACGGCTCCGGCGGACGGAAGTCGCGGATTTCCGCGGCAACCTGGCCAACCAGCTGCTTGTCGATACCCTTGATCAGGATGTCGGTCTGGCTGGGGGTTTCCGCGACGATGCCGGCAGGCAGTTCGTAATCAACCGGGTGGGAGAAGCCGAGAGCCAGGGACAGCACTTGGCCTTTGGCCTGCGCCTTGTAACCAACACCAACCAGCTGGAGCTTGCGCTCGAAGCCCTGGCTGACGCCGACTACCATGTTGTTGACCAGAGCGCGGGTGGTACCGGCCATGGCACGGGTCTGCTGGTCGCCGTTACGCGCAGCGAAACGCAGCTCACCGTTGTCCTGAATGACTTCGACGGACGGATGGACTTTCAGCTCGAGAGCGCCTTTGGCACCCTTGATCGAAAGCTCCTGGCCAGCCAGCTTGACTTCAACGCCGGCGGGCAGTTTGACGGGGTTCTTAGCAACGCGAGACATGCTGATTCCCCTTAGAACACAGTGCAGAGCACTTCGCCACCAACGCCAGCGGCACGGGCAGCACGATCAGTCATCACACCTTTGTTGGTGGAAACGATCGACACACCCAGGCCACCGCGAACTTTCGGCAGCTGGTCTACGGATTTGTACTGGCGCAGGCCAGGACGGCTGATTCGCTTCACTTCCTCGATGACAGGCTTGCCTTCGAAGTACTTCAGCTCGATGGACAGCAGAGGCTTGGCCTCGGCGGTCACTTGGAAATCCGCAATATAGCCTTCGTCCTTGAGGACTTTGGCGACTGCCGCTTTCAGCTTGGAAGACGGCATGCTCACGACGGTCTTCTCAGCCATCTGGGCATTACGGATGCGAGTTAGCATGTCTGCTAACGGGTCCTGCATACTCATGGGCTTAATGCTCCTGATACAAAAGATAAGCCTTCAACTTCATAACTCGCCCTCAAAACGCCAGGCGAACTAAAACCCAGGCTCAGGGGAGCCGGGTATTCTAGAGATCGCTCAAAAACGAATCAAGCCCCACGAGGGGGCTTGATGCGTAAAGCGATCAACGGAGCCGTTGCCGGCTCCGCCTACGACTTACCAGCTGGCTTTCACCAGACCCGGTACGTCGCCGCGCATTGCAGCTTCGCGCAGCTTGTTACGGCTCAGGCCGAACTTGCGGTAGAAGCCGTGCGGACGACCGGTCAGACGGCAACGGTTACGCAGGCGGCTGGCGCTCGCGTCACGCGGTTGCTTCTGCAGGGCGACCTGGGCGTTCCAACGATCTTCCGCGGAAGTGTTCGGATTAGCGATGATCGCTTTCAGCTCGGCACGCTTCTTGGCGTACTTGGCTACCGTTTGCTGACGCTTCAGCTCACGGTTCTTCATGCTCTCTTTAGCCATGGTCCTACTCCAATCAGTTGCGGAACGGGAATTTGAAGGCGCGCAGCAGGGCACGACCTTCATCATCCGAACGCGCGGTGGTGGTCAGAGTGATATCCATACCGCGGAGGGCATCGATCTTGTCGTAATCGATTTCCGGGAAGATGATCTGCTCTTTGACGCCCATGCTGTAGTTGCCACGGCCGTCGAAGGACTTGGCGTTCAGACCGCGGAAGTCACGAACGCGCGGCAGGGAGATCGACAGCAGACGGTCCAGGAACTCGTACATGCGATCGCCACGCAGGGTGACTTTAACGCCGATCGGCCAGCCTTCACGAATCTTGAAGCCTGCGATGGACTTACGAGCGTAAGTCACGACCGGCTTCTGACCCGCGATCTTTTCCAGATCAGCTACGGCGCTCTCGATGACTTTCTTGTCGCCGACAGCTTCGCCAAGACCCATGTTCAGGGTGATTTTGGTAACGCGCGGAACTTCCATCACGTTCGCCAGCTGAAGCTCTTGCTTCAGCTTGGGAGCGATTTCCTTCCGATAAATTTCTTTCAATCGTGCCATGGTGATCTACCTAGCTCCCTCAAGCCTGAACCGGTTTCTGGGTCGACTTGAAGACACGAATCTTCTTACCGTCTTCGACTTTGAAACCAACGCGGTCAGCCTTGTTGGTTTCAGCGTTGAAGATGGCGACGTTGGAGACGTGCAGAGGCGCCTCCTTCTCGACGATCCCGCCTTGCTGGTTGAGCATGGGGTTGGGCTTGGTGTGGCGCTTGACCAGGTTCACACCGCCAACGACCAGACGGTCGTCAGCCAGAACCTTGATCACTTTGCCACGCTTGCCCTTGTCCTTGCCGGCAATGACGATGACTTCGTCGTCACGACGAATTTTTTGCATGACGGCTACTCCTTACAGCACTTCAGGGGCAAGGGAGACGATCTTCATGAACTTCTCGGTACGAAGTTCACGAGTCACCGGCCCGAAGATACGGGTGCCGATCGGCTCCTGCTTGTTGTTCAGCAGGACGGCGGCGTTGCCGTCGAAGCGAATGATGGAACCGTCGGTACGACGTACGCCGTGCTTGGTGCGAACGACCACGGCAGTCATTACCTGGCCCTTCTTCACCTTGCCACGCGGAATTGCTTCCTTGACGGTGACCTTGATGATGTCGCCAATGCCGGCGTAACGACGGTGGGAACCGCCGAGTACCTTGATGCACATTACGCGACGCGCGCCGCTGTTATCAGCGACTTCGAGCATGGATTGAGTCTGAATCATCTTCTATCTCCGACCCTTAGACTTCAACCGCGCGCTCGACGATATCAACCAGGGTCCAGGCCTTGGTCTTGGCCAGCGGACGGGTCTCGCGAATGGTGACCAGGTCACCAATGCGGCACTGATTGGTTTCGTCGTGTGCGTGCAGTTTGGTCGAACGCTTCACGTATTTGCCGTAGATCGGGTGCTTGACGCGGCGCTCGATCAGAACGGTAACGGTCTTGTCCATCTTGTCGCTGACGACACGGCCGGTCAGCGTACGGACGGTTTTCTGAGCTTCAGCCATGATTACTTACCTGCTTGCTGGTTGAGCACAGTTTTAACGCGAGCGATGTCGCGCTTCACTTGCGAGAGCAGGTGAGACTGCCCCAACTGGCCAGTTGCTTTCTGCATGCGCAGATTGAACTGGTCGCGCAGCAGGCCGAGCAGTTGCTCGTTCAGCTGCTCAACGGATTTTTCACGAAGTTCATTCGCTTTCATCACATCACCGTCCGCTTAACAAAGGAGGTGGCGAGCGGCAGCTTTGCAGCAGCCAGGGCGAATGCCTCACGCGCCAGCTCTTCGGATACACCCTCGATCTCGTACAGGACCTTGCCCGGTTGAATCTGGGCTACCCAGTACTCGACGCCGCCCTTACCTTTACCCATACGTACTTCCAGGGGCTTCTTGGTAACAGGCTTGTCGGGGAATACGCGAATCCAGATCTTGCCGCCACGTTTTACGTGACGGGTCAGCGCACGACGTGCGGACTCGATCTGACGCGCGGTGAGACGGCCACGGCTGGTTGCCTTGAGGGCGAACTCGCCGAAGCTGACTTTGGAACCGCGATGAGCCAGGCCACGGTTGTGACCGGTCATTTGCTTGCGGAACTTCGTACGCTTAGGTTGCAGCATTTGCGTACTCCTTACTTAGCAGCTTTTTTACGAGGAGCGGGCGCTACAGGCTTCAGCTCTTCCTGGCGGCCACCGATGACCTCGCCTTTGAAGATCCAAACCTTCACACCGATCACACCGTAGGTGGTGTGCGCTTCGTAGGTTGCATAGTCGATGTCGGCACGCAGGGTGTGCAGGGGCACACGACCTTCGCGATACCACTCGGTACGAGCGATTTCAGCGCCGCCCAGACGACCGCTTACCTGGATCTTGATGCCTTTGGCACCAATGCGCATGGCGTTCTGTACAGCGCGCTTCATGGCGCGACGGAACATAACGCGACGCTCCAGCTGCTGAGCTACGCTTTGCGCAACCAGCATACCGTCGAGCTCCGGCTTGCGGATCTCTTCGATGTTGATGTGCACCGGCACACCCATTTGCTTGGTCAGGTCCTGACGCAGCTTCTCAACATCTTCACCTTTCTTGCCGATCACGATGCCGGGACGAGCGGTGTGGATGGTGATACGTGCAGTCTGAGCCGGACGATGGATGTCGATACGGCTTACGGACGCGCTTTTTAGTTTGTCTTGGAGATACTCACGTACCTTCAGGTCGGCGAACAGATAATCGGCGTAAGTGCGCTTATCTGCGTACCAAACGGAGGTGTGCTCCTTGACGATACCCAGGCGGATGCCATTGGGATGTACTTTCTGACCCATCTGATCGACTCCGTTACTTGTCCGCAACCTTGACAGTGATATGGCAAGACCGCTTGACGATGCGATCAGCACGGCCTTTGGCACGCGGCATGATGCGCTTGAGCGAACGACCTTCGTTGACGAAGACGGTGGAGACTTTGAGGTCGTCCACATCGGCGCCTTCGTTGTGCTCGGCGTTGGCAACAGCCGACTCCAGCACTTTCTTCATGATCTCGGCGGCTTTCTTGTTGCTGAAAGCCAGGAGGTTGAGCGCGTCGCCCACCTTCTTCCCGCGGATCTGGTCGGCGACCAAGCGGGCTTTCTGGGCGGAGATACGAGCGCCCGAGAGCTTAGCGGCTACTTCCATCTTCCTTACCCCTTAACGCTTGGCTTTCTTGTCCGCAGCGTGCCCACGATAAGTGCGGGTAGCAGCGAACTCGCCGAGTTTGTGACCGACCATGTCTTCGTTGACCAGAACGGGCACGTGCTGACGGCCGTTGTGGACAGCGATGGTCAGACCAACCATGTGCGGCAGGATCATCGAACGGCGCGACCAGGTCTTGATCGGCTTGCGGTCGTTCTTTTCCACCGCCACTTCGATCTTCTTCAGCAGGTGAAGATCGATAAAAGGACCTTTTTTCAGAGAACGTGGCACTGTCGTATCCCTCTATTTACTTGCGGCGACGGACGATCATGTTGTCGGTACGCTTGTTCGCGCGAGTCTTCTTACCCTTGGTCTGAAGACCCCACGGCGATACCGGATGACGACCAGCAGAGGTACGACCTTCACCACCACCATGCGGGTGGTCGACCGGGTTCATGGCAACACCACGAACGGTCGGGCGAACGCCACGCCAGCGCTTGGCACCGGCTTTACCCAGCGAACGCAGGCTGTGCTCGGAGTTCGAGACTTCGCCCAGGGTCGCACGGCAGTCAGCCAGGACTTTGCGCATTTCGCCGGAACGCAGACGTACGGTGACGTAGGCACCTTCACGGGCAACCAGCTGAGCCGAAGCGCCAGCGGAGCGAGCGATCTGAGCGCCTTTGCCAGGCTTCAGTTCGATACCGTGGATGGTGCTACCAACCGGGATGTTGCGCAGCGGCATGTTGTTGCCGGCCTTGATCGGAGCGCCGATACCAGAGATCAGTTGATCGCCAGCCACCACGCCTTTGGGGGCGATGATGTAACGACGCTCGCCGTCCGCGTATTTCAGCAGAGCGATGTGAGCAGTACGGTTCGGATCGTATTCGACGCGTTCAACGATGGCAGGGATGCCATCCTTGTTGCGACGGAAGTCGACCAGACGATAGTGCTGCTTGTGGCCACCACCGATATGACGGGTGGTGATACGACCGTTGTTGTTACGGCCGCCCGACTTGGACTTCTTCTCGAGCAGGGGAGCGAACGGAGCACCTTTGTGCAGGTCCTGGTTCACTACCTTGACGACGAAACGACGACCAGCGGAAGTCGGTTTGCATTTAACGATTGCCATGATGCACCCCTTTACTCAGCGCCAGCTGCGAAATCGAGATCCTGGCCCGGCTGGAGAGCGATGTACGCTTTTTTCCAGTCGTTACGCTTGCCCAGGCCGCGAACGGTACGCTTGGTCTTGCCCTGAACGTTCAGGGTGGTGACGCGACGTACTTTCACGCCGAACAGGCTTTCTACGGCCTTCTTGATTTCCAGCTTGGTTGCATCAGTGGCAACCTTGAAAACGAATTGGCTGTTGCCGTCCGCCAGGCCAGTGGCCTTCTCGGAGATATGCGGGCCCAGCAGCACTTTGAATACGCGTTCCTGGTTCATGCCAGCAGCTCCTCGAACTTCTTCACGGCAGACACGGTGACCAGCACCTTGTCGTAGGCGATGAGGCTGACCGGATCGGAAGCCTGGACGTCACGTACATCGACGTGGGCCAGGTTGCGAGCTGCCAGGTACAGGTTCTCATCGACGCCTTCGGTGACGATCAGTACATCTTTCAGGCCCAGGCCTTCCAGCTTGCTGACCAGACCCTTGGTCTTCGGTGCGTCGACAGCGAAGTCGGCAACGACAACCAGACGATCCAGACGAACCAGCTCAGAGAGGATGGAGCGCAGAGCAGCGCGGTACATCTTCTTGTTGAGCTTCTGGGAGTGATCCTGGGGCTTGGCTGCGAAGGTCGCGCCGCCGCCACGCCAGATGGGGCTACGGATGGTGCCAGCACGAGCACGACCGGTGCCCTTCTGACGCCACGGCTTCTTGCCGCCACCGGAGACTTCGGAACGAGTCTTCTGAGCCTTGGTGCCCTGACGGCCGCCAGCCATGTAGGCGACGACTGCCTGGTGAACCAGGGTCTCGTTGAATTCGCTACCAAAGGTACGCTCGGAAACTTCGATCGCCTGAGCGCCATTTACATTCAGTTGCATCTCAGCTTCCTCTCTTAACCGCGAGCCTTGGCTGCCGGACGCACCAGCACATCACCACCGGTAGCGCCGGGAACGGCACCTTTGACCAGCAGCAGATTGCGCTCTGCATCGACACGTACGACTTCCAGGGATTGAACGGTTACACGCTCAGCACCCAGGTGGCCGGACATTTTCTTGCCCTTGAACACTCGACCAGGAGTCTGGCACTGGCCGATAGAACCCGGGACGCGGTGGGAAACGGAGTTACCGTGGGTGTTATCTTGACCACGGAAGTTCCAGCGCTTGATGGTACCGGCGAAGCCTTTACCCTTGGACTCACCGGTAACGTCTACCAGCTGGCCTGCCTGGAACAGATCGACAGAGATGGAATCGCCTGCCTTGAACTCCTCTTCGCCCAGACGGAATTCCCACACGCCGCGACCGGCGGCGACATTCGCCTTGGCAAAGTGACCGGCCTGAGCCTTGGTCACGCGAGAAGCACGACGCTCGCCAGCAGTTACCTGCACAGCGCGATAGCCATCAGTCTCTTCGTTTTTGAATTGGGTGACGCGATTCGGCTCGACTTCAATGACCGTAACCGGAATAGAGACACCATCTTCGGTGAAAATGCGGGTCATGCCGCACTTACGACCGACAACACCAATTGTCATCTTTAGAACCTCTTTAGTGTACGGGGCTTTCACCCGCTATGGCCGCCCATTTCAGAGCGTTACACGACCAATGCCGAGGGCATTAGCCGAGGCTGATCTGTACTTCGACGCCAGCAGCAAGGTCGAGCTTCATCAGCGCGTCGACGGTTTTGTCGGTCGGCTGAACGATGTCGAGAACACGCTTGTGGGTACGAATTTCGTACTGGTCACGAGCGTCCTTGTTGACGTGCGGGGAAATCAGCACGGTGTAACGTTCCTTGCGGGTCGGCAGAGGAATCGGACCACGCACCTGAGCGCCAGTACGTTTCGCGGTTTCCACGATTTCCTGGGTAGATTGGTCGATCAGGCGATGGTCAAAAGCCTTCAACCGAATACGGATTTGTTGATTTTGCATTTGACCTCAGACTCCAAGTTGCCATTCCCAACGGACGGACTCCGCCCGTTAAAAGGAGGCGCAATTGTACGGATGCGCCTGGAGGGTGTCAATATTTAACCAACTCAACGAAAAAGGGACCCCGAAGGGTCCCTTTTTCTGGAGCGGATCAGCGATTACTCGATGATCTTGGCAACCACGCCGGCGCCAACGGTACGGCCGCCTTCGCGGATCGCGAAGCGCAGGCCATCTTCCATGGCGATCGGAGCGATCAGGGTGACAACCATTTTCACGTTGTCGCCCGGCATGACCATCTCAACGCCTTCCGGCAGTTCGCAGTTGCCGGTTACGTCGGTGGTACGGAAGTAGAACTGCGGACGGTAGCCTTTGAAGAACGGGGTGTGACGACCACCTTCTTCTTTGGACAGCACGTACACTTCGCACTCGAACTTGGTGTGCGGCTTGATGGTGCCCGGCTTGGCCAGAACCTGGCCACGCTCTACGTCTTCACGCTTGGTGCCGCGCAGCAGGACGCCGACGTTCTCACCAGCACGACCTTCGTCGAGCAGCTTGCGGAACATTTCAACGCCGGTGCAGGTGGTCTTGGTGGTCGCCTTGATGCCGACGATTTCCACTTCTTCCTGGACCTTGACGATGCCACGCTCAACACGGCCGGTTACCACGGTGCCACGACCGGAGATCGAGAACACGTCTTCGATCGGCATCAGGAACGGCTGGTCGATTGCACGAACCGGCTCAGGGATGTAGGAGTCCAGGGTTTCTACCAGCTTGCGCACGGCGGAAACGCCCATCTCGTTGTCGTCCTGGCCGTTCAGAGCCATCAGAGCGGAACCGATCACGATCGGAGTGTCGTCGCCCGGGAAGTCGTAGGTGTTCAGCAGATCGCGAACTTCCATTTCGACCAGTTCCAGCAGCTCGGCGTCGTCAACCATGTCGGCCTTGTTCAGGAACACGACGATGTAGGGAACGCCTACCTGGCGGGACAGCAGGATGTGCTCGCGGGTCTGCGGCATGGGGCCGTCAGCAGCCGAGCAAACCAGGATCGCGCCGTCCATCTGGGCAGCACCAGTGATCATGTTCTTCACGTAGTCGGCGTGGCCCGGGCAGTCTACGTGAGCGTAGTGGCGTACCGGAGAGTCGTATTCAACGTGAGAGGTGTTGATGGTGATACCACGAGCCTTCTCTTCCGGCGCGTTGTCGATCTGATCGAAAGCGCGAGCGGAGCCGCCCCAGGTCTCGGAGCAGACCTTGGTCAGAGCAGCGGTCAGAGTGGTTTTGCCGTGGTCAACGTGACCGATGGTGCCGACGTTGACGTGCGGTTTGTTACGTTCAAATTTTTCTTTAGCCACGAGAGTAACCTCTTACTAAAAGAGCTGAATCAAGCTTGTTTTTTGGCCAGAGCTTCGACGACGTTCGACGGAGCTTCAGCGTACTTGGAGAATTCCATGGAGTAGCTAGCGCGACCCTGGGACATGGAACGCACGTCGGTTGCATAACCGAACATCTCGCCCAGCGGAACCTCGGCACGGATAACCTTACCGGAAACCGAGTCTTCCATCCCCTGAATCAGACCACGACGACGGTTCAGGTCACCCATCACGTCACCCATGTAGTCCTCAGGAGTCACCACTTCCACCTTCATGATCGGCTCCAGAACCTTGCCGCCGCCCTTCTGGGCCAGCTGCTTGGTCGCCATGGAAGCGGCGATCTTGAACGCCATCTCGTTGGAGTCGACGTCGTGGTAGGAACCATCGAAGACGGTCGCCTTCAGGCCGATCAGCGGATAGCCGGCAACAACGCCGTTCTTCATCTGCTCTTCGATGCCTTTCTGGATGGCCGGGATGTATTCCTTCGGAACCACACCGCCCACGACTTCGTTGGTGAAGACCAGGCCTTCAGTGATGTTGCCCTTCTCGTCCACGTCGGGAGCGGAGAAGCGGATCCAGCAGTGACCGAACTGGCCACGGCCGCCGGACTGGCGAACGAACTTGCCTTCGATCTCGATGTTGTCCTTCGAGATGGTTTCGCGGTAGGAAACCTGCGGCTTGCCGATGTTCGCCTCAACGCCGAATTCACGCTTCATGCGGTCGACGAGGATGTCCAGGTGCAGCTCACCCATACCGGAGATGATGGTCTGGCCGGTTTCTTCGTCGGTCTTGACGCGGAACGACGGGTCTTCCTGAGCCAGCTTGCCGAGGGCAATGCCCATCTTCTCCTGGTCAGCCTTGGTCTTCGGCTCAACAGCTACCGAGATCACAGGCTCCGGGAAGTCCATACGCTCGAGGATGATCGGCTTCTCGATGTCGCACAGGGTGTCACCGGTGGTGACGTCCTTCATGCCGATCAGAGCAGCGATGTCGCCAGCGCGTACTTCTTTGATCTCGTCACGCTGGTTGGCGTGCATCTGCACCATACGACCAACGCGCTCTTTCTTGCCTTTCACGGAGTTGACGACCGATTGGCCGGACTCCAGAACGCCCGAGTAGACGCGAACGAAGGTCAGAGTACCTACGAACGGGTCGGTGGCGATCTTGAATGCCAGAGCGGAGAACGGCGCGTTGTCGTCAGCCGGACGCTCGTCGTGGATTTCGTTCTCATCAGTGCTGTCCGGGTGGACGCCCTGAATCGCCGGAATCTCGGTCGGAGCAGGCAGGAAGTCGATAACGGCGTCGAGAACCAGGGGCACGCCCTTGTTCTTGAACGAGGAGCCGCAAACAGCCGGTACGATTTCGCAGGCGATAGTACGCTGACGCAGGCCGGCCTTGATCTCTTCGATCGACAGCTCACCCTCTTCCAGGTACTTGTTCATCAGCTCTTCGTTGGCCTCGGCAGCAGCCTCGACCATGTTGTTGCGCCACTCGTTGGCCAGGTCAACCAGCTCAGCGGGAATTTCTTCCTCGCGGTAGGAGGTGCCCTTGTCGTCTTCGTTCCAGTAGATGGCCTTCATCTTCAGCAGGTCGACTTGACCCTGGAAGTCATCTTCTGCACCGATGGCGAGCTGGACCGGAACCGGGGTGTGACCCAGACGGTTCTTGATCTGGCCGATAACGCGCAGGAAGTTGGCGCCGGCGCGGTCCATCTTGTTCACGTAGACGATACGCGGAACGCCGTACTTGTTGGCCTGACGCCATACGGTTTCGGACTGCGGCTCAACGCCGGAGGTGCCGCAGAACACCACGACAGCGCCGTCCAGTACGCGCAGGGAGCGCTCAACTTCAATGGTGAAGTCTACGTGGCCGGGGGTGTCGATGACGTTTACGCGGTACTTGTCGTACTGGCCGCGCGAACCTTCCCAGAAGGTGGTGATCGCAGCGGACGTGATGGTGATACCACGCTCTTGCTCCTGCACCATCCAGTCGGTGGTAGCAGCGCCGTCGTGTACTTCACCCATCTTGTGGCTGAGACCGGTGTAGAACAGGATCCGCTCGGTAGTGGTGGTCTTGCCCGCGTCAACGTGGGCGCAGATACCAATGTTCCGGTAGCGGTTGATTGCTGTGTTACGAGCCATAAAGCCCTCGCAGAAGTGTTGTTGCCGTAATTAGAAGCGGTAGTGCGAGAACGCTTTGTTGGCCTCGGCCATACGGTGCACGTCTTCACGCTTCTTGACGGCAGCGCCTTTGCCTTCAGCGGCATCCAGCAGCTCGCCAGCCAGGCGCAGCGCCATGGACTTCTCGCCACGCTTGCGGGCGAAGTCCACCAGCCAACGCATGGCCAGTGCATTACGACGGGACGGACGTACTTCGACCGGAACCTGGTAGGTAGCACCGCCAACACGGCGGGACTTCACTTCGACCAGCGGAGCGATGGCGTCGAGTGCTTTTTCGAAGAGTTCCAGGGGGTCGCCTTTACCGCGCTCTTTGACCTTGTCCAGAGCACCGTAAACGATACGCTCGGCAACGGCTTTCTTGCCGCTTTCCATCACGTGGTTCATGAACTTCGCCAGAATCTGGCTTCCGTATTTCGGATCGGCCAGGATCTCACGTTTGGCCGCTACACGACGTCTTGGCATTGATAAGCCCTCAAACGGTCTTCAGGTTAGCCCGGGACGATGCCCGACCTTACTCTTATCGACTCAGAAAATAGGAAAACAAAATTACTTCGGACGCTTCGCGCCGTACTTCGAACGACCCTGCTTACGGTCTTTAACGCCGGAGGTATCCAGCGAACCGCGCACGGTGTGGTAACGCACACCCGGGAGGTCCTTTACACGACCGCCGCGGATCAGCACTACGCTGTGCTCTTGCAGGTTGTGACCTTCACCACCGATATACGAGGAAACCTCGAAACCGTTGGTCAGACGAACACGGCACACTTTACGCAGTGCGGAGTTCGGCTTCTTCGGGGTGGTGGTGTATACGCGGGTGCATACGCCGCGACGCTGAGGGCAGTTCTGCAGGGCAGGAACGCCGCTCTTGTCTACCAGGCGCTTGCGCGGTTTGCGCACCAGCTGGTTGATAGTTGCCATCTATAGCTCCACTGATTGTCTTACGACACTTAAAAACGAAAATGGGCAGAGCATGCGCCCTGCCAATTTTCGGGGTACAAGATACTAAAGAGCTTACGGAATCCAGTCAAGACAAAGCCCCGGTTGTCAAGACAACCGGGGCTTTGCAGGAGGCTTAGTTACCGCTCAGGTTGAGCGCTTCGGCCAGTGCTGCTTCGGCCTCGCTCGCGCTCACGCGCTGCGGTTTGCCGAGGTCACGCTGACGCTTGCGCTCGCTGTGGTAAGCCAGACCGGTACCTGCCGGGATCAGACGACCCACGACCACGTTCTCCTTCAGGCCGCGCAGGAAGTCGCGCTTGCCGGTGACCGCCGCCTCGGTGAGGACGCGGGTGGTCTCCTGGAAGGAGGCCGCCGAGATGAACGACTCGGTGGACAGCGAGGCCTTGGTGATACCCAGCAGGACGCGCTCGTACTTGGCCGGGAACTTGTCCTGGGTGCCCAGTACTTCGTTCTCTTCCAGCACGTGAACCAGTTCGACCTGGTCGCCCTTGATGAAGGACGAATCGCCCGACTCGGCCACTTCGACCTTGCGCAGCATCTGGCGCAGGATGGTCTCGATGTGCTTGTCGTTGATCTTCACGCCCTGCAGACGGTAAACGTCCTGGATCTCGTTGACGATGTACTTGGCCAGCGAGCTGACACCCAGCAGACGGAGAATGTCGTGCGGGTTACTCGGGCCGTCGGAGATCACTTCACCACGGCTTACCTGTTCACCTTCGAACACGTTCAGGTGACGCCACTTCGGAATCAGCTCCTCGTACGGATCGCTACCGTCGGTGGGAGTGATGACCAGGCGGCGCTTGCCCTTGGTTTCCTTGCCGAAGGAGATGGTGCCGCTGATTTCCGCCAGGATCGAAGGCTCTTTCGGACGACGAGCTTCGAACAGGTCGGCAACGCGCGGCAGACCACCGGTGATGTCGCGGGTCTTCGAGGTTTCCTGCGGGATACGCGCGATCACGTCACCGATACGCACTTTGGCGCCATCGTTGAGGTTGACCAGGGCGTTCGCCGGCAGGAAGTACTGGGCCGGTACGTCGGTACCCGGCAGCAGCAGATCCTTGCCTGCGGCGTCGATCAGCTTCACGGCCGGACGAATGTCCTTGCCGGCAGCCGGACGATCCTTCGGATCCATCACCTCGATGTTGGTCAGACCGGTCAGTTCGTCGGTCTGGCGCTTGATGGTGATGCCCTCTTCCATGCCCACGAAGGCCACGGTGCCGTCCATCTCGGTGACGATCGGGTGGGTGTGAGGGTCCCACTTGGCGACGATGGCGCCCGGATCGACCTTGTCACCTTCCTTCACGGAAATCACCGCACCGTACGGCAGCTTGTAGCGCTCGCGCTCACGACCGAAGTCGTCGGCTACCGCCAGCTCACCGGAACGGGAAACCGCTACCAGGGCGCCGTCGGCACGCTCTACGTGCTTCAGGTTGTGCAGGCGGATGGTGCCGCCGTTCTTGACCTGGACGTTGTCCACGGCGGAGGTACGGCTGGCCGCACCACCGATGTGGAAGGTACGCATGGTCAGCTGGGTACCCGGCTCACCGATCGACTGGGCAGCGATAACGCCGACAGCCTCACCGATGTTCACGCGGTGACCACGAGCCAGATCGCGGCCGTAGCACATGGCACAGATGCCGTGACGGGTTTCGCAGGTGATCGGCGAACGTACAACGACTTCGTCGACGCTCATCTGCTCGAGGTAATCGACCCACTTCTCGTCGATCAGGGTACCGGCTTCGACGATCACGTCGTCGCTGCCCGGCTTGAACACGTCGCGAGCGATCACGCGGCCGAGTACGCGCTCACCCAGCGGCTCTACCACGTCGCCGCCTTCGATGTGCGGGGACATGACCAGGCCATGCTCGGTGCCGCAGTCGATCTCGGTCACCACCAGGTCCTGGGCCACGTCGACGAGACGACGGGTCAGGTAACCGGAGTTCGCGGTCTTCAGTGCGGTATCCGCCAGACCTTTACGAGCACCGTGAGTGGAGATGAAGTACTGGAGTACGTTCAGGCCTTCACGGAAGTTCGCGGTGATCGGGGTCTCGATGATGGAGCCGTCCGGCTTGGCCATCAGGCCACGCATACCGGCGAGCTGACGGATCTGGGCCGCGGAACCCCGCGCACCGGAGTCGGCCATCATGTACATGGAGTTGAAGGACTCCTGGTCGACCTGCTTGCCTTCGCGATCGGTCACCTTCTCTTTCGAGAGGTTGGCCATCATCGCCTTGGAGACTTCGTCGTTGGCCTTGGACCAGAGGTCGATCACCTTGTTGTACTTCTCGCCCTGGGTTACCAGGCCGGAGGCGTACTGGCTCTCGATCTCCTTCACTTCCTCGGTGGCGGCATCGATGATGCGAGCCTTCTCGTCCGGGATGACGAAGTCGTTCACGCCGATCGACACACCGGAGATGGTCGAGTAGGCGAAGCCGGTGTACATCAGTTGGTCAGCGAAGATGACGGTGTCCTTCAGACCCACCACGCGGTAGCAGTGGTTGATCAGCTTGGAGATCGCCTTCTTCTTCATCGACTGGTTGACCACGTCGAAGGGCAGGCCAGCCGGGACAACCTGGAACAGCAGCGCACGGCCGACGGTGGAGTCGACGATACGGGTGTTCGCGGTCAGCGAGCCGTCTTCATTCTTGATCTTCTCGTTGATGCGCACTTTTACGCGGGCGTGCAGGGACACCTGGCCGCTGCGGTAGGCGCGGTCAACTTCCTGCAGGTCGGCGAACGCCATGCCCTCGCCCTTCGCATTGATCGCTTCACGGGTCATGTAGTACAGACCCATTACCACGTCCTGCGACGGAACGATGATCGGCTCGCCGTTGGCGGGCGACAGGATGTTGTTGGTGGACATCATCAGCGCGCGCGCTTCCAGCTGAGCCTCGAGGGTCAGCGGAACGTGCACGGCCATCTGGTCACCGTCGAAGTCGGCGTTGTACGCGGCGCAGACCAGCGGGTGCAGCTGGATGGCTTTACCTTCGATCAGTACCGGCTCGAACGCCTGGATGCCCAGACGGTGCAGGGTCGGCGCACGGTTCAGCAGTACGGGGTGTTCGCGGATGACTTCAGCGAGAACGTCCCACACTTCCGGCAGCTCGCGCTCGACCATCTTCTTGGCGGCCTTGATGGTGGTGGCCATGCCACGACCTTCCAGCTTGCCGAAGATGAACGGCTTGAACAGCTCCAGGGCCATTTTCTTCGGCAGACCGCACTGGTGCAGACGCAGGGTCGGACCAACGGTAATAACCGAACGGCCGGAGTAGTCCACGCGCTTGCCGAGCAGGTTCTGACGGAAGCGACCTTGCTTGCCCTTGATCATGTCGGCCAGGGACTTCAGCGGGCGCTTGTTCGAGCCGGTGATGGCACGGCCGCGACGGCCGTTGTCCAGCAGGGCGTCGACGGCTTCCTGCAGCATGCGCTTTTCGTTGCGCACGATGATGTCCGGAGCGGCCAGGTCGAGCAGGCGCTTCAGACGGTTGTTACGGTTGATCACGCGGCGATACAGATCGTTCAGATCCGAGGTCGCGAAGCGGCCGCCATCCAGCGGAACCAGCGGACGCAGGTCCGGCGGCAGCACCGGCAGGACGGTCAGCACCATCCACTCGGGATGGTTGCCGGAGCCCTGGAAGGCTTCCATCAGCTTCAGGCGCTTGGACAGCTTCTTGATCTTGGTTTCCGAGTTGGTCTGCGGAATCTCTTCGCGCAGGCGGCCGATCTCGTGCTCCAGATCGATAGCGTTGAGCAGTTCGCGAACGGCTTCCGCACCCATGCGGGCGTCGAAGTCGTCACCGAACTCTTCGAGGGCTTCGAAGTACTGCTCGTCGTTCAGCAGTTGGCCCTTTTCCAGGGTGGTCATGCCCGGATCGATCACCACGTAGCTCTCGAAATAGAGCACGCGCTCGATGTCACGCAGGGTCATGTCCAGCAGCAGGCCGATACGGGACGGCAGGGACTTCAGGAACCAGATGTGGGCGACCGGCGAGGCCAGCTCGATGTGGCCCATGCGCTCGCGGCGCACCTTGGCCAGCGCGACTTCCACGCCGCACTTCTCGCAGATCACACCGCGGTGCTTCAGGCGCTTGTACTTACCGCACAGGCACTCGTAGTCCTTCACCGGGCCAAAGATCTTGGCGCAGAACAGGCCATCGCGCTCCGGCTTGAAGGTACGGTAGTTGATGGTCTCCGGCTTCTTGACTTCGCCGAAGGACCAGGAACGAATCATCTCGGGCGAGGCCAGGCCAATACGGATGGCATCGAACTCTTCGATCTGACCCTGGTTTTTCAACAGATTAAGCAAGTCTTTCAAGGCCTTTCCTCCTCACGGACCCGGTGCGACCGGCCTTGACCAGCCGCACCGTCTGACGTCACGTGTTATTCGGTTTCCAGTTCGATATCGATGCCGAGCGAGCGGATCTCTTTGATCAGCACGTTGAAGGACTCGGGCATGCCGGCCTCCATGCGGTGATCCCCGTCCACGATGTTCTTGTACATCTTGGTACGGCCGTTCACGTCGTCCGACTTCACGGTCAGCATTTCCTGCAGGGTGTAGGCGGCACCGTAGGCTTCCAGCGCCCAGACCTCCATCTCCCCGAAACGCTGGCCACCGAACTGCGCCTTACCACCCAGCGGCTGCTGGGTAACCAGGCTGTAGGAGCCGGTGGAACGTGCGTGCATCTTGTCATCGACCAGGTGGTTCAGCTTGAGCATGTACATGTAACCCACAGTGGTCGTACGCTCGAACTGGTTGCCGGTGCGGCCGTCATACAGACGCATCTGACCGCTTTCCGGCAGGTCGGCCAGCTTCAGCATGGCCTTGATCTCGCGCTCCTTGGCACCGTCGAACACCGGGGTAGCCATGGGCACGCCGCCCTTGAGGTTGTTGGCCAGAGCGAGGATCTCGTTATCGTTCAGCTCGTCCAGGTTCTCCTGGCGGCCGCCGATCTCGTTGTAGATCTCGTTCAGGAACACACGCAGCTCGGCGATCTTGCGCTGCTCTTCGAGCATGCGGTTGATCTTCTCGCCCAGGCCCTTGGCCGCGAGACCCAGGTGGGTTTCGAGGATCTGGCCGACGTTCATACGCGACGGTACGCCCAGCGGGTTCAGAACGATGTCGACCGGAGTACCGTTGGCATCGTGCGGCATGTCTTCGACCGGCATGATCACGGAGACCACACCCTTGTTACCGTGGCGGCCTGCCATCTTGTCGCCCGGCTGGATGCGGCGCTTGATAGCGAGGTAGACCTTGACGATCTTCAGTACGCCCGGAGCCAGGTCGTCGCCCTGCTGCAGCTTGCGCTTCTTGTCTTCGAACTTGTCGTCCAGCAGCTGACGGCGGTCGCTGATGTAGGCCTGGGCCTTCTCCAGCTGCTCGTTCAGAGCATCTTCCGCCATGCGCAGCTTGAACCACTGGCCGCGCTCGAGGCCGTCCAGGTACTCGTCGGTGATCTCTGCGCCTTTCTTCAGGGCAGGACCGCCGTCGGCCTTGGCACCGACCAGAGCGGAGCGCAGACGCTCGAAGGTTGCGCCTTCGACGATGCGGAACTCTTCGTTCAGGTCCTTGCGGATCTCGTCCAGCTGCATCTTCTCGATGGACAGGGCGCGGCTGTCGCGCTCAACGCCATCGCGGGTGAAGACCTGTACGTCGATGACGGTGCCCTTGGTGCCGGTCGGCACGCGCAGGGAGGTGTCCTTCACGTCGGACGCCTTCTCACCGAAGATCGCGCGCAGCAGCTTCTCTTCCGGAGTCAGCTGGGTCTCGCCTTTCGGAGTGACCTTGCCGACCAGGATGTCGCCGGCCTGTACTTCGGCGCCGACGTAGACGATGCCAGCTTCGTCCAGCTTGTTCAGCGCAGCCTCACCCACGTTCGGGATGTCCGCGGTGATTTCTTCTGGGCCGAGCTTGGTGTCACGGGCAACGCAGGTCAGTTCCTGGATGTGGATCGTGGTGAAACGATCTTCCTGGACCACACGCTCGGACAGGCAGATGGAGTCTTCGAAGTTGAAGCCGTTCCAGGGCATGAACGCGACGCGCATGTTCTGACCCAGAGCCAGTTCCCCCATGTCGGTGGACGGGCCGTCGGCCAGGATGTCGCTGCGCGAAACCTTGTCACCCTTCTGCACCAGCGGACGCTGGTTGATGCAGGTGTTCTGGTTGGAACGGGTGTACTTGGTCAGGTTGTAGATGTCGACGCCGGCTTCGCCAGTCTCGACTTCGTCATCGTTCACGCGGACCACGATACGGCTGGCATCGACGGAATCGATCACGCCGCCACGACGGGCAACCACGCAGACACCGGAGTCACGGGCGACGTTGCGCTCCATGCCGGTACCTACCAGCGGCTTGTCGGCGCGCAGGGTCGGTACAGCCTGGCGCTGCATGTTCGAACCCATGAGTGCACGGTTGGCGTCGTCGTGCTCGAGGAACGGAATCAGCGAGGCAGCGACGGAAACGACCTGCTTCGGCGAAACGTCCATGAGGGTGACGTCTTCCGGCGCCTTCACGGTGAATTCGTTCAGGTGACGTACGGCCACCAGTTCGTCGATCAGTTGGCCTTTTTCGTTCAGGGTCGCGGACGCCTGAGCGATGACGTGATCAGCCTCTTCGATGGCGGACAGGAAGACGATATCGTCGCTGACCAGACCGTCCTTCACCACGCGGTACGGGCTTTCCAGGAAGCCGTACTTGTTGGTGCGGGCATAGGTCGCCAGGGAGTTGATCAGACCGATGTTCGGACCTTCAGGGGTTTCGATCGGGCACACGCGGCCGTAGTGGGTCGGGTGTACGTCACGAACCTCGAAGCCCGCGCGCTCACGGGTCAGACCACCTGGGCCGAGTGCGGAGACGCGGCGCTTGTGGGTGATCTCGGAGAGCGGGTTGTTCTGGTCCATGAACTGCGACAGCTGGCTGGAACCGAAGAACTCCTTGATCGCGGCAGCCACCGGCTTGGCGTTGATCAGGTCCTGCGGCATCAGGCCTTCGCTTTCGGCCATCGACAGGCGTTCCTTGACCGCGCGCTCTACACGCACCAGGCCAACGCGGAACTGGTTCTCGGCCATCTCGCCTACGCAACGGACGCGACGGTTACCCAGGTGGTCGATGTCGTCGACGATGCCTTTACCGTTACGGATGGCAACCAGGGTCTTGAGGACCTCGACGATGTCTTCCTTGCTCAGGACGCCCGGGCCTTCGATCTCGGTGCGACCGATACGACGGTTGAACTTCATGCGGCCAACAGCGGACAGATCGTAACGCTCGGCGCTGAAGAACAGGTTGCCGAACAGCGTTTCTGCGGCTTCCTTGGTCGGCGGCTCGCCGGGACGCATCATGCGATAGATCTCGACCAGCGCTTCCAGTTGGTTGCTGGTGGAGTCGATCTTCAGCGTGTCGGAGATGAACGGACCGCAGTCGATGTCGTTGGTGTACAGGGTTTCCAGGCGCACGACCTGGGCCTTGGCGATCTTGGCCAGTGCATCGACGGTCAGCTCGGTGTTGCACTCGGCGATGATCTCACCGGTGGCCGGGTGCACGACGGCCTTGGCCACGGTACGGCCAATCAGGTAGTCGAACGGCACTTCCAGCTGGGTGATGCCAGCCTTCTCGAGCTGATTGATGTGACGTGCGGTGATACGACGACCCGCTTCGACGATGACCTTACCGCTGGCATCCTTGATGTCGAAGCTGGCGATCTCGCCACGCAGACGCGAGGGCACCAGTTCCAGGTTCAGGGTTTCGCCCTTGATCTGGAAGACGTTGGTGTCATAGAACGCGTTGAGGATTTCCTCGGTGCTGTAGTTCAGCGCGCGCAGCAGGACGGAAGCCGGCAGTTTGCGGCGACGGTCGATACGAACGAACACGCAGTCCTTCGGATCGAACTCGAAGTCCAGCCAGGAACCGCGGTACGGAATGATACGAGCGGAGTACAGCAGCTTGCCGGAGCTGTGAGTCTTGCCACGGTCGTGGTCGAAGAACACACCCGGGGAGCGGTGCAGCTGGGAAACGATGACACGCTCGGTACCGTTGATGATGAAGGTACCGTTCTCGGTCATCAGGGGGATTTCCCCCATGTAGACTTCCTGTTCCTTGATGTCCTTGATCGCTTTGTTCGACGATTCTTTGTCGAAAATGATCAGGCGCACTTTCACACGCAGCGGGACGGCGAAGGTCACACCACGCAGTACGCATTCCTTGACGTCAAATGCCGGCTCACCCAGACGGTAGCCGACGTATTCCAGGGCAGCATTGCCGGAATAGCTGATAATCGGGAAAACGGACTTGAAGGCCGCATGCAGGCCGATGTCTCGAACCTGGTCCTTGCTCGCGCCGGCCTGCAGGAATTCGCGATAGGAATCCAGCTGGATGGCCAGCAAATACGGCACATCCATGACGTCCGGCAACTTGCTAAAGTCCTTGCGGATACGTTTTTTCTCAGTGTATGAGTAAGCCATCAGCGTTCCCCAGCTTGGTCACCTGCTTGATTGGCCTCTCCCGCGCGGGGAGCAGCCCAAAAATCGTGCAAACCCTAGGTTTGCGCCGCCAGTCGTGGCGGGATTTTCCCGTTATGGAAGGGCACCCACGGCACCCCACCCATAACGGAAAAAGGCCGGTGGCATTTGCCACCAGCCATCAGCCTGTCGCTTAACGCTCGGGCTGTAGACGCAAGGTCCGAACTTACTTGAGCTCGACCTTGGCGCCTGCTTCTTCCAGGGCTTTCTTGGCAGCTTCGGCTTCTTCTTTCGAAGCGCCTTCCTTGACCACGCCCGGGGCGCCGTCAACGACAGCCTTGGCTTCTTTCAGGCCCAGGCCGGTCAGTTCACGAACGACCTTGATCACGTTCACTTTCTTGTCGCCAGCTTCGGCCAGGACGATGGTGAACTCGGTCTGCTCTTCAGCAGCGGCAGCGGCAACAGCCGGGCCAGCAGCAACAGCGGCAGCAGCGGTAACGCCGAACTTCTCTTCCATCGCCTTGATCAGTTCAACGATCTGCATGACGGACATTTCGGATACGGCGGAGATGATGTCTTCGTTGGTCAGAGCCATGACTCTAATTCCTGTATTGGGTGACGGCCTAAGGCCATCGAATTAAACAAAAAAGGGTGAAAGCAGATGCCGAGCCTTAGGCTGCGGTAGCTTCTTTCTGATCGCGAATTGCCGCCAGAGTACGAGCCAGCTTGCTGGTAGCGCCTTGGATCACGCTCATCAGCTGTGCAACAGCTTCGTTGTAGGTCGGCAGGGTCGCCAGCACGTCGATCTGATTGGCTGCGAGGAACTGACCCTCGAACGCGGCCGCCTTGATCTCGAACTTGTCCTGACCCTTGGCAAACTCCTTGAAGATACGAGCGGCAGCGCCCGGATGTTCGTTGGAGAAAGCAATCAGGGTCGGGCCCTTGAACGTGTCGTTGAGCACTTCAAACTGAGTGCCTTCAACGGCGCGCTTGAGCAGGGTGTTACGTACGACTTTCACGTACACACCAGCTGCGCGGGCCTCTTTACGGAGTCCGGTCATTGCGCCGACAGTCACGCCGCGTGCATCAACCACGACAGCGGACAGACCGGCTTTGGCAGCCTCGTTGACTTCAGCGACGATGGCCTTCTTGTCTTCGAGTTTAATTGCCACGGGTTTACTCCTGGATGTTACCGATTCGTCCAGCCGGAGCCGGACGGCGTTTTGGTGTCTGATTCGGTAAACGAATCGGGAGCACCATCTGCGTAGGCTTGAGGTTTAAGGCTTGCGCCGCCTACGGTCTTGGATAGCCCCCGCCAGGCAGGGACCCCAATACCTGCGAACAGTGGGCGAACCCACTGTTCGACTTAGTTCATCAGCCTTCCAGCGAAGCCTGATCGATCTGCAGACCCGGGCCCATGGTGGTGCTCAGGGTAACGCGCTGAACGTACACGCCCTTCGAGGAGGACGGCTTCAGACGCTTCAGATCGCTCAGCAGCGCTTCCACGTTCTGCTTCAGCTTGACCGGCTCGAAGTCGATCTTGCCAACGGAAGCGTGGATGATGCCGTTCTTGTCGGTACGGAAACGTACCTGACCGGCCTTGGCGTTCTTGACGGCGGTAGCGACGTCCGGGGTCACGGTGCCGACTTTCGGGTTCGGCATCAGACCACGCGGGCCGAGAACCTGGCCCAGCTGGCCAACAACACGCATCGCGTCCGGGGAGGCGATAACGACGTCGTAGTTCAGGTCGCCGGCTTTCATTTCGGCAGCCAGTTCGTCCATGCCAACCTTGTCTGCACCAGCAGCCAGGGCAGCTTCAACACCAGGACCCTGGGTGAAGACGGCAACGCGTACGGATTTGCCGGTGCCGTTCGGCAGAACGGTGGCGCCACGTACGACCTGGTCGGATTTACGCGGATCAACGCCCAGATTGATGGCGATGTCCACGGACTCCTTGAACTTGATGGTCGACAGCTCGGCCAGCAGTTTGGCGGCGTCTTCGAAGCCGTATTGCTTGCCGGCTTCAACTTTCTCGGCGATAGCCTTTTGACGCTTGGTCAGCTTAGCCATTACACACCCTCCACGTTCAGGCCCATGCTGCGCGCGGAGCCAGCGATGGTACGTACGGCAGCGTCCAGGTCAGCAGCGGTCAGGTCAGCCTGCTTGGCCTTGGCGATATCTTCCAGCTGAGCACGGGTAACGGTGCCCACTTTCTGGGAGTTCGGACGAGCGGAGCCGCTGGTGATGCCTGCTGCTTTTTTCAGCAGAACGGATGCCGGGGTGCTCTTGGTTTCAAAGGTGAAGCTGCGGTCGCTGTAAACGGTGATGATCACAGGAGTCGGCAGACCAGGTTCCATGCCCTGGGTCTTGGCGTTGAACGCCTTGCAGAATTCCATGATGTTCACGCCGTGCTGACCCAGAGCCGGGCCGACGGGCGGCGACGGGTTGGCCTGGCCGGCCTTTACTTGCAGCTTGATGTAAGCCTGGATTTTCTTAGCCATTTGCTACTCCAAATTCGGGTCAAGCGCCCTGACGGGCTCCCCGGTTGCTTTCGCGTTTATCCCAATGACGACAAAACCCCGCAGCCTAGGGCTGCGGGGTGTGGGATTCATTGTGCCAGTTAAACTTTCTCTACCTGGCTGAACTCCAGCTCTACCGGGGTAGAGCGACCGAAAATAAGCACGGCGACCTGGATCCGGCTCTTTTCGTAGTTAACTTCTTCGACGACGCCATTGAAGTCAGCGAACGGACCGTCGATCACGCGAACAGTCTCGCCCGGCTCGAACAGGGTCTTCGGCTTCGGCTTGTCGCCGCTATCGGCAACGCGACGCAGGATGGCATCTGCTTCTTTGTCGGTGATCGGCGCCGGCTTGTCGGCAGTACCACCAATGAAGCCCATGACGCGAGGAGTATCCTTGACCAGGTGCCAAGTACCCTCGTTCATTTCCATCTGCACCAGGACATAGCCCGGGAAGAATTTGCGCTCACTTTTGCGCTTCTGGCCGTTCCGCATCTCCACCACTTCTTCGGTGGGGACCAGAATCTCACCAAACCCATCTTCCATGCCGGCCAGTTTGACCCGCTCGATCAGCGAGCGCATGACATGCTTCTCGTAACCCGAGTAGGCATGCACAACGTACCAACGCTTAGCCACGGAACACCCTTAACCTACAATCATGGAAACCAGCCAACCCAGCAGGGAGTCGAGCCCCCACAGCACCAGCGCCATTACCAGCACTACTGCCACTACGATCAGCGTGGTCTGAGTTGTCTCTTGACGAGACGGCCATACAACCTTGCGAATCTCGGCGCGAGCTTCTTTAGCCAAGGTAAAGAATGCACGCCCCTTGACGGTCTGCAGCGCGATGAAGCCAGCGACAGCCGCCATGACGAGAATACCGAGAACGCGATAGAAGATCGGTTGCGCCGAGTAATACTGGTTGGCAACCACAGCCACCACCACCAGCACTGCAACCACAAGCCACTTCAAGAGATCAAGACGCGACTCTTTGGCTTCTACCTTCGCATTCATCTGCTAGGAATCCCGTTTAAAGAAGTGCCAGATCTTGAGAAATCTGGCAGGCCAGGAGGGAATCGAACCCCCAACCTGCGGTTTTGGAGACCGCCGCTCTGCCAATTGAGCTACTGGCCTAGAACAAAGTCAGGCCGACCATTATGCCGGCCCGAGAGGGAAAGATCAATCGATTATTCGATGATCTTGGCAACCACGCCGGCGCCAACGGTACGGCCGCCTTCGCGGATCGCGAAGCGCAGGCCATCTTCCATGGCGATCGGAGCGATCAGGGTGACAACCATTTTCACGTTGTCGCCCGGCATGACCATCTCAACGCCTTCCGGCAGTTCGCAGTTGCCGGTTACGTCGGTGGTACGGAAGTAGAACTGCGGACGGTAGCCTTTGAAGAACGGGGTGTGACGACCACCTTCTTCTTTGGACAGCACGTACACTTCGCACTCGAACTTGGTGTGCGGCTTGATGGTGCCCGGCTTGGCCAGAACCTGGCCACGCTCTACGTCTTCACGCTTGGTGCCGCGCAGCAGGACGCCGACGTTCTCACCAGCACGACCTTCGTCGAGCAGCTTGCGGAACATTTCAACGCCGGTGCAGGTGGTCTTGGTGGTCGCCTTGATGCCGACGATTTCCACTTCTTCCTGGACCTTGACGATGCCACGCTCAACACGGCCGGTTACCACGGTGCCACGACCGGAGATCGAGAACACGTCTTCGATCGGCATCAGGAACGGCTGGTCGATTGCACGAACCGGCTCAGGGATGTAGGAGTCCAGGGTTTCTACCAGCTTGCGCACGGCGGAAACGCCCATCTCGTTGTCGTCCTGGCCGTTCAGAGCCATCAGAGCGGAACCGATCACGATCGGAGTGTCGTCGCCCGGGAAGTCGTAGGTGTTCAGCAGATCGCGAACTTCCATTTCGACCAGTTCCAGCAGCTCGGCGTCGTCAACCATGTCGGCCTTGTTCAGGAACACGACGATGTAGGGAACGCCTACCTGGCGGGACAGCAGGATGTGCTCGCGGGTCTGCGGCATGGGGCCGTCAGCAGCCGAGCAAACCAGGATCGCGCCGTCCATCTGGGCAGCACCAGTGATCATGTTCTTCACGTAGTCGGCGTGGCCCGGGCAGTCTACGTGAGCGTAGTGGCGTACCGGAGAGTCGTATTCAACGTGAGAGGTGTTGATGGTGATACCACGAGCCTTCTCTTCCGGCGCGTTGTCGATCTGGTCGAAAGCGCGAGCGGAGCCACCCCAAGTCTCGGAGCAGACCTTGGTCAGAGCAGCGGTCAGAGTGGTTTTGCCGTGGTCAACGTGACCGATGGTGCCGACGTTTACGTGCGGCTTGTTACGCTCAAACTTTTCTTTAGCCATCTTGACCGCCTCCCGTAAGGAATTGAGAAAGTCACGTCACCATTAAAACAAAGGCAGATATTTTCATATCTGCCTTTGCGAGATGGAGCTCATGAGCGGATTTGAACCGCTGACCTCACCCTTACCAAGGGTGTGCTCTACCAGCTGAGCTACATGAGCAAGACATAAGCAACAAACTTGGAGCGGGTAGCGGGAATCGAACCCGCATCATCAGCTTGGAAGGCTGAGGTTCTACCACTGAACTATACCCGCGGAGCTTGCGGCTCACGCTTGAAACTGGTGGAGGGGGAAGGATTCGAACCTTCGAAGTCTGAGACGTCAGATTTACAGTCTGATCCCTTTGGCCGCTCGGGAACCCCTCCGAGTGAGGCGGCATTCTACAGCCTGCCACCGCGTTGTCAACTGTTTTTCTTTAAAAAACTTGAGCTTAGCTCTTCGACAACGGCTTCCAGCGTTCGACCTTTTCAGGCCACCCCTGTGAAGCGGGCGCCATTCTATTCAAACTACTGAGGGCTTGCAACGTTTTTACACGGCATTGTTTGTTTTTGCAGTTCCGGGAAATCCGGGGCCAGTTGACGCACCAGCGAGTCATCCACCAGACGCGCGCTTTCGGGCGTTACCTGCGCCCAGTAGTCATGCTGCGAGCGAGCCAGCTCGCGCACTAACGCGTCGTAACCTGCCGATTTCAAACGCTCCACGACGCTGTCCGCGGAATCCTTGCGCTGGAATATCCCCAGGGAGATGCCGTCAGTGAGATCCCCTTCCGTGATGATGTAGCTGTCGATCTTGCGTGCCTGCAGCTCGCGCAGCTGCCATAGAGAAGCCTGGCGCGAAGCCAGCGGCGGCAGGTACACCCAATAGTCGACGCCGGCGGCGGCATCCACCGCCTGAACCGATGCCTGAACATCGAGGCTCAGCAAACGCTGCACCAACTGCCGGGCACGCTCCTCAGCGGGGAAACTGCCCAGGTACACGCAGGCGGAGGCCGGGGCAGCCGCCGGTTTCTCTTCTACCGAACGGCGCTTTGGCGCCTCGGCCGACTCACTGAGCAGCCGAATATTCTTCTGCTCGCTGTGGAACAGGCTGAGCGGCGCGATCTCCTTGGGCCGAAGCGGCGTCTGCTGTTGATGCCAGACGAAATAGAAGACGTTGAGGGCAAGCAGGAAGAGGAAGAACCAACGCATCGATCAGACTCACTCGATCGGACAGGCAAGCGCCAGGCCGAGAAACACCAGATCCGGAAGCACGACTGCACGAGCCGACTCGTCCTTGACGAGTTCGGCGTCGCCGCCAGTGAGATACACGGCGCAATCTTCGCCCAGCAGTCTGTTGGCGAGTTCGATCTGCTCCCGTACGAAACCGCGCAGCATCAGCACACAGCCACGCTCGACCGCTTCGGACGTTTCCTGGCCTGGCAGCAGATTCTGCAGCGCCTCATGGGCAGCGTCGTCGTCATAGCGAATACGGCGTGTATGGGTTCGCAGCTGGCTACGCATCAGCGGCATGCCGGGAGCGATGTAGCCCCCGAGATGCTTACCGGCGCCATCCACCAGGTCCGACGTCACCGCAGTACCGAGGTCGAGCACCAGGCATCCACGGCCCGCCAGGCAGTGCCCCGCCACCAAAGCAAGCCAGCGATCCATGCCAAGGCGTTGATACTCACGATAGCCATTCGTCACGCCGCTGAGCTCGGTCGCCGGAGTGGCAATCTGCACCTTAATGGGGAAGGCGCCTTCCAGGCCGACCCTCAGCGCATCAGTCTCCTGCTCGCTACGCACACTGACCATGCGGCAATAGCGGATATCCACCACATCGTTCGCCTGCAGTTGCGCGAGCAGCGCCTGATCGGAATCAGCCACGCCCCCGGCGATGGTCACCAGGTCATGCTTTCTGACGACCCGCCACTTGATCAGGCTATTTCCGCAATCCAACTCAAGAATCATCCGACAACCTCAGACTCAGCTCGCCTCCGCTGTAGCTCTGCTCCTTGCCATCGACCAGCAGACGCAGCGCGCCTCTCTCGTCGATGCCGAGCGCACGCCCAACGATATTATTGGCGACAGTGGACAGCGTGACCTGTTTCCCCTGCCACAGATGAAGGGATTCCCACTCTTCGCGACTGGCAGCAAAACCGTCTTCGCGATGGCGAGAGAGCGCATGCGCGAGCTCGGACTCCAGCGCCTGCAGCAGATCATTGCGGTCGACCAGACGCCCCAGCGCCTCACGCACCGACGTCCAGGGCTGGTCGATCGCTTCGGCCTTACGCATATTCACATTTATGCCGATGCCTATTGCCACACTGCAGATGTCAGCAGGATCACCCGTGAGCTCCAGCAGGATGCCGGCAATCTTCTTGCCGCCCACCAGAACGTCATTGGGCCATTTGAGACCGACATCCTTCACGCCGAGCGCCTGGATGGCTTTTGCAACGGCAAGGCCGACAACCAGGCTCAGCCCCTCCAGTTCCTGGGCACCACCGCGCACCGTGATACCGAGGGTGTAATAGAGGTTGGCACCAAAGGGGCTTTCCCATTGACGCCCTCTCCTACCCCGCCCGGCAGTCTGCCGCTCAGCCAGAATGGCAAACGGCGCGATAGCTCCGGCGGATAGGCGTCGCAGCACCTCGGCATTGGTGGAGTCGATGGAGAACAGAACATCGAGCGGCCACGCACCGTCGTGAACCCGCGGCGCGATGATACTCAGCGGCTCCTCCAGGCGATAACCACGGCCGCGCACCCGTTGTACGACGATACCGTAGTCACGCTCGAACCCCTCAAGACGCTTCCAGACAGCGCTGCGACTTACTCCGAGCAGAGCACCCAGCTCCTCTCCGGAATGAAAGCGGCCATCGCTCAGCAATTTCAGCAAGGTCTGCATATCACCCCCGCAACAGTCAGGCACGCATCATATAGACGCACGCCTGGCTTGCCTACGCGGCAATGGCTCCAGTTTTTCGCGCGCAAAAGCAAAACCCCCGGCCAGCGATGCTGACCAGGGGTCTTGGGATAGGAGCTTGACGATGACCTACTCTCACATGGAGAAACTCCACACTACCATCGGCGATGCGTCGTTTC